>NZ_JBWLPW010000020.1:0-103143 GCF_056521845.1 Pseudomonas sp. PF05 | reverse complement strand
AGTTCCTACACAGCTCCTACACAGTTCCTACACAGCTTCTGCGCAGCCCGGCAGGAGCAAGCTCTGGGCACTTTGATGTTTAACGGTACAGCAAACGCTCCGCCAGCTCATCGGCCACCCGGGCCGGTGAGCGCTTCTCCGCCTGGGCGTGGGCAAAGACCTCTGTGAGCCGGGCACCGATCTTCGACAAGTGCGCGGTGATCGTCGACAGTTCTTCTCCGCGATGCTTCAGGGCGACGTAGATCAGGCCGCCGGAGTTGATCACATAGTCCGGCGCATAGAGGATTCCACGTCTTTCCAATTGGTCGGCCACCTGCAGGTTGCTCAACTGATTATGGGCCGAGCCGGCAACGGCCGAGCAGCGCAGTTGCGCCACGCTTTGGCTGTTGAGCACCCCGCCCAGCCCGCAAGGAGCAAGGATGTCGCAGGGGGTGCTGAGCAACGCGTCGTTGGCGATCGGATGAGCGCCCAGTTGCTCCATCGCCAATTGCACCTTGCCAGGGTCGATGTCGCTGACCAGCAGCTCGGCACCCGCCGCGTGCAGTTGTTCGGCCAGGGCATAACCGACATTGCCCAGGCCCTGGATCGCCACCCGCAGGCTTTCGAGGTTATCGCTGCCCAGACGGGCCATGGCAGTGGCACGGATGCCGGCAAATACCCCCATTGCCGCGTGGGGGGCGGGGTCTCCCGAGGCGGTGGTGCTGGTGACGTGGCGAGTCTGCTGGGCGATGCAATCCATATCGGCCACCGACGTGCCGCTGTCGATGGCTGTGATATAGCGACCGTCCAACTGCTCGATACAGCGACCAAAGGCTTCGAACAACGCCGCCCGACTCTCGACATGGGCCGGGCGCATGATCACCGCCGCCCCGCCGCCGACGGGCAAGCCGGCCAATGCCGCCTTGTAGCTCATGCCCTGGGCCAGGCGCACAGCGTCAGCCACGGCACTTTCGTCGTCGGGGTAGGCAAGATAACGACAGCCCCCCAGGGCGGGCCCCGGACGACTGCAATGAATGGCAATCACCGCCTTCAACCCGGTTGCCGGGTCTACGCTTAGGTGCAGCGATTCAAGGCGGGAGCTTTGCATGAGAGCAAACATCGAAAGGCTCCCGAATCACTTTTGTTTGTTTCGCCAGTATAGGCGTGCGGTCAAAATTTGCTGGAGCACGCCGGAATAAGTCGCCGGGGTTGTCAGTCTATTTCGGCATAACCTGTTACCGCCTCTGCCCGAGGCTGGACGAAAACCCATGGCAGGATTAAAACGGGAACATAGCCCGGAGAGTTTGATGAAACCGCGCCAAGCTTTTTTTGATTGTCTGCACCGCTCACCGCCGGCACTGTTCGAAGCGGCGCTGTGGATCGCTGCCGAACACGATCGCGAGGTCGACGTACCGGCCTTGCTGAAGGATTTCAAAGAACTGCAACAGCGCGTCAGCCACGACCTGCCGATGCTGCCTGTCAGCGAACTGGGCCAGCCTTTGCTGCGACAGCTCAATGACCTGGGCTTCGCCCAAGACGACTTCACGCCCTTGCGGCCACGAGCGGCGTTGCTGGACAAAGTCCTGGCACGCAAGCGCGGGCAGCCCCTGGCCCTCGGGCTGATTGCCCTGGAACTGGCCCGAAGCCTGGAAATTCCGATGGTCGGTGTCAATTTCCCAGGGCATTTCCTGTTGAAGGTGCCCGGCGCCGATCACCTGCTCGATCCCTGCGGCGGCCGCCGGTTGTACCCCAATGACTGCCGGGAACTGCTACAGCGCCAATACGGCGCGAACATGCCACTCAAGGCTGAGCACCTGCTCAACGCCGAGCCGACGCAGATGCTGCAGCGCCTGTCGCGCAACCTGCGTCAACTGCACCTGGCGAACGACGATTACATCGCAGCCCTGATCGACGCCGAACGGGTACTGGAACTGGGCAACGCCAGCGCCGCCGACTACCTGGCCCGCGCCAGCCTGTATCAACGACTCGATTGCCCCAACGCCGAACGCTTCGACCTGGAACATGCCCTGATGCTCAGCGACGATCCGATCCAGCGCATCCGGCTGACGGAGCGGCTGGGGCATTTGCCGCCGAATTCGGTTGTGCATTGAGCGGTTGCAGGCGAGCAGATTCAAGTTGCTTATTGAATCGCCATCGCGAGCAAGCTCGCTCCCACAGTTGACCCGAGTGTACGCAGATCAAATGTGGGAGCGAGCTTGCTCGCGATGGCGATGGAACGACCTACATCAATATCAAGTAGGGGTATCCGGCTGATTCGCCGGATGCGCCTGTTGGAACGCCGCATGCCCGGCTGCCAACGTCGCAACACGACGGATCCGCGGATACGCCAGCAACGAAACATTGAACCGCTCGGCGGCGTACAACTGCGGGATCAGGTACACGTCCGCCAGCCCCGGCGCCGCACCGAAGCAATAGCCGTCGTCGCCAATCAACTGCTCCACCGCCGCCAATCCCTGGCTGATCCATTGCCCGATCCACTCCGTCACCTGCGTTTCATCGTGGCCCCACTGCCGCAGTTTGTTGAGCACGCTGACGTTGTGCAGGGGGTGAATATCGCAACCGATCAGCGCGGCGACGCCACGCTCGTGGGCGCGTACCGCCAGGTCGGCGCTGAGCAGCGGCACTTGGGGATAACGCTCCTCCAGGTATTCGATGATGGCGGGCGATTGCACCAGCAACGCGCCCTCATCGGTACGCAGCGCCGGCACCCGGCCCTGGGGGTTGATCGCCAGATAGGCCGGCTGGCGATGCTCGCCCCCAGGCGCAGCGATCAGATTAACCGGCAAGGCCTGGTAATCCAGGCCCTTGAGCGCCAACGCAATGCGCACCCGGTAGGACGAGGTGGAACGGTAGTAGGTATAGAGTTCCATGCCCTGCCCCTCAACGTGCCGGCAGGATCTTGCCCCGGCACTCGCCGAAACCGATGGAGGCGAAACCCTCGCGGCGGCAACGGGCGCGCAAGATGATTTCGTCACCGTCCTCAAGGAATCGGCGCACTTCGCCAGACGCCAGTTCGATCGGTTTTTTACCGCCTTCGGTGATTTCCAGCAGACTGCCGAATTGATGGTTTTCAGGGCCTGACAAGGTGCCCGAGCCAAACAGGTCGCCGGCCTGCAACTGGCAACCGTTGACACTGTGGTGCGCAACCATTTGCGCCACGGTCCAGTACATGTACTGGGTGTTGCTCAGGGTCAGGCGCTGGGGAGGCAGGTTTTGCTCGACCATGGCCTCGGTCAGCAACAGCACCTCCAGTTCGATATCGAAGGCACCGCCGGCCTGGTCACGCTTGTCCAGCAGGTACGGCAGCGGTTGCGGATCGCCTTCCGGGCGCGCCGGTTGCGGGCGACGGAACGGTTCCAGGGCTTCAGCCGTTACCACCCACGGCGAAATACTGGTCAGGAAACTCTTCGACAGAAATGGCCCCAAAGGCTGGTATTCCCACGCCTGGATATCCCGGGCCGACCAGTCGTTGAGCAGGCAGAACCCGCCGATGTGCTCGGCGGCATCGCCGATAGGGATCGGTTCACCCAGGGCATTACCCTTGCCGATCCAGATGCCCAGCTCCAGCTCATAGTCCAGACGCGCACACGGGCCGAAGGTCGGCTCGGCCTGGCCGGCCGGCAGGGTCTGGCCCTTGGGACGGCGCACGTCGGTACCGGACGGGCGAATGGTCGAGGCGCGACCGTGGTAGCCGATGGGGACGTATTTGTAGTTGGGCAGCAATGGATTGTCGGGGCGAAACAACTTGCCGACATTCTGCGCGTGCTCGATACCAACGTAGAAGTCGGTGTAGTCGTTGATCCTGGCCGGCAGGTGCATTTGGCAGTCGGCAGCGAGCAGCAGCAGTTTCGCGCCCTGGGCTTCGACCTTGCCACGCAGGGGGCTGTCCTCGCGCAGCAGTTCCAGCAGTCGTTCACGCAGGGCAGCCCGGGCGCCGCGGCCCAGGTCGAAAAACCCATTCAACTGGCCGTCGGCCATGGCTTCGACGGCTCGACGTGCCGCGCCGTCAAACAAACCTGCATGCAGCGCCGCCTGCAGGTCGAAAATCCGCTCGCCAATCGCCACGCCGCTGCGCAGGGCACCGCCATCGACACTGAAGATACCCAATGGCAGGTTCTGCAACGGGAAGTCGGCGTGGCCGTTGGCGCTGGCGACCCAGCTACGGGCAGGGGAAAGTTGAGTCATGGGTTATCTCCGGGTCGGGTCGAACGTGACAGGCAGCGAGGCCCAACATGCATCGTAGTCGGTTTGCAGTTGCGGACAGTCCAGGGCGAAACGGCTTGGACGCAGCACCTGGCTGGTCTCGAACATGAACGCCATGGTGTTGTCGATTTTTGCCGGCTGAAGATCGGCGTTGATCGCCTTGGTACAGGTCTCGCCGTCCGGGCCATGGGCGCTCATGCAACTGTGCAAGGACGCGCCGCCCGGCAGGAAACCTTCGGCCTTGGCATCGTAGGCGCCCTGGATCAGGCCCATGAATTCGTTCATCAGGTTGCGGTGGAACCACGGTGGACGGAAGGTGTTCTCTGCCACCATCCAGCGTGGCGGGAAAATCACGAAATCGAGGTTGGCCAGGCCGTGAACGCTGGTGGGCGAGGTCAACACGGTGAAAATCGATGGGTCCGGGTGATCGAAGCTGACCGTGCCCATGGTGTTGAAACGGCGCAGATCATATTTATACGGCACGTTGTTGCCGTGCCAGGCCACCACATCGAGGGGCGAATGATCCAGCTCGCACCCCCACAACTCACCGAGGAATTTCTGCACCAGGGTGGTCGGTTGCGCGAGGTTCTCGTAATGGGCGACCGGCGTCAGGAAGTCACGCGGGTTCGCCAGGCCATTGCTGCCGATGGGGCCGAGGTCCGGCAGGCGCAGCGGCGCGCCATGGTTTTCGGCGAGGTAACCACGGGCCTGCGGGTCGAGCAGTTCAATGCGAAATTTCAGGCCCCGGGGCAGCACGACGATTTCCAGCGGTGCCAGTTCCAGCACGCCCAACTCCGTGGCGATCCGCAGCCGTCCCAGTTGCGGCACGATCAGCCATTCACCGTCGGCATTGAAAAACACTCGCTTCATGGAACGGTTGGCCCGGTACTGATAAAGGCTGATGCCGGCCGGTTTGTCCGCACCGGCATTGGCCGCCATGCACACCAGCCCGTCGATGAAGTCGGTGGACTCGGCAGGAATCTCCAGCGGGTTCCAACGCAGGCGATTAGGCGTGACGTCGCCCAATGGGCCGCCCGCCAATTGCCGTTCGAGCTTGGTGAAGGCCGGGTGATTGGCCGACGGCCGGATGCGATACATCCAGGTACGCCGCGCTTCGCTGCGGGCCATGGTGAACGCCGTGCCGGAGAACAACTCGGCATAGAGACCGTACGGGGCTTTCTGCGGCGAGTTCTGGCCGACGGGCAAGGCGCCGGGCAAGGCTTCGCTGGCAAATTCGTTGCCAAAGCCTGATTGGTAAGCCAGGTCCGACGCTGGGGAATCGAGGTTCATGGAGCCTCCAGGGAATGCGGCCCGTCACTCAACGGAGTGGTTGAGGCGCACCGGGTTATTTTTATCGTAATTCGATTACGCATAACGTAATTTGCTCGACAGCGACCGTCAAGCTATAAAGACGCCCATTCGCCTCTGGACCCAGCGCCTCCATGGAAATCCCGCTCAGCAACGGTAAACAGAAAGTCCGCTCGGCCGAAGTCGGCACCGACATCCTCAAGGCCCTGGCTGAACTATCGCCCTCCACGTCGCTGTCGCGGCTGGCCGAACACGTGCAAATGCCGGCGAGCAAGGTTCATCGGTATCTGCAGGCCTTGATCGCCAGCGGGTTTGCCGAGCAGAACGCCGCCACCAACCACTACGGCCTGGGCCGCGAGGCCCTGCGCGTAGGCCTGGCAGCGCTCAACGGCATGGACGTGCTGCAAGTGGCCGCCCTGCCCCTGGCCGAATTGCGCGACGACTTGAACGAAACCTGCTTCCTGGCGGTGTGGGGCAACCATGGCGCGACCGTGGTGCGTATCGAACCCGCCGTACGGGCCGTGACCGTGGTGACGCAACTGGGTTCGGTATTGCCACTGCTCAGTTCGTCCACGGGGCTGGTGTTCAGCGCTTATCTGCCGGAGCGCGAGACCATCGGCCTGCGCGAGCAGGAAGTGCAAGGCACCGAGCATCACGCCCTCGCCGACGACCGCGCTTATGCCGCGTTGTGCGAGCAGATTCGCAGTCGCGGCCTGCACCATGTGCATGGCTTGCTGATGCCAGGCGTGGATGCCTTGTCCGCCCCGGTATTCAATGCCGTCGGCGAGGTGAAAGCGGTGATGACGATCGTTGGACCGACCTCGCTGTTCCACGCCGACGAAAACGGCCCGGCGGCGCAACGCCTGTTGGCGGCGACCCGGGCCGTGAGTTGGCGGATGGGGTATGAAGCGAGTCCAGGATCAGCCCAGGAAATCCGGGACAATCTTGATCAGTAAATCGTTGAGGTGAGCGGGGGCCAGCCGCGGATGGAGATGACGTTCTTCGCCGCTGAAGGCAACCATATAAATAGCCTGGTGATCACCTTGGCAATGATAGGGAATATCGTTATTGCTGAAATGGTCCAGTAGATAGTCGACCAACCGCTGAGAAGACGACACCACTCGCTCACCCGTGTCATGGTGTATAAAGCCAGTGATATAGACTTTATCCAGATCGACTTCGGGCAAGTGCACTTTCAATGCGCCATGAACGTCCTCGGCGGACAATGGCATGATGGATCGCCAGGATAAATCCATCGACGGTTTTTCAGTCAGGCTGGTGACAATGTCCGCTACGATTTTTTCAAACGCTATCAAACTCAATGCCTTGATACGGTCTTGCGCGGCAAAGGAATAACGCTTGCTGAAAATATTACTGGCGCCTTGCGTATAGTGGGGCATCTGTTGTTTTTCAACCCAGGCCATCGCCTCATCGAACAGGGTTTCGGACGATTCCACTTCAGGATTCGCAAAGGCCGCCAATGTATTCAGGTAAGTGCTGAGCGGGTTGACGCCCGACGCCTCCAGATAACGCCCCAACAACACCTGCACGGCAAAATCCACGCGAGTACGCTTCAGTGCGAGCAGTTTTTCAGAGTAAGAAGAAAATAACTGAGTGTTCATAAACATCCTTGTCATGTCATGGTCGAACTTCCTGTTCGATCCGTCGACTCAGTTATACATCAGCCAAGCCCATTACTGTAAAAAGACAAATGTAAGAACGCGTAAAGACGGCCACCCTTTTTTTCAAACTAACTCATCACCCCCATGACTTTCGCTTTCGCGACCGCTTGTGTACGCCGTTGTACCCCCAACTTGCTATGTATTCGACGCGCATGGGTTTTTACTGTGTGCAACGATATGAACAGCTGTTCGGCAATCTGTTGGTTTGAATGACCTTGTGCAATCAACTCCAGCACTTCAAGTTCCCGGTGACTGAGCAAGGTATCTTCGGCGCCAGGGGCCCGCGGTTCGATGGGCTCAGCTGACTGCGTCCAGTGCAACAGCTCAGGTTGGCGCAAACGCAACTCACGCAAGGCTTGCTGAGCCCGATAACAGGCAACTCGTTTGAGGCCCTCTTGCAGGAGCGCGTGAACCTGGCAACGATCGCTGGACAACCAGACCACTTCAACCAGCGCCAGTTGCAATTCGGTTTCCAGCCCATGCATTTCCAATTGCTGCGCCTGGGCGATCATGGCCTCCAGGCGGGCCTGCGGGTCCCGCTCCCGATGCAGGTAGACCTCGGCCAGCACCAGCAGATATTCCAGGCGCGGAATCAACTCCAGTGTCGCAGGCGGCGCGTGCTTGGCCTGCGGCCCGCGAAAATGCCGCAACACCCGGGTCAAGGCTTCATGGGCCAGTTCCGGACGTCCTTGCTGCAACCAGAATTGACAGCTGGTTTGCAGTAACACGCCGCGGTACACCGTGTCGGGGATGTGCCGCTGCTGCATGATCCGCTCGGCATCGCGCAGCTGCATGAACGCTTCAGCGTAATCACCTTGGTTGGCGGCCAGGGTCGCTTTACCGAGAAAGCCATAAAGCACTTGTTTGTCCTGGCTAAGCAGACCGGTTTCCAGGCCGGTTTGAAACTGCTCGGCGGCCAACTCGTCAAACCCCATGCGCATTGCCAGACGCCCGCGCCGCAGGGCGATACGTCCCGACAACGCCGAAAAATCCTGGCCAGGCTTATCAAGCAATGCCAGGACTGCGCTCAGCAGATGATCGGCCCGATGGGGAGCCCCACGCTGTTCCAGCACTTGGGCGTGATCCAGTTCCAGCAGCCCTTCAAACACCAGCGAGCCATGGGCCCGCGCCAGGCATAACGCCTGCCGGTTGATCCACTGGGCAGAAGCCAGTTCCCCCTTGAGCAGCGCTTGCTGCGTCAGCCCTGACAGGCACAGCAGCCGTAAGGCCCAGGCTTCTGGTTCCAGGCTGGCCTGGGCCTGGAGGAAATGCTCGCGTGCCGGTTCGCCATCGCCCGAGAGATGCAGCAGCCACCCCCGCAAGACCTGCCAGCGCGCCAGCACCTGTCGCTGCTGGCAGGCCTGGGGTTGCGGCACGAACCTGGCCAATTGCTCGATGCACGCCGAAGCCTGATCGAAGCGCCCGGCGAACAGCAGGGCCGCAGTCACCAACCCGACCGACTGTGGCGTGCCGAGCATCAACGCTTCACCTTGCTGGTCATGCAGGTTCAGCAACAGCACCACGTTGTTGCGCTGCAATACGTGCTCGAAGTTCAGGTGCTGTAAAAAGCTGACGGCGTTCTCAAACTCTTCGGCCAACATGGCTTGCTCGAATGCCATCTGCCAGTCCTGCTCGGCGGCGAACCACTGGCAGGCCCGCCGATGCCAGGAGCGCCCCTGCGGCCAAGGCTCCTCACGTACCAGCCGGGCCAGGGCCGGGAAGATCTGCAACCAGTCCGACGTCTGCTCCCATGGCTCGATGAAACATCCCAGCTCCAGCAACAAAGGCAGGCATTGCGCGCCTACGGTGTCGCCGAACAGATGCTCGCACAGCCGGGCATTGAAGCGCGGCAGATGCGCCAGCACGCGCCAGGCCTGCGCCAGATCCAGGGTCAGCGTGCTGAACAGCTCGTACTCCAGGTAGTCGACCAAGGTCCCCGGCCGTCCCGGCGTTGCATGACTGCGCGCCCATTCGCAGCGCTCCAGCAGCGTGATGCGCACCCCGGCACACCAGCCGCCACTGCGCTGAATCACCTCGCGGGCAGTGCGGGCAGCCTGGGGGCCGGGCAGATGACGCAGCAATGGCAGGATATCGTCAGGGGTGAAGAACAACGCCTGCGCATCGAACTCGTGCAACTCGTCGTCGAGCAACAGCCGCGGCCAGTTGCAGTGGGGACGGCGGCGGCCATTGAGCCACAGGTGCAACGCAGGACTGCTGCTGTTCAACAGACGATCGAGCAACTGGTCCAGCTCGGGATTCGGCACCCGGCAGTAATCATCCAGAAACAACCAGGTGGGTGCCTGCAAACGCGCCAGGTGGGCCAGCAGTCCCGCTTCATCCAGCATCGGCAGCCCGAGGGCCTGGGCCAGGCGCTCGCACATTTGCACCGCGTTCAACGCCGCGCCGCCCAGTGGCAACCAATGCAGCCGACACCCGTCAGGCGCCTGCAGGAAACACTCGGCGAACAGCGCACTCTTGCCACTGCCCGCTGGCGCGCAGAGCAGTTTTACCCGCGCTTCGGAAGTCAGCAGCGGCTCGCTCAGGGACCGCCGCGGCACGTGCGTCGAGGACAGGCGGGGCAGCAATCCTGGACGGTCCGGACACGGGGTCATGGCGGTCATGTGTGAAGATCCTGTTTATTGTTATTTCACCACCCTAGTCCTGTGTCGCCGAGCTTTGGAGAAGTATTCAGCGCGCTGATTGGCGCCCATAAAAAAACGACCGGCAGGAGCGCTGCCGGTCGTTAACAAATCTCAAGCCAGAGCTTGCTTGCGCTGGCCGTAGGAGCTGCCGAAGGCTGCGAGCTTTTGATCTTTCGCTTTAGATGCAAGTGTCTTTGGAAAGATCGCAGCCTCGTTGCACTCGACAGCTCCTACACAGTTCCTACACAGCTCCTACATCCCAGCAGGGCCAAGTTCCATCGCTGCGGGTCCTCTCTATCGAACCCCGGTCGAACGCAGCGCTGCCGGTGTGTAGTCGGCGGCCCTGGCTTCGAAGTCGTACTCGTAGCTGTGTCTCTCTTCGTTCTTCATGCCCAGCGCGATGTAGCGGCCGGCGATGATGTCGTAGAGCGCCTCGAGGGTGTAGCCCGGGTTCTGATGGTCGTAGTAGAACTGGGCATGCCCCTCGGCCACCCGCCACAGTTGGCCGCGACCGTCGTAGTGATCCACCAGCGCCGCCTGCCAGCTGTCCTCGTCGAAGTACATGTGGCGCTTGGCATAGATGTGCCGCTCGCTCGGCTTGACCGTGCCGACCACTTCCCAGACCCGGTGCAACTCATAACGAGTCAGGTCCTGGTTGATGTGGCCGGCCTTGATCACATCGTCGTACTTGAGGCTTGGCGAATCGAGCTTGTAGCTGTTGTAAGGAATATACATTTCCTTCTTGCCGATCAACTTCCAGTCGTAGCGGTCCGGCGCACCGGAAAACAGGTCGAAGTTGTCGGAGGTGCGCAACCCATCGGCGGCGGTGCCCGGGCCGTCGTAGGCCACTTGCGGAGCACGACGCACGCGACGCTGGCCGGCGTTGTAGATCCAGGCCAGGCGCGGCTCCTTCACCTGATCGAGGGTTTCATGCACCAACAGCACGTTGCCGGCCAGGCGCGCCGGGGCGGTGACCGACTGCTTGAAATAAGTCAGCACGTTGCTGGCCTTTTCCGGGTCGGCATCCTTGATCAGGAACGGCACGGCGATTTCTTCTTCGAAACGGATCGGCGTGAAGCTGCCATTGGTCTGCGGTGTGGCCTGGGTGATGACACGTCGCAGATTGCCACCGTGATAGCGAGTGATGTGGTTCCACAACACTTCAACGCCGCTCTTGGGAATCGGGAAGGCGTAGTAGCGGTTGCCGGTGAAATTGGCCAGGCCATTGCCGTCATTGATGGCGTTCACGTTGAGGGCGCTACGCTTGGCCGCCTCGTAGATCTCCGGCGGCAGGCCCACGCTGCGATGCGTCGGGTAGACCGGGATCTTGTAGGTCTCTGGGTAGCGCTTGAACATCGCGACCTGGCCTTCGGACAGCTTGTCCTTGTACTGGTCCACGGTCGCGGCGGTGATGGTGAACAGCGGCTTTTCATTGGCGAACGGGTCGGCCAAAAAGCCCTTGCTGTCCACGGCACCGGCGTTTTTCGGGATGCCGCCGGTCCAGGCCGGAATCGAGCCATCGGCATTGCCGGCTTTTTCCGCGCCCAACGGCGTAAGGCTGGTACCCAGTTTGTTCGCTTCCTCCGGCGAGACCGCCGCCATCACGTTCGCGGCCAGCAGGCTCAGGGCCAGGGCACCGCATTGCAGGATCATCTTGCGCATTGGGTTTTCCTTGTCAGCCAGATCAGAAGTTCACGCCGAAGCTCAACGCGAGGAAATCGCGGTCTTCGAGAACGTTGTAATCGCCGCCAAAAAAGTCGGTGTAGCTCAGGCTGGCGGTGTAGGTGTTGCGGTAGTCGGCATCGACACCGACGCTGATAGCCTTGGCACCTTCGTTGAACAAACCGTTGGGACCATAGCCGGCCACGTCGTGGGACCAGGAGACGTTGGGCTTGAAGTTCACCCCGCCGATCACGTTGGCGTAGTCGAGAATCGCCCGGGCGCGATAACCCCAGGACGTCGAGGTAACGAAGCCATCGGTGTCGCCATTGAACCCGTACTGGCCATAGACAGAATCGCGGCCGTAACGCAGCTTGTCCTTGGACTCCAGCCCGCCGACGTGCACCACCGCCGCCTCACCCACCAGCGTCAGGCGTTCGGCGCCCAGTACCTGATCGACAAAATGCGTCAGGGTGCTCTGGACCTGGGTGATTTCCTTGCGCCGGTAACCGGTATTGTCCGCCCCGGCCGAGGTCGCGATGGGTGAAGCCGCGCCTCCGGCAATCGGGTTGAGCAGCGCCAGGGTCAGGTCGTTGGTGTTGAGCTGTACCGGTGCATTGGGGCGATAACTGATTTCCCCGGTCCATGCGGTGCCGGTGGGCAGCGTAGTGGCGAAACTGGCACCGTACAGGCGAATGTCTTCGGGGTATTCAAGGTAATACTGCCCGCGTCCCAGCATCACGCTTTGCGCCAGCCCCGCACCGCTACCGGGGGCCAGCCCATTGGCAATCGCAACCATTGCGGGCAACGCCGCCAGCGTCGAGAGCCCCGCCGTGGTGGTCCCGACGGTAGGCGTGCGGCTGTGGTAGTTCATGAAGTACAGGCCGTATTCGGTGTCATCGCCGAGCCAGCGCAGCGCGGTGCCCCACTGGCCGGAGTCACGGGCATCGCGGTCGCCACCGCGAGCAATGACAACGCCTTCGTCATTCACCTGGATG
The DNA here is from genome assembly GCF_056521845.1 of Pseudomonas sp. PF05. Lineage (NCBI taxonomy): Bacteria > Pseudomonadati > Pseudomonadota > Gammaproteobacteria > Pseudomonadales > Pseudomonadaceae > Pseudomonas > Pseudomonas sp. PF05. The sequence goes on along the minus strand of NZ_JBWLPW010000020.1, from coordinate 90,651 downwards.
CCTTGGCCAAAGGCCTGGGTCAGGGGTACGAATGGCGCAATCGCCGGGCTGCCTACGGTGTAGCCACTGGTGCAACCATCGGCCACCACATCGTTACCGAAGAACGTGCCGCAGTTATCCACCACCGTCTGGTCCCACTCCAACTGGTAGAAACCTTCGATGGTGAGCTTGTCGGTCAGGCCCTGGGACGCGAACAGCATGTTCACCGGGATCAGACCTTCCTTGATCTCCGCACCGGGGCGACGGAACGCGGACACGTCCACCGGGTTGATGCTGTTGATGGAGTTGCCGATGAAAGTACTTTCCCCCCAACTGACCACCTGCTTGCCGGCGCGCACGGTGCCCGGCAAATCGGCGATGGAATAGTTGTGATAGACGAAGGCATCGAGAATCTGCGCGCCTGACGACTTGGCGCCTTCCTTGCGATTGCTGTCGCTGATGTCCTTGAACGGACGGCTTTCGTCCTTGAGTTCGAAGTCATACCAGTACTTGCCCCGCACGAACACGCCGGTATCGCCGTACTTGAGTTCGAGGTCGTGCAGGCCTTTGAAGATTTTGGAAAAGGTCTCGCCCTTCTTGAAATTCAACCGCCCATCATCACCGGTGGAGGATTGCCCCCGACCGCCGTTGACCGTGCCGATCAAGTCCTTGTCGGCATCGCGCATGCCCCAGCTTGCGCCCACGGACAGCGACGAATCGAACTGACCCTCGATCTCGCCAATGTTGAATGAAACGGCCTGCGCCTGGGCACAGCAACCCAAGGCCACCGCAGCGGCCAGCGCCTGCGGCTTGAAGATGGCGCGCATTGTTATTGTTGTCATGCGTCTTCCCCGGTGAGTGACAGAGCCTTCACCCTACTGCCGCACGCTATAGGCGATAAGCGCACCAAGGAGGTATTCGCGCTGTACCTAAAAAGGATTACAGCCCATGCGAGGCGGGCCTTTGCGCGGCGCATGGATGGACTGGATGATGGGTCATCAGCGCCGCGCATACTCATGCCCGGCCTTCGACTGTTACGCGCCCTGCAACGGTGCATGTCTGGATACGGGCTGTTTCCCGCAAGGCTCGATGCCTATGCTTGCCGGGCTTTCAGGGTAACGGGCCTGCAAGCACTAGCCTCATGGCATCCCTCATGCCTGGCGCACCGTCTTCGGATGGATTGGCGTATCGGTCCATCATCCCGTGTGTACCGACGTTGGTTTGTAGCTCCTTTGCAACGTCACGCTTAGGCCGCTGCTTTTTGCAGCGGCCTTTTTTATGTGGAAAGCCAGCGCGCCTGACATGCGGGGACGAGAAGTTGGGGGGGGAAATCGAGATAACCTGAACGAAGCCTTGAAAGGCGCTTCAGCGCCCTGCCCGATCAACCGGCAAATCGAGCCGATCGAAAGGCTGGCCCTGGTCTTCCAGCAGCACGTCCATCCGCAGAAATATGACGGTGTGATGGATATCGAAACCGCCGCGAAGCGGGCGGCCCTGGGAAAGGTATTGTCCATGAGCGCGGTTGCCGCAGCTGACGGCAACCGGCCCGGGCAATGAGGCTTAGATGGCGTAGCGTTGCAGGTTGGCCATCATTTCTTTCAAGGCTTCCAGGTTGTCGTTCGGGTGCACGGCATTTTCAAAGTCGCAGATCTGCTGCCAATGGGCGGCGACGTCTTCAGGCGAAAACCCTTTGCGCGGATCGAAGCCCGCCCCCAGGCTGCGCTCCCAGCGCACCTTGCCCATCCAGCCGCCGCCCACTTCGAACAAGCCGGAGGTTTCCTGGCAGGTCTCGCTGGCCAGGTACACCACCAGCGGGCTGACGAGTTCGGGCTTGAGTTGTTCGAATACCTGCGGCGGGATCAGGCCTTCGGTCATGCGGGTGCCGCCAGTGGGGGCGATGGCATTGACCAGGATGTTGTTCTTGCGGCCTTCGATGGCCAGGGTCCGGGTCAGGCCATAAAGGCCGAGCTTCGCCATGCCGTAGTTGGATTGGCCGAAGTTGCCGTAGATGCCGGAGGTGGAAGCGGTGAAGATCACCCGCCCATAGTTCTGCTCACGCAGGTGCGGCCACGCGGCGCGGGTTACCTTGTAGGCGCCCTCGACGTGGACACGGTAGACCAGGTCCCAATCGGCGTCGTCCATCTTGTGGAACGTCTTGTCCCGCAGGATCCCGGCATTGTTGACCACCACATCGACGCGACCGAACGCATCGAGCGCGTTTTGTACCAGCTTGTCGCCATCGGTCACCGAGTCGTGGTTGGCCTCGGCGATGCCGCCCGCCTCACGGATTTCGGCGACCACCCGGTCTGCTGCCGAGGCGTTGGCCCCTTCCCCTTGAGCCGAGCCACCCAGGTCGTTGACCAGCACTTTCGCCCCTTGTCTGGCGAACAGCAGCGCATGGGCGCGCCCCAGGCCACCGCCGGCTCCGGTGACGATCACGACTTTATCTTCGAAGCGCACAGACTCACTCATGGCAGAACTCCAGCAGGCGGATAGGACAATGGGCATGAGTGTCCGGCACAAGTCGGCCGGTCACAATCAACACGGTTGCAAGTGAATGGTGGCCGATAAGGTGAGGGGATGATGCAGGCCCAGGCCACAATTTCCGGCACCGCTATCACGAGCAAGCTCGCTCCCACAAGGGATTTGCAGTGGAATGCAATCTCGTAAACACCCGCTCCCACAGATTGCTGCCGTGCCAAGTCGTCATGAACAGGCCATTTGTCGGCGCGGCGCGGCGATGGCTTCGCGAAACGCCAGGTAATGCTCGAGCACCTGCACCGGCGCCTCGGTATGCGGGTAGTGACCGATGTCGGGCAACAACACCGTGTCTGGGTTTGGAATCAGGGCTTCGTAGCGCGCCACCATGTGTTTACCGGAAATCGGGTCGACTGCGCCGTCGATCACCCGCAACGGCACGTCGCCGCGCTGCATCGCCTGTACCCAGCGATCACGCTGCACACGACGTTCGGGAATATAGGCGATGAGCTTGTGCATGATCCGCGGGCCACGATTGGCTTCTACCAGGCTCCAGAAATCATCCAGCTCGCTTTCAGTGGGGCCGGTGCCGGGGCCGAAAATCTGCCGGAAACTGCTGACCAGACTTTCCCGGGAGAACGCCCGCCCCAGCAGCCACCCCAGGGGGCTGAGCAAGAGTTTCTGGGCCCAGACCGGATGATGGGTTTCCGGGAACAGGCCGCCATTGAGAAAGACGCAACTGGCCAGGTGGATGCGTGCTTCGTAATGCCGTGCCAGCAGCTCCTGGGCCACGCTGTCACCGTAATCGTGGGCCAGCACATGCAGCGCCCCCCTCACATTCAGGTGCGCCAGCAAGGCCTGTTGCAGATCGGCCTGCTCCAACAGGCTGTAGACGTGATCCGTCGGTTTGGCGGAGTCGCCGAAACCGAGCATGTCACAGGCGATCACCCGGTAGCGTTGCGCCAACGGTTGCCAAAGGTAATGCCAATCCCAACTGGCGGTGGGAAAACCGTGGATCAGCAGCAGCGGCTCGCCCTGCCCGGCCACCCAGTAACGGATGGCATGGCCACGGAACATGAATATCTGGCTGCGCTGGCGCCAGATACGCAGGGGAATCTGGGCCAGGGCCATCAACTTCTATACCCAGCGTCTTGCTGATCGAGCTTGCGCAGCAACGCCGGCCAGGCCAACGCGCCGCCCATGCCTTGGGCGCTTTTGGTCACCCCGGCGATCATCGCCCGGGCGCCGGCCAGGATCTGCGGCTCGATGGCAATCAGTTCGGCCCCGCCGCTCTGCGCCATGACCTGGATGTCACAGGCACGTTGAAAGGTGAACATCATCAGGAAGGTATCGGCGATGGTCCCGCCGCAGGTCAGCAGGCCATGGTTGTGCAGCATCAGGAAGTTGCTCTCGCCCAGGTCCGCCTGCAGGCGAGCCTTTTCTTCGTGATTCAAGGCCACCCCTTCGTAGGCGTGATAGGCCAGGCTCGACAGCACGAACAGCGATTGCTGACTGATCGGCAGCACCCCCTGCTTCTGGGCCGATACCGCCACGCCAGCGGCGGTATGGGTGTGCAGCACACAGGCCACATCATGGCGCACCTCATGCACCGCGCTGTGGATGGTGTAGCCGGCCGGGTTGATCTCGTAGGGGCTGTCCATCAACTTGTTGCCGGCCTGATCGACCTTGACCAGGCTCGAGGCGGTGATTTCATGGAACATCATCCCGAACGGGTTGATCAGGAAATCCTCGGTACCGGGAACCTTCGCCGAAATATGGGTGAAGATCAGGTCATCCCAACCATGCAACGCGACAAGCCGATAACAGGCGGCAAGGTCCACCCGGGTCTGCCATTCGGCCGCACTGACCTGATCCTTGATGCTGAGTGTCGTTTGGATGGGTGCTACGCTCACGGCTCTGACCTCTGGTTTCTTGTTATATGTCTCGATCGAAACGTCATACGCAAGAAAATCAGTCTAGTCAGCTCTTCCAGAGGCGGTAGTTGCATTGGCAGCCAGCTTACTGGCCGAACGAGTCAGCGCATCCGCGTCAAGGTCGCAGCGTATCGACCAACTCAGCGAGCCACGGCTCGGCGTCGGTTTCCGGCGTGACGCTTTCGCTGGCATCCAGACGCAGCATCGGCAGCACCTCACGTACACCCAATTCGACGAACAGCTCGCGCATCTGCTCGCCGCCGGCGCAGAAGGTATCCCCATAGCTGGCGTCACCCAGGCCGATCACCGCGCCAGGCAAACCGCGAAAGAACCCGGGCAACTGATCGCGGATAATCGAATACAACGGCATCAAATTGTCCGGCAACTCGCCCATGCCGGTGGTAGAAGTCACTGCCAGTACGGCCTCTGGCGCGAATTCCTGCACATCCGCCAGGGTCGCACGAGGGTTGTGCCAGGTTTCAAAGCCTGCTTCGCGAAGCAGTTTGGCGGCGTGCCGGGCGACTTCTTCGGCGGTGCCATACACCGAGCCGGAAAGAATGGCGACTTTCATCAATCTGATCCTGAACCTGAAAAAAGAGCCGGGATAGTAACAGTTGCACCTGTCAGGCTGCGAATGGCTCTCAACGGCCCTAATGGCCAGTGGACAGCCTATCGATTTCTTTTAGAATGCTGCTCCTACAAGGACGTTCAAAGGATTATCCCCATGATCAACGCTCAACTGATGCAACTGGTCATCAACGCTTCGAACGACGGGATTGTCATCGCCGAAAAAGAAGGCGAAGACAATATCCTGATCTACGTGAACCCGGCCTTCGAACGATTGACCGGTTATCACCGCGACGAGATCCTTTACCAGGATTGCCGGTTCCTGCAATCGGGTGATCGGGACCAGCCCTCGCTGGAGCCCATTCGCAAAGCCTTGAAAGAGGGTGGCGCCTGTCGCGAGGTGCTGCGCAACTACCGCAAGGACGGCACGCCGTTCTGGAATGAGTTGTCACTGTCCACGGTCAAAAACCAGGCTGACGGGCATACCTATTTCGTGGGAGTGCAAAAAGACGTCACGATCCAGGTCAAGGCCCAACAACGTGTCGCCCAGCTGGAAAAGGAACTGGCCGAAGCGCGGGAGACCATTGCCCGGCTTGAAGCGACGAACGGTTCAAACAAAACCACGAATTAACGGTCAGTCACTACAATCACCAGTGAACACGTAAATAATCATTTCGAGCAGATCATGCAGCGCGATGCCCTCCTGACGCAGGATGAACTTGATTTCATCCGGACCATGCAACACAACCCGCAGTTGAACGAGCGGGATGTCACGTCGAGCTTGCTGGTTAACGGTGGGTCGCAGATTCGTGACTTGCTGACACGTCTGGCGGCAAATGAGCAGGTTACGCTGCAAGCCAATTTCGAAAACCAGCAAATGACCTTTCCGCTGCATCTGGTGGAAGACGAATTCCATGCGATGCACCTGCGCCTGGGTGTGCCGAGCATCTACGAGGACGGACCGAAGATACGCCCGTGGCGCCTGACGCTCGAAGAGCCGGTGGCGCTGGAAAATATCAAGGGGCAGCCGGGACCGTTGTGGGTCCACGAAGTCTCCTGCAAGGGCGTCTTGCTGCAAAACCACAGTCGCGCCAAGCCGCCGAAGCAGTTTGCCTTGTGGTTCAGCCCATCAGGCTACGAGAGAATTTCGTTGCGAGGCACCTTTGAACGGGAAACCGATCGCGGTCTGTTTGCCTACCACCTGAGCCAGAATGACCAGGACGAGACGGAGCGTCTGCGCCAGTACATCCTGCAGCAACACCGCCTGACCCATCCGACCATGCATCTCTAAGTATCCAGGTTGCCTGCCAGAAATTGACGCAGGCGCTGGCGCATCACTGTCCCCTCATTGCCCAGGCAACCGATTGACGACCCCGTCAGGCTTTCCTGCGCCAAGTCGGATGCATCACCAGCGAGCATCAACGGACAGTCCAGGCTCATCGCCAACTTGCCCAGGCGCTTGGGCAGGTCTGGAGCTGGCGCATGATTGGAAACCAGCACCAATGCCACAGGCTGGACCTTCTGGCACACCAGGGTCAGTTCCTCGAACGGCAGACCGATGGACAACAGCCTGACGCCCACCTCCGCCTTGGACAGGAACAGCGCCGTAACCAGCAACTCCAGCTCATGGCAATGATCGGCAATCGCGCAGACCAGCACACGCGGGGATGCACCTTCGCGCTTGAGCAAAAGCCGTTGGATAATGCGTGAACGCAGGAAACCGTCGAAAAACACCCATTCACTGATCTGCCCGAATTCCGGTTGGCGATGCAGCAGTTGTCGCCAAAGCGGCATCAGGATGTCCTGGAAGACGATCGGCACGGTGTAGGTGGAAAAGACCTGCCCGTAGACGCGATCCAGCTCCACATCGTCAAAGTTGCTGACCGCGTCCGCCACCTGTTGTTGCCAACGGGCATGATCGGCCCTGATCAGATCGGATGAGATCAGCGTGGAGACCGGTTGCACCGACTCGGTCTTGGCCAGGATCTTTCCCACCTTGCTGACGGCCACCCCGCGTTCTATCCATGCCAGGATGCTGCGCACCTTTTCGATATCGCCCAACGAATACAGGCGGTGCCCACTTTCGGTGCGGGTGGGCTGGATCAAACCATAGCGCCGCTCCCAGGCGCGCAGGGTCACGGGGTTCACGCCGGTCATGCGCGCGACCTCCCGAATGGGAAACAGGTCTTCCCGTTTCAAGGCACTTGATGCCTGGAAAACAAAGCCATCTTCTGTGATTGCACTCATTTTGGCAGACAATTCCGGCTGGCAAATTGGATCCCAGTTTACTCCCCCCAAGACATGTCATGACAAGGACAAACGTATTCGATACGCGGTTTTGTTGATTGATGTGCAATCGGGAATAATCCTTGCCTGCTTTTTTGGCGACCAGACGCTACCCACCACCCCGGGGCGTCTCCCCGCGAACCTCCTACCCGGAGTGCCGTGCCTGTCTTACGGAGATACATAATGTCTACCTCACCCGTCACCTTGATGGTTGCCCGCCGCGTCGCCAATGGACGCTATCAGGATCTGATCGCCTGGCTGCGCGAAGGCGAACAACTGGCAACCGACTTTCCCGGCTACTTGGGTTCCGGCGTTCTCGCGCCACCGCCCCAGGACGATGAATTCCAGATCATCTTCCGTTTTGCCGACGAGCAGACGCTGCATGCCTGGGAATACTCTGCCTCCCGCACGGCCTGGCTGGGACGGGGCAGCGAGCTGTTTGCCCATCCCTCCGAACACCGGGTGCGGGGCATCGATGGCTGGTTCGGCGCGGTCGGCCAACGTCCGCCACGTTGGAAACAGGCCGTGGCCATCTGGCTCGCGTTCTTTCCCGTGTCACTGTTGTTCAATTTCCTGTTGGGGCCGCTGCTGGGCGAACTGGGCCTATTGAGCCGCGTGCTCATCAGCACGCTGATCCTGACACCACTGATGGTCTACCTGTTCATCCCATTGTCGACCCATCTGCTGGCGAACTGGCTCAATGGTGCGCCGCCGCGGGCGTTACCGGCTACGCAGAATCATTGATGTCGCCAGCCTGCGCATTGATCGCTGTGGGAGCCTCGGCTTCATGGGCGACAAAAAACCTGTGGGAGCGAGCTGCTCGCGATGAGGCCGGTATATCCACACCAGATGTTGCCCGTCAGTCCGCTATCGCGAGCAAGCTCGCTCCCACAGGGGAACTCTGGATTCACCTTTGTACATAGGAGGCGCCCCGCGTCGCTGTTATAGTTTTGCTCTTGCCGTGAACCGAGCCATCCTATGTCCAGCGCCATCGCTCCGATCCTGATCACTGGCGCAGCCCAGCGCGTCGGCCTGCATTGCGCCCGGCGATTGCTGGAAGACGGGCAACCGGTGATCGCAACCTATCGCACCGAACGCCCCGGCGTGCAGACGCTGCGGGACCTGGGCGCGGTCATGTTGTTTGCCGACTTCTCCAGCGAAGCGGGTATCCTGGCCTTTATCGAACAACTCAAGCAGCACACCGACCGGCTGCGGGCCATCGTACACAACGCCTCGGCCTGGCTGGCCGAAGACCCAGGCAGCGAAGCGGCGGCCTTCAACGCCATGTTCGGCGTGCACATGCTTGCGCCTTACCTGATCAACCTGCACTGCGCCGAGTTGCTGCAGCGCTCGACCCCGGCGGATATCGTGCACATCAGCGATGACGTCACCCGCAAGGGCAGCGCCCGGCATATCGCTTATTGCGCCACCAAGGCCGGCCTGGATAGCCTGACCCTGTCGTTCGCGGCGAAGTTCGCCCCGGCGATCAAGGTCAACGGCATCGCCCCGGCCCTGCTACTGTTCAACCCCGAAGACGACGCGGCTTATCGCGCCAAGGCCCTGGCCAAGTCCGCGCTGGGTATAGAACCTGGCAGCGAAGTGATCTACCAGAGCCTGCGTTATCTGCTGGACAACCCTTATGTCACCGGCACGACCCTGACCGTCAACGGCGGGCGGCACGTCAAATAGCCTTGTTTCGAGGATGCACCATGACGCTATCCCTGCCCCAGAACTACCGCGAGATCCTGATCGGCCTGGGGGAAAACCCCGAGCGCGAGGGTTTGCTCGATACCCCGGTCCGTGCCGCCAAGGCCATGCAGTACCTCTGCCATGGTTATGAACAAAGCGTCGAGCAGATCGTCAATGGCGCGCTGTTCGCCTCTGACAGCGATGAAATGGTGATCGTCGCCGACATCGAACTTTACTCACTCTGCGAACATCACCTGTTGCCCTTCATCGGCAAGGCCCATGTGGCTTATATTCCTACGGGCAAGGTCCTGGGGCTGTCGAAGATCGCCCGGTTGGTGGACATGTTCGCCCGCCGCCTGCAAATCCAGGAGAACCTGACCCGGCAAATCGCCGACGCGGTGCAGCAGGTCACCCAGGCCGCCGGCGTGGCGGTGGTGATCGAGGCCCAGCACATGTGCATGATGATGCGCGGTGTCGAAAAACAGAACTCGACCATGAACACCTCGGTGATGCTCGGCGCCTTTCGCGATTCCAGTACCACGCGCCAGGAGTTCCTGCAATTGATTCGACGGAGCAATTAAATGCCACAACTTCAGCCAGCCATGGCACGCATCAAGGTCAAGGACCTGCGCCTGCGCACTTTCATCGGCATCAACGAAGATGAAATCCTCAACAAGCAGGATGTGTTGATCAACCTGACCATCCTCTACGCCGCCCAGGAGGCGGTGCGCGACAACGACATCGATCACGCGCTGAACTATCGCACCATCACCAAGGCGATCATCGCCCATGTGGAAGGTAACCGCTTCGCCCTGCTCGAACGCTTGACCCAGGAATTGCTCGACCTGGTCATGGCCAACGAGTCGGTGCTGTACGCCGAAGTCGAAGTCGACAAGCCCCACGCCTTGCGATTTGCCGAATCGGTGTCGATTACCCTTGCGGCAAGCCGGGCGGCTTCGTAGCCGCTACACGCTGCAAGCGGTAAACTTCAAGCCTGATCGACACCATCCAATTTGCAGCTTGAAGCTCGCCGCTTGTAGCTGCCCGTCAGGGAACACCATGAACGACCAACAACGCCTCGAGCTCGAAGCCGCCGCTTTCCGTCGGCTGGTTGCCCATCTGGACAGCCGCAAGGATGTGCAGAACATCGACCTGATGAACCTTGCCGGCTTCTGCCGCAACTGCCTGTCCAAGTGGTACAAGGCCGCCGCCGATGAACGCCAGGTCGAGGTCAGCCTCGACGACGCCCGCGAAGTGGTCTACGGCATGCCGTACGCCGAGTGGAAAGCCCAATACCAGAAAGAAGCCAGCGCCGAACAGCAAGCGGCGTTTGCCAAAGGAAAACCCGATGCCTGACCTGAACAACCTGCGCGCCAGTCTCAAGAGCGGCGAACACCTCTTTGCCGCCACCCTGGCCTTCATCACCGCCGGCTATGACTACCACCCCCAGGCCTTCACCAACGGTGGCGTGCAAAATGCCGCCGGGCAGAACGAAGGCTCGTGCAAGACCCTGGGCCTGGCGCTGCTCGAAGGCTTGAGCGATGAAGAAGCGCTCCTGGCCTTCGGCGAACATTACCGTTCGGTGCTGGGCACGCCCGAAGGCAGCGATCACAGCAATATCCGCGCGCTGATGGCCCATGGGCTGGCCGGTGTGACGTTCCAGGCACAGCCACTGCAACGGCGCTGATCGACCTGCTTTTTGTGGCGAGGGCTCCCGCAGGACTCTGTAGGAGCTGGCGAAGCCTGCGATCTCTTGATCTTTCACTTGAGACTCAAGTGTGTACGGGCAAAGATCGCAGCCTCGCTTCGCTCGACAGCTCCTACAAGCCCAGCCCCCACAAGCTCCCTCGCCACGGGTTGCACGCCCCAAGTAAGCGGCACCTCACCACATCCCGACTTTTAAGATTGACCCGGCAACTTTATTTCGTTTGCCGGCCCCCTCTGCTCGCGGCTTAGATAACGCAAATTTCTCCTTCGTCCGAGCCGTCATCCATGAGCAGCGAAACCATCAGCCAATCGATCTCCATCGTGCATCCCGTCAGCCTCAGCCACGGCAAGAATGCCGAGGTCTGGGACACCGACGGTAAACGCTATATCGATTTTGTCGGCGGCATCGGTGTGTTGAACCTCGGCCATTGCCATCCGCGCATCGTCGAGGCGATCCGTGAACAGGCCAGCCGGCTGACGCACTACGCATTCAATGCCGCCCCCCACGCGCCCTACATTGAATTGATGGAACGCCTGGCGGCGTTTATCCCGCTGGACTACCCCGTCAGCGGTATGCTCACCAACAGCGGCGCCGAGGCGGCGGAGAACGCCTTGAAGATCGTACGCGGCGCCACGGGCCGTACCGCCGTGATTGCGTTTGATGGCGCCTTTCACGGCCGCACCCTGGCGACCCTCAACCTCAACGGCAAGGTCGCGCCTTACAAACAGAAAGTCGGCGTCCTGCCCGGGCCGGTGTATCACCTGCCGTACCCCAGCAAGGACAACGGCGTCACCGGCGAAGAAGCCTTGAAGGCCATGGAGCGGTTGTTCAGTGTCGAGATCGACGTGAATGACGTGGCCTGTTTCATTGTCGAGCCGGTGCAGGGCGAGGCCGGTTTCCTGGCGATGGACGTGCCCTTCGCCCAGACCCTGCGGCAGTTCTGCGACGACAAAGGCATCGTGCTGATCATCGATGAGATCCAGTCCGGCTTCGGCCGCACCGGCCAGCGCTTTGCATTTTCACGGCTAGGCATCGAACCGGACCTGATCCTGCTCGGCAAAAGCATTGCCGGCGGCGTGCCCTTGGGCGCAGTGGTGGGACGCAAGGCGCTGCTGGACAACCTGCCCAAGGGCGGTCTGGGCGGCACTTATTCGGGTAACCCCATCGCCTGCGCCGCCGCCCTGGCGACCCTGGATGAAATGACCGACGCCAACCTGCACGCCTGGGGCTCGCAACAGGAGGAGGCGATCGTCAGCCGCTACCAATCCTGGCGCAGTCGTGGGCTGACGCCTTATCTCGGTCGCCTGACCGGCATCGGCGCGATGCGCGGCATCGAGCTGACCCACGCCGACGGCACCCCGGCCTCGGCACAACTGACGCAACTGCTGGCCCTGGCGCGGGAATCGGGCTTGCTGCTGATGCCCAGCGGAAAATCGCGGCACATCATTCGGCTGCTGGCGCCGTTGACGACCGAGCCGGCAGTGCTGGAGGAAGGGTTGGATATTCTGGAGGCGTGCCTGGCGCGACTGTCCTGAAATGCGCTGTTCCTGACCACGCAAAAAACCTGTGGGAGCGAGCTTGCTCGCGATAGCGTCAGGTCAGCCGACATCGATGTTGACTGACATACCGTCATCGCGAACAAGCCCGCTCCCACAAGGGTTCGGTGTCCATCCGTTGATCATGTGACAGGCAGTAAAAAACCGGCCGAAGCCGGTTTTTTTGTGCCCGCTGAATCAGAACGAAGCGTTCTGCAGGCCATCCAGGTAGCGCTCGGTGTCCAGGGCTGCCATGCAACCGGCACCGGCCGAGGTGATCGCCTGGCGGTAGACGTGGTCGGCCACGTCGCCGGCCGCGAAGATACCTTCGACGCTGGTGGCAGTGGCGTTGCCGTCACGGCCGCCCTTGACCACCAGGTAGCCGTCCTTGAGTTCCAGCTGGCCTTCGAACAGCGAGGTGTTCGGGGTGTGGCCGATGGCGATGAAGACGCCGTCAACCTTGATCTCGTCGAAGCTGCCGTCGTTGTTCTTCAGGCGGGCACCGGTCACGCCCATGTTGTCGCCCAGCACTTCGTCCAGGGTCGCGTTGAGCTTGAGGATGATCTTGCCTTCGGCGACACGGGCATTGAGCTTGTCGATCAGGATCTTCTCGGCGCGGAAGGTCTCGCGGCGGTGGATCAGGGTGACCGTGCTGGCGATGTTGGCCAGGTACAGCGCTTCTTCAACGGCGGTGTTACCACCACCAACCACAGCCACAGGCTTGTTGCGGTAGAAGAAACCGTCGCAGGTGGCGCAGGCGGAAACACCTTTGCCCATGAAGGCTTCTTCCGACGGCAGGCCCAGGTAGCGAGCACTGGCACCGGTGGCGATGATCAGCGCATCGCAGGTGTAGGTCGCGCTGTCGCCGGTCAGGGTGTATGGCTTGGCGGCGAAATCCACGGCATTGATGTGGTCGAAAACGATCTCGGTCTCGAAGCGCTCGGCGTGTTCCTTCATGCGCTCCATCAAGGCCGGACCGGTCAGCCCGTGGACATCGCCCGGCCAGTTGTCGACTTCGGTGGTGGTGGTCAATTGACCGCCGGCCTGCATGCCGGTGATCAGCAGCGGCTTGAGGTTGGCACGGGCCGCATAAACCGCAGCGCTGTAACCGGCAGGGCCGGAACCGAGAATAATCACTCGCGAATGACGCACTTCAGACATGACCTGCTCCTGTTGACCGGACCTTGCGGGCCGGAACGCCGGGTGAGCGGCGTGAATAAAAAAGGACCGTTGACGCACTTGGGGAAGGCTTGGGTTCGACAGTCCTGAAAAAGAATGGGTGCAGCGTATCGAGGGAGCGAAGATTAAGGAAATACGGTTTAACAATCCAGCTCATAGGTGGGCTCTATCCCCAACGGTCCCTTCAATAGGCGCCATCGCCTCAAGAAACGTTGTTACACGCCATGTCGCCGCTTTCCCGGGCAGGGCAAAGCCGGTAAGGTCGGCGCGTTTACCTTCGCTCGGAGCCACCTATGCCCGCCCCCGTCCTGTCCGGCCCGCAATATTTGCGAGAGGGCCTCAAGCTGGTCTTGAGCCCGGGCCTGCGCCTGTTCGTACTCTTGCCCCTGGCGATCAACCTGGTGCTGTTCGTCGGATTGATTTACCTGGCCGGCCATCAGTTCAGCCTGTGGGTCGATACGCTGATGCCGTCGCTGCCAGACTGGCTCAGTTTCCTCAGCTATGTGCTCTGGCCGCTGTTCGTGGTGCTCGTCGTGCTGATGGTGTTTTTCACCTTCACCATGCTTGCCAACGTCATCGCCGCGCCGTTCAACGGTTTTCTCGCGGAAAAAGTCGAAGTGGTCATCCGTGGCACCGACGACTTTCCGGCCTTCAGTTGGGCCGAGTTGATCGCCTTGATCCCGCGGACCCTCGGTCGGGAGGCGCGCAAGCTCGGCTATTTCCTGCCCCGCGCCCTGGGACTGTTCGTGCTGTCGTTCGTCCCCGTGGTCAATCTGGTGGCCGCCCCCCTGTGGCTGCTGTTCGGCGTGTGGATGATGGCGATCCAGTACATCGACTACCCGGCGGACAACCACAAGCTGGGCTGGAACGAGATGCTCGCCTGGCTGCGGGAAAAACGCTGGCAGAGCCTGGGCTTTGGCGGCAGCGTGTACCTGGTGCTGCTGATCCCGGTGGTGAACATCCTGATGATGCCCGCAGCGGTGGCCGGCGCGACGTTGTTCTGGGTCCGTGAGCAAGGCGCCGAGACCGCGTTGGCCCGCCAGGGCTGAGCCGGTCACAAATCCATCATCTTGTCGTCACAATGACGAAATGGCCCCGGTCGACACTGGGGTCATGACCACACCCCTGCATATCACCCTGATCACCGAAACCTTCCCGCCGGAAATCAATGGCGTGGCCAATACCCTGGGCCGCCTGTACGACGGCCTGCGCGCCCGCGGGCATCAGGTCGAGCTGATACGGCCGCGCCAGGCCGACGACCAACGCCAGGCCAGTGACGAGCAATTGCTGCTGTGCCGGGGCTGGCCGTTGCCGGGCTATCCGGGTTTGCAGTGGGGCCAGGCGTCGATGCACAAACTGCTCAGGCGCTGGAAACGCCATCGTCCGGACGTGCTCTACATCGCCACAGAAGGACCGTTGGGTTTGTCGGCATTGCGCGCGGCACGACGCTTGGGCATTTCGGTGGTCAGCGGCTTCCACACCAATTTCCAGCAATACACCCAGCAGTACGGCCTCGGGCTGTTGAGTCGCGTGCTCACCCATTACCTGCGCTGGTTTCACAACCGCTCCAGCCTGACCCTGGTGCCCAGCCTCAGCCAGCGCCTGGAACTGGAGCGACGACATTTCGAGCGCGTGGCGCTGCTCTCACGCGGCGTGGACAGCCAACTGTTTCATCCGGTCAAGCGTTCGGCGAGCCTGCGGGAGGCGTGGGGCCTGGGCGAGGATGACATCGCGGTGATCCACGTCGGACGCCTGGCTCCGGAGAAAAACCTCGGGCTGCTCAAACGCAGTTTCACCACGCTGTGCCGCGCGTTCCCGGGACGACGGATGAAACTGGTGGTAATCGGCGACGGCCCGCAGCGCTGCGCCCTGGAGCAGGAACTGCCCGAAGCGATCTTTTGTGGCTCGCAACGCGGCGAGGCGCTGGCCAGTCATTATGCGTCTGGGGATGTGTTTGTCTTTCCGAGCCTGACCGAAACCTTCGGCAATGTGGTGCTGGAGGCGCTGGCGTCCGGGCTGGGCGTGGTGGCCTACGATCAGGCTGCGGCGGCCCAGCATATTCGCCACGGCTACAACGGCGTGCTGGCAATGCCGGGAGATGAGGAGGCGTTCTGCGATGCCGCCCGTTGGCTGCTGGAAGAGCGCGAGACCTTGCGTTGCGTGCGGCTCAATGCGCGCCAACATGCCAGCCGCCAGGGCTGGGCGTCGGTGATCGAGCAGTTCGAGGCGCAGTTGCGCGGGGTTTGTCAGGTCGAATCGTCGCTGCCCCAGGCCGTGTCGCCACGCTGAAAAGCATCGCGGGCAAGCCTTGCTCCCACAGGATTATCAGCTGTTCACAAGTCATGTGTTCACTGAAGATCCATGTGAGAGCAAGGCTTGCCCGCGATGAGGCCCTACAAGTCGCCGCTTAAACCAGGGTCATCAACGCCTCGCGACTGAACGGCAGGATTTCCTGCTCCCGCCCTTCGCGCACTTTCTGCGCCCAGTCCGGATCCACCAGCAGCGCACGCCCCACAGCCACCAGGTCGAACTCGTCGTTGTTCAGGCGTTCCAGCAGTTTTTCCAGGCTGGCCGGTTGCGCGACTTTGTCGGTGTTGACCATGAACTGCAGGAACTCGCCATCCAGGCCAACGCTGCCAACGGTGATGGTGGGCTTGCCGGTAAGCTTGCGGGTCCAGCCGGCCAGGTTCAGCTCGGAGCCTTCGAACTCCGGCTCCCAGAAACGCCGTGTCGAACAGTGGAAAATATCCACGCCGGCGTCAGATAACGGCTTGAGGAATTCGCCCAAGGCTTCAGGGCTCTGCACCAGGCGCGCGGTGTAGTCCTGCTGCTTCCATTGGGAGAACCGGAAAATGATCGGGAAGCCCTCGCCCACCGCCGCGCGCACGGCACGGATCAATTCGATCGCCAAGCGTGAACGATTGGCCAGGCTACCGCCGTAACCGTCGGTGCGTTGGTTGCTGCCTTCCCAGAAGAACTGGTCCACGAGGTAGCCGTGGGCGCCGTGGATCTCCACGCCGTCCATACCGATGCTTTGAGCGTCTTTTGCCGCCTGGGCGAATGCCGCGATGACGTCGTCAATGTCCGCCTGGGTCATGCCGTGGACCACCACCTGACCGTCCTTGAGCTTTTCGGTCGGGCCATAGCCCGGCACGCTGGCGTCCGGCTCGGTGCCGATGCGTCGCACACTGCCCACATGCCACAACTGTGGAACGATCTTGCCGCCTTCGGCGTGCACTGCATCGACCACTTTTTTCCAGCCGGCCAACGCGGCGTCACCATAAAAATGCGGCACATTCGGGTAGCCGTTGGAGGCCTTGTGGCCAACCGTGGTGCCCTCGGTGATGATCAGCCCGACCCCAGCCGCCGCGCGGCGACGGTAATACTCGATGACCTTGGCGTTCGGCACGCCGCCCGGCGAAAACGAACGGGTCATCGGCGCCATCACCACCCGAGTCGGCAACTCGAGCGCGCCGAGGTGGAAAGGTTTGAACAGGGCTTTTGCAGGCATGAGGCACTCCACGGGACGAAGTCATAGATCGGATATGACGACGATAATATGGAGCATGGTGAGCGCTGGGTAGCACTATTGATTGGAGTGATTAAGGATCAAAAGGAAGCTGCGTAGGGCTGTGTAGGCGCTGCGTAGAAGCTGCATAGAAGCTGCATAGAAGCTGTGTAGGAGCTGTGTAGGAGCTGTCGAGTGCAACGAGGCTGCGATCTTTCCCCAGACACTTGAGTCTCAAGCGAAAGATCAAAAGATCAAAAGATCAAAAGATCAAAAGATCAAAAAATCGCAGCCTTCGGCAGCTCCTACAGCTGCAATTTCCAGGGGATCAAGCCAACGCTTTTTCAATCGCCTGGATCACGGCAGGATCATCCGGCACCGTACGCGGCGAGAAACGCGCCAGTACCCGACCGTCCTTGCCGAGCAGGAATTTTTCGAAGTTCCAGGTAATGTCCCCGGGAAACTCGGCCCCCTCGCCCGCCAGCAGACGGTACAACTGGTGACGATCAGGACCGTTCACGTCCAGCTTGCTCGACAGCGGAAACGTCACGCCATAGTTGAGACTGCAGAACTCCTGGATTTCCTGCTCGGTCCCAGGCTCCTGTCCGGCGAACTGATTGCAGGGCAGGCCCAGCACGGTGAAGCCCTTGGCTTTGTATTGCTGATAGAGATTTTCCAGCGCAGCGTACTGCGGCGTCAGGCCACACTTGGAGGCGACGTTGACCACCAGCACGACTTTCCCCTTGAACGGCGCCAGAGCAAGCTCCTGACCATCCAGGGCTTTGAGTTTAAGGTCGTGGAAAGCACTCATGACGAACTCCAGGTTTGCAGATCTTTTCGAAACAGCCATGGGTGATGCTAACAGCAACCGACTAAAAAGGCGCCGTATGGCGCCTTTCCAGTTCACTGGTCATTTGAGCGTAGCGCACAAATCAGTGGTGATGGCCGCCTTCGCCATGGACGTGACCATGGGCGATTTCTTCCTGGCTGGCGTCACGGATGTCGACGATCTTGACCTTGAAGTTCAAGCGCTGGCCGGCCAACGGGTGGTTGCCGTCAACGGTGACGTCGTCGCCTTCCAGGTCGCGGATGGTGACGATCTGCATCTGGCCATCGGGTGCCGAGGCGTGGAACTGCATGCCCACTTCCAGCTCGTCGACGCCTTCGAACATGCTGCGGCTCAGGGTGCTGACCAGTTCGGCGGAGTACTCGCCATAGGCGTCTTCCGGCTCGACGGTAACGTTCAGGTCGTCACCGACCGTTTTGCCTTCCAGGGCTTTTTCCAAACCCTGGATGATGTTGCCTGCGCCATGCAGGTAGACCAGCGGAGCGCCGCCGGCAGAGCTGTCGATGACCTCACCAGCGTCGTTGGTCAGGGTATAGTCGATGGAGACAGCCTTATTGGCGGCGATCAGCATGGGGCGAGACCTTTTGCATAAGAATGAAGAACGGACAAGTCTAAACAAGGATTTGCCCGAAAGCGAACGGAACCCGGACAAACGGGCCTGCTCGAACAGACCGACGGTCACCGGTTTCCATCAGGACGAGGACGGGCACTGGGTGGCCGAGCTGTCCTGCGGCCACACCCAGCACCTGCGCCACCAGCCACCGTGGCAGTCCCGGGCCTGGGTGCTGGACCCTGGGCAACGTATTGAAAAAATAGGCCAGCCCTTTGATTGCGGCTGGTGCGCGCAGGGCCCGGTTAGCGATAACCTTGGCAACTGAATTTGACGGTAGACGGCCAGTCATAGGCCGCGCCCGGTGTCCCGTGATACAGGACACTAGCCATGCTCCTTTAGAGAATCCGCATGCAAACTTTTTTTATCGCACCCACCGATTTTGGTGTGGGCCTGACCTCCATCAGCCTCGGGCTGGTGCGTACCCTTGAACGGGCCGGGCTGAAAGTCGGCTTTTTCAAACCCATTGCCCAACCTCACCCCGGCGACACCGGGCCGGAGCGCTCCACCGAGCTGGTGGCCCGCACCCATGGCCTCAAACCGCCGCAGCCCCTGGGCCTGGCCCACGTAGAGCGCATGCTTGGCGACGGCCAGCTCGATGAGCTGCTGGAAGAAATCATCACCCTTTACCAGCAGGCGGCCATCGGCAAGGACGTGCTGGTCGTCGAAGGCATGGTCCCGACCCGCAACGCCAGCTACGCCGCCCGGGTCAACCTGCACCTGGCCAAGAGCCTGGACGCCGAGGTCATCCTGGTGTCGGCGCCGGAAAACGAAGTGCTGACCGAACTGTCTGGCCGGGTAGAGTTGCAGGCGCAGTTGTTTGGCGGGCCGAAGGACCCGAAAGTCCTCGGGGTGATCCTGAACAAGGTCCGCACCGACGAAAGCATGGAGGCGTTTTCCGCACGCCTGAAGGAGCACTCGCCTTTACTGCGCAGCGGCGATTTCCGCCTGCTCGGTTGCATCCCGTTTCGCCCCGAACTCAACGCCCCGCGTACCCGTGACGTGGCCGACCTGATGGGCGCCCAGGTGCTCAACGCCGGCGACTACGAAACCCGGCGCATGAGCAACATCATCATTTGCGCCCGCACCATGCGCAACACCGTGGAACTGCTCAAGCCCGGCGTGCTGGTGGTGACCCCCGGCGATCGCGACGACATCATCCTGGCCGTGAGCCTGGCCGCGATCAACGGCGTGCCGCTGGCCGGCCTGCTGCTGACCAGCGACACCCTGCCCGACCCGCGCATCATGGACTTGTGTCGCGGTGCCTTGCAGGCGGGGTTGCCGGTGCTGTCGGTGAGCACCGGCTCTTATGACACTGCCAACCTGCTCAACAGCTTGAACAAGGAAATTCCCATCGATGACCGCGAACGTGCGGAGATCATCACCGATTTTGTCGCCAGTCACCTGGACGCCAAGTGGCTGCACCAGCGCTGCGGTACGCCACGGGAAATGCGCCTGTCGCCGGCAGTGTTCCGCTATCAGTTGATCCAGCGCGCCCAGGCCGCCAACAAACGCATCGTCCTGCCCGAGGGCAGCGAACCGTTGACCGTCCAGGCCGCCGCCATTTGCCAGGCCCGGGGCATCGCCCGCTGCGTGTTGCTGGCAAAACCGGCCGACGTCGAGGCGGTGGCCCGTGCCCAAGGTATCGAGCTGCCGCCGGGGCTGGAGGTTCTCGACCCGGATTCGATTCGCGAGCGTTATGTCGAGCCGATGGTGCGGTTGCGCAAGAGCAAGAGCCTGAACGCACCGATGGCCGAGCAGCAACTGGAAGACACCGTGGTCATTGGCACCATGATGCTGGCCCTGGATGAAGTGGATGGGCTGGTATCCGGAGTCATCCACTCCACCGCCAACACCATCCGCCCGGCTTTGCAACTGATCAAGACCGCGCCAGGATGCTCGCTGGTGTCTTCGGTGTTTTTCATGCTGTTTCCCGAAGAAGTGCTGGTCTACGGCGACTGCGTGATGAACCCGCACCCCAGCGCTGCGGAACTGGCGGAAATTGCCCTGCAAAGTGCCGACTCGGCCGCCGCGTTCGGCATCACGCCACGGGTGGCGATGCTCAGCTACTCCAGCGGCGAGTCGGCCAGTGGCGAAGAAGTGGAGAAAGTTCGCGAAGCCACCCTGCTGGCCCACGAGGCCCAGCACGGCTTGTTGATCGATGGTCCGCTGCAATACGACGCCGCCGCCAACGAAACCGTGGCACGGCAATTGGCGCCCAACAGCCAGGTGGCTGGCCGGGCGACGGTGTTCATCTTCCCGGACCTCAACACCGGCAACACCACCCACAAGGCCGTGCAACGCAGCGCCGATTGCGTCAGCCTCGGGCCGATGCTGCAAGGCTTGCGCAAACCGGTGAATGACTTGCCGCGCGGCGCCCAGGTCGACGACATCGTGTACACCATCGCCCTGACCGCGATCCAAGCCGCCAACCGACCTTTGGACATTTAAATGCTGGATTTCCTGCCCGCTCCACTGCGGGGCGTGATTGCCTCGCTGCTGTTGGCGCTGAACACTATCGCCTGCTGCACGCCGCTGTTCATCGTGGCGATTTTCAAATTGCTGCTGCCCTTCCCCGCCGCCCAGCGCTTCACCGATTGGTTGATGAGCCACATCCACGAGGCCTGGATCAGCAACAACAAGGCCTGGATGACCCTGCTGCGTCGCACCCGCTGGCACCTCAGCGGCCTGGAGGGCCTGGACTACCAGCATTCGTACCTGATCACCAGCAACCACCAGAGCTGGGTCGACATCATGGTGTTGCAGTACGTACTGAACCGACGCATCCGGCCGTTGAAGTTTTTCCTCAAGCAGCAACTGATCTGGGTGCCGGTGATCGGCCTGGCTTGGTGGGCACTGGGGTTCCCGTTCATGAAGCGTTACTCCAAGGCGTACCTGGAAAAGCATCCGGAAAAGAAAGGCAAGGACCTGGAAACCACCCGCAAGACCTGCGCGAAGTTTCGCAACAACCCCGTGGGCATTTTCAATTTTGTCGAAGGCACGCGCTTCACCGAAGGCAAGCATGCCCAGCAGCAGTCACCGTTCCGCTACCTGCTCAAGCCCAAGGCTGGCGGCATCGCGTTTGTACTCGATGCCATGGGTGAGCAACTGGAGTCGATCATCAACGTGACCATTCATTATCCGGGCGGTCGTCCGGGGTATTGGGATTTGCTCTGCGGCAACGTTGCAGAGGTGGTGGTGCATTTCCAGGAACTGAAGATCCCACCGCAGTTCATTGGCAAGAACTACGATCAGGATGGCGTATATCGCCTGGAGTTCCAGGGTTGGATCAACCAGTTGTGGCAGGACAAGGATGCGTTGCTTGCGCAGATGCACCGGGAGTATCCAAGCCCCCACAGTTGACCGAGTTGCTCTCTGGAAATGAAAAAGCCCGCAGATGATCACTCATCTGCGGGCTTTTAGTTACGGCGGCGAACCTTAGATCGCCCCACGCTGGCGCAGCAGATCGAGCACCTGCTTGACGCTCTCTTCCAACGACAGCGACTGGGTATCGATCACCAGATCGGCATCCAGCGGCACGTCATACGGGAAGGATTCGCCCGGGATGTTGTCGCCAGCGGCGGCATACAGGCCTTGCGGATCACGCTGGGCACACACCGTTGGCGAGGCCTGGACGTAGACCGTCAGCAGACGCTCCTTGCCGATCAGCGCCTTGGCCTGTTCGCGGCCTTCGGCATCCGGGGCAACAAACGCGGCGAGGGTCAGCAGGCCGGCTTCGTTGAACTGACGGGCGACGTGAGCCGCACGGCGCCAGTTCTCGGTACGCCCGGCGCGGTCCTGCGGCAAGCCCTTGTTCAGGTCATGACGCAGGTTCTGGCCATCAAGGACAAAGACCGCACGGCCCGAGTCGAACAACTTGCGCTCGACCGCATAGGCCAGCGTGCTTTTGCCAGCGCCCGACAGGCCGCTGAACAGGACCGTGGCCGGCTGCTGGCCGAAGCGCTGGGCGCGTTCTTCCACCGACACATGGGCCAGCTTGCCGTGGTGCGTGCTGCTGCCGTGAGCCAGCGGCTGGGCGACGATCATGCCGGCACCGACCGTGCCGTTGGTCAGGCGATCGATGACGATGAACGCGCCGGTGGTGCGGTTGCTCTCGTAACCGTCCAGGGCGATCGGCGCATCCAGGGCGATTTTCACCTGGCCGATTTCGTTGAGTTGCAACGCGCTGGCCGGACCTTCTTCAAGGGTGTTCACGTCCACCTTGTTGACGATGCTGGCAATCGAGCCCGGCACGTAGCTGGTGGCACGCTTGATGTCGTATTTCTTGCCCGGCAGCATCGGTTCTTCGGCCATCCATACCAGCATCGCTTCAAAGCTGTCGGTGACCGGTGGCACGTTGTCGGCATGCACCAGCAAGTCGCCACGGGAGATGTCGATTTCGTCTTCCATGGTCAGCGTGACCGCCTGGCCAGGGCCTGCGTGTTCCAGCTCGCCTTCGAAGGTGACGATGGATTTCACGCGGCTGCTCTTGCCCGATGGCAACACCACCACTTCGTCGCCCTTGTGCACGATGCCGCTGGCGAGGGTGCCGGCGAAACCGCGGAAGTTCAGGTTCGGACGGTTGACGTACTGCACCGGGAAGCGCAGGTCGGTGAAGTTGCGGTCGCCCGCCACTTCCACGGTCTCGAGGATTTCCATCAGCGACTGGCCGGTGTACCACGGCGAACGCTCGGACTTGTTCACCACGTTGTCGCCCTTGAGGGCGGACATCGGCACGAAGTGCATGGTGGTGGGCTTCATCTTCAAGCCTTCGGCGAACTTCAGGTAGTCGGCCTTGATCGACTCGAACACGCCCTGGTCGAAGTCCTTGAGGTCCATCTTGTTGATGGCCACGACGATGTGCTTGATGCCCAACAACGAGGCGATGAAGCTGTGGCGACGGGTCTGGGTCTGCACGCCGTAGCGGGCGTCCACCAGGATGATCGCCAGGTCACAGGTGGAGGCACCGGTGGCCATGTTGCGGGTGTACTGCTCATGGCCGGGGGTATCGGCGATGATGAACTTACGCTTGGCGGTGGAGAAATAGCGGTAGGCGACATCGATGGTGATGCCTTGCTCGCGCTCGGCCTGCAGGCCGTCGACCAGCAACGCCAGGTCGATGTCGTCACCGGTGGTGCCGACTTTCTTCGAATCGCGGGTGATGGCTTCCAGATGATCTTCGTAGATCATCTTGGAGTCGTGCAGCAGGCGCCCGATCAGGGTGCTCTTGCCGTCGTCGACGTTACCGCAGGTCAAAAAACGCAGCAGCTCTTTGCGCTCGTGCTGGCCCAGGTAGGCGAGGATGTCCTCGCTGATCAAATCAGATTGATGCGACATGACAGCCCCTTAGAAATAACCTTGACGTTTTTTATCTTCCATCGAGCCTGCGCCATCGTGGTCGATGACCCGGCCCTGGCGCTCGGAAGTTCGCGTCAGGAGCATTTCCTGAATGATGTCCGTCAGGCTTTCGGCCTCGGACTCCACCGCGCCCGTCAATGGGTAGCAGCCAAGGGTACGGAAACGCACTTTTTTCTTGACGATGCGGGCCTTGTCTTCGTCGGACAGGTGCTCGAGGATGCGCTCGTCGTCGATCATGATCAGCGTGCCGTTCTTCTCGATCACTTCGCGCTCGGCGGCAAAGTACAGCGGCACGATCGGGATGCCTTCGAGGTAGATGTACTGCCAGATGTCCAGCTCGGTCCAGTTCGACAGCGGGAATACCCGGATCGACTCGCCCTTGTTGACCTTGCCGTTGTAGACGTTCCACAGCTCCGGGCGCTGGTTCTTCGGGTCCCAGCGGTGCTTGCTGTCGCGGAACGAGTACACGCGCTCCTTGGCGCGGGACTTCTCTTCATCGCGGCGGGCACCGCCGAACGCGGCGTCGAAACCATATTTGTCCAAGGCCTGCTTGAGGCCTTCGGTCTTCATGATGTCGGTGTGCTTGGCACTGCCGTGGGTGAACGGGTTGATGCCCTGCGCCACGCCGTCCGGGTTCACATGAGTGATCAGGTCCAGGCCCAGTTCCTCGACCATGCGATCGCGGAACTTGTACATTTCCTGGAATTTCCAGCGGGTGTCGACGTGCATCACCGGAAACGGCAGCTTGCCGGGGAAAAACGCCTTGCGTGCCAGGTGCAGCATCACGGCGGAGTCTTTACCGATGGAGTAAAGCATCACCGGGTTATCGAACTCGGCGGCCACCTCGCGGATGATGTGGATGCTTTCCGCCTCCAGCTGTTTCAGATGCGTCAGTTTGTCGACCATGGCTACTCACGAAAACATTCTTATGAACGGCCAGCGGGCCGTGTTCGAGCGGGGAATCCTAGCACAGCGACCTCTTCTAATCAGGGCGCCAACTAGATCGAAACAGCATATGGATATGCCTGCCGGTTCGGGCATTGCAGTGAATTTTGTGGGAGGCAGTGACCCCTGTGGGAGCAAAGCTTGCTCGCGATAGCGGCGTTGCTTGTGCCGACGTCATCGCGAGCAAGCTTTGCTCCCACAGGCCCGCTTCCACATTTGGTTCAGCGTTAGTCAGATCGGATTCGGGCAATCGATGAAGATGTGCTCCAGGGCAAAGCGTCGCGCCAGGTAGTCACCCAGCGCCTGGATGCCATAGCGTTCGGTCGCATGATGCCCGGCGGCGATGAAGCTGATGCCATTTTCCCGCGCGCTGTGGAACGTCTGCTCCGATGCCTCGCCGCTGAGGAACAGGTCGACGCCGGCCAGCACCGCCTGATCGATATACCCCTGGCCGCCACCGGTGCACCAGCCGACCCGGCGAATTATCTGCTCGCCTTCGATCAGCAAGGGCTCGCGACCCAAGGTTTGCTGGACCTTGCGCGCGAAATCCCGCGCCGTCATCGGTTCGGACAGGGAGCCGACCAGGCCGACGATCTTGGGGTTGTCCGGATCCAGCGGCCCTTCGACGGTGATGTCCAACTGGCGGGCCAACTGCACGTTGTTGCCCACCTCCGGGTGCAGGTCCAAGGGCAAGTGGTAGGCCAGCAGGCTGATGTCATGCTTGAGCAACGTCTTGAGGCGACGCTGTTTCATGCCGGTGATGCAAGGGTTTTCGCCCTTCCAGAAATAACCGTGGTGCACCAGCACCAGGTCGGCCTCGGCCTCGACGGCAGCGTCAAGCAAGGCCTGGCTGGCGGTGACGCCGCTGACAATGCGCATCACCTGGGGCGCGCCTTCGACCTGCAGGCCGTTGGGGCAGTAATCGGCAATCCGGCTGCTGGTCAGGTAACGGTCCGCTTCTTCAACCAGGGTGTTCAGGGCTACGGCCATGAAAAGACTCCTAAATATCCCGTTCAGAGGCGCGCGCGGCCTCGTATAATGCGCGACATTATGGGCGGTCTCATACCGCCTGCAACCTTTGTAGGACGTGCTTAATGTTCAAGGCGCTGCGTTTTTCCGGCTGGCCGCTATTGGCCGGCGTGCTTGTCGCTCTACTGATTATCCAGCGTTACCCGGAATGGGTCGGCCTGCCGAGTCTCGACGTCAACTTGCAGCAGGCGCCGCAAACCAAGGCGGTGCAGCAGGGGCCGGTGTCCTATGCCGATGCCGTGACCACCGCTGCGCCGGCCGTGGTGAACCTGTACACCACCAAGGTCATCAACAAACCCAGCCATCCGTTGTTCGAAGACCCGCAATTCCGGCGCTTCTTCGGCGACAACTCGCCCAAGCAGAAGCGCATGGAGTCGAGCCTGGGGTCGGGTGTGATCATGAGCCCGGAAGGCTATATCCTCACCAACAACCACGTTACCAGCGGTGCCGACCAGATCGTGGTGGCCCTCAAGGACGGCCGCGAAACCCTGGCCCGGGTGATCGGCAGCGACCCGGAAACCGACCTCGCGGTGCTCAAGATCGACCTCAAGAACCTGCCGGCCATCACCATCGGCCGCTCCGACAGCATCCGCATCGGCGACGTGACCCTGGCCATCGGCAACCCGTTCGGCGTCGGCCAGACCGTGACCATGGGCATCATCAGCGCCACCGGGCGCAATCAGTTGGGCCTGAACAACTACGAGGACTTCATCCAGACCGACGCCGCGATCAACCCCGGCAACTCCGGCGGCGCGCTGGTGGATGCCAACGGCAACCTGACGGGGATCAACACGGCGATCTTCTCCAAGTCCGGCGGCAGCCAGGGCATCGGCTTCGCCATTCCGGTGAAGCTGGCGATGGAGGTGATGAAGTCGATCATCGAACACGGCCAGGTGATTCGCGGCTGGCTGGGCATTGAAGTCCAGCCGCTGACCCAGGAACTGGCGGAGTCCTTTGGTTTGTCCGGGCGGCCCGGCATCGTGGTGGCGGGGATTTTCCGCGACGGCCCGGCGCAGAAGGCCGGCCTGCAACTGGGCGATGTGATCCTGAGCATCGATGGCGAACCGGCCGGCGATGGCCGCCGCTCGATGAACCAGGTGGCGCGGATCAAACCCACCGACAAAGTGACCATCCAGGTCATGCGCAACGGCAAGGAGCTCAAGCTCACCGCTGAAATCGGCCTGCGCCCACCGCCGGCGCCGGTGGTGCTCAAGGAAGAGCAGTAAGCCGCGTCATACGCCGGGCTCTGTAGGAGCTGCCGAAGGCTGCGATCTTTTGATCTTGATCTTGATCTTTCACTTGGGACTCAAGTGTCTGGGGAAAGATCGCAGCCTCGTTGCACTCGACAGCTCCTACGCTGCTCCTACGCTGCGCCTACACAGGTCCAGCGGGGGCGTGTTTTCCCAGCGAAGGAACCACGCCCGATTGGCAAATCAGAAATAGCATAAATTCTCATTAGTAGTGTTATATTGTTTCAATTCTAAAAATTGGAACAACATAACATGTCATCCCTCAAACGGATTTCTCTCGCCAGCTTGGCTTTGGGTCTGCTGGGCGATCCGGCCTACGCCGAAGAAACCCAGCCCTTGGAACTGGACGCCATCACCGTGACGTCCGACTATAAATCCGCCACCGGGCCTGTCACTGGCTATCGCGCCACCCGCTCTGCCAGTGCCACCAAAACCGACACGGCCCTGCGCGACATCCCGCAATCGATCAGCGTGATTCCCGCCAGCGTGCTCAAGGACCTGGGCAGCACCAACATCGAGCGGGCATTGGAATACGCTGGCGGCGTGTCGAAGCAGAACAACTTCGGCGGCCTGACACTCTACGAGTACAGTGTGCGCGGCTTCACGACGTCGGAGTTCTACAAGGACGGGTTCAGCGCCAACCGCGGGTATCCGAGCACGCCGGACGCGGCGAACATCGAACGCATCGAAGTGCTCAAGGGCCCGGCCGCCAGCCTGTATGGCCGGGGCGATCCCGGTGGTACGGTGAACATTGTTACCAAGAAACCCCAGCCGGAAGCCTTCACCACCTTGCAAACCAGCGCCGGCAGTTGGGATCGCTACCGCACCGCGCTGGACGTCAACACGCCACTGGATACCGAAGGCAACCTGTTGTCGCGGGTCAACCTGGCGGTCGAGGACAACAACAGCTTTCGCGATCACGTCGACAGCAAGCGCGTCTTCGTCGCACCTTCCCTCAGCTGGCAATTGAACCCCGACACCCGGTTGCTGGTGGAAAGCGAAATCGTGCGCCACAGCTCGACGTTCGACCGTGGCATCGTCGCCCCGAACAACCGCTGGAGCGGTGTCTCCCGCTCGACCTTTTTGGGCGAGCCCAACGACGGCGACATCGACAATCACAACAACATGCTCCAGGCCGCCCTCGAACATCAGCTCAACGACACCTGGCAACTGCGCCTGGCCAGCCATTACAAGCAGGGTGAACTCTGGGGCTTTGCCTCCGAAGCACGACCGCTGAATGCCGACGGCCACACAGTGAACCGCCGCTATCGCGAGCGCGACAACAATTGGCACGACAGCATCACCCAACTGGAATTGCGTGGCCTGTTCGACCTCGGCCCGTGGCAGCACGAACTGCTGATCGGCAGCGAATACGAGGACTACCGCAAGAACGAGCGCGTGACCACCATCAACGGTGGCACTTATCCCATCGACATCTATCAACCGGTCTACGGCCAGCCGAAGCCTGATGGCAAACGTACCGGCACCGATTTTTTCGAGCGTGTGCAAAGCCGCGCGCTGAACCTTCAGGACCAGATCGTCTTCACCGACAAGCTGCGGGGCATGCTCGGCGTACGTTACGAGCATTTCGAGCAGAGCATCGACGACCACACCACCAACGTCACCAGCCGCCAACGTCACGACGCCCTGACGCAGCGGGCCGGCCTGCTGTATCAACTGACGCCTGAAGTCGGCCTGTTCGCCAACGCCTCCACCTCGTTCAAGCCCAATAACGGCCTGGATGCCGACAGCAAAACCTTCGATCCCGAGGAAGGTGTCGGCTACGAAGTAGGGATCAAGAGCGAGTTGTTCGACGACCGCCTGAGCACCACCCTGGCGGCGTTCCATATAGAAAAGGAAAACGTCCTGGCTCAGGTCGCGGGGACTGATTTCTACAGTGCCATGGGCAAGGCCCGCAGCCAGGGCATCGACCTGCAATTCAGCGGGCAAGTGACCGACGCCGTGCGGGTGATCGGCGCCTATGCCTACATCGATGCCGAAGTGACCCAGGGTGACGAGCAAATCCCCACGGGCAGCCGGATCCTCGGCGTCGCCAAACACAGCGCCAGCCTGCTGGGCGTCTACGAATTCCAGAACGGGCACCTGCGCGGTTCGGATGTCGGCGCGGCGTTCACGTATGTCGGCGATCGCTCGGGCGAAGCCGGCAAGGATTTCGAACTGCCGGCCTACCACACCGTGGATCTGCTGGCTCATTACAAAGCCAGCGACAACGTCACCGTGGGCCTGAACCTGAACAACGTCTTCGACGAAAAATACTACGAGCGCGCCTACAGCAACTACTGGGTCACCCCCGGCGAGCCGCGCAATTTCACTGTCAGTCTCACCCTTGATCTGTAAAAGGAAACTCAGCATGAAACACCCCAAGACCTTCGCCCTGCTCGGCCTGCTTTTGGCTACACAGGCCTCGGCCCACGGCCTATGGACCGAACAGCGTCGCGGCAACATCGAAGTGATCTACGGCCATGGCGCCGAAGACAATGCCTTCAAGGCGCAGAAAATCAGCGGTGCCTGGGCCTATGACCTGGGCGGCAAGATGATCCCCGTCACCGTGGAACGCTTGGCGGACCACGCCCGCCTGCAACCGCTCAAGCCGCCGGCTGTGCTGGCCGTGGCCCTGGACAACGGCATGTGGTCCCAGACGGCCGACAAGAAGTGGATCAACGAAGGTCGCAGCAAAGTACCCGGGGCGATCGAATCGACCCATACGTTCAAGTACAGCCTGGCGATCTATGAACCGGGGGCGAAACTACCGACGCTTGCACCGATCAAGTTCGTGATCATGCCGGAGGTCGACCCGCTGACCGTAGGCCCGGGCCAGTCACTGCCGGTAAGGGTGCTGCTGGACGGCAAACCGGCGGCCGGTGTGAAACTGGTGGGTGACTACCGCAGCGCGCCGAACACCGTCTCGACTGAAACCGACGCGCAAGGCCGGGCCAAGGTGCTGGTGCGCAACGAAGGCTTGAATGTGATCGCGGCGCAGATGGAAATTGCGCTCAAGGACAACAAGGACGTGGCCACCCGTGGCGTGTTCACCTCGTTGACCTTCCTCGGCGAGCCACATCACGAGTGACGCCCAGAACCTGAAGTGCGGGCTTGCTCCGAGCGGCGATCCGACGATGAGGCCAATACAAGCGCCGAAAAACTCAAGCCGGGGTCAAGCACTCCGGCCCATTGAGTTTCGGATCATTGACCATGTTGGCCAGCACTCGCTCGCGCAGTGGCGCCGGCTCGCTTGCCAGCAGCCCTTGCAAGGCATGCAATGGTGTCTCGGGATCGAGCCACAGGCGCTGGCCGTCTTCGTCCAGGATCAACGGCCGGCGTTGACCCGCCGCCGGCTGGGTGATGACTGCCGTGCTCAGCCACACCTGTTCCTGCACTGGATACGCCTCCCAGATCGCGGCAAAAAACAACGACGAACCCTCCCCCGGCGTCAGCCAGTACGGCCGCTTGCGCGTGCCGCCGCGCCACTCATAGAAACCATTGGCCGGCAGCAGGCAACGGCGCAGGCGCAAGGCTTCTCGGAACATCGGTTGTTCGGCCACGGTTTCGGCCCGGGCATGGGCCGGGGTGCGGGACAGGTCGGTCAGCCACGGCGGCGTCAGGCCCCAGCGCGCCCGGGCCAGTTCGCGCTGGCCCTCGGCGCCGGCCCGTAGGATCAGCACCGAATCGTTGGGCGAAATATTCCATTGGGCCTTCTGGTCGGCGGGAAAACCGGGCAGGGCCGCGAAAGTGGGGTTCCAGCGAAACAGGGCATAACGTCCACACATGGGGCAACACGACTCTTGATCGAACAAACGGCCGCCAGCCTAACAGACCAGCGTACCGGGGTAGCTGTCCGGTTCATCGCCGGGCAACGGCAGTGCGGCATTGTAAGCGGCGATCAACTCCCGAGCGTATTGCGCCTGCTCGTCCTCCACCGCCAGCCCCAGCAGGCCTTGCATGGGCAATTCCCCCGCACCACCGACCAGATCGCGCCCCACCAGATGCGCCGTGATGCCTTCGCTGG
Source organism: Pseudomonas sp. PF05 (assembly GCF_056521845.1). Lineage (NCBI taxonomy): Bacteria > Pseudomonadati > Pseudomonadota > Gammaproteobacteria > Pseudomonadales > Pseudomonadaceae > Pseudomonas > Pseudomonas sp. PF05. The sequence goes on along the minus strand of NZ_JBWLPW010000020.1, from coordinate 59,722 downwards.
CAAGCATGCCTTGCAACAACTCGCCTTCCATCAGGTTTTCCAGTTCGTAGATTCGCCGCATCGGTGTTGCCCCCGTCAATCGTTTTCGCTGAAGACCTCGAGATGCCATTCCTCACCATGAACCTGCAGCACAAAGTTGATTGGCCGGCAACACACCTGGCAATCCTCGATGTAGGTCTGGTCGCCGCCGGACAAGTCCACGGATGTCTCTACTTCCTCCCCACAATAGGGACAATCATAACTAGCCTGTTCCAGCATCGCGGTCTCCCAGGTGACTTGTGCGTATAATCGCCGGTCTGTTTGCAGGGCTATTTTTGTCTGGCTTATCTTCCAGGCCGTGCCCTGTCGTTTTTTCGATCGAACCTTTACTTACCCTAGCCGTTTCCAACAAGAGAGCATGATGGGCGAATTCGATGCCATCCGACCTTACGACGACAGCGAAGTCCCAGCGGTGCTGGCACGACTGCTCGGCGACAAGGCGTTTCTAGATATCCTCACCCACTTCCGCTTCCCACGCCTGGCCGGCGCCTTCGGCTGGATGCTCAAACCCCTTATAGCGCAAAGATTGCGCCGTGAGTTCGCCGGTGTGACCTCGGTCGCCACGCTGCAGGACAAGGTGGAGTTCTATGTCGACCACACCATCGAGCGCGCTACCGATGGCGTGACCTATACCGGGGTGGAGCAATTCAAGTCCGGCAGTGCGTACCTGTTCATCGCCAACCACCGCGATATCGTGATGGACCCGGCCTTCGTCAACTACGCCGTGTACCACGCCGGCCTGCCGACGCCGCGCATCGCCATTGGCGACAACCTGCTGCAAAAGCCCTTTGTCAGCGACCTGATGCGCCTGAACAAGAGCTTCATCGTGCACCGTTCCATCACCGGGCGGCGGGAAAAAATGGCGGCGTACCAGTTGCTGTCGGCGTACATCAATCATTCGATCCGCAACGACTGCGCCTCGATCTGGATCGCCCAGGCCGAAGGACGGGCCAAGGACGGTGACGACCGGACCGAATCGGCGATCCTCAAGATGTTCCACATGAGCCGCAAGGACGAGCCGTTCGGCGAGGTGATCCAGTCACTGAATCTCACCCCGGTGTCGATCAGCTACGAATACGACCCGTGCGACCAGGCCAAGGCCCGCGAGTTGTACATCCGCGCCACCACCGGCACCTACACCAAGGCCCCGGGCGAGGACGACGTGAGCATCGCCAAGGGCATCACCGGCTACAAGGGCCGGGTCCACGTGAACTTCGCCGCGCCCATCACCGAGCTGTTCGAGGACACCAAGCAATTGGCCCAGGAGATGGATCGGCAGATTCTCGGCGGCTACCGCCTGTTCCCGGTGCACTACCTGGCTTATGCCCAATGGGCCGACGCCGACCCACAGTTGAAGGTGCCCACGGCTGCCGAGGTGTTTGGTACCGAAGAGCTGGCCAAGGCCCAGGAAGAATGGCAACGCCGATTGGACGCTTGCCCACAGGAACACCGGCCGTTCCTGGTGCTGCAATATGCGACGCCGGTGCGAAATCAGTATCGGGTCAAGGCGGGGTTGGCGCTTTAAAGCGGCTCCCGCGGGGGGTGTGTAGGAGCTGCCGAAGGCTGCGATCTTTTGATCTTTTGATCTTTTGATCTTTCGCTTGAGATTCAAGTGTCTGGGGAAAGATCGCAGCCTCGTTGCACTCGACAGCTCCTACACAGCTCCTACACAGCGCCTACACAGCGCCTACATAGCGCCTTCGCGGCTCCTGCGGGCGCAGCCCAGCGGGAGCAAACGCCCTTGCCATGGCTATTTCGTCAGAACTGCGTACTGATCCACGACACCAGCAATGCCAGCGCCAGGCAGCCAAAGCCAAACCGGTAGAAAAACCGGTTCATTCGCTGAGTGGCCAGGTCCAGCAGCGCTTCGAATCGTTCGTTGCCTTCGCGATTGCGCGCTTCAAGGCAGGCACGCGCCCGTTGTTCGCGGCGGCGCGTCGCATGCAGCACCCAGCCGCCTGGGCAGGCAAACAGCAACGCGAGCAGGTTGATCAGTTTGGCGGGGTGGGCGGCGAACAACGAAAACAGATGCAGCGACATCACGAACCTCAAGCGAAAAACGGACAGGACACGTCCGTGGCCTACGAACAGGGCACGGATTCTACCGAAAGCCTGCCGCCCTGCGCCGTTTTTTCCGACCAGTAACGATCATGTTCGGGGCTGGCGTAGTGACTTTGTGGCGAGGGGATTTATCCCCGCTGGGTCGCGCAGCGGCCCCCAGAGCTCAGCCATGCAAACCTTCTAATTCTTCACGTCACGGTTTCGTCATCTGATTAGGCCACTCTGTCGCCCTTCAAACCTGCACGGAACCCGTCATGCTGCACGCCGAAAACCAGGACCGCCTCTATCTCATCAGCCCAAGCGACGAACAACAGAACCTCGTCGACAGCCTGTCCTTCAACGTGCAGGACCGACATTGGCTGGTGTATTGCGCCCTGGGCGGCCATCCACATGCCGACCTGCCGGAGACAGACCTGCTGACCGGGATCAGTGTGCTGGAGTTCTATTCCCAAGCAGCCTGAGAATCTTGCCCATAAAAAACTTGTGGGGGCGAGCTTGCTCGCGATGGCGGTGGATCAGCCAACATTTAAGTGGCTGACATTCCGCTATCGCGAGCAAGCTCGCCCCCACAGGGATATAAGGCTTATGACTTACTCAGCCAATACCTGGCCAATGGTCGGGTCCTTGAACAGCCGGGTCAGGGCATCGCTCAAGACGTCGCTGACCAGCTTGGTGTTGGTGTCCTGGTTAGGCGCCATGCCGAAGCGCTGGTCCAGGGAAGCACCGTAACGACCGCTGTAGCGGCGGTTGGCGTTCTGTACCTCGGAGCGGAAGGTCGCGCCGATAGTGGCTTCGGTCACGTACATGCCTTCCTTGGGTGACTGGTACTTGAGCTCGGCCAGGGTCACGGTCAGTTGCGGTGCATTCAAGGCATTGGCGGTCGGCGTAAAGCCCAGCAAACGCACGGCAGCTTCAGCCTGGGCCTGCAGCTTGGGCAGGATCTGCGCGCCCTGCACCGTGATCACACTGGTTTCCGGGTACAGCCCGCCACGGGTGCCGAGCGTCGGCGACGGACGACCGTCCACCACCCGCACCACCACCGGCTGGCCATGCCCCACAGGCGCCAGTTGGGCATTGAGCTTGGGCTCCGGGTTAAGTTGTTGCGGGCTGTGGGCGCAGCCGACGAGGGTCAGACTGGTCACAGCGATCAAACCGAACAACAGGCGTTGCAACATGCTCTTCTCTCCAGAATCGGGCACAAACAGGCCAGCAGTATAGCGGTGCGCCATCGCGGTGAACTAGCGCCTTACGATGAATACTGAAATGTCTGACACGGGCCTCGATTGCCGGTTCCTGTCACCCCATTGTCACGGTCCTTACACCAGCATGTCATGGCCCGCTGTCAGGCTTATCCCAAGCTCCCTGACCCGGTATCCGATCATGCGCTTCCTTATTTCCCTGTTCACCCCGCGCCCTCATCACCGCAGCTTCGCCCTGCTCGATCGCAATGGCCGTTGCCAGGCATTCAAGCAGTGCAGCCTGCAACCCATGGGTGAAGGCTGGGTGGAAATCGACGAGATCCGTCTCAACTGGTTGCACCAGCCATTGCCCGCCAGCGCCCGCGTACAACCGCTTCGTGCTCGCGCACGCAGCCGGCAGCTGTTGACCATCTGACCGGACGGCTAATAAAAGTCATTAAACACGACCATTTCCCTGCGTTTCTTCGATACAATCTCCCCCCGATTATAAGGACGTCTCCTGATCGGGCCTCGCAACACCGCTGATACCCAGGTATTGGCACCCCGCAACGCCCACAGAGAGCCGCCCACACAGATCGAGTGAAGCTGGCGCGCTTGCTGTTCCTCCAGGCAAATCACCACTTTTCGCGAATCTGCAGAGCTGTCATTACGCTCGGTCACTGAGCTGTCTGCCCGTTTTGCCTGTCATGTACTACATGGGGGCAACCAAACCGGGCGCAGTGCCAGGCTGGGACAGCCCTTTTTTGAGGTTCACGTCTTCAAAAGAGCGTGAAAAAACGGGTTTTCACAACTTCACGAGAGTGTGGCGAGCAAATGAATAGTTTTGCGTCTGAACAAGCACCATTAGCGTCTGAAACAGCCCAACGACACAGGACCGGATATCGCTCAAGAACCGGCGCCTGAAGCCTGTCCGCTACGGATTTGGTTGCACGAACGGATGTCTCGGCCATAAGTCGAATTGCCCGCCCGGCGCTTAAATGAGTTCATGTGACTCTTGAGGCCAGGCTGCATGCATCCGCAGTAGGTGCGAAAAATTGCGAAGATTCGGACATGGCGATCCTGGCCATGGATAACTGGGGCGCAACTGACCTGCCCCGCCACTCCTGGCCGCTATGCCGACAATTTGGTGCTGCAGATTTTGGAGACGCGTTAAATGGCGCATAACGAAGCAGTCGATGTAGTTCTGGTAGGGGCCGGCATCATGAGTGCCACCCTGGCCGTACTGCTCAAGGAGCTCGACCCCGCGATCTCGCTGGAAGTCGTCGAGCTGATGGACTCCGGTGCCGCGGAGAGTTCCAACCCGTGGAACAATGCCGGTACCGGCCACGCCGGGCTGTGTGAGCTCAATTACACACCCCAGGCGGCCGACGGCAATGTCGACATCAAGAAAGCCGTGCATATCAACACCCAGTTCGAGGTGTCGAAGCAGTTCTGGACGTACCTGACCAAAAAGGGCACGTTCGGCTCCTCCAAGTCCTTCATCGCCCCGGTGCCACACCTGAGCTTCGTGCAAGGCGAGAAAGGCGTGTCGTTCCTGAAAAAGCGCTTCGAGCTGATGCGCCAGCATCACGCTTTCGCCGACATGGAATACACCGAGGACAAGGCCCGCATGGCCGAGTGGATGCCGTTGATGATGCCCGGCCGGCCGGCCGATGAAGTCATCGCCGCCACCCGCGTCATGAACGGTACCGACGTCAACTTCGGCGCCCTGACCAACCAGTTGCTCAAGCACCTGACCAGCGCCCCGGACACCCAGGTCAAATACTGCAAGCGCGTCACCGGCCTCAAGCGTAACGGCAGTGGCTGGACCGTGAGCATCAAGGACGTCAATTCCGGCAGCAGCCGTGATGTCGACGCCAAGTTCGTATTCCTGGGTGCCGGCGGTGCGGCGTTGCCGCTGCTGCAGGCCTCGGGCATCGAGGAAAGCAAGGGCTTCGGCGGCTTCCCGGTCAGCGGCCAGTGGCTGCGTTGCGACAACCCGGAAGTGGTCAAGCACCACCAGGCCAAGGTCTACAGCCAGGCCGCCGTGGGCTCGCCGCCGATGTCGGTGCCGCACCTGGATACCCGTGTGGTCGATGGCAAGAAATCCCTGCTGTTCGGGCCGTACGCCGGTTTCACCACCAAGTTCCTCAAGCATGGTTCGATCATGGACCTGCCGCTGTCGGTACGCGCCGGCAACATCGGCCCGATGCTGGCCGTGGCCCGGGACAACATGGACCTGACCAAATACCTGATCAGCGAAGTGATGCAGTCCATGGAGCAACGCCTGGAATCGCTGCGTCGCTTCTACCCCGAGGCGAAAGCCGAGGACTGGCGCCTGGAAGTGGCCGGCCAGCGGGTGCAGATCATCAAGAAAGACCCGAAGAAAGGTGGCGTCCTGCAGTTTGGTACCGAGCTGGTGGCGGCCAAGGACGGCACCCTCGCCGCCCTGCTCGGCGCATCGCCGGGTGCTTCGGTGACCGTGTCGATCATGCTGGAACTGATCGAACGCTGCTTCCCGGACAAAACCAAGGGCGAGTGGGCTGCCAAGCTCGCAGAGATCTTCCCGGCCCGGGAAAAAGTACTGGAAACCGACGCAGCGCTGTATCGCAAGATCAATGCGCAGAACAACATTGCGTTGGAGTTGGTTGAAGAAAGCAGTGAGACCCAAAGCTACGCTTGATTGCATCGCATGAAAAAACGCCCCGTTCTCCATGAGAGCGGGGCGTTTTTGTTTAAAGGATCGCAGGCTTGGCGATCTCCTGTAGGAGCTGGCGAAGCCTGCGATCTTTTGATCTAACCGCGAGCCTTGTTGACCAACTCGATGTAATCCTCGGCATTACGCTGGTCGCGAACCAGCGCAACGAAATCGTTGCCGTGCTCATCCTTGCCATTGAAGTCATGGCCGGCCTCGACGAAGAACGTCAGGAAGCGCTCGAAATCGTCGACCCGCAGGCCACGGTAAGCCTTGATCAGTTTGTGCAGCGACGGCGACGTGGCATCGACCGGTTCGAAATTGAGGAACAGCTTGATCTGTTCATCGCCAATCTCGTCGCCAATCACTTGTTTCTTGTCTTTACGCATTGCCGGCTCCAGCTCGCACAGTTCACGGGGCGGGCAGTTTACCCCCGGCAAGGCCCGGGGCTCAACGCGGGCGTTCGGCGCCGGTGTGCAGGTCGGCCCAGATATGGCCGTTGGCGTACGTGAGAAACTGTACATAGACCGTGTTGTGGCGCAGCAGATCGATGACCACTCGGTACTGGGCCTGTGGATAAGACAACGTCAGGGTCTTGCTCGCCTCGTCGAAGGCCGGCTTCTTCAGGCTTTTGCTTTCGCCATCGAAGTTGAGGATCACCTGGTTGAGGGTGGCCCCCTTGTTCATCGGCTTGCCCTTGAGACGGACCAGCAAGGGGGAAGTGACCGGTATCGGTTGCTGGTTGGACTGTCGCTGGTTACCCAGCACCACTGAATACTCGGTCACTTGCAGCAACTGCTGCTGTTCCGGCTGCTCCTGGCGCACCATCAGGTCATCAGGCGGCAAGAACTGGCTGTGCATCGGCGCGGCCACGGCCGCCAGGGGTAGGCTGGACATCAACAACAAAGTGGCGCAGCGGCGGGTCGATACACGCATGACAAGCTCCGAGGTCTTGGCCTGGCACTCTAGCATGAGCCTGAGAAGTAAAAATAACGACCCAGGTCAATACTTGCATACGACAAGCACGGCATACTCAAAGAGCTATCAGCCCTCGCATCACATGATGCCCTTGTGGCGAGGGGATTTATCCCCGTTGGGCTGCGTAGCGGCCCCCACCGAGTATCCGGTTCAGGACTGCTTCGCAGCCCAGCGGGGATAAATCCCCTCGCCACCGCTTGGGTGTATGCCGGGAGTTCGGCATTTTCCCCGTTCATTTTCGTGGAGTCCCTATGTCATTCTCCGCCCCACCCTTGTTCGCCGCCTGGCGCCAGACCTGGCGCGCCGGTTACACCCTTGAACGCCTGCGCGGCGACTTGGTGGCCGGGCTTACCGTCGGCATTATTGCCATCCCACTGGCCATGGCCCTGGCGATTGCCGTTGGCGTACCGCCGCAGCATGGTTTGTACACCGTGTTGGTGGCAGCGCCGTTGATCGCCCTCACCGGCGGCTCGCGCTTCAACGTCAGCGGACCGACGGCGGCGTTCGTGGTGATCCTGCTGCCCATCACCCAACAATACGGCCTGGGTGGCCTGTTGTTGTGCACCATGCTCGCCGGCCTGATTCTGATCGCCTTGGGATTGATGCGCGCCGGACGGCTGATCCAATACATTCCCTACCCGGTGATCCTTGGTTTTACCGCCGGGATCGGCGTGGTCATCGCCACCTTGCAACTCAAGGATCTGCTGGGGCTGACCACCGTCGGGCAGGCCAAGCACTACATCGAACAGTTAGGCGAACTGATCGTGGCACTGCCCAGTGCCCGACTCGGCGATGGCATCATCGGCGTCACCTGCCTGGCGGTGCTGATTGCCTGGCCACGCTGGGTACCGCGGATTCCCGGGCATCTGGTTGCCTTGCTGGTCGGGGCGCTATTGGGACTGGCGCTGGAGCGCGGCGGCTGGCCGGTGGCGACTCTGGGTGAGCGTTTCAGCTACGTGGTCGATGGCATCAGCCACCCCGGCATCCCACCCTTTTTACCGAGCTTCGAGTGGCCATGGAACCTGCCAGATGGCCAGGGTCATCCCCTGGCGCTTTCCTACGACCTGATCCGCCAATTGCTGGGCCCGGCCTTCGCCATCGCCATGCTTGGCGCCATCGAGTCGCTGCTGTGCGCCGTGGTGGCGGACGGCATGACCGGCAGCAAGCACGACCCCAACGCCGAGCTGATCGGCCAAGGCCTGGGCAATGTCGTGGCGCCGCTGTTCGGCGGTATCACCGCCACGGCGGCCATTGCCCGCAGCGCGACCAATGTACGCAGCGGCGCCTCTTCACCGCTGGCCGCCATCATTCATAGCCTGGTGGTGCTGCTGGCGATGGTGCTGCTGGCGCCCTTGTTCAGCTACCTGCCCATGGCTGCCCTGGCGGCGCTACTGGTGATAGTGGCCTGGAACATGAGCGAAGCCGGACATGTGGTGCATACCTTGCGCATCGCCCCGCGCAGCGACGTACTGGTGCTGCTGACCTGCCTTAGCCTGACCGTCCTGTTCGACATGGTCATGGCTGTCGCCGTCGGCCTGCTGCTGGCCGCCGGGCTGTTCATCAAGCGCATGAGCGAGTTGACCGACAGCGCCGAACTGCCGCGCCACTTCCACCAGGCCCTGCTGGAGATGCCTGAGCATGTGCGCTGCTACGCCATTCGTGGGCCGCTGTTCTTCGGCGCGGCAGAAAAAGCCCTGGATGTGCTGCGCAAGTTCGATCCGGGGGTGCGCGTGGTGGTGGTGGAAATGAGCGCCGTGCCCATGCTGGACATGACCGCACTGGCCGCGTTTGAAAACATCCTGAAGGATTACCGCAAGCAGGGCATCGGGCTGATCCTGGTGGCGACGGCGCCAAGGGTGCGCCTGAAGCTGCGCCGCGCCGGTATTCATCGCGAGCAACGCCAATTGGCGTATGTGCAGACCCTGGAGCAGGCGCGGGTCAAGAGCGAGCAATGGCTGGCAGCCAATAGCACCGCCCATTCACGACTGGCTTGATCGGTAGTGAGGGCGCAGATGTACAGCTAAATTCAAGTGGCGAGGGGATTTATCCCCGCTGGGCTGCGAAGCAGCCCTAAAAACAGGCAACCCGTTATCTCAGGCTGATCGAGTCGATCGGTTTGGGGTCGCTTCGCAACCCAGCGGGGATAAATCCCCTCGCCACAGGCTAGTCGAACTGGGCGCGCATCCAGGCGTGGTATTGCGCCACGCCGGCCTCGCCTTCACGGGGTGCCCAGTGGGCCAGTTCGCCCTCGCCCACGGGCCGGTAGGGGCCAGCCTTGCATTCAAACATCAGGCTGTCGGCTTCCAGCACCACCAATCCGTGATACACGCCGGCCGGCAGGTCGACGCCGAGGCAGTCGCCACCGGCCTGCAGGATGCGCTTGTTAACCACCGCACCGGCTTCATCGAAGATCAACACCCCCAACCGGCCCTTGAGCACCAGCAAGGTTTCCGCCTTGTCGGCGCTCAGGTGGCGGTGCGGCGGGATGTAGGTCGAAGGCTGCAGGCCCACCGCCATGCGGTGGCACGGCTCATCCATCTCGTGGAAGTTATGGTGCTGCCGCCCACGAGGACTGGCCGCAGCCTTTTCGGCCAAGTCATCGAACAGTGCATGATCCAGAAAGCTTGGCCGAGTCATCGATTACATTCCCTTGACGGCGAAAATGCCATTGGCGTTGCGCCAGTAACCTTTGTAGTCCATGCCGTAGCCGAAGATGTAACGGTCGATGCACGGCAGGCCGACGAAATCGGCTTTCAAGTCAGGGCGAGCCTTGCGGTCGTGGTCTTTGTCGATCAACACGGCGGTGTGCACGGCGCGGGCACCTGCGTGTTTGCAGAAGTCGATGATCGCGCCCAGGGTGTGACCTTCGTCGAGGATATCGTCGATGATCAGCACGTCGCGGTCGATGAACGAGACTTCCGGCTTGGCTTTCCAGAACAGGTCGCCGCCGCTGGTTTCGTTGCGATAACGCGTCGCGTGCAGGTAGGACGCTTCCAGGGGGAAGTTCAGATAGGTCAGCAGCTTGCCGGAGAAAATCAGCCCGCCGTTCATGACACAGAACACCACCGGGTTGGCATCGGCCAGTTGATCGTTGATTTGCGCACCGACACGGGCGATGGCCGCTTCGACTTCGGCTTCGGTGTACAGGCAGTCAGCCTCTCGCATGATTTGACGGATATGCTCGAGATCAGCGGACATGGCGCTCTCCAGGGGAGGTTGAGGGGGAGGGACGGTTCGGAAAAGCGGGCAAAGGTACGCATCCCGCCCGGCCAGATCAAGCGTTTGTGGACTAACGTTCTGTATTGTCTATAGGACAACACCCTCGGATAGATTAATCTAGGCCGGTTTTTTTGCCCGCCGCCGGAGCCTTCCCCATGCCCATCCTCGAGATCCGCCATCCGCTGATCAGACACAAACTCGGCCTGATGCGCCGCGCTGACATTAGCACGAAGAACTTCCGTGAACTCGCCCAGGAAGTCGGTGCCCTGCTCACCTACGAGGCCACCAAGGATTTGCCGCTGGAGTCCTATGAAATCGACGGCTGGGCCGGCACGGTCCAGGTCGAGAAAATCGCCGGCAAGAAGATCACCGTGGTGCCGATCCTGCGCGCCGGTATCGGCATGCTCGAGGGCGTACTGAGCCTGATCCCGGGGGCCAAGGTCAGCGCCGTGGGCGTGGCTCGCAACGAGCAGACCCTGCAGGCGCACACCTACCTGGAAAAACTGGTGCCGGAAATCGACGAGCGCCTGGCGATGATCATCGACCCGATGCTCGCCACCGGCAGCTCCATGGTCGCCACCATCGACCTGTTGAAAAAAGCCGGCTGCAGGGACATCCGCGCCATGGTCCTGGTCGCCGCTCCCGAAGGCATCAAGGCCGTGCAGGACGCCCACCCGGATGTGACCATCTACACCGCGTCCATCGACCAGAAACTCAACGAACACGGCTACATCATCCCGGGCCTGGGCGATGCCGGCGACAAGATCTTCGGCACCAAGCAGAAGGACGCTTGAGCATGCAGGATGAGTTCAACGATCCGCTCTGGCGCCAAGTGCTGTCCGGCGCGCAGATGCTGTTCGTCGCCTTCGGCGCGCTGGTGTTGATGCCGCTGATCACCGGGCTGGACCCTAACGTGGCGCTGTTCACCGCCGGCCTGGGAACGATCCTGTTCCAAATCGTCACCGGGCGGCAGGTGCCGGTGTTCCTGGCCTCGAGCTTTGCCTTCATCACCCCGATCATCCTCGCCAAGGGCCAGTTCGGCCTGGCCGCGACCATGGGCGGCGTGATGGCGGCAGGTTTCGTCTATACCTTTCTGGGCCTGGCGGTGAAGATCAAGGGCACCGGGTTCATCGACCGGCTGCTGCCGCCGGTGGTGATTGGTCCGGTGATCATTTCCATCGGCCTGGCCATGGCGCCGATTGCCGCCAACATGGCGATGGGCAAGGCCGGCGACGGCACCGAGCTGATTCATTATCAAACCGCGATGCTGATTTCGATGCCGGCCCTGCTCACCACCCTGATCGTGGCGGTGTTCGGCAAAGGCATTTTCCGCCTGGTGCCGATCATTTCCGGCGTGCTGGTGGGCTTTGCCATGGCGTTTTTCTTCGGGGTCGTGGACACCGCGAAAATCGCCGCCGCGCCATGGTTCGCCCTGCCAGCCTTCACCGCACCGGAGTTCAACTGGCAGGCGATCCTGTTCATCGTGCCGGTGGCGCTGGCGCCGGCCATCGAGCATATCGGCGGCGTGATTGCCGTGGGCAGCGTGACCGGTCGCGACTACCTGAAAAAACCCGGCCTGCACCGCACACTGCTCGGTGACGGCATTGCCACCACCGCCGCCGGCCTGTTCGGCGGCCCGCCCAACACCACCTACGCCGAGGTGACCGGCGCGGTAATGCTGACCAAGAACTACAACCCGAAAATCATGACCTGGGCAGCGATCTTTGCCATCAGCCTGGCATTTATCGGCAAGTTCGGCGCGCTACTGCAAAGCATCCCGGTGCCGGTGATGGGCGGCATCCTGTGCCTGTTGTTCGGTTCGATTGCCGCGGTGGGCATGAACACGCTGATCCGCCACAAGATCGACCTGGGCGAGGCGCGCAACCTGGTGATCGTGTCGGTGACGCTGGTGTTCGGCATCGGCGGTGTACTGGTGGGCACCGGCACTGGACCGGACGACTTCGGCCTCAAAGGCATCGCGCTGTGCGCGGTGGTGGCGATCGTGTTGAACCTGCTGCTGCCGGGCAATGACAGCTGGAAGCAGAAGCAGGCGGATGAGCCGCTGCTGTAGATTCACCGCCTGTACTATTGTCATCGCGGGCAAGCCTTGCTCCCACAGGTTTTGAGTGGACCATGCTTGAGTGGTCAAGACAAAATCTGTGGGAGCAAGGCTTGCCCGCGATGCTTTTCGAGGTTTACAGAGCTATCGGCGCCCGTTTGCAGAGAGTACTCAACGCCTGCGCCCACTGCGGCTCATCGTTGAGGCAAGGCACCAGCACCAACTCCTCTCCCCCCGCCTCGCGGAACTGCTCACGGCCGCGATCGCCGATTTCCTCCAGGGTTTCAATACAGTCGGCCACGAACGCCGGGCACATCACCAAGACTTTCTTCACGCCGCTTTTGGCCAGTTCCTCCAGGCGTGCCTCGGTATAGGGTTCGATCCACTTGGCCCGCCCCAATCGCGACTGGAACGACACCGACCACTGGCCGCCCTTGAGCCCCATGCCTTGGGCGAACAACTCGGCAGTGCGAATGCATTGCGCGCGGTAACAGGTCGCCATGACCTCCGGCGGCGCGTTCTTGCAGCAGTCGGCATCCTTGAAGCAATGAAATCCCGTAGGGTCGAGCTTGGTCAGGTGTCGCTCCGGCAAGCCGTGGAAACTCAACAACAGATGATCGTGTTCCTGCATCAGGTACGGCTTGGCGCTGGCCACCAGGGCGTCGATGTATTCGGGCTGATCGTAGAACGGCTGGAGAATCGAGAACTGCACATCGAGTTTCTTCTCCCCCACGACTCGCTTGGCCTCCTCGATCACCGTGGTCACGGTGCTGTCGGCGAACTGCGGATACAACGGCGCCAGCGTGATTTTCTTGTGACCCTGGCTCGCCAGCCGCACCAACGCCGATTCAATGGACGGCTCGCCATAACGCATTGCCAGCTCCACCGGGCCCTGGGTCCACTGTGCGGTCATGGCCTGTTGCAGCCGGCGACTGAGCACTACCAGCGGCGAACCCTCCTCCCACCAGATCGAGGCGTAGGCATGGGCCGACTGCTCGGGGCGCTTGATCAGGATCAGCGACACCAGCAAGCGTCGCACCGGCCATGGCAAGTCGATGACATACGGGTCCATCAAAAATTGATTGAGGTAGCGGCGCACATCGGCCACCGAAGTGGAGGCAGGCGAACCCAGATTCACCAGAAGCAACGCGTGATCGGTCATGCAACGTCCTATTTCAAAGGCGGCTGGACAAGTCTTCCAGGGCCGCAGGCAAATCAGTGAACCGGAAGGTGAAACCCGCCGCCTGCAATCGGGCCGGCGTGGCGCGCTGGCCGCCAAGTAACAGCAATGACAACTCCCCCAGCGCGACTTTCAACGCAAGTTCCGGCATCGGCACCACGGCTGGCCGATGCAATACATGCCCCAGGGCCTTGGCGAAATCGCGGTTGCGCACCGGGTTCGGAGCGCACGCATTATAAGGACCGCTGGCATCAAAGCGGTGCAGAAGAAAATCAATCAGGGCGATTTGATCGTCAATATGAATCCACGGCATCCACTGCCGACCATTGCCGATACGCCCGCCCAACGCCAGTTTGAACGGCAACAGCAGCCGCGACAAAAAGCCGCCCTCGGCAGACAGGACCAGGCCGGTACGAACCAGCACCACACGTATGCCCAACGCCTCGGCCCGTTGCGCGGTTTCTTCCCAGGCGATACACAACTGGCTGGCGAAATCTTCGCTCACTGGCCCCGACTCCTCGGTCAACTCACGCTCGCCACCGTCGCCATACCAACCCACCGCAGAACCGGAAATCAACACCTGCGGTTTCGGCTCGCAACGCTCCAGCCACGCCAGCAAAACTTCCGTCAACGTAATGCGACTGCTCCACAACAGCATCTTGCGCTTGTGGCTCCAGGGCCGGTCGGCAATCGGCGCTCCCGCGAGGTTGACCACCGCGTCCACCGGCTCGACAATTTCATCGAGCTTGGCAACGCCTCGCACATCAGCCCCACAGATTTTCACCACCTCTTCGGGTCGGCGACTCCATACCGTCAAGCGATGTCCCTGCCCCAACCAGAGGCGGCAGAGCTGACGTCCGATCAAACCAGTACCGCCGGTCAGCAATATGTGCATGAGATGTTCCTCGCAACGCGTTTTACCCGGCCCATTAGTCTATTTTTATAAGCAGGGATTTTTCGTATCGGACAGGGTCTGTGTTTAACAATAGGACAACCTGTCCAAACGCGAACGGTAAAACTTATACCAAAAACCCGAATTGTACAGGTTCAAACGACGGCGTAGTCTGTACAGAAAGGTAAACGAGGCCCTCATGACTGTACCTATCGCAATCATCGGCACCGGCATCGCCGGACTTTCAGCCGCCCAGGCCCTGACGGAGGCCGGGCATATCGTTCAACTCTTCGATAAAAGCAACGGCAGCGGCGGACGCATGTCGAGCAAACGCAGCGACGCCGGCGCATTGGACATGGGCGCGCAGTACTTCACCGCCCGCGATCGGCGCTTTGTCACGGAGGTCCAGCGTTGGCAAACCAACGGCTGGGCGGCGGAATGGAACCCGCAACTCTACAACTTCCAGAACGGGCAACTGAGCCCATCGCCGGACGAACAGACCCGCTGGGTCGGTACGCCGCGCATGAGCGCCATCACCCGCGCCTTGCTCGACAAGTTGCAGGTGCAGTTTTCCTGCCGGATCACCGAGGTGTACCGCGGCCAGGAACATTGGCATTTGCAGGACGCAGAAGGTTTCACCCACGGCCCCTTCGGCCAGGTGGTGATCGCCACGCCAGCACCCCAGGCCACCGCATTGCTGGCGGCCGTACCGAAGCTGGCCGCAGTGGCCGCCGGCGTGAAGATGGACCCGACCTGGGCCGTGGCGCTGGCCTTCGAAACGCCGCTGGATACGCCCATGGAAGGCTGCTTCGTACAGGACAGCCCCCTGGACTGGCTGGCACGCAACCGCAGCAAACCGGGGCGCGACAACACGCTCGACACCTGGGTACTGCACGCCACCAGCGACTGGAGCCGGCAGCACATCGACCTGTCCAAGGAAGCGGTGATCGAACATCTGCACGGCGCCTTCGCCGAATTGCTGCACAGCGCGATGCCCGCACCGAGCTTCAGCGTGGCCCATCGCTGGCTCTACGCTCGCCCCGCCGGCAGCCACGAATGGGGCGCCCTGGCCGATGCCGACCTGGGCCTGTATGTGTGCGGCGACTGGTGCCTGTCCGGTCGGGTCGAAGGCGCATGGCTCAGCGGCCAGGAGGCTGCACGCCGCTTGCATGCAAGCTTGCAGTAAACGCGTCACCCATCGCTATCCGCTGCTGTCGAAAGAGACAGCAGCCTGCCTGCGACATAGATTGACGCCGCCTCGCTACATAAATCCGGTTGACTTGTGCGCGTTCGGACCTATGATGAAAATATTGTACAGAAATGAAAAACTGTACAAGATTTACCAATCAGAGGTCGCCCATGCCGAGCACAGCCATCGCTAAACCCAGAATTGCCATCAGTGCCTGCCTGATGGGTGCTGAAGTTCGCTTTAACGGCGGGCACAAACAATCGCAGTTGTGCAGCCGCACCCTCGTCGACTATTTCGACTTCGTGCCGGTGTGTCCCGAAGTCGCGATCGGGCTGGGTATCCCCCGGGAGCCGATCCGCCTGGTGGGTAACCCCGAGCACCCCGAAGCGCTCGGCACGGTGAATCGCGACCTCGACGTGACCCGGCCACTGGCCGACTACGGGCAGCAAATGGCTGGGGAACTGGATGACATCTGCGGCTACATCTTCATGCAGAAATCGCCATCCTGCGGACTGGAGCGGGTCAAGGTCTACGACCACAACGGCGTGACCCAGGACGGCGGCGGACGCGGCATCTATGCCCAGGCCTTCTGCGAACGCCACCCCGACCTGCCGGTGGAGGAAGACGGTCGTCTCAACGACCCGGTGCTGCGGGAGAACTTCCTGACCCGGGTATTTGCCTATGCCGCCTGGCAACTTTTGCGTCGCGGCGGACTGACCCGTCGCAACCTGATCGAATTCCACTCGCGCTACAAATACCTGCTGATGGCCCACAACCCGGTGCAATACAAGGCCCTGGGCAATTTGCTGGGCAGCATGGGCAAGGCTGACCCCAATGAGCTGGGCCCACGCTATTTCAGTGCATTGATGGCGGCCTTGAAGAAATGTGCCACCCGCCGCACCCACTCCAATGTGCTGCAACACCTGAGCGGCTACCTCAAGCGCGCCATCGACGCCGAGGACAAACAGGAAGTACAGCATCTGATCGGGCAATACCGCCTCGGCATCGTGCCCTTGGTGGTGCCACTGACGTTGCTCAAGCATCACTTGCGCCAACACCCCGATCCTTACCTGGCACAGCAGGTCTACCTGCAACCGCACCCGGAAAACCTCAGCTTGCGAAACGCTATTTGATGAGCAACGAACCTGACTCCAGTGCCAGCGAAGACCTGGGGGCCGATTTTGCCAAGGCCTTGGCGCAAGGCTGGCTGCCCATACGCGAGGTCGCCCGGCAAACCGGTGTCAACGCCGTCACGCTGCGAGCCTGGGAGCGCCGTTACGGCCTGATCGTGCCGCACCGCACGCCCAAGGGCCACCGACTGTTCAATGCCGACCATGTACAACGGATCCTGAGCATCCTCACCTGGATCGACCGTGGCGTTGCGGTGAGCAAGATCAAGCCTTTGCTGGACGCACCACAGCCACCGACCGAACCTACGCAGGCGCCGGAGAATGACTGGCAGCGCCAACGCCACGCCTTGGTGCTGGCGGTGACGCAACTGGCCGAGCGCCAGATCGATGACCTGGTCAACCAGGCGATGGCGCTGTACCCGCCCTGGACCGTGTGCGAACAGTTGCTTTTGCCGTTGCTGGCCGAGTTGCACCTGCGCTGGCAAGGCCAGTTCGGCGCGCAGCTGGAACGGGTCTTCCTGTATTCGTGGCTGCGCAGCAAGTTCGGTAGCCGGATCTATCACAACAACCGCCAGTTGCGCGGCGCGCCCCTGCTGCTGGTCAATCATTCGGACTCGCCCCAGGAACCGCACCTGTGGCTCACCGCCTGGCTGGCCAGCAGCGCCGACTGCCCGGTGGAAGTATTCGACAATTCTCTCCCGCCCGGCGAACTGGCCCTGGCAGTCGAGCGCCTCAAGGCCCGCGGCGTCCTGCTGTATTCCAGTCACGCCCTCAACCTGTCCCAACTGCCCAGGCTGCTGGGGGCAATTGATTGCCCGATCATCATTGCCGGCCCGGCCGCGTCGATCCACCAAGCCAGGTTATCCACAGGCGTGTCGATGATTGACGTGTCCTGGGCCGAAGACCCGTTATCGGCTCACCGCGAACTGAGTCGCCGAGAACTCCTTTAGATGGAAGACAGCATGCAACTGATCTGGCTGCGCAGCGACTTGCGCCTGCACGACAACACCGCCCTCGCGGCAGCCGCAGCCCAAGGACCCTGCGTGGCGGTATGCCTGACCAGCCCCGGACAATGGCATGTCCATGACGACGCACCGTGCAAGATCGATTTCTGGCTGCGTAACCTCGGCGCGTTGAGTGCGGCCCTGGCCGAATTGAACATCCCACTGCTGATCCGCGCCGCTGCGCATTGGCACCAGGCCCCGCACGTGCTGCTCAAGCTGTGTCGCGAACTGAACGTCGGCGCCGTGCATGTCAACGAAGAGTACGGCCTGAATGAAACGCGACGCGACGCCGAAGTCGCCCGCGCATTGAATGACCAGGGCGTTGAATTTCACAGCCACCTCGATCAATTGCTGTTCAAGCCCGGTAGCGTGCTGACCAAGACCGGCAATTACTTCCAAGTGTTCAGTCAGTTCCGCAAGGTCTGCTACAGCCGTCTGCACTTCTCATTGCCGAGCCTGGTCGCCACGCCGGCCCGGCAGGCTCCCACCGGCATTGCCCGTGACCCGGTGCCGACGCAAGTCGAGGGATTCGCCCCGCCCAGCCAAGCGCTACGCGCCCTCTGGCCCGCCGGTGAAGCCGAAGCCCGTCGGCGCCTGGACACCTTTGTCGAGCAGCACATCGATGATTACCAAGGCGAACGGGATTATCCCGCCAGGCCCGGCACCAGCCAGCTATCGGCCTATCTGGTGGCCGGCGTGGTGTCACCGCGTCAGTGCCTGCACGCCGCACTGCAAGCCAATCAAGGTGAATTCGAGAGCGGAAGTGCCGGTGTTGTGACCTGGATCAATGAATTGCTCTGGCGCGAGTTCTATAAACATATTCTCGTGGGCTATCCACGCGTGTCGCGCCATCGTGCGTTTCGTCCGGAAACCGAGGCGCTCGCGTGGCGCAAGGCCCCCGCAGAACTGGAGGCCTGGAAGCAAGCACGCACCGGCCTGCCGATAATCGATGCGGCCATGCGTCAATTGCTAGAGACCGGCTGGATGCACAACCGCTTGCGGATGGTCGTAGCCATGTTCCTGACCAAGAATCTGTTGATCGATTGGCGCGAAGGCGAGCGCTTTTTCATGCAGCACCTGATCGACGGCGACCTGGCCGCCAACAATGGTGGCTGGCAGTGGAGCGCCTCCACCGGCACCGATTCGGCGCCCTGGTTCCGCATCTTCAACCCGCTGAGCCAGTCGGAAAAATTTGACCGCGAGGGTTTGTTCATCAAACGCTGGCTACCTGAACTGAACGATCTGGACAGGCAACAGGTCCATACCCCAAATACCCAGGGCGGCTTGTTTGGCGCCGTGGATTACCCGACACCGATTGTCGACTTGAGCCAATCCAGGGCGCGTGCGCTGGCCGCGTTCAGAAACCTGCCAGCGCGACAGGACGCAGCCGTTGAAGGGATGGGCGATTAGCGAACAAGAAATTGCCCGTCTGTGGGATGCGTTATTCATCCGATAACATATAGTCTTACTAATCGTATGGACTCTATTTGAAAAACCCACATAGCAGTGCGCTGTCCAATCGAAAGGAGTAGGGAATGGGTTTAAGACTGCCACGGCGCTATTGGCTCACCGGGGCTGGCAACGGAATCGGCGCTTCGTTGGCTGAAGCGATACTGCAGACGGGTGCATACCTGGCTGTCAGTTCGCCCTCGGCCCGAGTGTGCGAAACCCTTTCGGTACGTTATCCAGGACAAGTGCTGAGCGTGCCCGGCAATTTGACCGACAGTCAGGCCGTGCGCGAGATCAGCGAACAGATCACCCGGCAGTGGGGCGCCCTGGACCAGGTGATCGTCAATGCCGGGACGGCGGAGTATGTTGACGGGCAGCCGACCGACCACACATTGATCGAGCATATCGTGCGCAGCAACCTGCTGGCTGCCAGTTTTTGCATCGAAGTGGCCGCGCCCTTATTGCGCGCCGGGACCGAACCTCATCTGGTAGGCATTGCCAGCCCGGCGACTTACCTGCCACCTTCGCCAATCGAAGCGGGTGGCGGCGGGATGCGTCATCTGTTCGAATCGGCTCGCTCAGAACTGGCGTGCGCGGGTGTTGATGTGACGTTGGTACACCCTGGCTACGGCGGCCCGTTGCAGGAGCCCGACGAGTGCTTTCCAACCCCGACTCACTGGTCGGCGGACGAAGCAGCGCGGCATGTGCTCAATCATCTGGTCGAGCGCCCGCGGGAAGTCGCGCTCCCCATTGCCTCCATGACCGCACTCTGGCCGTTACCGTCGTCGACCGAAACCCTGCCAACCGATATCGGCTCATGCCAGGCGAAGAACGGCTATCCGATCAAGGGACAACCCTGAGTCGCCGATTGCCTTACACTGCGCGCCATGAAAACCATCCCCGTCCATGAAATCCCGGCACCGGCCGTCACGTGCTCGACGTGCGCGGCGTGCTGCTGCCAGTTGGAAGTGATGCTGATCACCGATACCGGGGTCCCGGAGCGCTTTATCGACACGGACGATTGGGGTGGGGAAGTGATGCTGCGGCTCGACGACGGTTGGTGCGCAGCCCTGGATCGCGACAGCATGATGTGCACCATCTACGAAAAGCGCCCACTGATCTGCCGCGAGTTCGAGATGGGTGCACCGGAGTGCCTGGAAGAACGCCAGGGCATTGCGACGGCGTATCGATAAACTCTGGTCTGATCTACTGTGGGAGCGAGCTTGCTCGCGATAGCGGTGGCTCAGACAACTTTATCTTGGCTGGTCTATCGCTATCGCGAGCAAGCCCGCTCCCACAGTATTTAAGTGTTACAGCGGCATCGTGTAGTGCAGCGCGTAGCTTTCTACGCCATCGTTGGTCGACTTGATGCCGGCGTTGGAGTAATGAGTGGCGCGAATGCCCACTTCATGTCCGCCATTGAAGCGCAGGCCGAAGCCGATGCGATCTTCGAACTGGAAGGCTGTGCCAAGCTTGTTGTCTTCCACTTCGGTATTGGCGAACAACGCCACGCCGATACCCGCTTCGATGTAAGGCTTCACGTTCTGGCCGGAAAATTCATACACAAACACAGGCGAAAACGACAGGCTGTGATTGCTGGATGTCTCGTCCCCCTCCCAATAGGTATAGGCGCCGCTCCAGTAGCCGGTCAGGCGACCGACATCACTTTGCAGCCAACTCTTGTCCCAATCGAACTGCATGCCCAGACGATAAGTCATCGTCGAGTCGCTGGTCTGGCCCACCCCAAACTCCACACCCGCTGCTTGCGCAGTATAAGTGTGCCCCAACAATGCAGCCGCAAACGCGGCAAAGCAGAATAAGCGCTTCATTAGAAACATCCTTTTCCGAACAGACTTAGTTGATTTTGTTACAAACATACAAAGCTATAGAAATCCGCGCTAAAACAGAAGTTCAGCACGTTTTACGCAATTTTCACGTTTTTTTTACAGATCGAAGCTTCGCACATCGCCGGACGAATGCCATAGCGTAGGTAGGATTTTTCTTAAATGTATCGGGTCTGCACTCGTCCAGAAATGCGTTTCGCCGGCCGGCCCCTCAGCCAACAGCCCTCGCTCAGCCAAGAGGCGCTGAAGTTGCCGGGCCACGGCGGCACCGGTATCGATCAGGCTGATGTGCTCCGGAATCATCCGCGCGAGCAATGGCTTGAGGAAGGGATAGTGCGTGCAGCCCAGAATCAGCGTATCGCAGCCGGCCGCCAGCAAGGGGTCGACGTAATGTTGCAGCAATTGATACAAGGCCGGACTCTGCAAATCCCCCGTTTCGATCAGTTCAACCAGTCCCGGACACGGTTGCGTGATGACTCGCACATCGCTGGCAAAACGGTCGAGCAGCGCGGCGAACTTGGCGCTCTGCAAGGTGCCAGTGGTGGCCAGCACACCGACGATACCGCTGCGAGTCGCGGCGGCGGCCGGCTTGACCGCCGGCTCCATGCCGACGATAGGCCAATGGGGGAAATCACGGCGTAGATCGGCAACGGCAGCAACCGTTGCGGTGTTGCAGGCTACAACCAGCGCCTTGGCGCCCTGGCCCAAGAGAAAGTCGGCAATGATCGCGCAACGTTGTCGGATGTATTCCGGAGTCTTTTCGCCGTACGGAATATGCCCACAGTCAGCCACATACAACAACGATTCATTGGGCAGCAGCCGACGGATTTCCCCCAGAACCGACAACCCGCCGACGCCCGAGTCAAGCACACCGACCGGCGCTTCACTCATGTTGGCCACCGCAGACGCTGCAACCTGGGTCGCGTTTGACCCGTAGTTCACGGAAACGCGTGCCCAGGGCATCGATCAACAGCAGGCGACCCACCAGCGGCTCACCGAAACCGGCCAGCAACTTCAAGGCTTCAAGGGCTTGCAGGCTGCCCACCAATCCCACCAGCGGTCCGATCACACCTGCCTCGCTGCAGGTCAGCTCGGCTTCGCTGCCGTGGCCGTAAAGGCAGTGGTAGCAGGGGCTTTCGGGGCGGCGTGGGTCAAACACCGACAACTGCCCTTCCAGGCGAATCGCCGCGCCGCTGACCAACGGTTTCCCCGCCGCGACACAAGCCGCGTTCACCGCTTCGCGGGTCGAGAAATTGTCGGAGCAGTCGAGCACCACATCCACCGCCGCGACCGCCGCGGCCAGGCTGTCTTCGTCCATGGCCGCGCGGTGAGGCACCAGCCGAACCTCGGGGTTGATCGCCCCAAGGCGTCGCATCGCCGAATCGACTTTGCTCAGGCCGACGCTGTCGGTGTCGTGAATGATCTGGCGTTGCAGGTTGGTCAGGTCGACGGTGTCGAAATCCGCCAAGTGCATCTCACCCACCCCAGCGGCGGCCAGGTACAACGCCACCGGGGCGCCGAGACCGCCAAGGCCGATGATCAGCACGCGGCTTTGCTTGAGACGCAACTGGCCGTCGATGTCGACGTGCTGCAACAGAATCTGGCGGCTGTAGCGCAACAACTCCTGATCGTTCAGCATGGCAGGCACCCCAGGCTGATGCGCTCATGACCGCCCAGGTCCTTGCGGCTGTGGACCTCGACAAAGCCTTGGGTACACAGCAAATCGCGCACCGCCTCGGCCTGGTCGTAGCCGTGTTCGAGCATCAGCCAGCCACCCGGCTCGAGGTGAACCGGGGCCTGGGCAACGATCTGGCGCAGATCATCGAGCCCGTCCGGCCCGGCAACCAGGGCGCTGGCCGGCTCGAAACGCACGTCGCCCTCGACCAGGTGCGGATCGCTGGCTGCGATGTACGGAGGGTTGCTGATGATCAACTCGAAACGCTCGCCGTCCAGGGCACTGAACCAGTGGCTGCTCAACACCGTGACGTTGTGCAGGTCCAGGCGCTGGCGATTGCGTTCGGCCAGGGCCACGGCCTCCAGCACCCGGTCGACCGCCGTGACTTTCCAGGCCGGGCGCTCACTGGCCAATGCCAGGGCAATCGCGCCGCTGCCGGTGCCCAGGTCCAGGACCCGGGCCGGTGTCGCCGGCAACAAGGCCAGCGCGGTTTCCACCAGCAGCTCGGTGTCGGGACGCGGGATCAGGGTATGGGGCGCGACTTCCAGGTCGAGCTTCCAGAAACCCTGTTGCCCGAGAATGTATGCCACCGGCTCGCCGGCACGCCGGCGCCGCAGGTATTCGGAGAAAAGCAACGCCGCCTCGCTGGGCACGATCCGCTCGGGCCAGGTGTGCAGGAAGCTGCGGGACTTGCCCAGCGCAGCGGCCAGCAGTAACTCGGCATCCAGCCGTGACGTGGGCGAATCCGGCAACTCGGCCGCGCGTAACAGACTGGCGATGATGGTCATTTGTTCACCTGTGCTTACTCGCCAATCGCAGCCAACTGGTCGGCCTGGTATTCGGCCAGCAACGGCTCGATTACCGCATCGACACCACCGGCAAGGATCTCGTCCAGGGAATACAGGGTCAGGTTGACGCGATGGTCGGTGACCCGGCCCTGGGCGAAGTTGTAGGTACGGATCCGCTCGGAACGATCACCCGAGCCCACCAGCAATTTGCGTTCACTGGCGATGGCATTGGCCGCGGCACTGGTCTGCTGGTCGTTGAGCTTGGCCGACAACCAGGCCATGGCCCGCGCGCGGTTCTTGTGCTGGGAACGTTCTTCCTGGCACTCGACCACGATGCCCGAAGGCAAGTGCGTGATGCGGATCGCCGAGTCGGTCTTGTTGACGTGCTGGCCACCCGCGCCGGAGGAACGGTAAGTGTCGACCCGCAGGTCCGCCGGGTTGATCTCGATGGCTTCCTGCTCGTCCGGTTCGGGCAATACCGCCACGGTGCAAGCCGAGGTGTGGATACGCCCCTGGGACTCGGTGGCCGGCACGCGTTGCACGCGATGGGCACCGGATTCGAATTTCAGCTTGCCGTAGACATTGTCGCCTTCGACCCGGGCGATGACTTCTTTATAGCCACCGTGTTCGCCTTCGTTCTCCGAGAGAATCTCCACTCGCCAACCGCGACGTTCGGCGTAGCGCGAATACATGCGAAACAGGTCGCCGGAAAAAATCGCCGCCTCGTCGCCGCCGGTACCGGCACGGATCTCAAGGAACACGTTGCGCCCGTCATTCGGGTCCTTGGGCAGCAGCATGCGTTGCAGGTTGCTTTCCAGCTCAACCAGTTGCTCCTTGGCTTCGCGGACTTCCTCCACGGCCATTTCGCGCATGTCCGGGTCGCTGTCCTTGAGCAGCGCCTGGGCGCCTTCAAGATCGCCCTGCACTTTGAGCAACTGTTTATAGGTGGCGACAATCGGCTCGACTTCCGCGTATTCCTTGGAATAGGTGCGGAATTTGTTCTGGTCGGAAATGACTTCGCCATCGCCCAGCAAGGCGGTCAATTCTTCGAAACGGTCCTGGAGGATGTCCAGTTTGTTGAGCAGTGACGCTTTCATTGCGGTTTTTTATCCGAAAAGCTATCCGGTGAGCCCTCACCGAGGGCGAAGAGTTCCTGGGCCATGGCCAGCGCATCGAGGCGGCCTTCGGCGGTCAGCTTCTTGAGCTGGACGCTGGGAGCGTGGAGCAATTTGTTGGTCAGGCCGCGGGCCAGTTGCGCCAGCACCTCTTCGGCATTGCCGCCGTTGGCCAGCAGGCGCAGGGCTTTTTGCAGCTCCTCGTCGCGCAGGCGTTCGCTCTGCTGACGGTAGGCCTTGAGCACATCCACCGCCGCCAGCTCGCGCAGGCGCACCATGAAGTCGTCGGCGCCGACGGTAATCATCTCTTCGGCCGCCTGGGCCGCGCCCTGCCGGCTCTTGAGGTTCTCGGCGACCACCTCGTGCAGGTCGTCGACGCTGTAGAGATAAACGTCGTCCAGTTCGCCAACCTCCGGTTCGATGTCCCGGGGAACGGCGATGTCCACCATGAAAATCGGCTTGTGCTTGCGCAGCTTCAGGGCGCTTTCCACGGCTCCCTTGCCGAGGATCGGCAACTGGCTGGCGGTGGAACTGATGACGATATCGCTGTGCACCAGCTCGGCCGGAATGTCCGACAGCAGCACCGCATGGGCGCCAAACTGCTCGGCCAGGGAGCTGGCCCGCTCCAGGGTCCGGTTGGCGACGACAATGCGCTTGACCCCCAGGTCGTGGAGATGGCGGGCGACCAGGGTGATGGTCTCGCCAGCGCCGATCAGCAGTGCCTGGCTGCGTTGCAAGTCACTGAAAATCTGCTTCGCCAGGCTGACGGCAGCAAACGCCACGGACACCGGGTTCTCGCCAATAGCCGTGTCGGTGCGCACCTGCTTGGCGGCGTTGAACGTCGCCTGGAATAGCCGCCCCAGCAGCGGGCCGACGGTGCCGGCCTCGCGAGCCACGGCGTAGGCCGACTTCATCTGGCCGAGAATCTGCGGCTCGCCCAACACCAGCGAGTCGAGCCCCGAGGCGACACGCATCATGTGACGAACGGCCGCATCGTCTTCATGCACATAGGCACTGGCGCGCAGTTCTTCAAGGCTCAGGTTGTGATATTCGGCCAGCCAGCGCAGGACTGAATCGGCCGAAACGTGATCCTGTTCTATATAAAGCTCACTGCGATTGCAGGTGGAGAGGATCGCAGCTTCGCGGCTGTCGGTGAGTCGGCAGAGCTGCTGCAAGGCCTCAACCAGCTGCTCAGGCGTAAAGGCCACGCGCTCGCGGACGTCTACTGAAGCAGTCTTGTGGTTAATACCGAGTGCAAGGAAGGCCATTCAAGGTCGCTGATGGTGACGTGAAGCCGGCAATTGTCCTACTTCGTCAGATCCAGAACAACCACTCGATCTCTATCGCCCTGCCCGGGGTTGTAAATCGACGGGGCGGTTATGTTTGACCGAAGGCTTGTGTCATGATGATCCGACCGCAGGTTAGTCGTCCTCTTCCTATATGAATAGATCTTCCGCGTTGCTCCTCGCTCTTGCCTTGCTCAGCGGCTGCCAGTCCATGGCCCCCGTTTCGACGGACGGTACGCCGCCGGTCGAAGACAGCGTGCAGGCACCTGAAAAACCCAAGGTCTACGGCTCGTTCAGCGAAGAAACCATCTTCAGCCTGCTGAGCGCCGAACTGGCAGGCCAACGCAATCGCTTCGACATTGCGCTGGACAACTACGTGACCCAGGCCATCAACACCCAGGACCCGGGCATCTCCGAGCGGGCCTTTCGCATTGCCGAATACCTGGGCGCCGACCAGCCTGCGCTGGATACCGCGCTGATCTGGGCCAAGAATGCCCCGGACGACCTCGAAGCGCAGCGCGCCGCCGCCGTGCAACTGGCCCGGGCCGGGCGCTACGACGACTCCATGATGTATATGGAGAAGGTCCTGCTGGGCAAGGGGGACACCCATTTCGACTTCCTGGCGCTGTCCGCCGCCGATACCGACCAGGAAACCCGCAACGGCCTGATGAAAAGCTTCGATCGCCTGTTGCAGCGCCACCCGCACAACGGTCAGTTGATTTTCGGCAAGGCCCTGCTGCTGCAACAGGATGGTGATACCCAGGGCGCCCTTACCCTTTTGGAAGACAACCCGCCGGAAGCTGGCGAAGTGGCGCCGATCCTGCTGCGCGCACGCCTGCTGCAAGGCTCCAATCGCGGCGACGAAGCCCTGCCGCTGCTGGAAAAAAGCATCAAGAAGTACCCGGACGACAAACGCCTGCGCCTCACCTACGCCCGCATGCTGGTGGAAAACAACCGCATGGACGACGCCAAGGTGGAGTTCTCCAGCCTGGTCCAGCAATACCCGGAAGACGACGAGTTGCGCTATTCCCTGGCGCTGGTCTGCCTGGAAGCCAAGGCCTGGGAAGAGGCCAAGGGTTACCTGGAAGACCTGATCGCCCGGGAAAGCCACGTCGACTCGGCCCACCTGAACCTGGGTCGAATCGCCGAGGAACGCAATGACCCTGAGAGCGCACTGATCGAGTACGCCCAGGTGGGCCCGGGCAACGACTATCTGCCGGCACAGTTGCGCCAGGCCGATATCCTGATCAGCAATGGCAAGGCCGCCGAAGCCCAGAGCCGTCTCGCCGTACAACGCGACTCCCAACCTGACTACGGCATCCAGTTGTACCTGATCGAAGCCGAAACCCTGTCGGCCAACAATCAGGGCGACAAGGCCTGGAGCGTGCTGCAACAAGCCTTGAAGCAGTACCCGGACGATCTGAACCTGCTGTATACCCGCGCCATGCTGGCGGAGAAACGCAATGACCTGGCCCAGATGGAAAAAGACCTGCGCCTGATCATCCAGCGTGACCCGGACAACGCCATGGCCCTCAACGCCCTGGGCTATACGTTGTCGGATCGCACCACCCGTTATGACGAAGCCAAGCTGCTGATCGAACAGGCCCACCAGATCAATCCGGAAGACCCGGCGGTGCTCGACAGCCTTGGCTGGGTGAATTTCCGCCTGGGCAATCTGGACGAAGCCGAACGCCTGTTGCGCCTGGCCCTGGAGCGCTTTCCCGACCAGGAAGTCGCCGCTCACCTGGGCGAGGTCCTGTGGGCCAACGGCAAACAACGCGAAGCCCGGCAGATCTGGAGCCGATTCCTCAAGGATCAGCCTGACAGCCCCATCTTGCGCAGCACCATCAAACGCCTGACCGGATCCGAGACTCTCTAAGATATGTTTTTGCGCCATTTCATCGTTTTCAGCTTCATTGCCTTGCTCGCCGGTTGCGCGGGCTTCGGCGCCCGTGAATCCGTCCAGGGCCAGGGCAACCAGGCCCAGTGGCGCGAGCACAAGCAACAACTGAGCGGCCTCGACGGCTGGCAGATCGACGGCAAGATCGGGATCCGCGCACCCAAAGACTCCGGCAGCGGCACGCTGTTCTGGCTGCAGCGCCAGGACTACTACGACATTCGCCTGTCGGGCCCACTGGGCCGCGGTGCGGCCCGCCTGACCGGCCGGCCGGGCCAGGTATCACTGGAAGTTGCCAACCAGGGACGCTACGAGGCACCCACGCCCGAAGCGCTGCTGGAAGAACAACTGGGCTGGAAGCTGCCGGTTTCCCACCTGACCTGGTGGGTTCGCGGGCTGCCGGCACCGGACAGCAAAAGTCGTCTGACCCTCGACGCCGACAGCCGCCTGTCCAACCTGGAGCAAGATGACTGGCAGATCGAGTACCTCAGCTATGCCCAGCAGAGCGGCTATTGGCTGCCCGAACGCATCAAGCTGCACGGCAGCAATCTCGACGTCACGCTGGTGATCAAGCAATGGCAGCCGCGCAAGCTGGGGCAATGACATGAGCGCTGCACGCCTGACCCTCCCCTCCCCGGCCAAGCTCAACCTGATGTTGCACATCCTTGGCCGTCGCCCGGATGGCTATCACGAGTTGCAGACGATTTTTCAGTTCCTGGACTACGGTGACGAAATCACCTTCGCCGTGCGCGAAGATGGCGTGATTCGCCTGCACACCGAGTTCGAAGGCGTCCCCCACGACAGCAACCTGATCGTCAAGGCCGCGAAAAAACTCCAGGCGCAATCCGGTTGTCCGCTGGGCATCGATATCTGGATCGAAAAAATCCTGCCCATGGGTGGCGGCATCGGTGGCGGCAGCTCGAATGCAGCCACCACGCTGCTCGGTCTCAACCACTTGTGGCAGCTGGGATGGGACGCGGATCGCCTGGCCGCCCTGGGCCTGACACTGGGCGCCGACGTGCCGGTTTTCGTGCGTGGCCATGCCGCTTTCGCCGAAGGCGTAGGGGAAAAACTCACCCCAGTGGACCCCGAAGAACCTTGGTACTTGGTGCTGGTGCCGCAAGTCTCTGTAAGTACAGCAGAAATTTTTTCAGATCCGCTGTTGACACGTAACTCTCCTCCCATTAAAGTGCGCCCCGTTCCCAAGGGAAACAGTCGAAATGACTGCTTACCGGTGGTAGCAAGGCGTTATCCAGATGTTCGTAACGCTTTGAATTTGTTAGGTAAATTTACCGAAGCAAAACTCACCGGAACTGGAAGTTGTGTGTTTGGGGGCTTCCCAAGCAAAGCTGAAGCTGATAAAGTCTCGGCCCTTCTGACAGAGACCCTTACAGGGTTTGTAGCAAAAGGAAGCAACGTTTCGATGTTGCATCGCAAGCTGCAAGACCTGCTCTAAAGGAATCGAGTGCTGGGCACTCGCAGCAACAGATACAGGGGCGTCGCCAAGCGGTAAGGCAGCAGGTTTTGATCCTGCCATGCGTTGGTTCGAATCCAGCCGCCCCTGCCATTTTCCTATACTCATCCAGGTATACCCTCAGCCTTCAGGTACTGCGCGTGTCCAAGATGATGGTCTTTACGGGGAACGCTAACCCCGATCTGGCTCGGCGTGTTGTACGTCAGCTGCATATCCCTCTCGGTGACATCTCTGTCGGTAAGTTTTCCGACGGCGAAATCACTGCCGAGATCAATGAAAACGTTCGCGGTAAAGACGTCTTCATTATTCAGCCGACTTGCGCTCCGACCAACGATAACCTGATGGAACTCGTCGTGATGGCTGATGCCTTCCGCCGCTCCTCGGCTACTCGTATCACTGCTGTTATTCCTTACTTTGGTTATGCCCGTCAGGATCGCCGTCCGCGTTCCGCACGTGTGGCTATCAGCGCGAAAGTCGTGGCTGATATGCTGACCGTAGTCGGCATCGACCGTGTTCTCACGGTTGATTTGCATGCTGACCAGATTCAGGGTTTCTTCGATATTCCCGTGGATAACATCTACGGCTCCCCAGTCCTGGTGGATGATATTGAAGATCAGCGCTTCGAAAACCTGATGATCGTGTCCCCGGACATTGGCGGCGTCGTGCGTGCACGGGCGGTTGCCAAATCCCTGGGCGTGGATCTGGGTATCATCGACAAACGCCGTGAGAAAGCCAATCACTCCGAAGTGATGCATATCATCGGCGACGTCGAAGGGCGTACCTGTATTCTGGTCGATGACATGGTCGATACCGCCGGCACCCTGTGCCACGCGGCCAAGGCCCTGAAAGAGCATGGCGCTGCCAAGGTCTTTGCCTACTGCACACACCCTGTGCTGTCGGGTCGAGCGATCGAGAACATTGAAAATTCCGTGCTGGACGAGCTGGTGGTCACCAATACCATCCCGCTGTCCGCAGCAGCACAAGCCTGTGCGCGTATCCGCCAACTGGATATCGCCCCGGTTGTTGCCGAAGCGGTTCGCCGCATCAGCAACGAAGAATCGATCAGTGCGATGTTCCGCTAAGGGCCCTGCCCTTCCCTGGACATCTCGTTGACGAAAAGCGCCCCGCCCCGGCATTACCTGTCGGGGCGGGGCTTTTTTGCCCATACCGTGGTTGACGCTGGTCGCAAACGTCACTCGGTCATGGCTATTTTGGAGATACAACATGAACGAATTTACTCTGAATGCTGAAGTGCGTTCCGACCTGGGGAAAGGTGCGAGCCGCCGCCTGCGTCGTCTCGCAAGCCTGGTTCCAGCTGTAGTCTACGGTGGCGAGAAAGCCCCTGAGTCCATCAGCATGCTGGCCAAAGAAGTTGCCAAACTGCTCGAAAACGAAGCGGCCTACAGCCACATCATCGAGCTGAACATTGGCGGCACCAAGCAGAACGTCGTGATCAAGGCCCTGCAGCGTCACCCGGCCAAAGGCCACGTGATGCACGCTGACTTCGTCCGCGTTGTTGCCGGTCAGAAGCTGACTGCTGTTGTTCCAGTGCACTTCGTCAACGAAGCTGCCCCGGTCAAGAAAGGCGGCGAAATCTCGCACGTTACTTCGGAAATCGAAGTTTCCTGCCTGCCGAAAGACCTGCCTGAGTTCATCGAAGTCGACCTGGCTGACGCCGAAGTTGGCACGATCATTCACCTGTCCGACCTCAAGGCTCCTAAAGGCGTTGAGTTTGTTGCTCTGGCACACGGCGATGACAAGGCTGTTGCCAACGTCCACGCTCCACGTGTTGCTCCAGAAGCTACTGAAGAAGGCGCTGCAGAGTAATTTCACTCTGTCGCCGGAGTGACCGGAAACATCGCGGACTGGAACGTAGCGAGACAGCGGGCGAGAACGCGAAGTTTACTTAACGGTAAATCCGCCATTTTCGTCCACTGTCGCAACACCGCCTGATTGCGACATCGTTATCCACACTCCAGGAAGGGCCCCTATCGTGACTGCCATTAAACTGATCGTTGGCCTGGGAAATCCAGGCGCTGAATACGAACAGACCCGGCATAACGCAGGGGCCCTTTTTGTTGAGCGCATCGCGCAGGCACAAGGCGTCAGCCTGGCAGCCGATCGCAAGTATT
Organism: Pseudomonas sp. PF05; assembly: GCF_056521845.1. Lineage (NCBI taxonomy): Bacteria > Pseudomonadati > Pseudomonadota > Gammaproteobacteria > Pseudomonadales > Pseudomonadaceae > Pseudomonas > Pseudomonas sp. PF05. The sequence continues at coordinate 28,438 of NZ_JBWLPW010000020.1, read as the reverse complement.
TCGGCCTGACCGGTCGCTTCTCGCACCAGGGTCAGGATGTTCGCCTGTTGATTCCCACCACCTACATGAACCGCAGCGGCCAGGCCGTGGCGGCATTGGCCGGTTTCTTTCGCATCAAGCCTGAAGAAATCCTGGTGGCCCACGACGAACTCGACCTGCCTCCGGGCGTTGCCAAGCTCAAGCAAGGCGGCGGCCATGGCGGTCACAACGGGTTGCGCGACATCATCGCGCAACTGGGTAATCAGAATACCTTTCACCGCCTGCGGCTTGGCATCGGCCACCCGGGCGTTGCCAGTATGGTTTCAAACTTTGTCCTGGGTCGTGCGCCTCGCGCCGAACAGGAAAAACTCGATGCCAGCATCGACTTTGCCCTCGGCGTGCTGCCGGATATCCTCGCAGGTGAATGGAACCGCGCGATGAAAAACCTGCACAGCCAGAAGGCCTGACACTTATCCGAGGGGAAACACCATGGGATTCAATTGCGGCATCGTCGGCCTGCCTAACGTCGGCAAGTCCACCCTGTTCAACGCCCTGACCAAATCCGGTATCGCGGCTGAGAACTTCCCCTTCTGCACCATCGAGCCGAACACCGGCATCGTTCCGATGCCCGATCCACGCCTGGAAGCCCTGGCGGCCATCGTGATCCCGGAGCGCGTGCTGCCGACCACCATGGAGTTCGTCGACATCGCCGGCCTGGTGGCCGGGGCTTCGAAAGGTGAAGGCCTGGGCAACAAGTTCCTGGCCAACATCCGCGAAACCGATGCCATCGCCCACGTGGTCCGCTGCTTCGAAGACGAGAACGTGATTCACGTTTCCAACAGCGTCGACCCGAAGCGCGACATCGAGATCATCGACTTGGAACTGATCTTCGCCGACCTCGACAGCTGCGAGAAGCAACTGCAGAAAGTCGCTCGCAATGCCAAGGGTGGCGACAAAGACGCCGTCGCTCAGAAAGCCCTGCTCGAGCAGTTGATCGCCCACTTCACCTTGGGCAAGCCGGCACGCAGCCTGATCAAGAACATGGGCGCCGATGAGAAGCAGATCATTCGCGGCTTCCACCTGCTGACCACCAAGCCGGTCATGTACATCGCCAACGTTGCCGAAGACGGCTTCGAGAACAACCCGCTGCTGGACGTGGTAAAAGCTATCGCCGAAGAAGAAGGCGCGATCGTGGTACCGGTCTGCAACAAGATTGAAGCGGAAATCGCCGAGCTTGAAGACGGCGAAGAGAAGGACATGTTCCTGGAGGCCCTGGGCCTGGAAGAGCCTGGCCTGAATCGCGTGATCCGCGCGGGTTATGAAATGCTCAACCTGCAGACGTACTTCACCGCTGGCGTAAAAGAAGTCCGCGCCTGGACCGTACGCGTCGGAGCCACCGCGCCACAAGCCGCGGCCGTGATCCACACCGACTTCGAAAAAGGCTTCATCCGCGCCGAAGTCATCGCCTATGACGATTTCATCCAGTACAAGGGTGAAGCCGGTGCCAAGGAAGCCGGTAAATGGCGCCTGGAAGGCAAGGAATACATCGTCAAGGACGGTGATGTGATGCACTTCCGCTTTAACGTCTAAGTTGCGGGTGATGGTGTGTATATCCGTTATTTAGGTAACGGCTGCTTATGGTTCCGCTCTTACAGCGGAACCGCCAGTAGCCCTTACCGCAGAAACGGATATACACACCACCCCAAACCGTTTCTATCGCACTCAAGAGATCAACAGCAGCCCAAAAATCATCGACTCTTTGAAATCACACCACCCATATACTGATTCAAATCGCGAAAGTCCTTAACACTCCAAGGATACGGCGATAGTTTCACACCATTCTCTCGCAAGGTCCTCGGAATCAAATCCCCATCGGGTCGAAGTATGATCGACGACACAATCACACCCGGATAATCACCGAGTCGTTTCTTGAAAGCGGCAGTTGTAAGATCAGGTGTAGGTGGATTGCTTTTATGAGCCAACGGCCCTGTCCCCTTGATATCTGCCCCATGACACATGGCACATCTCTGTAAATAGAGATTTTTCCCATTGGCATTATCCGCAAAGGATAGTGATGTTTGAATGAGCGATAAAAACCCTAGCGAAGCGATGACTAATATTTTCATTATGCTTTCGGCACATGCCAATTTTTACGGGCGCAACTCCCTGTGGGAGCGAACTCATTCCCACAGGTTTAGATGCCGGGATTGTTCTCCGCTCGCACGATCTGACTAGAACAGATAACCCATGTAGATCGCCGCGCCACCACCGGCCTGCACACCCGCGTTCACCCCGGCCATGACCACCGCCCCTTTGGCCGAGCGCGCCAGTTGCCGGTTGACCGTGGTCGAAGCAATAAGGGAGGTTGCCGGGTTGGAGCTCAGGGCCACCGACAATGCCAGCAACTTGGAATCGAGCCCGAACAGCAAGGCTGTGGCCGAACCACCGATCCCCAGGCCCACACCCACCTCGGTATACATGCAAGGGCCGGTGATGTCGTCACTGGTCAGGTCGCGATCGACCAGGGCGTCGCTGACAAACACCTTGCCGGTGCTGGGAAAAGCCTCCGCCGCCCCCGCGCCGGCCACGCTCTTACCCTTGATCTGGATGTTGATCTTGCCGAAACGCGGCAGCCGAGCGCCAAACCCGACCCCTACGCCGACGCCACCATAGCGGTAGCTGACGTCTTCCCCCAGCGGCGAGCGCAGGGTAATCGAGCCGCCACTGCCCGCCACCATGACCACGGTCAGGCCACCACCGCTGGCGGTCTGGTACTGCCAGCGACTTTCGTTGACCGGGAGTGGGATGTTGTAGCTCATACGTTCAAAGTCCTTTATGTGAATGAGCCGCATCGCGACCGCGTTGGCGGGTGGCTTTTAGCAGGCCGACAAGGGTGAACACCAGGCCGATAAAACCCAGCACGCCGGAGGTCCCCCACAGTGCCGCCGGGGTATCGACGATGGCACTGCCAGCCGGCTGCTCGGGCAGATAATGCACCCGCACCCGTTGGTCCTTCTGATAACCGAAGATAAAGCCGCCCTGGGGATAGGAAATTTTTTCACCGCTGACGGTGGTGAAGGCGATCTCAGGATGCGAGCCACCGGCATTCAAGTGGCTGACGATGCCATCGGCGGTCTGTGCCCGGGCGAGGAAGTCATGTCGGTCGAGGCTGAGATTGACGGCAATGCCCAGCAAGCCAATGCCAATCAGGCCAAAAAGCAGGCCCAGCAGTATCGTCCCGATGCGTGACGGGGTGTCGTTAGCCATGGCTTGTCCCGGTTTCATCCATGAAAAGAAGGCGGCGAGGATAACAAAAAGCCTGCTAGGTCGTAATGCCGTTCATTCGAGGGTCGTTGCGAGGGAAATTGCTCCCTCGCAACAGACGCTCGTTAGCCTCTTTTAACTTTGAATCGCCCAAGCACCCGCTGCATCAGGGAAGCTCGCTCCGAAAGGTCCTTGGCCGCCACCGCGCACTCTTGTGAGTTCGACTGGTTTTTCTGCGTCACTTCGTCGATCTGCTCAAGCCCGATACTTGCCTGCTGCAAACCTGAAGCCTGCTCACTGGAGGCCTGGTAGATCAGCGAGACCAGGCTCGACACCGCGCCGGTTCCACTGACGATGTTCTTCAGCGATTCGGCGGTCCGGCCGGCGATGATCATGCCGCGCTGGGTCTTGCTCGAGGAATCGGCGATCAGCGCGGCGGTCTGCTGGGCCGCCTCGGCACTGCGGGCGGCCAGGCTACGTACTTCGTCGGCCACCACGGCAAAACCGCGCCCAAGCTCACCAGCCCGGGCAGCTTCGATCGCCGCGTTCAAGGCCAGCAGGTTGGTTTGTGCGGCGATGTTGTCGATGGTGGTGATGATCGCGGTGATGTCCTTGCCCGAGTTGTCGATTTCGGCCATGGCGGCAATCAGTTCACTCATCAATTTGTCGCTTTCCCCGGCATCGGCTCGCGAGGCCTGGGATTGCTCATCGGCTTTCTTGGCGTTGGCGGCATTGTCCCGGGTCTGGGCGGCCATCTGCGTCATCACCGCGCTGATTTCGGTGATGGACGAGGCGGAATTGGAGGCCCCGTCGGAGAGTGACTGACTCAAGTCGGTGACCTGCGCCGAGCTGCCGGTGATCTGGGTGGCGCTGATTTGAACCTCGGAAATCAGCTGGTTCAGGTTGCTGACCATCTTCTCCAATGACTTGCCGAGGGTGTCATGGGGCGAAGACAAGCGGACCTCCAGGTCCAGGTCACCTTCGGAAATCCGCTCGGCCACCCGCACCTGCCGTTGCAGGCTTTCGGACATGTCGTTGAGGGCCGCAGACAACTGCCCGACTTCATCCTCGGATTTCTGCACCAGGCGACGCGAGAAATCGCCCAGGCTGATGGTGGCAGCCAAGGCCGCGGCTTCGCGAATCGGCCCGACGATTTTGGCCGCGGCATACCACAGGGCAGCCAGGGCCAACAACGAAATGACCAACCCTACCGACACCTGCCAGATGCTGTTGTTGAGACTGCGCGCCTGCAGTTCCTGCTCCAGGGCGATGGCCTGGCTCATGACCACAGCCTTGGGCAGGCGAATCAACACCGCCCAGGGCTTGCCCGTGCGCCCGAGCGCAATGGGCATCAGCACTTCGATATTCTGTGTTTGCGCATTGAGCAGGCCATCACCCCGACCGCCCTGGATATCGCGGAGCACTTTTTCCCAGGAGTCGGGCAACAAGGCCTTGATCGGCTGGCCAATCAGGTCGGTCCGCTGGCTGTCCGCGACCACCAAGCCCTGGTTACTCAAAATCGAAACCGTGCCTTTGCCGCCGTAGAGATCGGCAGACATCTGCTCGCTGAGTTTCTGGATAAACGCGATATCGAAGTCAGCCCCAACCACGCCGTAGAACTTGCCGTTGGACACGATGGGCACCGACAAGGTGGTCAGCCAGACGTTTTTACCCTGGACCACATAAGGAATGGGGTCCAGCACGCTTTCCTTCAGCGTGTCGCGCGGGCCGCTGTACCAGCCACCCTTGGGCACGCCGTTGGGGTGACGGTCCGGGGAGTCATATTCGACCAATGGCTGCACCGCGACATGACCATCGGCGCTGCGCGTCCAGTAAGGCGTGAAACGCCCAGTCAGCGGATTATTGCCATCTTCTGCATTGCGCAACGCCGTATCCTGCCCGTCCAACGCATTCGGTTCCCAGCAGGAATAGGTGCCGTTGAAGTCCGGGTTATCCTTGAGGACGCTGAGCAGTACGCTGTTGATTTGCTCCCGGCCCAATGCCAGGGGGCTTTGCGAGGCCTTGCTGGCGGCAAAGGCATTGGCCATGGTGCGGGCCGCATCCAGCGCATTTTGCAACTTGGCCTGGATGGCGTTGGCCCGGGATTCGGCCAGGTTCTGGATTTCCCGGATGGTTGATTCTTCAACCAGCGCGCTGACTTCGGTCGCGACATATTGCTCATTGGCCCGGGCACTAAAGAGCCCGTAGACAATCAGGCTAATGGATGAAACAAACAGGCATACGCCTGCCGTGACACAAATACGTGCCTGCAATGACTTGAACTTCATATCCTTCCCCGCCTGATTCTATATATGGCCAACATCAAAGACGGCAGCCTCTAACGTGTGCACGACACGACAATAACAATCGATCACGGCTGCTAGGCGCTCACAAGGCAAACACCTTGTAAGCACTTGGCGATACAGCACTTATAGGCACTTCAGCGTGGTAGGTGGGGGCGCAAACTCACCTCTGTTCGCCCGCAGAGCAGCAGAGGTCATCAAATCAAGAGTTGAAGGCCTTATGTCCGGGACAATAAGCGCGATAGGTGGAAAGAATGTGAAAGCCTGCTTTTTCAGTCACCACAAGGGTGACCCTTGAATAATGCCGCAGATTCCATTCCAGCCATTAACCACAACAGCAAATTAACACGACCGTCTTTTGTACAAACCCCAACTTAAGGCTTGTACAAACCTGTACTTTGGTCGCAACTGAAGTGTACTCATCAAGTAGCGATTCAAGACTCAGTGTGTTTTAACTGGAGACTTAATTCACGTACCAGCCCATTGCTGCTGGCATGCCGGGACTTCGTTTCGGGGCCTGGATGCCTGAACACCCACAATCCCATGTGGGAGCGAGCCTGCTCGCGAAGGCGTCGGCTCAGCTACATGGATATTCTCGCCTCAAGCCTTTCGAGTTCTCGGCAGGAAAATCGCCAACACCCCGAACAACGGCAGGAACGAGCACAACCAGTACACATACTCGATGCCACGGATATCTGCCAGGTGCCCCAGCAACGCGGCGCCAATCCCGCCGAAACCGAACATCAGCCCAAAGAACACACCAGCGATCATCCCGACATTGCCCGGAACCAGTTCCTGGGCATACACCACGATGGCCGAGAACGCCGAAGCCAGGATGAAGCCGATAACCACACTGAGAATGCTGGTCCACAACAGGTCGACGTGAGGCAGGATCAGGGTGAACGGTGCCACGCCGAGGATCGAGAACCAGATCACCGCCTTGCGCCCGATCCTGTCGCCAATCGGTCCACCAAAGAAAGTCCCCGCCGCCACGGCCCCAAGAAACAGGAACAGGTGCAACTGCGAAGAGGCCACCGACAGGTCGAACTTCTCGATCAGGTAGAACGTGAAGTAGCTGGTGAAACTGGCCATGTAGAAGTACTTGGAAAACACCAGCAGCCCCAGCACTGCCAACGCACTCAAGACCCGCCCCTTGGATAGGCCATGCGTAGCCGCCTGGCCTTGCTTGAGTTTGAACAGGTTCAGGTGGTTGGCGTACCAACGGCTGATGCGGTACAGCACGAACAGCGCAAAGAGGGCGAACAACCCGAACCAGGCCACATTGCCTTGGCCATAGGGAATGATGATTGCCGCGGCCAGCAGCGGGCCAAAGGCAGAGCCGGCGTTACCGCCCACCTGGAACGTCGATTGCGCCAGCCCGTAGCGGCCGCCCGAGGCCAATCGCGCTACCCGCGACGCTTCCGGGTGAAAGGTCGACGAGCCGATACCGATCAATGCCGCCGCCACCAGGATCAGGGCAAAACTGCCGACCATTGACATCATCACAATGCCGATCAGCGTACACACCGTTCCGGCCGGCAGCAGCCAGGGCTTGGGGTGCCGGTCAGTGTGATAGCCGACCCAAGGCTGTAACAAAGAGGCGGTCAACTGGAACGTCAGTGTGATCAAGCCAACCTGAGTGAATGTCAGGCCATAGCTGTCCTTGAGCATCGGATAAATCGAGGGCAGCACGGCCTGGATCAAGTCGTTGATCAGGTGCGCCAGCGCCACGGCGCCAATGATCCGCATGACCAACGGGCTGCTTTGCGCAGTGGCGGCAACGGAGGGGATCTCGGCCTGGGTATTGCTGATAGCCATGGGAGTTTCCATACGACAGAGGTTGCACACGGGCAGGTGCGTCAATGTGCCATTTTTCGGTGCAGCAAGGCTATCCCCTTAGCTAGCTATCGACCTTGAAAAATTGTCGAAATCCAAGGTGATAGCCCAACGCCATGGTCTGAATCTTGCCTTGTTAATGACCTACAACGCGGCTCCTTACAAAGGGGACCGAGAATGGGAAGTTTCGCTACAGAGCTGGCCTACCGAGCCGATTTGGACAAACTTTCGAGGCCTTTTAAAAGGGCACCTGTTTCGGCACTTGTGTAGAAAACGCACAAAAATAGTGCAAGGGTGTTCAGGGGAGTATGGGCATGCAGGCTTTTTTATCACCGGGAATCAGGTTGTTGGGGCATTTCGGCTTCGCCCGCAAGTTCCAGTTGTTGTTCCTGCTTTTTATCCTGCCGCTCATGGGCAGCCTGTGGCTCATCGGCCAGGACTATCGCGACAAGCTCAGTCTGATTTCCGGGGAACGCGCCGGGGTGCGCCAATTGATGGCCCTGGATAACCTGGACAATCTGCTCACTGCCCAGCGCAACCGCGCGGCGCGCTGGCGTGCCACCGAAACCAATCGGCAGCCGACACCCGCGACGCTGGCTGCCATGGCGGCATACGATGCAGTGCAACCGGCCCTCACCCAGGCCGCCAGTGACCTGGGCAACACCCTGCAAACCGAAGGGGCCGAAGCCGATACCCTCGCGCGCTATCAAGTCCTGCAAACCAGCCTCAACGGTCTGGATTCGAAAAGCCTGGGCAGCGTGGGCTGGTGGCCGGATGGCTACGACCGCTTCACCGCCGCCCTCAGCGCCCTGCAGGCCTTGCGCGAACAAATGGTCATGGACAACCGGCTGACCCTCGCCTCCTGGCTGGAGACGTATTTGCTGACGCAGATTTCCACCCAGCAGACGCCGGACCTGATCGAACGGGTCGGTCGCCTGGCCAGCGTTGGACAGGCCTCAGTGGTCTCAGGTCAGTTCACGTTGCAGAGTCGCCTGCAACTGCGGGACCTGCGCAGCCGTATCGGCGACGCCCGGGACCAACTGGTCAAGACCGGAGGGCTGCTGGAAACCCGCCTGCCCAGCGAATTGCAGATCTGGGCCGAACAATACCAGGGCAGCCTCAAGCACTTGGATGCCGGCCTGAAGGTGTTGGATGACGGCGTGTTCGGCGGCTCCATCAATCTCAAGCCCGAAGACTTCGAGAAACACATGGATGCCCTCCTCGCCGACCTGGCGACCCTGCGGCAACAGTCCCTGGTGGCACTGGATACGCGACTGGACCACTACCACGGTTCGGCGATTCGCCAGTTCACCCTGGTAGCGACGGTACTGGGCTGCCTGCTGCTGGCGGCGCTGTACCTTTTTGTTTGCCTGCAAGCGTCGATCCGGCGCAGCGCCAGCGGCATCACCCTGCTGGCCGAAGCGCTGCGCGATGGCAATCTCAGCCTGCAAGTGCCGGTAGAGGGGCGCGATGAACTGGCGGCCATCAGCACCGCCCTCAACGTTGCCGTGGTGCAGTTGCGCAACAGCCTGCTGGGGGTGGACCACGAAACGTTGCAGTTGAGCAATGCCGTGCGCACCCTCAACACACACTCCAGCGGCGCCCTGAGCGAAGTCGAAGCCCAGCAGATGCAGATCAGCCAGATCGCTGCCGCCGCGACACAACTGGCCGCCACCTCCCAGGGCGTCGCCAAGAGCTGTGAACAGGCTTCCGATAGCGCCCAGCAGACCCGTCGCATCGCCACCGACAGCAGCCGCGACAGCCAACGCACCACGGCAAGCATCCAGCAGCTCAACCAGCGCCTCAACGAAACCGCCGCCGCATTGGGGCGGGTCAGCGAACAGGGGCAACAGATCCAACTGGTGGTCGATACCATTCGCGGCGTGGCCGAGCAGACCAATCTCTTGGCCCTCAATGCCGCCATCGAAGCCGCTCGCGCCGGGGAACAGGGCCGTGGTTTCGCGGTGGTAGCCGACGAGGTGCGCAGCCTGTCGCAACGTACCCAATCCTCCACGCAACAGATTGCCGCCACCGTCGACAGCCTGCGCGCCACGGTCAACGAAGCTGTCAGCCTGATGGAAGCCGCCTGCGGCCAGGCCCAGACCGACGCCCAAGCGGTCACCGGCCTTGGCGAGCGGCTCGGTGAAATCGCCAGCGCGGTGCAAAGCGTCACCGACACCCTGGCGCAAATCGCCACCGCCGTGGATGAACAAGCCAGCACCGCCGACGAGGTCAGCGGCAATATCCAGCAAGTCGACCAGGCAGCGATGCGCTTGCTCGAAGGTGCACGTGCCGTGAACGTGGCGGCGGATACCTTGAGCCAGGGCAGCCAGGCCTTGAGTGCCAACACAGGGAGATTTCAGCTCGGTTGATAGCGATTTGCGGCGAGGATTGTTAAGCGGTTGAAAGCGCAGAGAAATATTTCAGATTTACGCTTGACACATCTTCGTTACCAGCGAATAATGCGCGCCACTTGGCTACATAGCTCAGTTGGTTAGAGCATAGCATTCATAATGCTGGGGTCCGGGGTTCAAGTCCCTGTGTAGCCACCAAGTACTAAAAACGGCCTATCGAAAGATAGGCCGTTTTTTTATGCCTCGAGAAAAGTACCTGCCCTCTCAGGATTTGATTGCGCACCTCTGTGGCGAGGGGGCTTGTTGATTTGCGCCACACGCCTCGCATCGCTACAGTCGGTCTCTATTCCACGCCACGGATGGAGCGACACGTGCTTACAGATCTGAAACCGAACCTTCGTCACCTGTCAGCCGTTTCGTTACTGGCTGTCGCCCTGACACTCATCGCCTGTAAGGCCCCGTCCTCCTCCACCACCACACCTGCATTGCCCAGCGCACCGGAAATCGCTTCCGGCTACCGCACCGATCTGCAGACCCGCCACGCCGACAAGCACATGGCCGCCGCGGCCAACCCCTTGGCGGCCGAAGCCGGGCGGGAGATGTTGCGGCGCGGCGGCTCGGCCATCGACGCGGCGATTGCGATGCAAGCGGTGCTGACGCTGGTGGAACCACAATCTTCAGGCATCGGCGGCGGCGCGTTCATTGTGCTGTGGGATGGCAAGACCGTGCGCACCTACGACGGTCGCGAAACAGCACCGGCCGGCGCCACTGAAAGACTTTTCCTGCAAGCCGACGGCAAACCCATGCCGTTTACCGCTGCCCAAATCGGCGGCCGCTCCGTTGGCACGCCGGGAGTGTTGCGCGCCCTGGAACTGGCCCACCGCAAACACGGGCGCCTGGAATGGGCGACACTGTTCGAGCCAGCCATCGCGCTGGCGGAACGAGGTTTTGCGATCTCGCCCAGGTTGCATTCGTTGATCGCGGCCGATCCGTCCCTGCCGGGCTCGCCGGACATGGCCGCCTACTTCCTGAACGCCGATGGCAGCCCGAAAGCGGTCGGCACGCTACTGAAGAATCCAGCCTTGGCCAACGTGCTCAAGCGCATTGCCAACGAGGGCCCGGATGCGTTGTACAAAGGGCCGGTGGCCGAGGAGATAGTCGCCAAGGTGCGAGGCAACGCCAATCCCGGCAGCCTTTCGCTCAATGACCTCCAGGGCTACGCCGCCCGGGAGCGCGCGCCGTTGTGCTCCGACTACAAACGCTGGCAAGTGTGCGGCATGGCGCCCCCGTCTTCAGGCGGGATTGCCTTGGCGCAGATCCTCGGGACATTGCAGGCCCTGGAACAGCGCGACAGCCACAAGGCCCTCGCGCCATTGAAACCACTCAAGACCGACAAACCCGCCGGCCTCGAGCCTGCGCCCGAGGCGGTGCACTTGATCGCTGAAGCGGAGCGCCTGACCTACGCCGACCGCGCCCAGTACGTCGCCGACTCGGATTTTGTCCCCGTGCCGGTCAAGGGCCTGGTCGATCCGGACTATCTGGCCAGCCGCGCAGGCCTGATCGGCTCACGCAGCATGGGTGTCGCCAAGCCCGGCACACCACCGGGCATCCAGGTGGCCTACGCCCCGGACCGTTCCCCCCTGCGCATCTCCACCTCGCAAGTGGTGGCGGTGGATGACCTGGGAGGGGCTGTGTCCATGACCACCACGGTGGAGTCGGCGTTCGGCTCACATTTGATGGTCCAGGGCTTCATGCTCAACAACCAGCTGACCGACTTCTCGTTCATCCCTGAAGAAAACGGGCAAAAAGTCGCCAACCGCGTCGAACCCGGCAAACGCCCGCGCTCGTCCATGGCGCCGACGCTGGTCTTCGATCGTCAGAGTGGTGAGTTGCTGGCCGCTGTTGGTTCGCCGGGTGGCTCGCAAATCATCGAATACGTCGCCAAGTCGGTCATTGGCCTGCTCGACTGGAACCTGGACCCGCAAACCGCCATCAACCTCCCCAACTTCGGCAGCCGTAATGGCCCCACCGAACTGGAAAAGGGACAGTTCAGCCCGGCGTTGGTCCAGGCGCTGAAAGACAAAGGCCATGCGGTGAGCGAGATCGACATGAACAGCGGTACCCAGGCGATCGTCCGGGTGCGTGATGCACAAGGAAAGACGTCTCTGGCCGGCGGTGCGGATCCGCGGCGGGAAGGAGAAGCGCTGGGGGATTAAACATCGGTGGGAGCGGGGCCACGAGGGATTTGTGGCGTACGCGAGATTTATTGTGGGAGCGAGCCTGCTCGCGATGGCGGCGGCTCGCTCAGCAGTTTTCCTCAGGTCGATAGCTGATTGGCAAACTGGCTCACCGCATCGACCACTTTCTTCGCCCCGTCCTGAATCTCGACGATCACCGTGCCCGCCTCGGCGGCCAGGGCCAGGCCGTGTTCAGCCTGGTGCTGGCCGTCGGTCATCAGTGCCACGGCGTTGCGGGCCATGTCCTGGTTCTGACGGACCACGCCGACGATTTCATCGGTCGCCTGGCTGGTGCGCGATGCCAGTTGTCGCACTTCATCGGCCACCACCGCAAAGCCGCGCCCTTGCTCGCCGGCCCGGGCGGCTTCGATCGCGGCGTTGAGCGCCAGCAGGTTGGTTTGTTCGGCGATGCCGCTGATGGTCTTGACGATGGTGCCAATCACCAGGGATTGCTCATTCAGCGCCTCGATGCCTTCGCCAGCGGTTTGCATGTGTCGGGCCAGGTCGCGCATCACGTCCACGGCCTGGGTCACGACTGTCGTGCCGCGCTGGGCGGTGCTATCAGTCTGCTGCGAGGTGCTGTAGGCGATGCTGGCCGCCTCGGCGACAGCTTTTTCCTGGTTGACCTGGTCCGTGATGTTGGTGGCGAACTTGACCACTTTATACAGTCGCTCGTTGGCATCGACCACCGGGTTGTAGGAGGCTTCCAGCCAGACCTCACGCCCATTGCTGTCGATACGCTTGAAACGGCCAGCCACGAATTCACCGCTGTTCAGGCGCTTCCAGAACTGCTGGTAGGCCGCGCTGTTGTACTCCTCAGGCTCACAAAACATGCGGTGATGCTTGCCCTTGATCTGCGCGAGGCTATAGCCCATGGCGTTGAGGAAACGATCATTGGCCGTCAGTACGTGACCGCCCAAATCGAATTCGATCACCGCCGTTGAACGCACCAACGCGCCAATGAGGTTTTCATGCTCGCGGGAAGCCTCGATGGTGCGGGTCAGGTCATTGGAATACATCGAAAAGTAGCGAATCCGCCCGTCGGTACTCCGTACAGGCTGAAGGATCGAACGCAGCCAGGCTTCCTGACCATTGCCGCGAACCAGGCGCACGGCACCGGAAAAGTGTTCGCCCCGGGTCAGCGCCGACTTGAAGCGAACCTGGAACTCATTGGATTTCAAATATGCGGGAACCAGCTCATCCACAGGCCGGCCAATCAAGTCCTGGCTCTTGTAGCGCATCTCGTCGAGGAAATTCTGATTGACCGATTGAATCCGTCCCTCGGCGTCCAGGGTGAGGCCAAGCATTTCGCGATCCAGGCTGTCCTTGACTTGTGCAAGGCTGGACAGTTCTTGGCGAAGAGCCAGCAGCTCCTGCTTCAGGCGGTTGTTGAACATGGGCAGCTCCGACAGCAGGAGAATTGAATGCTGTTCCCTTGCCATCGGCCCGGCGTTTTTTTTCTAAAGAGCCTTACAAGCCGCTCTTGAAAATAATCATGGAGGCTCTCGAAACCCTGACAAGCGTCCCATGGTCACTGGATTGCTCTACTGTTGATGGCTGACCGCTGAGGCCTTGCCGCCCCCCAATACCCATAACCATAAAAACGAGGTAATTGCCGTGACCACCGACATCGAAGACAGCCGTTGCGCCCGCTTCGCCTTGCGCTGTTCCAGTTTCGCCGAGCGCTGGTTCCCCGACTCCTGGGTCTTTGCCGCGCTGGCGGTGCTGGTGGTCGCGCTGGCGACACAAATTATCGGCGCCCCGCCCACGGCAGCCGCCATGGCGTTTGGCGACGGCTTCTGGAGCCTGATCCCGTTCACCATGCAGATGGCCTTCGTGGTGATCGGCGGTTACGTGGTCGCCAGTTCGCCACCCGCCGTCAAGTTGATCGATCGCTTGGCGCGGATCCCGAAGAACGGCCGCTCTGCCGTGGCGTGGGTGGCGCTGATCTCCATGGTCGCGTCGTTGCTCAACTGGGGCCTGTCGCTCGTGTTTGGCGGCCTGCTGGTGCGGGCCCTCGCCCGTCGCACCGATCTGAAGATGGACTATCGCGCCGCCGGCGCCGCCGCATACCTTGGGCTGGGTGCTGTGTGGGCCCTGGGGTTGTCTTCATCGGCCGCACAATTGCAGGCCAACCCGGCCAGCCTGCCGCCGTCGATCCTGTCGATCACTGGCGTCATTCCGTTCACCCAGACCATCTTTCTCTGGCAGTCCGGGGTGATGCTGCTGGCGCTGATTGTGATCTCGTTGATCATTGCCTACGCCACCGCCCCCGGCCCGAACAGCGCCCGTGACGCCGCCGCCTGCGGGATCGACCCCAGCTTCAGCATGCCGGTGCTGCAACCGCGCACCCGTCCCGGGGAATGGCTGGAACACAGCCCGCTGTTGACCATCGCCCTGGTGCTGCTGGCGGCCGGCTGGCTGTTCCATGAGTTCTCGACCAAACCTGCGATCAATGCCATTTCCGGGCTCAACACCTATAACTTCCTGTTCATCATGCTCGGGGCCTTGCTGCACTGGCGGCCGCGCAGTTTTCTCGATGCGGTGGCCCGTGCAGTGCCAACCACCACCGGCGTATTGATCCAGTTCCCGCTATACGGCTCGATCGCCGCCTTGCTGACCACAGTCAAGGGCAGCGATGCCCAGACGTTGGCCCACCATATCTCGACCTTTTTCGTCCAGATTGCCTCCCATGACACCTACGCCTTGTTAATGGGTGTCTATTCGGCGGTACTGGGCTTTTTCATTCCTTCTGGCGGCGGCAAGTGGATCATTGAAGCGCCCTACGTCATGCAAGTGGCCAACGACCTGAACTATCACCTGGGTTGGGCGGTGCAGATCTATAACGCCGCCGAAGCGCTGCCAAACCTTATCAACCCGTTCTACATGCTGCCGTTACTGGGGGTCTTGGGGCTCAAGGCCAGGGACCTGATCGGTTTTTCCTTCGTGCAGTTGCTGGTGCATACGCCGTTGGTGCTGGCGCTGCTATGGGCACTGGGGACAACATTGAGTTATTTGCCGCCAGTGATGCCATAAAGCCATAAAAAAGGGCCGATATTTCCCTCGGCCCACTTTTTCTTCGGCCCGGTCTGTTTCAGTATTGGGGGCGCCCTGTTTTAGGGGTCCCTCACGCTGAAAAGGATCTGAGCATGTTCAAACTCGCCGTTCTTCCTCTTGCCGCCCTGGCCCTGAGTGCCACTGCTCACGCCGAGGACATTGACGTACAACTGGGCAGCACCGAACGCGTCACTCGCCTCTTCGCCTATCCCAACAACTGCAACGTCATCTGCTTTCGCGACTGGACCCTGGAGCAGACCGTCGAGCATTACCTGACCCAAAGCGTACAGCGCGACGGCTACAGCACGGCCAAGGTCAGTGTCAAAAGCGACAACGATAAAGTCTATGCCCACATCAGCGGCGTACCGAAGAGCTACGGCCAACCGCTCAAGGCCCTGCTTGACGCCGGGGACCTGGCGTACAACGGCGCCTCGAAACTCAACAGCGACCAGAAATGGTCCTACAACTGGTACCTGTTCCTGCCGCTGGGCATGGCCCTGGAAAACCGCAAGAGTGTCGAGTTGCTGCACTTCCCGCCGGATTACTCCCTGACCCAGGCCCAGGACTACCTGGAGTCGGCCACCACCGATCGTTGGGCCACGCTGCTGACCGTCAACGGCATTGCTGTTGAACAGACGCCGGCCTACCAGACCATCATCGACATCGCGCCCATCGCGGCGCCATCCAACGCCGGCAGCACACTGGCGGGGCTCTACAGCTACTTCAACGACTACCAGACGACCATGGTCACGCAGGTCACCCAAACCGCCAGCGGCGCCGCATTGCCAATGGTGGCCTTCGGAGCGCCCGTTCGGGACTGGATCAAGACCCAGTACGGCCCGACCGTGAATGTACTCGGCCTGGCGACCATCACAACCGGCAGCGGCGTCAAGGTTCCGGTCCTGGGTTCCAATCATCCGAGCTACATCTGGTACGCCGCCGACAAGGACAGCTACGACGGTGACGAAGCCAAGGCGGATGCCGCTGGCCTGAAAGTCATGGGTCAGGACCTGAGTGCTTCATGCTGGCAGGCCGGCATGGGCAGCAAGCCAGGCACCGACCCGAGCACACTGCTGAACCAGTGCACGCAGACCTGGCAGGTCACGCAAAAGGAAAAGACCTGCGAATTGTTCTACACCTCCATTCGCAACTTGACGCCGGCTGATGCAGCGAAAAAATGCGAAACGCCGGCGATCAAGTCGCAACTTCCACAACTGAAGGTGCCTATGCCGCTGCCTGCCGAGGCGGTCTAAACCTTGAGGTGCTTTCCCGCGTAGGTTTGGGCTGACACGGGAAAGCGCTTTTGGCGCCTGTCAGAGTTGACAGTAGATGACGCCCCCGACTTGGGCGAAGCTATCAAGGTTTTTTCAACGATCGCCGGCAGGATCGCCAGCGCCAGAAAGTCGAGTGTTTAGCACCGACAAGGACTGTCATGACCACGTTCATAACAGATAGGGCCTGTTCACAGAATCGGGATTGCATCTACCCGGAAAAACAACTCAGCACCCGCCTGGGCTACCCCTCGGCGCGCGATTTCGAAGTGCATCACACGACCGACGGGCGCGGCAACGGCATCGTCGCCCGCAAACCATTCGCTCCCATGGAGAGGATGTGCAGGGTTTCGGGGCTGCTGGTGAGCCGACGGCGCCTGCACACGCTGCAGATCCTGCCGGACGTCCACATGTATGACCCACACTTCGCCGGATTGCTGCTGCATTCCTGCGACCCGAATGTCTTCCTCGACATGAGCGAGCTGTGGCTGTGGTCACTGGCCCGTATCGATGAAGGTGACTGCCTGACGATGGACTACGCCAGTACCGAACAGAAACTGTATCGACAGTTCGCCTGCCGGTGCGGTTCGCCCAACTGTCATGGCTGGATTACCGGCTATGACGAACCGCCCAATGAGCAGGGAATGAAGTTTCTACGGCACTGGCGCCGCCAATGTCACCGCGACTGACGAACCGGAATCAAGGCGCGCCAACCGGACGCAGCCTATACTGCGGTGGCAACTGTTCGAAACCGCTGATCGTGGTGTCCAGGCTCTTCCAGCGTCCGTCCTTGATGCCATAGATGCAGCCATGGATCGACAGTTTCTGCCCCCGGTGCCAGGCGTTCTGCACGATGCTGGTATGGCCGACATTAGCCACCTGCTGGATCACGTTCAGCTCGCACAGGCGGTCGACACGTTCCTCCTCGGTCGGCAATTGGCCCAACGCCTCGCGATGCTCGTAGTACAGGTCGCGAATCGAGCGCAGCCAGCCGTCGATCAGGCCCAGTTGCCGGTCCTGCATCGAGGCACGCACGCCGCCACAGCCGTAATGGCCGGTGACCAGGATGTGTTTGACCTTGAGCACGTCCACCGCGTACTGGATCACCGACAGGCAGTTGAGGTCCGTGTGCAGCACTACGTTGGCCACGTTGCGGTGTACGAACAGATCGCCCGGCAGCATGCCGACGATCTCGTTGGCCGGCACCCGCGCATCGGAACAGCCGATCCACAGGTACTCTGGGGTTTGCTGACGAGCCAGCTTGGAGAAGAAGTCAGGATCTTCCTGCTTGATCGCATCGGCCCAGCGCGCGTTGTTATCAATCAGATCTTGTAATTCGTTCATGCTGTCTAGCCTCGATTGAGAGTGCGCAACTGTGACAAACGACCGCCGGTCGAGGTCACGTCGGCAATGCATTGGAATTCCTGGATGCGCTGCCGGTCGACACCAGTAAGGCCCATAGTATGAGGAATTGCCATGAATGATTCACGACGCCCCTTCGATGCGACGCAACCGGAACCCATCGACGACAACGAAGATCGCATGGGCTCGATGCATGAACTGGAGTTCGACGAAGAAGAACCCAGCGCGAAAATCGGTGACGAACTGCCGGAAAACGAACGCGAGCACCTGATGCCTCGCGAACGCGTCCGTGAAGCCGGGCTGACCGGGGCTTCGACGGATGATCACGAATCGACCGACGACGACATGAGCCCGGAAACCCTCATCCGCGAAGACGGCGCTCGGGATGCCCACGAGACCGGGGACGACGAACAGGCGGACTGGGACCTGAGTGTCGTCGATGAAAACGATATTGGCGGAGGCGATGGGCTGGATGAAGCGGAAATGGCGGATATCGATCCGCTGGATGGCAAGCGGTAAGCCGACAATCACCATCGTGAGCAAGCTCGCGATGGCGGCGTTGTGGTCAACCTCAATGTGATGTGGCGCTTCAGTCCACCAAGGTACAAGCCATGACCACCGCATCCTCACGGCCGCCCACCGCCGGGTAGTAATCCCGGCGCCGGCCAATTTCATTGAAGCCATAGCGCTCATACAGCCGGAACGCCGTGCGATTGCTGTCGCGCACTTCCAGGAAGCATTCCCGGGCCTGGGCCTTGTAGGCGATCGACATCAAATGTTCCAACAGGCGCAAGCCCAGGCCACGGCCCTGGTTTTCCGGTTTGACGGTAATATTGAGCAGGTGCGCCTCATCCAGGATGATCTGCACCACGCCATGGCCGACTTGCTGCTGGCCTTCGAACATCAACCAAATCTGGTATTTGCCCAGCCCGTCGAGAAATATCCCGCGGGTCCAGGGGTGGCTGTAGGCGGCGTATTCGATTTTCAGTACAGCGTCGAGGTCCGCCTCGGTCATCGGGCGGAACGATACAGCGTCACTCATTCGATTCTTTCCAGCGCGCCATCAGCCGGCGCATGGCTTGCCAGACATCAGCCTTGCGCTGTGGCGTTTCCATTAACAGTTCCAACCCGGGCAACGCCCAGGCCGAGCCCAGGCCTTCGACCTGCAGTTCGCGATTGAACGCTTCGGCGTCCGCCTCGCCGGCAAACTTCACCGCCGGCAGGCCGATCAGCCACAGGCACACGCAGGGCTCGTCTTCGAGACGCGCCGAAACGAACCCCTGGACGAAATCCCGCGCCGCTTCGGGCCCCTGGTCCATGGTGCCGCGCGACAACAGCGGCCAGCGCACCGGTTCGCCAATGATCTGCGGGCTGTCTGGCAGACCTGCGGCGCGCAGCATGTCCTTGAGCAGCAGATAGGCCGGGTCACGGCTTTGGAACGGCTCGCCCGTGGGCAACTCCACCAACAGCAGGCAACGCCCGGCCCGCAGCAGCTGCAGGGCGAAACGCGGCGGTGCGACGTAGGGGGCCTTGGGCGGCGCCTCGACAACCTCTTCCACCGGCTTGGCGTTGGTACGGGTCGAGGCCAGGCTGGGACGCGGCACTTCGATTTTTGGCCGTTCGACCACGGGCGCCACCGGCTCGGCAACCGTCTTGGCCACAGGCGCAGTCACGACCGGCGCGATGTACTCGGGCTCGGGCGTTTCCAGCAGCTCGGGCCGCGACGGGGCGGCGAACGGCAATTCGGTACGCGGCAGCCAGTTGACCACCTGCATGGCGGTCAGATAGGCGCGGCGACGGGACTCGATAAGCAAGGGTCGGCCACTTGTGGATAACGGAAAGTGGGAGCGATTCTACCGCCCTTCGGCGCGGATCGCTTCCCTGTTGAGCCAATAGTTGATCGATAGCAAACGACAGTCCGTCCAAGGGGTGAATCGCAACCGGCCCGATGCAGTACAATCGCCGCTTTTAATTGCCAACCCGACGGCCATTGCGATGATCGAACCCAAGCGCGTCTTGCGCGCCCTCGCTGAACACTGGGCATTGCTGGAACCTTTGTGCGAGCACTTCGACCAGGGCACCCTGAGCCTCAACGAATTGCGTTCACAGCTGGCCGCCCAACAACTGGACAGCACGCCCCAGGACATCACCAGCCTGCTGGATGTGTGGATCCGCCTGGACATCCTCGTACCGGTGGCGAAAAGCCCGAACCGCTTCGAGCTCAACGCCCAGATCCATGACTTCCTCGCCTACCTGCGCCGCGAACACCGGCTGGGCCTGTGCCTGGAGATCGAAGCCTACCTGCGTCACCTCGAGCGCCTGGCCGGTTACATCCAGGACGCCTTCGATGTGCGCGACGGCAACGACCTGGCCCGCCAGTTGCGCCTGCTGGACATGCGCGTGCGCGACGTGCTCAAGAAACTCGCCAACGACGAACAGGCCCTGGTGGCCGTCGCCGAACGAGCCAAGACCAGCGACCGGCAGATCCCGTTGCGCCAGCGTTATGCCGAAGTGCTGGCGACCTGGGACGAATACGTCGAGCCGATGATCCAGTTGGTGAACGCCGACGGCGCCTTCGAGCAAGGCGTGCGCAAGGTCGAGAACGTGCTGTTGCGCATGCTCACCGAACAGCAGCGCCTCGGTCACCTGGTGGACGACGACATGCTGCTGCGCACCCACGCACGCATCCTGGAGATGCAGACCAGCGCCCAGTTGACCCTGCGTCATGCCCGAGAATTGCTCCTGCCGCTGCGCGAAGAGGCCCGCCGCCACAACGCCGTGACCCGTGGCGCCGCCCTGGCCCTGGCCGCCATCCGGCGCAAAGGCATCGATGCCGTACCGCAGGCCGCCATGCCGCTGTTCACCCGGCCGCAAAGCACGTTCCTGGGCAGCGCCAGCCAGGTCGAAGCCTATGTCTACGCCCTGGCCCGTTTCGAACCGAAACCGGCGCGCTTCCCCAAGTCCCACAAGACCCACAAAGGTGGCGAAGCACCGCGTGCGCCACGCACCGTGCGCGAGATGGTCGAGCGTTGCGAAGACGCCCTGCCGATGCCGGACCTGATGTCCTGGCTGCTGGAGCAGGAACCGGACGGCGCCACCGACGAATTGCTGTACTGGTTCTCGCGCCTGTCGCGGGAAAAACGTTTCAAGCGCGAGCGTCTGGAACGCCGCGACTATCACACTCACGAGCATCAGGTCAGCCTGCGCTCCTTCGCCCTGCTCTCGGCCGGCGACACCGCCGTCGAGGATTCTGCGAGCATCCCCCATGCATCTTGATCTATCCGAACTGTCCCAGCTGGCGCCGATCTTTCGCGAGCTGTTCAAGGGCTACCACGTCAGCCGCCGCGACCCGGAGCTGTACGCGCAACTGTCGAACTTCCAGGACCAGTACCGCACGCTGTTCAAGGCCCTGGGCTTCGAACTGGTGTGCGATACCCGTGGCTTCTATTACTTCGTACCGGACCTGGCCGCCGCGGCGGTGAACAAGACCGCCCAGCGCCTGGCCCTGTTCACCTTCATCCTGGTCGAGCACCTGGCCGACCAGGGCCGCGACCCGATTGCCGTGCTCGACGGCGGCAGCCTGGGCCGCGATGAGCTGCCGTCGCTGCTGGAAAAGTACCGCGACCTGTTCATCCAGGCCGAAGTACAGACCCAGGAAGAACTGGAAGAGAAAATCATGCGGCGCATGACCCAACTGGGTTTTGCCAGCGAAGAAAACGGCGTGTACCGCTTCCTGCCGCCGATGCATCGTTTCCTCGACGTGTGCCTGTCGGTCCAGCAGGACCGCGACCTGGCCGCCAGCCTGCACAGTGTGCTGCCGTTGCCGGCGCCGGTGCTGATCGACGAAGACAGCGACGAAAAATTGCTGCAGACCGATGATCCGCTGGACCTCAGCGAATTTGAAGGTGAGAGCGAAGAAGACGCACTGGCCCGCGCCATTGCCGAAGAACAGGAGACCGACGCATGAGCAAGGAACGCTACGGCATCCGCCGCTTTGCCCTTTTGAACACCGCCGGCTACAGCCTCGGTTTGTTCCCGCTGGAAGAACCGCTGTCGGTCTATGGCGCGAACAACCTCGGTAAATCCGCCTCGATCAACGCCTTGCAGTTCCCGATCCTGGCGCGCATGTCGGACATGAGCTTCGGCAAGTACAGCCTGGAGCAATCCCGGCGGTTCTACTTTGCCTCGGACACCAGCTACATCCTGGTGGAAGTCGCCCTGCCCCACGGCCCGCACGTGATTGGCGTGGTCGGTCGCGGCCCTGGCGGCGGTTTCGGTCACCAGTTCTTTGCCTACGCCGGCAAACTGGACCTGGCCCACTATCAGAAAAATGACACCTGCCTGCGTCAGAAAGAGCTGTTCACCAACCTGGAGCGCGAAGGCCTGAAAGCCTACGAACTCAAGCCCGATGAACTGCGACGCCTGCTGGTGGGTGGTCACACCTCGATCCCGCTGGACCTGACGCTGATCCCGCTGCGTTCCACCAGCGAGCAAAGCCTCAAGACCTTCCGCGCGCTGTTCATCAACCTGCTGCACATGCGCGAAATCACTGCAGCCAAGCTCAAGCAACTGTTCCTCGACGCGTTCGAGCACAGCCTGCGCTCCGGTAGCGTGGACTACATCGCCGCGTGCGAAGAAGCCTTCCGCGACGTACGCCGCATGGAGCAGGACTACAACTCCCTGGTGGCGGCCGGTCCGCTGGTGGAAGCCCTGGCCAATGGCGTGAAGCAGCGCGATATCCTGCGCGGCAAATTGCATCGCCTGTCGCCATTGCTCGACTCGTTGCTGGGCACCTGGTCGGATTACGCCAGTGCGCGCAAGGAAGAGCTGACCATCCAGGCCGAGCACTACCGCAACGAACAGGATTCACTGCAGAACGACCAGCGCGGCGGCACTCAGGAGTTGATGCGCCTGGAGCGGGAAATCAGCGGCATCCAACGCTGGATCGGCGAGCTGTCGGTGCTCAAGAACCGCTTTGCCCTGGTGGATGACGTCAAGGTCCTGGAGCAGCAATTGCTCGCCGCCAAGGACGCCCACGACGAACTGGCCGGCGCCTTGGCCCAGTCCCGGCAGTTCAGCGCCGAAGACCTGGAAGAGCGTCTGCGGGACCTGGAAAAACGCCTGAAGTCGGTCAAGCAGCAACTCGATCACGCCGACAACAACAGCTACGCCCGCCTGCGCGAAGAGTTCTCGCAACAGGACGTCGAACGCCTGATGCGCCTGTTCAACAGCGCCCTGTTCAGCCTGCCGCTGGGCGAACACGGCATCGCCCTGGACGAGAACGGCGAGTGGGTCAAATCCATGGAACTGATCCTCGACGGCTTCAAGGGCGAACGTTTCGAAGTGCCCGGCCTGTCCATCGACCTGTCCCACATCGAGCCGCCTGCCCTGCAAGCCCTGGCCGACCGCGCCGCACTGCGCGACCAGAAAGAGCGCCTGGAAAAAGAACTCAAGCAGCTCAAGACCCAGCAAGCCGTGGCTGCCGACCGCGCCGCGAGCAAGACCCAGACCGAGGCGCTGTACCAGCAGGTCCTCGATGCACAAAAAGCCTTGGAAGATTTCCGTCGCACCCAGACCTTGAGCGCCGAGGAAGGCGAAAAGCTCGAGCAACTGGCGCAGATGGAAGCCGCCCAGGACGAACTCAAGCGCTCCAGCGATGCCTTCACCGAGCGCGTCCAGCAGTTGTCCGCCAAGTTGCAGTTGGTGGGTCGGCAGATCGCCGACATGGAAGCCAAGCAACGCACCCTCGACGACGCCCTGCGCCGTCGTCAATTGCTCCCGGCGGACTTGCCGTTCGGCACGCCGTTCATGGACCCGGTCGACGATTCCATGGACAACCTGCTGCCGCTGCTCAATGACTACCAGGACAGCTGGCAAGGGCTGCTGCGGGTCGACGGCCAGATCGAAGCGCTGTATGCCCAGGTGCGCCTCAAGGGCGTGGCCAAGTTCGACAGCGAAGACGACATGGAGCGACGCCTGCAACTGCTGATCAACGCCTATGCCCACCGCACCGATGAAGCGCTGACCCTGGGCAAGGCGCGCCGTGCGGCGGTGACCGACATCGCCCGGACCCTGCGCAACATCCGCAGCGACTACGACAGCCTCGAGCACCAACTGGCACTGTTCAACCGCGAGATCAACAAGCGCCAGGTCTCCAACCTGCAGAGCTTCCGGATCGTCCTGGCGCCGAACAAGGAAGCGCTCAAACACATCGACCAGATCATCCACAGTGCCGGCCAGTACGAGGAAGGCGAGACTTTGTCAGTGTTCGACCTCAGCCAGAGCGCCGAGCAGGACAACAAGAACGAAGAAGCCAAGGAGTACCTGGCACGGTTGGTGGCGGCGAACCACAATCAGCTCGGCCTCAAGGACCTGTTCGAACTGGCGTTCGAGATCACCAAGGTCAACGGCCAGCCAGTGATCCACACCGACATCGACGGCGCGGCATCCAACGGCACCACCATGACCATCAAGGCGCTGACCAACATGTACTTGTTGCTGCACCTGATGGACCGCGAACAGGCCGGCCGCGTGCGTCTGCCGTACTACCTGGACGAAGCAGCGGACATCGACGAGAAAAACCAGGCCGCACTGCTGGAAACCAGCCTGCAGCTGGGCTTCGTGCCGATCCTGGCCAGTGTGAAACCGCAAGTCTGCGCCAGTGTCGCCATCGACCTGGAAGGCGGCAGCGGCCCGAACGGCATCTACATCGACGAAGCGGACTGGAAATACATCCGTCGTCACGATGCGGTGAAGGCCACGGTGAATGTCCAGGCCGACGAGCCGGAGCTGGATCCGGTGTGAGGTGAATAGCCGGACATGAAAAAGGCCGCGATCCAAATGGATCGCGGCCTTTTTCATGCACCGTGGCGAGGGAGCTTGCTCCCGCTCGACTGTGCCCGTAAGAACTGTGTAGGAGCTGTGTAGCAGCTGTGTAGGAGCTGTCGAGTGCAACGAGGCTGCGATCTTTTCCCAGGCACTTGAGTCTCAAGCAAAAGATCAAGATCAAGATCAAGATCAAGATCAAGATCAAAAGATCGCAGGCTTCGCCAGCTCCTACAGAGCCCAGCGGGAGCAAGCTCTCGCCACAAGTGCTACATCCAATAACCTTACTTACCGAGACTGATTTTCGGCGCCCAGGTCAGCCATTCATCTTCAAACTTATCGAACAGTGGGAAAGTCTGCTCCGGTCGGGCCGGATTGCCCATTCGCTCGCCATCCGGCGTTGCGAACGCAATGCCGCCCTGGATAAGCGTTTCAAGCGACTCGGTTCGCACCGTCGCACCCTTGAACAGACCGAAGTCCAGACCGAAGCCACTGCTATTCCAGAACCGTGTGCCGCTGCGCACCAGCGGCGCATACTTGGGCTCAATCAGGATATGGATCAGCACCCGGTCCGCGGTCTGGCCCAGTTCATAACCGGTGACCTTGCCCACCGTGATCTCGCGATAGGTGACCGGTACGCCGATCTTCAACGAACCACGGCGGGCTGCGCTCAGCACCAGGCTCAATCCCGCTTCGGGCACAGCGCTTTGTGGTGGGTCGGCCAGGGCCACGAAGCTTTTTTGCGGCCCGAGGTTTTTCGCCGAAGGCTGCACTTCAATGTATTGGCCGGTTACCAGCGTTTCCAGGTTGGAAGTCTTGATCAACCCCAACTCAGGCTTGACCACCCAGAACTGGGACCCGACCCGGGCGATGCGCTCCGGCACTTCGGTGATACGCGCCGTAAGCAGCACAGACTGCATGTCGGCGCTGAGATCGACATCCTCGATCTTGCCCACATCCAGGCCTTTGAAACGGATCGGCGTACCACTGCGCAAGCCATCGGCGCGGTCGACCTTGATCGTGACCACGGTGCCTCGTTGTTGTGCAGCTTCGTGATCGGCAAACAGACGGAAACGTGGGATGCGTCTTTTCAGCGGCACATTCGGTTCCGGAGTTTCGAAGGCAATCCCGCCGGCCATGAGGCTTTGCAGGGACTCGCTCTTGACCTGGATCCCGCCCGTCAAACCTCCCGTGAGGGTGATACCACTGGCGTTCCAGAAGCGTGTCGAGCCGTTGACCAGTCCTTCGTACTCCTTCTCGATGTGTACCCCAATGATCAACCGCTTCTTCTTACGCGAGAACTGGTAGCTCTGCACCGACCCGACCTTGACCTGTTTGTAGAGGATCGGACTGCCAACCTCCAGCGATCCGAGGTTTTCAGTCAGCAGGACCAAGTGCAGCCCCGGGGAACGCAAGTCCAACGGTGGCGCTTTTGCCCGGGCTTCGAATTCGCGTTGCGGCGCGCCGCCCTTGTCACCCGGTCGCACGGCAATATAGTTGCCCTTGACCAACGCTTCCAGGCCGGTGATACCCGCCAGGGAAATCGATGGTTTGACGACCCAAAACTGAGCACCGGCCACCAGATAATCTTCGGCCAACGGATCGAGGGTCAGCTCCGCGCTGGCGCTGGACAGGTCCGGGTCGACTTTCAAGGTCTTCAGGCTACCGACCTGGATGCCCTTGTACATCACCGGCGTGCGGCCAGCCTGCAATCCTTCGAAGTCGCTGAGCTTGACCTTGACGCGAATCCCCGCGGCGGCGGCATCGAAATCTTCGTACAGACGAAACGGCAGGCTTGGGTCCGTAGGTGGGCTGTCTTTACGGTTTTCCGGCGTGGCAAACGCGATACCTCCCGCCACGATGCTGGCCAAGGACTCGCTGCGCACTTTGACGCCCGAGAGGTTGGCATCGATGCTGATGCCACTGGCGTTCCAGAAACGCGTGTGTTTGCGCACCAGGTTGGCATAGGTCGGCTCGATGAAGATTTTGATCTCGACCTTGCTCTGATCCTCCGACAGCAGGTAACTCTTCACCTGACCGACCTGAATCTGTTTGTAGAACACCGGACTGCCACGGTTCAGCGAACCCAAGCGATCAGCCTTGAGGGTCAGGTGCAAACCCGGCTTGGCGTCCGACAATGGCGGCTCTTCGGCCAGCGCCTTGAATTTACGGGTCAACTCACCTTCACCCGGGCTGATAGCCACATAGTTACCCGATACCAGGGTTTCCAGACCAGTGATCCCGGCCAGGCTCACGCTCGGCTTGACCAGCCAGAAACGCGTTCCGGTCTTGAGGTATTGCTCGACGTCCTTGTTCATCTCGATGGTCGCGACCACGCCCTTGGAGCTGCCTTGGTCATCGAGGGTAAGGGCCGTCACTTTGCCGACCGGCATCCCTTTGTAGACGACTTCGGTTTTGTTGACTTGGATGCCTTCGCCGCTCTCAAAGCGCACGTTGATCTCGATTCCGGTCTCGTTATAAGCCCGCCAGCCGAGCCAGCCGCCGATGATCAAGGCAATCAACGGCAGGACCCAGATGGCCGACCAGTTCGAAGCCGGTCGAGTTTTAGCGGTAGGCAAATCAGTCATGGTCGTCATCCGACTCCGTGTTATCCCAAATCAGTCGGGGATCGAAGGTTACTGCGGCAATCATTGTCAAAATCACTACGCTGGCGAAAGCGATCGCGCCGAGACCCGCTTCGACACTGGCGAGCCGTCCGAAATTCACCACGGCCACCAAAATAGCGATCACGAAAATATCCAGCATCGACCAGCGACCAATGAATTCGATGAAACGATACATAAAGATGCGTTGCCGCGCCGACATCGGCTGATGCCGCTGCACGGAAAATAACAACAAAGCGATGCCCACCAGTTTGAAAGTGGGTACGACGATGCTGGCGATGAACACCACGGCGGCAATAGGAATCATGCCGTGTTGAACCAGCTCGATGACACCGGCCATGATGGTACTCGGGGCGCCCTCGCCCAGCGAGTTGATAGTCATGATCGGCAAGATGTTGGCCGGAATATAAAGAATCGCGGCCGTGATCAACAATGCCCAAGTGCGCATCAAGCTGTTCGGGCGGCGGGGGTGAACCAGCGCACCGCAGCGAGTACAGGTTTGGTTATCGGCCTCAGCATCCTGCCGATTCAACTCATGGCATTCCGTACAGATCAAAATCCCTGCATCAATCGCCCGCATGGGCATCTTCTCCTGACAACGCCTGCCAGATCTGATGGGGTGACATCACCACTTCCAGCCAGACCTGGACCAGCAACAAACTGATGAAGCACACCAGACCAAGGCCTACGGTGATGGCCGCCATATCTGCCAACTTGACGATGGCCACCAGTACGCCCATGAGGTAGACCTCAAGCATCCCCCAGTCTCGTAGATGGTGATAAATGCGATACAGCAACAAACCGTAACTGCGGCCAAAATCCAAGCGGATGGACAACAACACCACCAACTGGCAAAGCAACTTGAGTAGCGGAATGCCCATGCTGCACAAGAACACCACTGCCGCAATGCCTTGCATGCCGGTATCAAACAGGCCGACCACCCCACTCCAAACGGTATCCTGGGAGGACTGCCCGAGCAGATTGAGTTCCATGATGGGTAAGAAGTTGGCCGGCACATATAACAGCAGGGCGGCGATAACCAAGGCAAGGCTGCGTTCGACTACATTGTGCCGATGAGCATAAAGCTCATACCCGCAACGGGGGCACTCGGCTTTTTCGCCATGGGCCAGCCGAGGCTTGCGCATCAACAAGTCGCACTCATGACACGCCACCAGATCGCTCAGGGGCAGATCTGACAACCTATCAATGTCTGACGGATCGGGCATAAACAGCTCTGGCTCAGCTAAGGTGGGGCTATTCTAGTGTTCCAGCTCGAAAATAACTGTGCAAATTTATCACGAGCTTTCGCGGACTTTCCTGGGGACA
>NZ_JBWLPW010000002.1:0-617237 GCF_056521845.1 Pseudomonas sp. PF05 | reverse complement strand
TTCCTACACAGCTCCTACGCAGTTCCTACACAGCTCCTGCGGGGTAGCGGGAGCAATCTCTGGCGATAGGTTTCCTCAAGACTGCATTTCGGCCACGGGCATTGCATCAGCCTGCGGGGCGACTTCGCTGAGCTTGCCATGTTCAATGCGGATCAGCCGGTCGGCCAGGCCGAAGTAGGCGTCGTCATGGGAGATGACAATCAGCAGTTTGCCGCGCTCGCGCAGGTCCGGCAGGATCCGGGTATAGAAAAAGTGCTTGAACACCGGGTCCTGATCGGCGGCCCATTCGTCGAACAGGTAGCAAGGGCGATCATCCAGGTATGCGCTGAGCAGCGCCAGGCGCTTGCGTTGCCCGGTGGACAGCGCCAGCGTTGTCAGTTTGCCTTCCTCGATTTGCACCTTGTGGTCCAGTTGCAGGTGCACCAGGTAGTCCTGCGCCTGTTTCACCAGATG
Source organism: Pseudomonas sp. PF05 (assembly GCF_056521845.1). Classification (NCBI taxonomy): domain Bacteria; kingdom Pseudomonadati; phylum Pseudomonadota; class Gammaproteobacteria; order Pseudomonadales; family Pseudomonadaceae; genus Pseudomonas; species Pseudomonas sp. PF05. The sequence goes on along the minus strand of NZ_JBWLPW010000002.1, from coordinate 616,784 downwards.
CGGATCGTCGCCATCGAACAGGTTCTCGAACAGGCAGAAGTCGGTGAAGATCGCCGAGAAGTGCTGCCGGTAATGGTGGTTGTCATTGCTCGAAGACACCTGCTCGTCGAGCATGATGTCGCCGCTTTCCGGCCGGTACAGCCCGGTCAACAACAAGGCCAGGGTGGTCTTGCCGCTGCCGTTGCCGCCGGTGATGAACACCACTTCGCCGGCATTGAGAGTGAGGTCGATGGGGCCCAGGGTGAAATGACCGTCCTCGCGCTCGCGGTAGTAAGTGTGGGTGACCTGGCGACACACCAGGCTGCGCACCTGGGTCGGCGAGATCGTGTCAACGGTCTCGTCGGCGGTTTGCATCTCGCCTTCCAGGGCGCGGATCTTGTTCAGGGCCACGCTGGCCCGGCCGAGGGTCGGCAAGGCGTGCATCAGTTCCGACAGCGGCGTGATCATGTAGAGGATCGCCAGGATATAGCCGGTAACCAGGCTCACGCTCAGGTCGATGAAATGCGGCGCGGCGAACAGCACCACGCCGATCAGCAGGTAGAACACCGCATTGCCCCAGTTCAGGACCAGGGCATAGATGCTCATGCCCCGTACAAAATCGCGACGATATTGCTGGCTCACCGGTATCAGCAGGCGAGTGAAGAAGTGTTGCCGGCGCGGATGGTTGAGTTGCAGTTCCTTGCTGCCATCGGTGAGCAGGCGGTATTGATTGAACAACTGGTCCTTGAGCTCGCGAGCACGGGAGATCGACGTCAGTGCCCGGCGTTGCGGCCAGTGAAAGCTCAGGCTGCCCAGGGCGATCAGCAGCAGCGTCAGGCCCAGCAGCGGCAGGCTGAGCCAGCCCAGGTAGCCCAGGCAGGCGACGATGATCCCGACGTTGACCAACAGGATCGGCACCAACTCCACCGCCTGGCTGATGGTTTGCGTATCGTCGGTGAGCATTGCCAGCAGGCGATGTTTGCCCAGGCGCTGCAATTGCGCGTAGGGCGTGTCGATCAGCTTGGCGCTCAGGTGCAGGCGCATGTCGTTGACCGCGGCCTGGCCCAGGCGCAGCAGGCTGATGTCGGAGATGATCCGCGACACCGCCACCAACACCACCAGGCCGGCGAAGAGCAGGCCATCCACCGGGCGCAGCTTATCGAACACCTCCAGGCTGTGGTTGATGTTGGCGATCAGGCCGGCCGCTGCGAGGCCGCAGGTCAGCCCCGTCAGGGTCGCCACCAGCAGTGCGCGCCATGAGCGTTTAGCCATGAGTAACAACAGATCCATTTCAAACCGCTCCGTGTGTAGCAATGGCCGTGAGGCGCGCCGCCAATTGTTCATGCAAGGCGCGTTGCTCAAGGATGGTGAGGTGTTGTGCTGCGATGACCTCGCGGGTCAGCGGCCCACTGCTCAGGCGTTCCCACTGCGGGTCGGCGAAGTCAGGCTGGGCCAGGGTGTCGCTGGCCCACCAGACATGCACCGGGCAACTGAGCCGGGCAGGTTTGAAAGTCGCCAGCAGATGCTGCGTATGCTGCTGGTAGCGCAGCCGCGTTTGCAAATGCTCCCAACTGTCGCCATCGAGTTGCAGGCCTTGTTGCCGTGCCCACTGGACCAGTTCCGGCAGGCGTGCCGCTGGGGGCAGAGCGTCCAGTTGCGCCAGCAACGCAGCCATGATCGGCGGCGGCAACTGGCGCAACACGGCCTGGCTGTCCGCTGTCAGTGCTTGGGAAGCCGATTCCAGCAATGCTTCGACACTGTCTTGCGGCGCCTGATGCTGGTATTGCGAGTCGATGATACCGAGAAACGCCACGTCTTCACCCTGGCTTTCCAGGCGAGCGGCCGCGGCAATCGCGAGCAGGCCGCCGAGGGAGAAGCCCAGCAGGTGATAAGGTCCTTGTGGTTGCTGCTGGCGCAGGTGCTCGACATAAAGCGTGGCGAGGCTCTCTATATCGCCGCCCAGCGTTGTGCTGTCATCGCTCAGGTACGCCGCCTGCAAGCCCCACAGATGCCACGCCGAAAGCGGTGCCAGCAGCGTGCGGTAATCCTGCACGTGGCCGGTGGATGGGTGGAAGCAGAACAGGTTGGCGGCTTCAACGGCGTTGGGCGCCGACAGCCGCACCAGCGGCGAGAGCTTGAGCTCGGCTTGCACCAGCGCCGCGAACGCCGAGACGCTCGGGGCGTTGAACACCGCATTGACCGTCACCGGTGCCGACAGCGCGGTCTGCAAGCGGCTGGCGAGCGTTACCGCCGCCAGGGAGTGACCGCCCAGCTCGAAGAAATCATCGTCGATGCCCACCCGCTCCAGGCCCAGCACCTGTGCCCAGACTTCGGCGAGCAGAGCTTCCAGCGGCGTGCGCGGCAAGGCGCTGCCGACCGTGTCGAGGACTTTGTCGGCCCATTGCTGCAAGGTCTTGCGGTCGAGCTTGCCGTTACCCATCAGCGGCAACGCTTCGACGATCCGCAGGGTAGGCAGCATGTAGTCCGGCAAGCAATCCTGGGCCTGGCCATGCAGCCGGGCGACCGTGGTCGAATGCCCGGGCGCCAGGGTCATGAAGGCGAACAGTTGCTGGCCGAGCTCACCCCGGGGGATGCATTCCACGGCAGCCTGGGCTACACCGGGAAGGCCGCTCAGTTGCGCCTGGATCTCGTCGAGTTCCACACGGAAACCACGGATTTTCACCTGGCGGTCCGCGCGTCCGGTGATTTCCAGGCTGCCGTCATGGCGATAGCGGGCCAGGTCGCCGGTGCGATAGAGGCGCTCGCCAGGCCGTTGCGCCAGCTCAATGAAACGCCCGGCATTTTGCTGTGCGTCCAAGTAACCGCGAGCCAGTTGCGGGCCGGCGATATACAGCTCGGCGCTTTGCCCGGGGGCGGCCAGCGCTTGCTGCTCGTCGAGCAGGTACAGGCGCATGCCGTCGAGACGGTCGCTCAGCGGCAGGCGGCGATAATCCATGGCTGGCTCGGCCTTGTGCATCACCACGCCAACGGTGGTTTCGGTCGGACCGTAATGGTTGAAGACCGCCAGCGTCGGCGCGAGGCCGCGAATGCTTTGCAACAGGCGCCGCGAACAGCTTTCGCCGCCGAGGATCAATTGCTTGCGCGGCAATACGGCAGCGCTTTGGGCGTGAATCAACCAGGCGTCGAGCAACGATGGCACGACCTTCAGGTGGTCGATCGGGTACTGCGCCTGCCAGGCGGCCCAGGCATGCGCGTCCATGGCTGTTTCCTTGTCCAGCAGGTGCAATTCGCCGCCGCTGAGCAGTGCCGGGAACAGCAACGTGTAGCCCAGGTCGGCCGCCAGGGAAGTGACCACCGCACTGCGTTCGCCGGGCGCCAGCGCCAGGCGCCGGGACACGCTGGCGACATAACAGGCGAGCTGCCGATGCTCGACGATGACACCTTTGGGTGTGCCGGTGCTGCCGGAGGTGAACAGCACGTAAGCCGCGTCCTGGGCTTGGATCTCGACGTCGACTGGCGTGGCGGATGCTTGCTGCCAGGTCGCTTCATCGCGCAGGTCGAGGCTGCCGATGCCGGGCAAGACGGGGGCGCTGCCGGCCGAACCACTCAGGATGAAGACCGGCTGCGCCTGTTGCAGGATGGCCAGGGAGCGCTGTGCCGGCTGATGCACGTCCAGGGGCACGAACGCCGCGCCGCTCTTGAGCACGGCGAGCATGGCCAGGACCATTTGCGACGAGCGATCCAGATACAACGCCACGCGATCTTCGCGACCCACGCCTTGAGCGCGCAGGTAATGCGCCAGTTGGTTGCTGCGGGCCTGCAATTGGGCGTAGCTCAGTGGCCCGTTATGGTCGCGCAGGGCCAAGTGCTCGGGGAACTGCGCGGCACACGCATCGAAGCTCGCCGGCACGCTGGAAAACGGCGGCGCCGCGATTTCGACAGGCGCCTGCAGGGCGGCCAGCGTCGCGGTGAAACTCGGTGACTGCAATGACAGTTCGGCCAGGGGCTTGCCCGGGTTGGCGAGGGCGTCGAGCAGCAGCGATTGGAACTGTTCCAGCACGACCTGGGCGGCTTGCTCGCTGTAGCGGCTCGGCAGGTGGCAGAGGTTCAAGCGATAGCCGCCAGCGGTGGTTTCGGCCACCAGCAGCAGCTCCATGCCCACGGGGATGGCTTGTGCGTCCAGCACGGTGAGCGTCGATGCCAGGCTGCCCAAGGTGTCGAGCCGATCGGGCAACTGCCCACCCCACTGGAAACCGTACTGCGAGGCGTCGCCCGGCTGTGCAGCGCTGACGCCGCAGTATTCCTGCCATTCGGTGGCTTGCTCGCAGAGCACCTGCAGGTTCGCCAGCGCCTGGGCAAAATGGCTGTCCGCCGCCGGTTGCCAGCGCAGGGGCAGGGGCTTGGCGAACAAGCCCCAGCAGTCGGCGAGTTCTTCATAGTCGTCGCGGCAATCGTGGACCCAGTTCAAGGTCAGTGCCGGGCTGTCGCCGGTACTCAGGCGCTGCAACAGCACGCCCCAGGCCGTCATCAAGACCTGCTCGGGCGATGCGTCGTGACGCTGGCACAAGCTGTCCAGGGCCATGCTCAACGGCGGGTTGGCGCTCAGGCGAGTGGTGACCGGGGCGTCGGGGCGGTCGCTGCGTACCTGGCGGTAGAGCAACTCGCTGGCGGCCGGCTCGTTCAGGGCCTGGCTGGCCCAGAAACGCCGGCCAGGCTCGGCATCTTCATCGGCCTGCAATTCGTAGAGCCAGGCGCTGTATTGGGTATAGGTCATGGCCTCGTCATCCACCGATGGCGCGTCCGTCGAGCTCAATGCCTGGGCCAGGCGCAGCAAGGTCCCGCGATCGGCGCTCAGCGCCGGCAGTTGCAGTGTCACCCGGTGGCGATCGTCGCCGAGCGCGTGCACCTCGACGCTGATGGCGTCCGCGGCCATGACGGTGGATTCGACCACTTGCAAGGGCATCAGCAAGCCTGGCCCAGGCCGCAGCCGCAGGCGCAGGGCCTCGTGGCAAGCGCTCAGGGCGACGAGCCGCTGCTGTAGGCGCTCCAGGGCCAACGGGCCTTTGATTTCCAGTTCCAGGCGCGCCGCTGGCAACCCCGCCAACCACTGGCTGCGTTGTTGGGGCGAGAGGGCGAAGGCTTCTTCACGAGTTTCAAAGGCGCTCATGCCTGCACCTCCGAAGCTTGCGACGGCTGTGCTTCGGGCAGGCATCCGGTCAATTGTTCACGACGCATCATCTGGCCCATGGCGACGCAGATCTTGCGCTCGCCCTCGAAGGGGTCCCGGGCGTGGGCCACCAACATATTGTCCAGCATCACCATGTCCCCCTTTTGCCAACTGAAACGTACCGCGCAGGCTTCATAGGCCTCGCCGATCACTTGCATCACCGCGTCCTCGATCACGCTGCCGTCGCCGTAGTACACGTTGCGGGGCAGGTGCCCGGGGCCGAACAGGCTGATCAGGTTGCTGCGCACTTCCGGCTCCAGGCAGGCGGTGTGGTGCAGTTGCACCTGGTTGAAGAACGACAGTTCCCCTGTCTCGGGATGCGCGACGATGGCCGGGCAATGCTGGGCGATTCGCAGGTTGTCCGCCCCCAGCCATTCCCAGCGCATGCCCGACGCCAGGCATTGGCGCTCGACTTCCTCGCGCTGTTCAGTCTTGAAAAAGTCCTGCCAGCGTACATCCAGCTTGTCGGTGAAGTGCCGCACGTAAAGCAGCCCCAGGGCCTTGAAGCGAGCGACGATGTCCTCGGGCAAGCGCGCCAACACCTGTCGGCAATCGACGATGGGCGTGCAGCCGCCGCGCGGCGCCGGCGTTTCGCAATAGAACCACTGCTTGCGTGGCCACTGCGGCAGATGGGAGCTCTCGTTGTGGAAGAGAATCATGTGCTGTTCCGGGTACGGCGTGGAGTGGTAGATGTTCTTGCCGGACTTGTTTTTCGGCAGGTCGCCGTAGGTCCCGTAGAGGTCGGGTTCGATGGCCTGGGCGAATTGTTCGAAGGCGGCGGCGTCCGGCAGGTTGAAACCCCGGAACAGCAGGCCACCGTGGGAAAGCAGTTGGGCATTGATCCATTCCCGGGCTTGCAGCGCCCAGTGCACCGGGTCCAGGTCGCCGAGCAACGGCTCGATCACCAACGGCAAGGCTTGCCCGGCGATGAGGGTGCGGGTACGGACCTGCTCGTGGGCCACCTGGCTCACGGCGGTTGCACGGGTCTGCTTGAGCTTGCTCAGTTTCGACTGCTTGCGCGCGCTGCGGGCCGAGGCCTCGTCGAGTGACGAGTCAGCCGGGGACGGCGCGCTGGCGTTGCCGCCCTCCAGGCGCCACGACCAATGCTCCAGCGCTTGGCCCGGGGCCGAGAGGATCTGTTCCAGCAGGCTCTCGAAGCCTTGTTCGAGGCGCTGGATGGTCGGCGCCTGCAACACGCTGGTGCGATACACCCAGCGCACGTTCAGGCCTTGATCTTCGTCCTCTTCGACGAACACGGCGAGGTCGAACTTGCTGCTCTCCTGGGGCGATACCAAGTGTTCCACCTCAAGGTCCGGCAGGCTGGCATTGCCGCTGGGCGTGTTCTGCATGACGAACAGCACCTGGACCAGTGGGTTGACCCCCGGCGTACGCGGCGGCTGCAACTCTTCGACCAGTTTGTCGAACGGCACTTGCTGATGCTGGAACGCCGACAGGCAATCCTCGCGCAAGCGTTGCAGGCGGGCGTCAAAGGTTTCGCCCTCGCTCAGGCGGGCACGGATCGGCAACACGTTGACGAAGAAGCCGATGAGATGTTCCAGGGCCGGATGTTCGCGGTTGGCCAGGTCAGTGCCGACGATGAAGTCGTTGGCCCCGGTGGCCCGCTGCAACAGGCTGTTGAAGGCATTGAGCAAGACCATGAACAGCGTCGCCCGTTGCTGCTGGGCATAGCTCTTGAGCACCTGGGTCTGGGCCGCGGTGAAGCGTTGCTCCAGCGCCGCACCCTGGTAGTCGGGGCGCGCCGGGCGTGGCTGGTCAAGCGGCAGCGGGATCAGCGTTGGCGCGCCGTCGAGCTGGCGGCGCCAGTAGTCGATGGCCCGTGCCAGCAGGCGCTGTTGCGCTTCGCTGCGTTGCCAGTAGGCATAGTCGGCGAACTGGATCGGCAGCACCGGCAGCACCGGTGTCGAGCCGCTGCTGCGGGCCTGGTACCCGACGATCAGCTCCTGCATCAGGATGCCCATGGACCAGGCATCGGTAGCGATGTGATGCAGCACCAGTTGCAGCACATGATCGTCGCTGCCCAGGCGCAGCAGGCTGGCGCGCAGCATCGGTGCCTGTTGCAGATCGAACGGGCGTGCGGCCTGTTCATCGATCAGGCGTTGCAGGGTTTGCGCCTGCTGCTCGCTGACGAGGTGGCTCAGCTCGGTCGGCGTCAAGTCGACTATCGGTGCCGGGTTGATGACCTGGCAAGGCTGGTCGCCGTGGAGGTGGAACGCGGTGCGCAAGGACTCATGGCGTTCGAAGACTGCCTGCAACGCCGCTTGCAGCGCCGCGATGTCCAGCGCGCCACGCAGCCTGACGGTGGTGGTCATGTTGTAGGCGGCGCTGGGGCCTTCGAAACGATCCAGGAACCACAAGCGTTGCTGGCTGTAGGACAGCGGCAACGGCTGGTTGCGCGGCGCCAGGGCGATCTCGCTGTCGCCGTCGGCTTCGCTCTGGGCGTTGCGCTGCTGATCGACCGCCTGGGCCAATTGTTCGAGGGTGCCACGCTCGAACAGCGTGCGCAGTGGCAGGTTCACGTTCAACCGTCGACGAATCCGCGACAACACCTGGGTGGCCAGCAGCGAGTGACCGCCGATGGCGAAGAAGTCGTCGTGTACACCGACGTCGTCCAGGCCGAGGATTTCCTGCCAGAGTTCGGCGAGCACTGTCTCGGTTGGCGTGCGCGGTGCGATGCATTGCGCCTGCGCTGTCTCGTCCTGGGGCAGACCCAGGGCAGCGAGGGCGCGGCGGTCGACCTTGCCATTGGCGTTCAGCGGCAATTGCGCAATGGCCAGCCAACGGGCCGGGACCATGTAGCTTGCCAGTTGCTGACCCAGGTAAGCGCTCAAGACCTGTTGCGCGGACTCACCGTCCAGGTCGGCCGCTTCGTCGAGCACATACCAGGCCACCAGTTGCAACGCACCGCGGGCGTCGGGCAGCGCCAGCACCGCCGAGCTGTCCACCGCCGGGTGTTGCATCAGACGGTTTTCGATCTCGCCCAGTTCGATGCGGTGGCCACGGATCTTCACCTGCTGGTCGCGACGGCCAAGGTACTCGATCACGCCATCGGCGCGCATCCGGCCCATATCACCGCTGCGATACAGCCGCGCATCGGCCTGGAACGGGTGTGGGACAAAGGCTTCGCGGGTGCGCTGCGGGTCGCGCAGGTAACCGCGACCGACGCCGACACCGCCGATGCACAACTCGCCGGGTACGCCGATGGGGACCATGCGCAGCGCCGAGTCGAGGACGAACACCTGGTTATTGGCGGTCGGTTTGCCGATGGGCATGTGCAGGCAGTCGTCGGCCGGGGCCTGGGTGATGGGGTAAAAGGCGACGTCGTCCGAGCATTCGGCGGGTCCGTAGGCGTTCATCAACGGGATGGTCGGGAAGCGTGCGAACCAGTCCCGCGCCAGGGCCGGTGGCAATGCTTCACCGGTGGGCAGGAGCCAGCGCAGGCTCGCCAGGCTGTGGTGCGCCTGGCTTTCCTGGAGCATGCCGCGAATCAGCGCCGGCACGGTTTCCAGCAGCGTCAGTTCTTGCTCCTGAACGGCATCGAGCAAGGCCACCGGGTCGTGGGCCTGGGCATCGGGAAGAATGTGTACGGTGGCGCCGAACAGCGGTGCGGCGAGGAACTGCCACACGCTGATATCGAACGCCGCCGAAGCTGTCTGGGCAATCCGGTCGTGCTCACCCAGGCCGAGGCTCGGGACCTTGCCGAACATGTTGTTGAGCATGCCGCGTTGTTCGACCATCACACCTTTGGGCGTGCCGGTGGAACCCGAGGTGAAGATCACGTAGGCCAACTGATCGGGGTTGTGCCCATAGCTGACCGGCGGCTGTTCGCGGCCCTGCCAGAGTGCCTGGGCGACCAAGCAGGTGGGTTGCTGGCGCATCTGCGGCAGGACGCTGTCCAGTGCTGAGGTCGCGTGCTCGCACACCAGTAGCAGCGGTGCCTCGCCCAGGTCCAGCAGCTCCGCCAGGCGTGCGTGAGGCTGTTGGATATCCAACGCCTGGAACGCGGCGCCGGCCTTGAGCGTGGCGATCATCATCGTCAGCAAGGCCAGGCCACGCTCGGCGAACAGCGCCACCAGGGTTTCCGGGCCGGCCCCGGCGGTTTGCAGCGCATGGGCGATGACGTTGGCGCGGCGATCCAGTTCGGCGAAGGTCAGCGATTGTCCCTGGCATACCGCGGCGAGGTGCTGCGGGCGGCTGCGCACTTGTTCGGCGAACAGCGCCGCATAGCCGCGCTCCAGCGGGAACTCGACGTCGCTGCGGTTGCAGTCGATCTGCAACTGCCGGCGTTCCGCCTCGGGCAGCATGTGCAGGTTGCCCAGGGGCGCCTGCGGTGTCTCCAGCATGTTCGAAAGCAGCTGCACCAGGTGCCCGAGCATGCGCTGCACGGTGTCAGTGCTGAAACGCATGCTGTCGTAGGACAAGCGAATGCCCAGGCGGTCGCCGGGGTACAACACCACCGTCATCGGGAAGTTGGTGTGTACCCGGTCTTCGTAGATGTCGATGCTGAAGGCATCCAGTTGCACGCTGCTGATATCCAGTGGCGCGTTCTCGAACACCACCAGGCTGTCGAACAACTGCTGGCCGCGCGGCACTTGGCTGCAGCGCTGAATGTCCACCAGCGACGCGCTTTCGTGTTCGCGCAATTGCGCGTTGTGGGACAGCAGCGCCTGCAACCAGTCGGCCACTGGCGCTTGTGGGTCGACATCGATGCGCAGTGGCAAGCTGTTGATGAACAGCCCGACCATTTCTTCTACACCGGCGAGGTCAGTCGGGCGGCCGGCGACGGTCACGCCGAACAGCACGTCGCGGTTGCCGCTGTAGCGCGACAATAACAGCGCCCAGGCACCCTGGATCCAGGTGTTGGGTGTGAGTTGGTATTGCTGGCACAGCTGCTGCAGACGCTGGGTCTGGGCAATGCTCAGGGTCTGGTCGAAGTCGCCGACCTGTTCCGGCGCCTGTTCCGGGCGGGCCACGGGGCTGTCTACATGCAGTGGCGTCGGCTCGCTGAAACCGGCCATTTCGGCTTGCCAGAACGCGTGTGCGGCGGCCATGTCATGGCGTTCCAGCCAGCTCATGTAGCCGCGGAACGAGCGCAAGCGCGGACGGGCCACAGGTTCCTGGCGCACGATGGCCTGGTAGATCGCCAGCAGGTCTTCCATCAGCAGGCCGAAGCACCAGGCGTCGGTCAGGATGTGGTGGAAGCTGCGCACCACGGCGAAGCGTCGTTCGTCGAGTTGGAACACCCGCAGGTGGGTCAGTGGCGCACCGGCCATGTCGAAACCTTGCAGGCGTTGTGCTTCGAGGGCCTGGTCCATGGCCAGGCGCTGCTGTTCTTCGTCGAGATGGCGCAGGTCCTGCCAGTCGAACGCCCGATGGGTTTGGCGGTACACGCATTGCAGCGGCTCATGGTCGTCCTGCCACCAGAACGCGGTCCGCATCATCGGATGGCGCTCGAGGAACAGCTGCCATGCGGCTTCCATCGCCGGGCGTTGCAATACCCCGTCCCAGCTGTAGCGTTGTTGCATCAGGTAGATGCCGCTGTGGGGTTGCAACAGGGTGTGCAGGAGCATGCCCTGTTGCATCGACGACAGCGGGTAGACGTCTTCGATGTTCAACCAGTCCAGCGGCTCGGCCGCCAGGGTCGCCGCTTGCTTGTGGCACAGTGGAAACGCCTGGCTGGCAGGGCGCAGGTCCGGTGCGGTGACGAGCCCGGCGAGTTCGCTCAAGCGTTGTGCAAGGCGCGGTGCCCAGTCGGCGGCGAGGGTGCCTTGGCTGCGCAGGTGCAGGCAGTCATCCTGCCACCAGGCGTCCAGGGTCAGCGGGCAAGGCGAAGCCGCCGATGGGCTTGCGGCTTCGACCTGGGCCAGGATGCCGCGTGCTTCGCGATGGCTGTCGAGGTTGCCCAGCCAGCGAATGGCCACTGATGCCGTCGGCAGGTCGCGTAGCGGTTCTTGCAGGTAGGTATTGTCCGACAGGTAGCGCAGGGCGCCATAGTCGACGCCGTGTTGCGGGTAGGCGCGCATCTGCGCGGCCAGTGCCTGCAAGCGTTGCAGCAGGCTGTCGCCTTTGGGCTGGAGGAAATACGGCACCGCCAGTGCCAAGGGCCCCACGATGCGCGCCGGGTCGAGGTCGGCCACGGCAATCGGCGCCGCGACCGGCAAGCGCTCGACACTCGGACGAGCATCGTGAACGCTCAGTGCAACCAGGCCATTGCCGCACAGTTCACGGCACTGTTCGACTACGACGGCGGCCAACAGGCTGTTCCAGTCCAGTTGCAGCACTTCGCCCAGACGCTTGAGCTCACCTGAGGTGGCGGCCGCCAGGGTCTGCTCGACCACGCTGGCCGGCTGCTGGCTGTCAGGCAGTTGCAGCGTTTCCAAGCCGGCGTATTGCAGCCAGTGTTCCCAGGCGTCGTCCAGGGCATCACCCTGGGCATGGGCCTGCTGGTGCCGCGTCCACTGGGTGAAGTCACCACCGGCGTAGGACAGGCGCACCGGCCGCTGATAACGCAGTTGCGCCAAGGCCAGGTTGAGGTCCGTCAGCAGCAGCGCCCAGGAGGCTTCGTCCAGGCACAGCGGATGCGCGGCCAGCAGCAGCGAATGTTTGCCGTTTACCTCCAGCAAGCTGGCGTACAGGGTTTGACCGGCGTCCAAGTCCAGCGCGTCGACACCGGCCTGGGCCAGGGCTTGCAGTTGCGCCGGGGCGCAAGTCTCAAGTGTCTCGGTGGCGATGACCGGGGCCTTGGCCGCGACCAGTACCCGTTGCTGCCACTCGCCCTCCGGCAGGGCCTTGAGCGCCAGGCGCAAGGCCTGGTGGTGTTGCTGCAAAGCGGCGATGGCCTGGCTCAGCAGCTCGCTATCGATCGCCTGGGTCAGCGCCACGCAACGCCAGGTGGCGTGCAACGGCCCTTGTTGCAGGCGCGCCAGTTGTCCGGCGGCCAGCGGCAGTTCATAGCCATCGGCAATGGCTTGCGCCACACCCTGGCTGGCATCGGCGCCCAGCACCCGGGCGATGTCGGCGATGGTGCGGTTTTCGAAGAGCTGGCGGGGCGTGAGTTTCAGCCCTTGCTGGTTGGCGCGGGCGATGATCTGCAAGTTGATGATCGAGTCGCCGCCCAAGGCGAAGAAGTTGTCATGCACGCCGACACGCTCAAGCTTCAGAACCTCCTGCCAGATGGCGGCCAGTTGCGCTTCGACTTCATTGCGCGGGGCCACGTGGGTGGCGCTGTCGTCGGTGGGTTTTTGCGGGAGCGGCAGGCGCTGGACATCGACCTTGCCGTTACGGGTCAGGGGCAGTTCGTCGAGGGTGATGAAGTGCGCCGGAACCATGTAGTCCGGCACCCGCGCAGCGAGGTCGTTACGCAGTTTCGTGGCGGACAGCGACTGGCTGGCGATCAGGTAGGCCACCAGGCGCAGGCTGCCGTCCAGTTCCACGGCGCGGACCAGCGCCTGCTCGATCAGCGGCGACAGGCGCTTGAGCTGCGCCTCGACTTCGCCCAGCTCCAGGCGGTTGCCACGGATCTTGACCTGGCTGTCGACCCGACCGAGGAACGCCAATTGGCCGTCAACTTGCCAGCGCACGCGGTCGCCGGTGCGATACCAGCGTTGCTGGTCGGCGTCGAGGTGGAAGCGTTCGGCGGTCAGGTCCGGGCGGTGCAGGTAACCCCGGGCCAGGGCGCCGTTGATCAGCAGCTCACCGGACACCCCGGTGGGCACCAGCCGACCGTTGGCATCCACCACTTGCAGTCGGCGGTTCGGCAGCGGTCGGCCGAGGGCGATGCTGCGCAGGCCTGCGGGCAGTTCGCTGGCAATCGCCCCGACCGTTGCTTCACTTGGCCCATAGTGGTTGAAGACCCTGAGCCCCGGAGCCAGGCGGTTGACCTGCTCCAGCAGCGCCGGGCTGAGGGCGTCGCCACCGAAGACCAACAGGGCGCGGGGCAACAGGCGGGCATCGGGCAGTGCCTGCAACAGGCCGGCCAGATGGCTTGGGGTGATCTTCAGCACATCCACCGGGTGTTGCTCGAAGAGCTCGGCCAGTGCCAGGGGGCTGAAACCGCTGTCTTCATCCACCAGCAACAGGCTGGCGCCGCTGCACAGGGCGCCAAACAGCTGGGTGTGGCCGAGGTCGGCGGCGATGCTCGACAGCAAGCCGTAGCGGGCTGCCGGCGGTGGGGTGAGGACCGCGTGCACTGCCGTCAGGTAGTCGACGATGGACTGGTGCTCGACCACCACACCCTTGGGGGTGCCGGTGGAACCCGAGGTGTAGATCACGTAGGCGGCGTCAGTCGGGCTGTGGGCCACGGCCGGAGGCGTATCTGGCTGGGAGGCGATGGTGCCGGCCTGTTCTGCCAGCCAGAGTGTCGGCGTGTGCTCGGCCAGGCCCTTGAGCAGGGGCGAAGCGGCCGCGCCGATCAGCAGCGCGGCGCGGCTGTCCACCAGCACATCGGCCAGGCGCCCGGCGGGCTGCTTGAGGTCCAACGGCAGATAGGCGGCACCGGCCTTGAGGGTGGCCAGCAGGGCAATCACGAACTCGGCGCTGCGTTCCAGGGCCAGTGCCACGACGCTGTCGTGGCCGATGCCTTGGGCGCGTAAATACTGGCTGAGGCGGTTGGCCTGCTGGTCCAGTTCACGGTAGGTCAGGGCGACCTGACGGTCGCGGACCGCCAGGTGTTGCGGGTGAGCGGCCACCTGTTGTTCGAAGCGCTGGTGCAGGCACGCAGGGGGCACCGGCAGTTGCACACCGCGACCCTGCACGAGCAGTTGCTGGCGTTCTTCAGGGCTCAGCCATTCAAGCTCGCTGACCCGGCACTGCGCTTGCGCCGTCATCGCCAACAGGATCGCGCGCAATTGTGTCGACAACACCGCGACCTCGGCATCGCTGAAGCGACTGCGGTCGTAGCTGATCAGGTAGTGCAGTTGTTTGTCCGGCACCACGATCAGCGACAGCGGGAAGTGGTTGCGGCCTTGGGTGAGGGTGATGCCTTCGGCCTGCTGGTCGCTGCTCGGGGCACTGAAGCTCAAGCCACCGGTGTCCTGGTTGAGCGCGTCGGTGACCGGGAAGTTCTCGAACACCAGGATCGAGTCGAACAGCGCCTGTTCGGCGGCGATGCGCGTCATCGACTTGAGCTTGCCCAGCGGCAGGTAGGCGTGGTGACGCAGATCGCTGTTGGCGTGCTGCAGGTGTTGCAGCCAGGTCACCAGCGTCGGCGCGTCAGCCCACTGCACCCGCAGCGGCAATGTATTGATGAACAGTCCGACGGTGCTGTCCACCGCCGCCAGGTTCTCTGGACGCCCGGCGACGGTGACGCCATAGACCACGTCGTCACGCCCGGCGTGCTGGCCCAGCAGCAGTGCCCAGGCGCCCTGGATCAGCGTATTGATGGTCAGGTCGTTCTGGCGGGCGAAGTGCGCCAGTTGTTCGGTTTCGCTGGCGGTCAGCAGACTTTCCCGCTCGGCGAACGGTGCCCCCGCCGGTGCCGGCTGGCGTTCGGCGAAGGTGGGCAGCGGGGTCGGCTCGCTGACGTCCTGCAACTGCTCGCGCCAGAACCCTTCGGTGGCGGCCATGTCCTGTTCCGCCAGCCAGGCGATGTAGTCCCGATAAGGGCGGGTCGGCGCCAGGCGGGCGGGGCGGCCATGGGCTTGTTCGTAGTACAGCGCCAGCCACTCCTGGACGGCAATGCCGACGCTCCAGCCGTCCATGAGGATGTGATGGAAGGTCCAGATCAGGTGCCAGCGCTCGGGGGCCAGGCGCACCAGGCACACGCGCATCAGCGGCGAGTCATTGAGCTCCAGGGGTTGCGCCCGCTGCTCCAGTGCCAACTGTTCCAGCGCGGCCTGTGGCTCGGCGCGGTCTTGCCAGTCCAGTTCGGTCAGGGGCAGCGCGACTTCCTGCTGCACCACCTGATAGGCATCGTCCAGTTCTTCCCACAAAAAAGCACTGCGCAGCACCGCGTGGCGCTGCATCAGCGCCTGCCAGGCACCGCGAAATGCGTTTAGTTGCAGCGGGCCGTTCATGTCCAGGCTCAATTGCTGGTAATACACCCGCGAATCCGGTTCATAGACGCTGTGGAACAACAGGCCGTGCTGGGTCGGCGAAAGGGAGTAGATGTCTTCGATGTTGTTCATGCTTGCTTGGTGTCCATTTCAAAGTCTTGAAAACTCAAGTGAGTCGATCCAGGCGCCGCGCAGGTCTCGGACCTGCGCACGCGCCGCGTCGCTCGCTAGCTTTGGGAATTGGGTTTGGTCTTGAGCTTGCCCAGCAGCTTGTCCAGGGATTTCTGGTTCAGCGCCTTGGCCAGCGGGAAGTCCGCGGGCATCAGCGAACCGGCCTGCGGGTCGAGGCAGTGTTCGACCAGTGCCTGCAAACGTTCCAGCAGGCGAGCGGGCAAACGGCTGTCGGCGTTCGGCGTGACGCTGTGCCATTCGACACGCAACACGCCGTCCTCCAGCCAGGCCACCACTTCACGGGCGTGGGTCACTCGGTTCACCGGGGCCACGTCCGGCGGCGGGGTCAGGCTGCTGGCGCGCAACCAGCCCGCTGGCGTTTGCTCATGCCCCAGGTAGTTGAACAGCACATCACCGTGGCTGGCCGGCAACTCGCCGCGCTGGCGCAGCAAGCCGTAGCCCAGGCCCTGGCCGGGTACGTCACGCAAGGCTTGCTTGGCGTTGCGCACCTGCTCGCCCGCGGCGCCGCTGGCGTTCACCCGCAGTGGGTAGAGGGTGGTGAACCAGCCGACGGTGCGGCCGACGTCCAGCCCGGCAAACGGTGCGTCACGCCCGTGGCGCTCCAGGTCCACGACGATGTCGCTGCGCTGTTCGACCTCGGCCAGGGTCGCGGCGAGGGCGGCGATCAGCAGTTCTTCCGGTTGCGTGCGGTAAGCCCCATGGGATTCGGTCAGCCATTGCTGCGTACGGCTGGCGTCCCAGCGGGCCGACAGGGTCTGGCGCTCGGCGACCGTGGCCATGGGCGGCGGGTTTGCGCCGATCTGGGCACGCCAGTAGCGATGCTCGGCAGCGACCTTGGCGGCATGGGCCTGCAGGTGCTCGCTCCATTGACGATAGGAGGTGGTTTTCGCCGGCAACGTCGGACTTTCGCCCCGCTCCAGTGCCGGGTACAGCTGTTGGAAATCTTCCAGCAGCGGCGTCCAGGACACTGCATCGACCACCAGGTGATGAGCCACCAGGTACAGGCGCTGCGGGGTGCCTTCCAGCAGGGCCGCGGCAAACAATGGGCCGTGTTGCAGGTCCAGGCTTTGCGCGACTTGCAGCAATTGTTCCGGGTGCTCGCAGCAGGTCAGTTGGGCCGGGGCCACCGGCGCGATGTGTGCCTGCCATTGGCCGTCGACGTCGGTGAAACGCAAGCGCAGGGCGTCGTGGTGGGCCACCAACCGATCCAGCGTGGCTTGGACGATGGCCGGTTCCAGGCGACGGTCGCTGTCGGCCAGCACCGATTGGTTCCAGTGCGCGGCCTGCGGTTGCTGCTGGTCGAAGAACCACTGGTGCAAGGGCATCAGCGGCATCGGCCCGGTCACGTCACCTTGTTCGGCCTGGGCCAGCAGCGCCGTGGTCACGTGGGCCAGGGCCGCCGGAGTCGGCGAACGGAACAGGTCCCGTGGCGTGAGCGAATAGCCCTGTTCACGCAAGCGCGAGATCAGTTTCAGGCCAAGGATCGAGTCACCGCCCAGGGCGAAGAAACTGTCCGAGGTGCCGACTTCACGGCCACCGGTCAAGGTGTCGCCGAGCAGCTCGCCGAACAACTGGCAGAGCAGGCGTTCCAGGTCGGTGCGCGGTGCCGCGTAGTCCTTCTGGGTATTCGGCAAGGGCAGGGCAGCGAGGGCCTTGCGGTCGATCTTGCCGTTGGTGCTCAGGGGCAGGGCCGGGATTTGCACCCACACCGCCGGCACCATGTACGCCGGCAGCTCGGCCGCGAGCTGGGTGTCGAGGTCCGACTGTGCGGTGCTGCTGCTGTAGAACGCCACCAGGCGGTTGTCGATGACCAGCGTGCAGGCGCCGGTGATGGCTGGCAGGTTCAGCAGCGCTGAGTCGATTTCCCCCAGCTCGATGCGCTGTCCACGCAGTTTCACCTGATGGTCGAGACGGCCCAGGTATTCGATGTTGCCATCGGCCAGGAACCGGCAGCGGTCGCCGGTGCGGTACAGGCGATCACCGGCCACGAACGGGCTGGCGAGGAAGCGTTCCTCGGTCAGGTCCGGGCGCTTCAAATAACCCCGGGCCACGCCGACGCCACCGATGTACAGCTCGCCGATGCTGCCAATCGGCAACGGCTGCATGGCCTCGTCGAGGATGTACAAGCGCAGGTTGGCGATGGGCTTGCCGATTGGCACGATCACATCGTCTGCCGAGCAACGCCAGACCGAGACGTCGATGGCCGCTTCGGTCGGGCCGTACAGGTTGACCAGCGCCGCCGGGTGTAGACCCATGAACCGCCGGACCAGGTCCACCGGCAGGGCTTCGCCGCTGGCGAACACCTGGCGCAGGCTGTGGCAATTGACCAGGCTCGGTTCCTCGACAAAGGCACGCAGCATCGACGGTACGAAGTGCAACGTCGTGACCTGCTCCTGCTGGATCAACTGGCCGAGGTAGGCCGGGTCGCGATGCCCGTCCGGCCGGGTCACCACCAGGGTCGCGCCAGTGATCAGCGGCCAGAAGAACTCCCACACCGATACGTCGAAGCTGTACGGGGTTTTCTGCAAGACGCGGTCGTTCGGGCCAATCGGGAAGGCGTCCTGCATCCAGTGCAGGCGGTTCATCAAGGCGCCGTGTTCGTTCATCACGCCCTTGGGTTGGCCGGTGGAACCGGAGGTGTAGAGCACGTAGGCCAGGTCGTTGGCCTCGACGCTGATTGGCTCGAATGCAGAGGCTTGGGGCAACGTGTCGAGGGTCCAGGCTTGATGCCCGACTGGCAGGCGCGACAGCCATTGCGCTTGGGTCAAGGTGACCTTGGCATCGGCGTCTTCGATCAGGAACGCCAGGCGCGCGGCAGGCAACTCCGGGTCCAGCGGCAGCCACGCGGCGCCGGCATGGACGATGCCGAGCAAGGCCACGACCATCTCCACCGAACGCTCCATGCACAGCGGCACGATGCTGTCGCTGCCCACGCCAACTGCGCGCAGGGCGCGGGCGACGGCTTGTGCACGCTGGTCCAGCTCGGCATAGCTCAGGCGCTGGCCTTCGAATACCAGCGCCGGGGCGTTGGGGCTCAGGGCCGCTTGTTGGCTCAAGGCCGTGTGCAGGTTGGTCGGGCCGCTGTAGTGGCGGTCGGTGGCGTTCCAGCGGTCCAGTTGCTGCTGGTCCTGTTGTTGCGGGAACAGTTCCACCAGGGTGCGTTCAGGGCTTGCCACCAGGGCGTCGAGCAGCGCGCACCACTGCGCGCTCCAGCGTTGCATCGTCGTTTCGTCGTACAAGGCCGCTTGGTATTCCAGCGCCAGCGTCATGTCGTTGCCGTCGTCCTGGACTTCCCAGCTCTGTTCAAACTTGGCGTCGATCACCGGCAGCATCTGTTCTTCGACGTTCAACCCCGGCCATTGGCTGCTGTCCACCCGGCCATAGTTGAGGGAGAACAGCACCTGGAACAAAGGCGTACGGTTCAAGTCGCGGTTCTGCGCGACTGCGCCGACCAGGGTGGCGAAGGGCAGGTCAGCATGGGCCTGGGCGGCACGCAGGTCGGCCTCGAGGTTGGCCAGCAGTTGCTCGGCCGGGGCCCGTTGGTCGACATCGCTGCGGATCACCAAGGTGTTGACCAGGCAGGCCAGCAACGTCTGGGTTTGCCCATGGTCACGCTGGTCCGCCGGGGTGCCGAGACGAATCTCCCGCTGACCGCTGTAGCGGGCCAGCAGCGCGCTCAGGGCCGTGGCGAGCACCACGTAGGTGGTGGTGCCGCGCTGCCGGGCGAACTGGCGGATGGCTTCAGCGCGCTGGGTGCCAAGGCGGACGGTCAGTTGCCGGGCGCGACGATCTGCTTCGGCGCCACGCGGATGGTCGATGGGCAGGTCGAGTTGGTAGTCGTCCTGGCCCAGGTGGTTTTTCCAGTACTCCAGGCTGTCACTGCGCCGAGCCTGAGTGTCCGGGCGCTGTTGCCACAGGGCGAAATCGACGTAATCGATTTCCAGCGGTGCCCAGGCGGGCGACTGCCCGTTCAGGCCGGCTGTGTAGGCCTGGGTCAGTTCGTCGATGAGCAACTGCATGGCCCAGCCGTCGGTGGCGCTGTGGTGCAGGCACACCAGCAACAGGTTTTCGTCACTGCCCTGGCGTTGCAACAGGTGCGCACGCCACGGCGCCGCGGCGGCCAGGTCGAACGGCGTCATTAGTGCGTCCTGGGCGTTGGCGCAGGCCGCTGCCCAGTCCTGGGTCGCAACACAAGTGACCGCGAGCGCCGGGCCGTGGTCGTCGATCAGCAATTGCGGCTCGCCGTCGATTTCGACGATACGGCTGCGCAGCACCAAGTGGCGCTGGCTGACCTGCGCAAAGGCCTCGCGCAAGACCTCGACCCGCAACTCGCCGCGCAAGGTCAGGGCGAACGGCATGTGGTACTCGCGGGACTCCGGCACCAGGCGGCTGAGCATCCAGAACCGGCGTTGGGCCAGGCCCAGGGGCAATTGCGCCGGGCGCGGTTGTGCGCTGATCGATTCACCGGGCATGGCCGCGCGCAGATGCTCGGCCAGGGCCGCGACGGTCGGTTGGGCGAACACCAGCGGTAGGGGCAGGGAAACCCCGAGGCGCTCACGCACCCGGCTGACCAGGCGGGTGGCCAGCAAGGAATGGCCGCCGAGTTGGAAAAAGTTGTCCTCGATGCCGACTTCCGAACCGCCCAACACCTCGCTGAACAGTTCGCAGAGCACGCTTTCAGTGGCATTGCGCGGCGCGGTGCGCGGCCGGTCGCTTTGGCTCTGTGGCAGCGGCGTCGCGGCCAATGCCTTGCGGTCAAGTTTGCCGTTGCTGTTGAGCGGCAGGTTATCGAGCTGCACGAACAGACTTGGCTGCATGTGCGCGGGCAGGCTGTCGCTCAAGTCGGCACGCAGCGTCGCCTCATCGGCGTCACCGCACCAGAAACTTACCAGGCGCTGGTCGAGCAACAAGGTGGCGGCGTCGCGAACACCGGCCTGGGCCTGCAGCGCAGCGTCGATTTCTCCCAGTTCGATGCGCTGGCCGCGCAGTTTCACCTGGTGGTCGAGACGCCCCAGGTACTCGATGTTGCCATCGGCCAGGAAACGGCAACGGTCGCCGGTGCGGTACAGGCGATCACCGGCCACGAACGGGTTGGCGAGGAAGCGTTCCTCAGTCAGGTCCGGGCGTTTCAGATAACCCCGGGCCACGCCGACGCCGCCGATGTACAGCTCGCCGATGCTGCCAATCGGCAGCGGTTGCAGGGCCTCATCGAGGATATACAAGCGCAGGTTGGCGATGGGTTTGCCGATCGGCACGATTGCATCGTCCGCCGAGCAACGCCAGACCGAGACGTCGATGGCTGCTTCGGTCGGGCCATACAGGTTGACCAGCGCCGCCGGGTGTAGACCCATGAACCGCCGGACCAGGTCCACCGGCAGGGCTTCGCCACTGGCGAACACCTGGCGCAGGCTGTGGCAGTTGACCAGGCTCGGTTCTTCGACAAAGGCACGCAGCATCGACGGTACGAAGTGCAACGTCGTGACCTGTTCCTGCTGGATCAACTGGCTGAGGTAGGCCGGGTCGCGATGCCCGTCCGGCCGGGCCACCACCAGGGTCGCGCCGGTGATCAGCGGCCAGCAGAACTCCCACACCGACACGTCGAAGCTGTACGGGGTCTTTTGCAGCACACGGTCGTTCGGGCCAATCGGGAAGGCGTCCTGCATCCAGTGCAGGCGGTTCATCAAGGCGCCGTGTTCGTTCATCACGCCTTTGGGCTGGCCGGTGGAACCGGAGGTGTAGAGCACGTAGGCCAGGTCGTTGGCCTCGACGCTGATGGGCTCTCCAGCTTCAGCATTTGGCAACGCATCCAGCGTCCAGGCGTCATGCCCGGCGGGCAGGCGCGACAGCCATTGCGCTTGGGTCAAGGTGACCTTGGCATCGGCGTCTTCGATCAGGAACGCCAGGCGCGCGGCAGGCAACTCCGGATCCAGCGGCAGCCACGCGGCGCCGGCATGGACGATGCCGAGCAAGGCCACGACCATCTCCACCGAACGCTCCATGCACAGCGGCACGATGCTGTCGCTGCCCACGCCAACTGCGCGTAGGGCCCGGGCGACGGCTTGTGCGCGCTGGTCCAGCTCGGCATAGCTCAGGCGCTGGCTTTCGAACACCAATGCCGGGGCGTTGGGGCTCAGGGCCGCTTGTTGGCTCAAGGCCGTGTGCAGGTTGGTCGGGCCGCTGTAGTGGCGGTCGGTGGCGTTCCACTCGATCAACTGGCGACGACGCTCTGCCGCCGGCAGCGGTGTCCAATCGCCGAGGCGGGTCCGTGGCGCTTCGAGCATCGCTTCCAGCAGTTGTTGCCATTGTTCCAGCCAGCGCCGGGCAGTGCTTTCGCTGAACAGCGCGGCGCGGTATTCCAGCAACACCGACAGCACCTCGCCGTCATGCACTTCCCAGTTCAGGTCGTACTTGGTGGCCTGGGCGGTCACGGCGCGTTCGCTGACCTGCAACTGCGGCCATGGTTGGCTCGACGAGTCGGCGTTCTGCATGGCGAACAGCACTTGGAACAGCGGCGTCTGACCGAGGCTGCGCGAAGGTTTCAAATGCTCGACGACTTGGTCGAAGGGCACGTCCTGATGCTGTTGGGCATCCAGCACACGGTTGCGCACCTGGCCCAGCAAACCTTCGAAATCCAGCGCCGGATCGAGGTCGGCACGCATGACCACGGTGTTGACGAAGCAGCCGATCAGCGGCTGCAGCTCGGCGAATGGACGCTGGGCCACCGGGCTACCGACCCGTACGTCGCGCTGGTTGGCGTAGCGGCCCAAGAGCAATTGCGCGGCGCCGAGCATGAGCATGTACAGGGTGGCGCCGCGTTGTTGGGCGAACTGCCGCAGGCGTTCCACCAGGGCGGGCGGCAATTGCAGCTGGACCGCGCCGGCCGCCGGGGCGAGCTGGGTTGGCCGGCCCTGTTCGGTTGGCAGGTCCAGCAGGTAGTCGCCGTCCTCCAGTTGGTTGCGCCAGTATTCCAGTTGGCTGCTGAACGCGGTCTGTTGAGCGGGTTCGCGCTGCCAGAGGGCGTAATCGGGGTATTGCAGCGCCAGCGCCGGCAGTGCCGCCGGGGTGCCCTGGCACTGGGCGGTATAGAACTGTCGCAGTTCATCCAGCAGGTTCTGGCTGGAGGCGTCATCGGTGGCGCAGTGGTGCACGCTGAGCAACAGCAGTGATTGGGCGGCGCCGCTGCGTTGCAGCAGCGTGGCACGGACCGGCACTTCGGCGGCGAGGTCGAACCGGCGGCCGGTTTCTACGTGGATCGCCGTATCGGTCAGTTGCTGCCATTGCGCGTCGCTGGTCGCTTGCAGTGCCGTCACTTGCAGGCTGATATCGACCTGGGGTTCGATCACCAGCGCCAACTCGCCGTCGCTATCGCGCACGATGCGGCTGCGCAGGATCTCGTGGCGTTGGACCACGCTGTTCAGGGCCGTGTGCAGGGCCTGGGCATTGAGTTCGCCGTCCAGTTGCACGGCGCTGACCACGTTGTACTCGCCACCGCCGGTGCTCAGTTGTTCAAGGAACCACAAGCGTTGCTGTTCGAACGACAGCGGCAGGCGCGCCGGACGCGCTGCCGGGACAAAGGTCGCCGCCGGGGCTTGCAGGGGATCACCCAGCAGCGCGGCCAAGGCGTCGAGGGTCGGGTGTTCGAACACCGCCCGCAACGGCGGTACGCTGGCGAACTGTTGGCGCAGGCGGGCAAACAACGCCGCCGCCAGCAGCGAGTGGCCGCCGAGGTAGAAGAAATGGCTGTCGCGGCCGATCTGCGACGACGGCACGTTCAGCAACTCGGCCCACAGGGTGGCCAGTTGCTGTTCGGCGGCGCTGCGGGGCGGGTCGAGGGCGTCTGGCGCGGCTTGGATGTCCGGGGCCGGCAAGGCCTTGCGGTTGAGTTTGCCGTTGTCGGTCAGCGGCAGCTCATCGAGCAGCACGAATGCCGAGGGCACCATGTAATCGGGCAGGGCGGCGCCAATGGCTTTGCGCCAGGCGTGGATGTCGGCCTGCTGGTCGCACGTCACGTAGGCGACCAGGCGCTTGTCGCCGGGCACGTCTTCACGGGCCAGCACCACGGCCTGGCGCACGCCCGGTTGAGTGCCGATCAGGGTTTCGATTTCCCCCAGTTCGACGCGGAAGCCGCGGATCTTCACTTGGTGATCCATGCGCCCCAGGTATTCGAGCTGGCCGTCGGGCAACCAGCGCACCAGGTCGCCGGATTTGTACATCCGCGCCCCGGCCACGGGGGAGAACGGGTCTTCGATGAACACCTTCGCGGTCTGCTCGGCGCGGTTGAGGTAGCCCAGGGTCACGCCGGCACCGCCGATGTGCAGTTCCCCCGGGACGCCCACCGGCATCGGGTTGAGGAAGGCATCGAGCACGTAGGTGCGCACGTTGGCGATGGGCCGGCCGATGATCGGCCGCAGCGGGAAGTCATCCACCGCGCAACCGGTGGCATCCACCGTGCATTCGGTCGGGCCGTAGGTGTTAAAGAAGCGGCTGCCGGCAATCGACGGCAGGCGTTGCCACAGTTGCGCGTCCACCGCATCGCCACCGAACAGCACGAAGCGCGGCAGGTACACCTCGCCACGGCGAACGCCGTCGCTTTCCAGCAGCGCCTTGAGCTGTGCCGGGGTGCATTCGAAGGTGTCCAGGCGGGTGTCGCGGAAGAATCCAGCCAGGGCCTCGGGGTCGTAGCGCACGTCTTCCGGGGTCAGGTACAGGCTGTGGCCGTCGAGCAACAGGATCAGCTCGGCCACCGAACTGTCGAAGGCGAACGAGTAATTGAAGCTGGTGCGCATCGGCTGGTCGGTGTAGCGGCGATACAAGCCATGGATACGCGCCCAGGCCAGGTTGACCACCGAACCATTGGTCACCAGGGTGCCCTTGGGCTTACCGGTCGAACCGGAGGTGTACATGATGTAGGCCAGGTCTTGCGGCCCGGCGAGCGGGGCAGGGTTGCTGTCCGGCTGGTTGACGAACAGGGCCGCGTCGCTGTCCAGGCGCAATCGCGGCAGTTCGGCGCCCAACTGTTCCAACAGGCCTTGCTGGCCAAGCAACAGTGCCGGTTGCGCGTCTTCGAGCATGTACGCCAGGCGATCCACCGGGTAGGTGGGGTCCAGCGGCACATAGGCGCCACCGGACTTGAGAATGCCCAGCAGGCCGACCAGCAGTTCCAGCGAACGCTCGACACACAGCGCCACCGGGTTGTTGGCGCCGACGCCCCGGCTGCGCAGGTAATGCGCGACCTGGTTGGCGCGACGGTTGAGTTCGCCGTAGCTCAGGCTGCGGCCTTCGAAGCACAGGGCATCACGCTCCGGGGTGCGTTCGGCTTGTTGTTCGAACAACTGGGCGAAGGTCAGGTGCGTCGGCACCGGCATCTCGGTGCGGTTCCATTCGACCACGGTGCGTTGCCATTCCGCGTCCATCAGCAGCGGCAAGGTGGCGACCGGGCGCTGTGGCTCGGCGAGCATGTGTTCGAGCAGATGTTCCAGGCGCGCCAGGGTCTGGCGGGCGTTGTCGGCGACGAACAGGTCGAGGGCGAACATCAGCTCCAGCTGGATCGGCGCGTTGGCCGGGCACAGCACGTGCAGGTCCAGGTCGCATTCGGAATGTCGCAGCGGCGTATCGAGCGCTTCGAACTCCAACCCGGGGAAGCGCAACCGCGACTCCATGGCCAGTTGCTGGGCGACCATCACCTGGTACAGCGGCGCATGGCTGAGGCTGCGTGGCAGTTGCAGGCTGTCCACCAGTTGCTCGAAGGGCAGGTCCTGATGCAGCAGCCCACTGCGCAGACGCTCGGCCACTTGTTTGACCAGGTCGGTGAAGCCGGCTTGCGGCTCGAAGTCCGCGCGGATCGCCAGGTTGTTCAACAGAATGCCTAGCAGGCCTTCGGTGCCCGGCTGTTCACGGTGGGTGACCGGCGTGCCGAGCAGCACCGTGGCATCGCCGCTCAAACGGTGCATCAACACGGCGAAACCGGCGAACAGGACGGTGAACGGCGTGGTGCCGAGGCGACTGGCAAAGGCTTGCACCCGGGCGCTGAGGTCGGCGCTGAGTTCACGCTGCACGATGCCGGCGCGGTAGCTTTGCACCGACGGCCGTGGATGATCGGTGGGCAAGGCCAGCAACGGGCTGGCGTCGCTGTCGCGCCGGTCGAGGGTGGTGGTCCAGTAGTCGAGTTGGCGCTTGAGTTCGGCGCCTTGCAGGTGTTCGCGCTGCCACAGGGCGAAGTCGGCGTATTGCAGCGCCAGGGCCGGCAGTTCGGCGGGGGCGCCGTTGCAACGGGCTTCATAACCCAGGGCCAGCTCGCGCAGGGCGATGGTGGCCGACCAGGCGTCCGAGACCAGGTGATGCAGGGCGATGCCGAGCACATGTTCACCCGGCGCCAGGCGCAGCAAGCGCGCACGCAGCAGCGGTGGGCAGGTCAGGTCGAAGGGTTGCTCGAAGGTGTCTTGCAGGGCGTTGAACTGCGCGCCGGCGCGGGCGGTGGCGGTCAGCCCCGACAAGTCTTCGAAGGGCAGCGCGATGGCCAGCGCTGGGCTGATGCGCTGGCACGGTACGCCGTCGGTGCTGTGGATGCCGGTGCGCAGGATTTCGTGGCGTACCAGCAGGTCGTTCAGGCTGGCGTGCAGCGCCTCGACGTTGAGTTCACCCTTGAGGTGCAGGGCGAACGGGATGTTGAACAGGGTGGTGCCCGGCGTCAGTTGCTCGATGAACCACAGGCGCTGTTGCGAAAACGACAGCGGCAGCAGCGCCGGGCGTGGCTGGGCCTTGGGCACGCTGATCGCGCTGGTTTGCGGTGCCGCGGCCTGGGCCTGGCGGGCAGCGATGGTCACGGCCAGCAGGGCCACGGTCGGCTGTTCGAACAGCACCCGCAACGGCAGGTCGAGCTTGAACTGGGTGCGCAAGCGGGCAACGATCTGGGTCGCCAGCAGCGAGTGTCCGCCGAGGGTGAAAAAGTTGTCCTCCACGCCCACCGTGTCGCGTCCCAGGACTTCGGCCCAGATCGACGCCACGCTGGTTTCCAGCGCGTTGCGCGGGACGATGCTTTGCTGGGTGTCGGCCTGCCAGTCCAATTCCCGGGTGGCCAGGGTCTTGCGATCGACCTTGCCATTGTTGTTCAGGGGCAGTTTGTCCAGGCAGACGAAGGCCGTCGGCACCATGTACGGCGGCAGTTGCGTGCGCAGGTGTTCGCTCAGGCCGTCACTGCCCGCGCTTTCGTCATGGGCCGACCAGTACGCCACCAGCCAGGCTTCGCCGACGGTGTTTTCCCGCAGCAGGACGGCAGCTTCGCGGACGTTCGGGTGCTGGGCGAGACGGTGTTCGATTTCCGTCAGTTCGATCCGGTGCCCGCGCAGTTTGACCTGCTGGTCGCGGCGGCCGAGGTATTCAATCACCCCGTCTGCACGCCAGCGTCCCAGGTCACCGGTGCGGTACAGGCGCCCTTCAAATTGAGGGTGGTCGATAAACGCCTCAGCGGTGCGCTGCGGGTCGTGCAGGTAGCCGCGGCCAACGCCGACACCGCCCACACAGATTTCCCCGGCCACGCCCACCGGCACCGGGCGCAGGGCTTCGTCCAGCACATACAGGCGGTTGTTGGCGGTCGGTTGGCCGATGGGCATGTGACTGACCTCAGCCCCCGGTGCTGCGAAGATCGGCTGGAAGGCCACGTCGTCGGCGCATTCGGCCGGCCCGTAGGCGTTCATCAGGGCGATGTCGGGGAACCGTGCGAACCAGTCGCGGGCCACGGTCGGCGGCAGGGCTTCACCGGTAGGCAACAGCCAGCGCAGGTCCGGCAGTTGCAAGTCGCACGGGCACAACGCGAGCAAGGTGCGCATCAGGCTCGGGACGATTTCCAGCACGTTCAGGCGCTCGCTGGCGAGCACTTGCAACAGGCGTTGCGGGTCGTGGGCGACTTCATCCGCAAGGATGTGCACGGTGGCGCCGAGCACTGGCGCGGCGAGGAACTGCCACACCGAAATGTCGAACGCCACCGAAGCGGTCTGGGGAATCCGGTCGGCGGCGCTGAGCCCCAGGGCCGGTACTTTGCCGAAGATGTTGTTGAGCATGCCGCGCTGTTCGATCATCACGCCCTTCGGCGTGCCGGTCGACCCCGAGGTGAACAGCACGTAGGCCAGGCTGTCTGGGGTTGCGAGCACCGGCAGAGGCGCGTCGTTGCCGCACGTCCAGCAGGCTTCGGCGAACAGCGCCTCGGGTGCCGGGTCGAGGCCGCTGAGCAGTTGATCGAGCAAGCCGCTGCAGGCTTCGCTGGCGACCAGGAGCGGGGCGCGGGACAGCCCGAGGATTTCCCGCAGGCGCTCGGGCGGGTGATTGACTTCAAGGGGCAGCATCGCCGCGCCGGCCTTGAACACGGCCAGCATCATGGTCAACAGCGCCAGGCCACGGGGGGCCACCAGCGCGACCAGTTGGTCTTCAGCGGCGCCGGCCTCGCGCAGGGCGTGGGCCAGGCGCGTGGAGCGCAGGTCCAGCTCGGCGTAAGTCAGCGACTCCCCGTCGCAGATCGCGACGACCTGATCACCGCGTTGGGCGACCTGGGCGGCAAACAGCTCGGCGTAGCTTTGCTCCAGCGGGAAATCGTGGGGGTTGAGTGCCCATTCGCCCAGCAACTGTTGACGTTCGTCGGCGGCCAGCAGCTCGAAGCTGGCCAACGGCGCCTCGGGGGCGGCGAGCATGCTGCGCACCAGGCTGGCGATGTGACCCAGCAGGCGTTGCACGGTGGCGGCTTCGAAACGTTCGCGGTCATAGGAAACGCGGATGCCCAGCTGTTCGCCCGGTAGGATCACCACGGTCAAACCGTAGTGGGTGTGCACGCTGTGGTCCATGCCTTCGAGGCTGAACTGGAAGCCGCCTTCGAGAATCTGTTCGTCGATGGGCGCGTTTTCGAAGACCAGGATGCTGTCGAACAGGGTCTCGCCCCGGGGGAAATCGCTCCAGCCCTGGATGTCGGTCAAGGGCGTGTGCTCGAAGTCGCGCATGTCGACGTTGAGCTTTTGCAAGTCGCCCAGCCAACTGCCGAGCGAGGCGTTCGGGTCCACCGAAACCCGCAGCGGCAAGGTGTTGATGAACAGGCCGATCATTTCCGCGACGCCAGTCAGGTCGGCCGGACGCCCGGCCACGGTGACGCCGAAGACCACGTCCTGTTGCCCGCTGTAACGTGACAGCAGCAGCGACCAGACGCCCTGGAAGAACGTGTTCGGGGTGATCCGGCGACTGCGGCAGAACGCCGCCAGTGCCTGGGTTTCCTGTTCGTCCAGGTGAATCAGTTGGTCGTCCACCAGCACCGCATCGGTGTAGCGGTCGCGGGTCACGCCGTTGTCCACGGTCAGCGGCGTGGGGGCATTGAGACCTTGCAACTGGCCGCGCCAGAACTGCTCGGCCTTGCTCGCGTCCTGGCGTTGCAGCCACTGGATGTAATCGCGAAACGGCCGCGGGCTTTTCAACTCCGGCGTGCGGTCGTTGCACAGTGCTTCGTAGACTTTGAGGAAGTCCACGGTCACCAGGGAAATGCACCAGGCGTCCATCAGGATGTGGTGGAAGCTGCGAATGAACTCGTAGGATTCGTCGGCCAGGCGCACCAACCGGAAGCGAATCAGCGGTGGCTTGGACAGGTTGAAGCCGACTTTCTGCTCCTCTTCCAGCAGCGTACGGATCCGCGCTTCCTGCTCATGGGGGGCGAGCCCGCGCAGGTCGAGGGTGTCCAGCGGTACCTTGACCTGGCGATGGATCACCTGCACCGGTTGCTTCTGGCTTTTCCACTGGAAGCTGGCGCGCAGGGAAGGGTGCAGCGCCACCACCTGGCGCCACGATTCGAGGAACGCCCCTTCATCGATGGCCCCGCCGATGCGGTAGCGATCCTGCATCAGGTACACACCGGAGTCTTCGTGCAGCAGGGAGTGGAACAGCATCCCTTGTTGCAGCGGCGACAGCGGGTAAATGTCTTCGATCGGGTTGCCGGTGGTTTTTTCGGTGGTCATTGAAAGCGTCCTGCGTAAAAAGGGGCAACGGTGATGGCGGGGCGATGGGACGAGCCGCTCACAGGTCGGCCTCGTCCAGTTCGGCCATCAGCGCTTGCATTTCGTCATCGGTCAGGCCCGAGGCGCTGAACTCGGTGCTGTCGGCCTGCGGCTCGGCGGCGCTCGGCGCCAGCGGTTGCGCGACCTCGGCCATGGCCGCGATGGTCTGGCGTTCGAAGACTTGCTTGGCCGAAAGCGCGATGCCTTGCTCGTGGGCCTGGGCCACCACTTGCAGGCTCAGGATCGAGTCGCCGCCGATGGCGAAAAAGTTGTCGGTGACGCTCACCGTCGAGAGCTTCAAGACCTTGGCGACGATGGCTTGCAAGGCGGTCTCCATGGCGTTGCGTGGCGCCACGTGGGCGCTTTCGTCGAACGAGTCGGGGTCGGGCAATTGGCGGGTGTCGAGCTTGCCGTTGGGCGTGCGCGGAAAACTCGCCAGGGTCAGCACCAGGGCCGGCACCATGTACGACGGCAGGCGCTCGCCGAGGAAACGCTTGATCGCCTCGGAATCCGGTGCGTAGCCGTGGGCGGCGAGGATGTAGGCGAGCAGGCGCTTGCCGGCGGCGTGTTCCTGGACGATCACCGCGGCTTCGCGCACGTCGCTGTGGCTGCACAACTGGCGTTCGATTTCACCCAGCTCGATGCGGTAGCCGCGCACCTTGACCTGATGGTCCTTGCGCCCCAGGAACGCCAGGCGCCCGTCGGCCAACCAGCACGCCAGGTCGCCCGTACGGTAGGCGCGGGTGCCGTCGGCCAGGGTGACGAAGGCCTTGGCGGTTTCTTCGGGTTTGTGGCGATAGCCGCGGGCCAGGGTCGGGCCGGCGAGGACGATTTCCCCTGGCTCGCCGATGCCGCAGGCGGTGTCGAATTCGTTCAGCAGGCGCAGGTCCATGCCGGCGATGGGGCGGCCGATGCTGACGTTGCGGTTGGACTCCAACACTTCATAGGTGGCCCAGACCGTGGCTTCAGTGGGGCCGTATTCGTTCACCAGACGGGCGTGGGGCAAGGTCTTGCTGTGTTGCGCGATCAGCGATGGCGGGCAGGCTTCACCGGCGACGATCCAGCAGGCGAGGCTGTCGGTGCCTGCGCTGCGCTGCAATTGATCGAGCAGGGCCTGGTACAGCGATGGCAGCGACAGACCGTGGCTGACCTGATGCTGGGCAATCAGTTGCGCCAGGCGGGACATTTCCAGCTCTTCTCCCGGGGCGGGCAAGACCAGGCGCCCGCCTTGGGCCAGGGTCCAGAAAATCCCGGCGACCGAACTGTCGAAGGCGAACGACGACAGCAGCAGGTAGGCGCGCACCGGAGTGTCATAGGTGGCCATGCGCACCTGGGTCGAGAAGCTCAGGGCGCCGTGGCTGATTTCCACGGCTTTCGGCGCACCGGTAGAGCCCGAGGTGTAGATCAAGTAGGCGAGGTCGTTCGCGTCTGGCAGCGGTAGCGCCGGCCAATCGCCGAGGTCCGGCGTTGCCAGGTCATCCAGCACGAAGCGTTGCAGGGTGGCCGGCACGCTGTCGGCCAGTTCGGCACTGACCACGATGTGGGCAATGGCGCTGTCGGCGAGCATGTAGGCGCGGCGGTCGGCGGGGTAGGTCGGGTCGATCGGCACGTAGGCGCCACCGGCTTTCAAGACGGCGAGCATGGCGACAATGGCCGCGTTGCTGCGGGCGAACAGGATACCGACGGGCACCCCGGGACCGATTCCGGCCGCGACCAGTCGATGGGCCAGTTGCGTGGCGCAGGCGTCGAGGTGGCTGTAGCTCAGGTCACCGTCCTGGTCGCTGAGGGCGATGGCGTCTGGTTGCTGGCGAACCTGACGGGCAATCAGTTCCACCAGCGTCACCGGTTCGATGGACGGCACGCTTGTGCTGGTGCCGATCAATTGTGATTGCAGCGCTCCACCCAGGGGCAATTGGGCCCAGGCCCGTTGCGGTTCAGCCAGGGCACCTTGCAGCAGTTGCAGCCATTGCTCGGCGAGGCAACCTGCGGCTTCGGCGCTGAGGGCATGGCGGTCGTAGACCAGTTGGGCGTGCAGGCTGGCGGGCAACTGGCGTACGTTCAGGCACGCCTTCAGCGGGTTTATCACTGCGCTGGCATGACGTTCCCGGGCATCGCCCGAACGCCAGGCAAAGGCATAGCCGGCGTTGAGGTGGCCGACGTAATAGTCTTGCCAGCCGACGGCCCGTTCCCGGATGGCGGCCACTTGTGTGCTTTGTTCCAGCAGGGTCGCTTGGGCATCCAGTTCGATGCTCACGGGCAGGCACTGCTCGAACAGGCCCAGGGTGTTTTCCAGCTCCGCGCCGCGACTTTCATGGATGAGGGTGAGCGGCACCTGTTGCTGGCCGGCCAATCGTCCCAGCACCGCTGCCCATGCCGCCAGCAGCAGGTCCGGGATCAGGGCCGAGTGACGGGCGAGGTCAGTCGGCAGGGTCAGGTCCAGTCGGGCAGGTGAAAATCCGCCGCCGAGGGCCACTTCCAGCGGCAACTGCAAGGTGGCCTGTTCGGCGTCGCCCGAGGGTTTCCAGAAGCTCACGCCCGGATGGTCCGGCGCCTCCTCAACCAGGCTCCAGCGCCATTCGGCGTAGTCGGCGTACTGCAAGGTGTCGGAAAGGTCGGTTGCGGTGTCGTGCAGCAGTGCGCCGGCCAGCCATTTCAGGCTGGCGAGGTCGAAGTGGCTGCTGGCCGCCGCCAGGTCCAGGACCGCTTGTTCATCGGACAGGCGCACCAGGGTCACGCACAGTGGGGTTGCCCAGTCGCGGGGCTGGGTGGCGAGCCGGGCCAGCGCGGCGTCCTGGTCGACGCGGCTATGCTGGCGCAGGTCCTGGAGTTTCACCGCCAGCGAGCCGGTTTCGTCGATCACCTGCACCGGGTGGCGCAGGCCGGGCACGGGCATCAGGCGCGTGCGCAGGATTTCACTGCCGGCCACCAGGGCTTGCAAGCGGTTGTTCAGGGCATCGACGTCCAGCGGCTGCGACAGCGACCATTGCAAATGGCAGCTGAACGGGTGCTGCGCCGCGCCGTTGATGTGGGGGTAAACCGATGCCTGTTGCGGCGAAATACGAAAACCTTGAAGTCCGCTCATGTTCATCTCGACTGGAAAAGGGCTTGAGCCTGGATCACCGCACAGACGTCGGGGCTTGCTGGACACGTGTCAGGCAAGCCTCCTGCGAACGGCAGGTGGACCCGTTGAATGTCAGACGGCAACGTCGCTCGACAGCAGGGCTTCAGCCATGCCGGTCATGATGGCGCGCTTGCCGGTAAAGGGTTCGCGACCGTGCACGGCGAGCATGTTGTCGATGAACAACACGTCCCCCTGTTGCCAACTGAATCGCACCAGCGAATCGAGGTAGGCCGCACGCAGCGATTGCAGTACGTGTGGCTCGATCGGTTCGCCATCGCCATAAAAGGTGTTGGTGGGCAGGTCGAGGTCGTTGAAGTTGCTTTGCAGCGAATCGCGGATTCGCTCAGGCAGGGTGCTGATGTGGAAGAACGTGGCGTGGTTGAACCAGACCTCTTCACCGGTGCGCGGGTGGCGCACCACGGCCGGCCCGCGTTGGCGGGTGCGCAGGCGATTGTTGTCTTTCCATTCCACGTCGATGCCGACGCTGGCGCAGTAGGCCTCCACTTCGCGGCGGTCTTCGGACTGGAACACGGTCTGCCATGGCAGGCCGAATCCGTCGCCGTAGTTGCGCACGTACAGCACGCCTTTTTCCCGGAAGCGCGCTTCGATCTGCGGGCTGATCCTCGCCTTTACGGCGCGGGTCGAGCCGATCGGTGTTTCACCACCGGTCTCGGACGGCAGTTGGCAATAGAAGAACAGCCGCAGTGGAAAGCGCGGCGAGTAGGAGTGCTCGTTGTGGGGGAAAATCATCTGGTCGGCCGGGTAGTCGGTCGAGGTGTAGATGTTGCCGCCGACCCGTGTCCGCGGCGAGGCGCGGAACATGTATTCCAGAGCACCGGGGGAGAGGGCGGCGATCACTTGGTCGAACTGCTCGACGGACGCGACGTTGAAGCCGCGAAACAGCAGGGCACCGTACTCCAGCAGTTTCTTTTCCAGCGACGCGCGTTCCCGGGTCGCCCAGGCGATCAGGTCGACGCTACTGACCGCCGGCTCGATCACCAGGGGCAGGGCGTGGTCCGGGCTGAGCAGGCGCTCGGTGACCAACTGTTGTTCCGAGACGTTCATGGCTTTGCGACGCACGGCGCCGAGGGCGCGTGGCGATGGGGGCACGATAGACATAACGGCATCCGACTCGGTTAAAGGGACAAGGAGCGACGTTTGGCTTGCATCATCTGGCTGCGACCGGCCAGCGCCTGTGACTGTTGTCGCTCACGGGCAAAGGCCTGGTCCCAGTTATCGATGCGCTCGGCCAATGCCGGCAGCGGCTCGTCCAACAGGGTGTGTAGCTGTTCCAGCAGGCCCGTCCACAGGTGTTGCAGGCGCAGGGCGCGCTGCTGGTCGAAGTATTCGCCGCGATACTTGAGGGTCGCGGCGAGGCCTTCGCTGCCGTGCACGAGGTCGAGCACCAGGTGGAAATCTCCCGGTGCCTGGGCCACGTCCAGCGCGGACAGTTGCGCGCCGGCAATGGCGGTCGGGGTCACCCGTGACGGTTGATAGTTGAGCTTGACCTGGAACAGCGGCGAGTGACCGGGGCGGCGTTGCGGCGCGAGGGCCGAGACCACCAGGTCGAAAGGCAGGCCTTGATGGGCATAGGCCAGGCGCGATTCATCGCGAACCCGCTCAAGGAAACCGGCCAGGGTCGGTTCGCCACGCAAGTCGCAACGCAGGGTCAACTGGTTGACGAAGAAACCGATGACGTCGTTGTGCTCGGCCAGTGGCCGGCCGCTGACGTCAGTGCCCAACAGAAATTGCTGCTGGCCGCCCAGTTGCTTGAGCACCAGTTGGTAGCTGGCCAGCAACAGCATGAACAAGGTCATGCCTTGCTCGCGGGCCAGTGCTGCCAGCCGTTCGCAGCGGGCCTGGGGCACGCTGAAGTCCAGGCTGTGTTCGCCCGGGGCCTGGCCGCTGCCACCGAGTTCCAATGTTTGCGGCATGCCGGCCAGGTGTGTGCGCCAGAAGTCCTGCTCGGTGGCGATCCGCTGTTCGCTCCAGTACCGGGCTTCCCATTGGGCGAAATCGAGGTATTGCCCCGGCAGCCCTACGTCCGTCGAACCAGCCAGCTCCGCCAGCAGCACTTGCGCCGAACGCCCGTCGAAGGCGATGTGGTGCAGGGTCAGCAGCAGGTCATGCTGTTGCTCATGTCGGCTAAGCAACTGCGCTCGCAGCAACGGGCCGGCTTGCAAATCGACAGGGCTGGCGTGTTCGTGGGCCAGGTGCTCGCTCAGCGCCTGCTGTTGCTGCGCTTCATTCTGTTCACGCAAATCGTGATGGGTCAGCGCTACCGCCGTGGCCGGCAACACCTGTTGCTGCGGGCCATCGACACCGTCGCGATACACCGTGCGCAACACGCCATGGCGCTCGACCAGCGTGTTCAAGCGCAGGGCCAGCGTCTCGATGTCCAGCGGCCCTTGCAAGCGCAGGTGCAGCACCAGGTTGTGGCGGGTGTCGTCCGGGTTCAGTTGACGCAGGAACCACAGGCGACGCTGGGCGAACGACTGATGGCCCTGGTTGAGGTTGGCCTGCTCGGTCGAGGCTTCGGCCGTGGGCGCCGGTTCATTCAGGAAACCTTGCAGGGCCAGCGCCCATTGCCCCAGGGTGGTTTCCCCGAACAAGTCCTGGGTCTCGAGGTTCCAGCCCAGGTCCCGGTGCAGGCGCGCAGCGAAGTCGGCCACGCCGATGGAGTCCAGGCCCTGGCCGATCAGGCTGCGTTCGAAGTGGGCGCACACATACGGGTTGACCGCGTGCAGCGTCTGTTCCAGCCATTGGCGGCAGGCGACTTGGGCCTGTTGCGGCGTTTCGGCCACCAGGTGCTTGAACTGGACAAGGTCAAGGGTCTCGCCGTTCGAGGCCGGGTGCCCACCGCTCTGGGCGATGATGCTCAACGTGCCCGCGGCCAGTTGTTTGCGTGCGCCTTGACGGGCGATCTTGCCGCTGGTGGTCATCGGGATGGTGCCGGCTTGCACCAGGACAATCTGGTCGATGCCACAGTCGGCGGCTTCGCGCACGGCGTTTTGCATCGACGCGAACAGCGCCGGATGATGCGCCGGGTCGACGAACTTGCGCTGCGGCTCGGCGACGATCACCAGTTTCTCGCGGCCCAGTGCCGGGTCCATTTCCGAGAAGGCGGCGATGCGTCCAGTGCGGATGCCCGGCTCGGCGTCGGTGATGGCGAATTCGATGTCGTGGGGATAGAGGTTGCGTCCGTTGAGAATCAGCAGGTCCTTGAGGCGTCCGCAGATCACCACCTGGCCTTCGTGCATGAAGCCCAGGTCGCCGGAGCGCAGGTAATGCTCCGATGAACCGACAATCCGTGCTTCAAAGGCTTCGCGAGTGGCCTCGGGGTTCTTCCAATAGGACTCGGCGTTGCTCGGGCCCTTGAGCCAGACTTCGCCGATGCGGTCGGCAGCGCAACGTTCGAAGGTGTGCGGGTCGACGATGGCGATGCTGTGCAAGGCTTGCGGGTAACCGCAGGCGACGAACTCCACGGCGGCGGCATCGGCCGTCGCCAGGGCCACGCGACCGGTCTCCAGCACGGCCTTGTCCAGGCGCAACACCACTGGCAGCGCATCGGCCGGCGTGGCGCTGACGCACAGGGTCGCTTCGGCCTGGCCATAACCGGGGCTGATGGCCAACGGGTTCAGGCCACACGCGGCAAAGCGCTGGGTGAAGGCTTCCAGAGTGCCGGGGTGGATTGGTTCGGCGCCGTTGATCGCGTGTTTCCAGGCGCTCAGGTCGAGCTGCGCGATCAAGTTGTCGCTGACCACGCGGTTGCACAGGGCATAGGCGAAGTTGGGGGCGAAACTGGCAGTGGCGCGGTAGCGGCTCAGCGCCTGCAACCAGGTCGACGGCGCATTGACGAAGGTCTGGGACGCCATCAGGTAGCACGGCATGCCGCTGTAGAGCGGGGCCAGTAGACCGCCGATCAGGCCCATGTCGTGGTACAGCGGCAGCCAATTGACCATGACGCCGTGCTCGTCGAACGCGTAGGCCTGGCGCATCAGTTCGACGTTGGCGATCAGGTTGCGTTGACGCACCTCGACGCCTTTTGGCGAACCGGTAGAGCCGGAGGTGTATTGCAGGAAGGCCACGGTCGAACCGTCGATGGCCGGGCGCAGCCACTGGCTGGCCGGTGGCGTGCCCAGGTCCTGGACGGTCAGCACCTCGACGCGTCCTTCCACCAGTTCCAGCAAGCCTTCGCAATAATCTGCCGGTGCGAGAATCAGCGCCGGTTCGGCATCCACCACCACGTTGCGGACGCGATCGAGGTGGCGCGGCTTGCGCGACGGTGGCGGAAACAACGGCACGGCAATCAGCCCCGCATACAGGCAGGCACAGAAGGCGCGGGCGTAGTCGAGGCTGCTGGGCAGCATCAACAGCACTCGATCACCCGGGGCATAACGCGCTTGCAGCGCAGCCGCCAGGGCTTGGGATTGGGCGTGCAGTTGGGCAAAGGTCAGGGTTTCGCCGATCTCTACGCCGTCCGGCAGAAAATGCAGGGCCGCGCGCTGAGGGAAGTGCTGGGCGTTGGCTTCCAGCACGTCGATCCAGTGTTCGAATGAAAACATGTGCAATTCACGCCATGGCCACGATGACTTTGCGGTCACCGGTGAAAGGATTGCGACCGTGTGCCACCAGTCGGTTATCGAGCATCAGGATGTCGCCGGGCTGCCAGGGGAAACTGATGGCAGTCTCGCGGTAGACCTCGCGCACGGTGTCGAGCATGTCGTCGGCAATCGGCGAGCCGTCGCCGAAATAGACATGGCGCGGCAGGTTCTCTTCACCCACCGCCGCCAGCAGGCTGGCGCGTACGTTCGGTTCGATGGCCGAGACATGGAACAGGTGCGCCTGGTTGAACCAGACCCACTCACCGGTCTCGGGATGCTGCTGCACGGCGGCGCAACGCTGGCGGGTGCGAAGGTCGCCATCGGCTTTCCATTCCCACTCGATGTCGTTGTCCTGGCAGTAGCGTTCGACCTGGGCGCGGTCCTGGGTGTTGAAGACTTTCTCCCAGGGCAGGTCCAGTGCGCCGCTGTAGTTGCGCACGTAGAGCAACTCACGGCTGGCGAACAGCTCGCGAATCTCGGCAGGCATGCGCTGGTAAATCAGGCGGCTGTCGGCAATCGGGGTCTCGCCGCCGGTCTCACTGGCCTTGATGCAGTGAAACCAGATGCGCGAAGGCCAGGGGCGGGTGTAGGCCTGCTCGTTGTGCAGCGGGATGAATTGATGGGCCGGGTATTCCGTGGAGCTATAGACCCCGGCGAAGACCTTGCTGCGTGGCGTGGAGCCGAATTCGTAACTGGCCAGCGGCGCACCGAAGCTGGCAGCGAAGCGCTTGAAATCGATGGGCGTGGCGACGGTGAAACCGCGAAACAACACGCCGCCAACCGTAGTCAGGGCATGGGCCAGGCTGTCGCGAATCGAAGCGTCCAGATCGTGGATCGACTGCCCCGATGTCCCCTGCACCAGCACGGGTAGCGACTGGGCGCTTGCATCCGTGGGCGCCATTGAAAAAAGCTCGGAACGCCCGTTCAGGTGTTCGATTGAGGTCATCCTTGTGCATCCTCTTTTGTCTTCTTCGACCAGTCACAAGACCATGAAAGCAGGGCAGCGGTCAGCGATGTAGGACTCGTCTGTAATGTATGTAAGGCAATACAAGACGCCATACTAGGTACAAATGAGATAGATTATCAATACTATTTATTTAAATTTTTTTTTGGATTAGACTCCGCTCCGCTGGCGCAAAACAGCCTTCGGCCAGCTCAAAACACCTAAAAATATCTGTCGCAGGGGAGCGGGGCGTGAATTTCAAAAAGAACACAATTGCGTTGGCTGTAGGGTCGGCCATCGGCCTGAGCAACGGTGCTTGGGCGGCCGAAGAAGCCGGCAAGATGGAGATCGCTCCAATCACCGTAACCGGTGAGAAGATCGACCGTACCCTCGAAAAGACCCAGTCCAGCGTGGTGGTGGTCACCGACAAGAACCTGCGTGAACACGGCGACAAGGACCTGGTGGATGTATTTGCCCGCACGCCCGGCGTCTATAGCCAGGCTGGCAATGAGAACTGGGGTATTCGTGGCGTGCCTGTGTCCGGTTTTGACGACCAGGGCCCGGCGGCCCTCAACGGGGCGGTGTCGGTGTATGTCGACGGTGCCGTGCAGCCCAACCGCGCGCTGACCCTCAGCCCGGTCCCGCTCTGGGATGCCGAGCAGGTCGAGGTTTTTCTCGGTCCGCAATCCACCACCCAGGGTCGCAACTCCCTGGCCGGTGCGGTGGTTATCCGAACAAAGAACCCAACCTTCGAACCGAGCTTCTCGGCGCAGACCAGCGTGGGCAACTACGGTGAGCACGGTGCGGCCGTGGCGGGCGGTGGGGCCATCGTGGATGACAAGATCGCCGGGCGTATCGCCGTGGATTATTCCGACGGTGACGGCTACATCCGCAACACCACGCTCGATAAAGACGCCAACCCGCATCGCACCAGCAACGCCCGCGGTAAATTGCTGATCCTGCCCAATGACGACACTGACGTCTTGCTGACTTATGCCCATAACGAACATCGCCAGGGTGACCGCTCGACGATGCGCGGCGCCGATGGCAAGCCGAGCTATTACGACATCGCGTCCAACACCGAGGCCTTCGACAACCTCAAGCAAGACACCCTCAGTGCCAAGGTGGATTACCGCCTGAACGATGCCTGGTCGCTGACGAGCATGACCGCCAATACCAGTACGGACTACAGCAACCGTCTGGACTTTGACCAGAATGCCGTGGACAACGAGGTCGTTCTGCGTAAGCAGGACGGCAACCTGTTCAGTCAGGAGCTGCGTCTGAATTACGACTCGGACACGGTGAAGAGTTTCGTCGGTGCCTACTATGGCCACAACACCAACAACTTCCACGACCGGTTGTTGTTCGATGATGTGCTGGTTCGTACCGTCAAAGGTGATACCAAGATTGAAAACAAGGCGGTGTTCGGTGAAGTCAACTGGACGTTCGCCCCGCGGTGGACCTTGATCACCGGCCTGCGTTACGACCACGAGACAAACGATACCGACATCGAAGCAGATGGCCGCTTCGTGCCCGAGAAAATCAAGAAGTCGTTTGATGCCGTGCTGCCGAAACTCGGCATCGACTACGAACTGGCAACGGACCAGTACCTCGGTTTCACGGTGCAGAAGGGCTATCGCGGTGGCGGTGTCAACCTGCGTTCCGGTAGCGGTCACCAGGCCTACGACCCGGAATACACCACAAACTACGAGCTGTCCTACCGCGGTTCGTTCTTCGACAAGACCCTGCGTACCCGCGCCAACCTGTACTACACCGATTGGAAAGACCAGCAGGTCAGCGTGCGGCAGCCCGGCAGCACCGTCATTGATATCTACAACGCTGGTCGCAGTGAGATCAAGGGCCTGGAAGTCTTCGTCGAAAAAGACATCACCGAACAACTGACCCTGAACGTCGGCGGCGCCATTACCGATAGCAAATACAAGGACTTCGTCGCTGACAATGGTCAGGACAGGAGCGGCGAGGCGTTCCTCTACTCGCCTAAATACAAGGCCTCGGTGGGTGGTGTCTATCGTTTCGACGATCGCCTGATATTCGGTACGGACATTGTCTATCAGAGCACCGCGCCTTCGGAGTACGAGTTCGATTCAAACGGCAAAGTCACTGGTGAGCGTAAGAGCGACGCCTATGTGCTGGTGAATTTCAACACCGAGTACAAAGTCACCAAGAACGTCGCAGTGTCCGCCTACGTGAAGAATGCGTTCGACAAGGAGTACGTCACCAACAATCGCAACGACGACATCATCGACGTCGGCGCACCGCGCACGGTGGGGATGATCCTGCGCTACGACATGTAAACCCACGGGCGCGGGGAGGCAATCTCCCCGCGTCTGTCCTGCAACGTTTCGGATGTTTGTTTCCAGGCTGTTTGTTCCCTTCCAAACCCAGCCTCCATGGAGGAAATCATGAGTGCTTTTTCGAATGCCACAGCGGGTGGCGCGCAACAGCTACGCCTGTTGCACACCGGTCTGTCGAATCCTTACTGCCTCGATTCGACACCGCTGCTGGAACGTCAGCAACAGCAGGAATCCAACGCCCGCAGTTACCCGCGACGCATTCCCCTGGTGCTTGAAAGGGCCCATGGCATTTATGTGCAGGACAGCCGAGGGCAAGT
This sequence comes from Pseudomonas sp. PF05, assembly GCF_056521845.1. Classification (NCBI taxonomy): domain Bacteria; kingdom Pseudomonadati; phylum Pseudomonadota; class Gammaproteobacteria; order Pseudomonadales; family Pseudomonadaceae; genus Pseudomonas; species Pseudomonas sp. PF05. Next base: position 576,094 of record NZ_JBWLPW010000002.1, on the reverse strand, counting down.
GTTCGTCGATTGCCTGGCCGGTGCCGGGACCCTCGCGTTGGGGCACAACCATCCGGTGATCATCGAAGCCATCACCCAGGTCATGGCGGCTGGTGTGCCGATGCATACCCTGGACCTCATGACACCTGTAAAGGACGCCTTCGTCCAAGAGATTTTCGCTTGCCTGCCCAGCGAGTTCGCTCGCCATGCACGCATCCAGTTCTGCGGCCCGAGCGGGGCCGATGCGGTGGAAGCCGCCCTCAAGTTGACCCGTACCGCCACGGGGCGGCATTCGGTCCTGGCGTTCGAAGGGGCCTATCACGGTATGACCCTGGGCACGCTGGCCATCAGCGGCAACCTGTCGCCGAAGAATGCCCTCGGCGCGTTGATGCCAGGCGTGCAGCGCCTGCCGTTCCCCCACGATTATCGTTGCCCGTTCGGGGTGGCCGGCGATCAGGCGGTCACGTTGAACGTGCGCTACCTCGAGCACTTGCTCAACGACCCGGAAAGCGGGGTGACCGCACCGGCGGCAATGATCCTGGAGTCGATCCAGGGCGAGGGCGGGGTGATTGCCGCGCCGGACCGCTGGCTACAGGAACTGCGCCGGTTGACCCAGGCCCACGGCATTCCGCTGATCGTCGACGAGATCCAGTGCGGCATTGCCCGCAGCGGGCGGATGTTCGGCTTCGAGCAATCGGGCATCACGCCGGATGTCATCACCCTGTCCAAGGCCATCGGTGGCGGGTTGCCGTTGTCGGTGATGGTCTACCACGAGTCGCTGGACGTCTGGCAGCCGGGTGCCCACGCCGGCACGTTCCGCGGCAATCAACTGGCGATGGCGGCGGGTACCGCGACCTTGCGTTTTATCCGCGATCAAGGTCTGGTCCAGCACGCCGAAACGGTGGGCGCCCACCTGCAAAAACAATTGCAGGCGCTGCAAAACGAGTTCGCCTGGATCGGCGATGTGCGTGGGCGCGGCCTGATGCTCGGCATGGAAATCGTCGACCCGCAAGGCACCCCAGACGTACAGGGCCATCCGCCCGTGGACACGGCCCGGGCCAAGGCGTTCCAGCAGGCTTGCCTGAAGCACGGCTTGATCGTTGAACTGGGCGGACGCCACGGCGCAACCGTACGCTTCCTGCCGCCGCTGATCATCACCGAACAGGAAATCGATTTCGTCGCAAAAATCCTGTTCCAGGCCGCGAGCACAATCAACGAGCGCCCCGCAGGCTGATCATCCAGGTCCGGACCGCATCCGGACACAACACCAAACCCTGTGACAGCTACTCAAGCACTGGCGTGAGTCAGCCCGGTCAAGGTGTCCGCGATAGCCTTCGTGCGTTGTGCCGTGCCTTCGGTGGTGCGGCTCGAGTCTTCCAGGGCATCGAGCATCTCGCGCAGGGCGCTGACGGCGACGGACTGGTCTTCGATCTGTTGGGCGACGCCTTGGATCTCCGTCGAGAGCAGGTCAATGTCCACGCCGATTTCCGCGGCATTCTTGCGGGTGATTTCCGCGAGCTTGCGGACCTCATCAGCCACCACCGCAAACCCTCTGCCCATCTCACCGGCCCGCGCTGCTTCGATGGCCGCGTTAAGGGCCAACAGGTTGGTCTGCCCGGCGATTTGCTGGATGACCTGTACGATCGACTGAATACGCAAGCTCGAACTGGCGAGCGCACGGGCGCCGACCACTGCTTCACCCGCTTGGGTGGCAAGCTGTTCGACGGTCGTACCGGCCTGCTCGGCGACGCTGTTTTGCCGGTCGATCGTGCCCGTCAGGTCATCCATCGACAGGTGCAGTTCGCCAGAGTAGTGCTTGATTTGCGTCGCCATCAGCGCTTGCTGCTGGCTGGCCTGGGCCAATACCTGACCCAGGTCTGTCAGGCCGTCAAACACCGGCAGGATGGTGTTGTCCAGGCCGCGCGTGTCCAGGGCGCTGCTGAAGTCATTCATCTTGAACGCCATGATCTGCTTGACCACGACATGGTTCAGGCCCGCCAGCTTCTTGATCTGGCGGCGCAGGAAAAACGCCTTGAACTCGCCGTAGTGAGCGATGAAGTTGTCGACGTACTCATCGACAAAACGGGCGCCCTTGTTGACCCTGAAGAAGAAAATCGCCGTGAGTGTCTGGTTAAGGTTCAAACCGAGGATTTCACCAAACGTCGAGAAACCGGCCAGAGGCACATCCCCGAAAATACCGGCCATGCTGCCCAGGTCGCTGCTGTTGTTGAGCCGGCGCAGGATGCAGTCGTTGAGAATAGCGGCCACCGGACGACCGCCTTTGCCCTTGAGGAATTTCTCGTAGTCGAGTCGGGTCGCCTCGCGAAGGGGCGTGCGCTTGACCATCACCAGCTCTTCGCCGGGCGCCACGTCGCAGAACAACTGGATGATCTGCTGCTGATAGTCGATACGGGCAATGGAGCGCACGAACAGTTCATCGCCCACGCGAATGGCGAATGAATAATCGGCCAGCTTCTTTTCCAGCGCCTGGGCACTGCACTCGAATGCATCGCACAATGCCTGGACCATGCTCTTGATGTTCCCCCGGCTGTCGATGACCTGGTCGATGGTGCGGTCCTCGACCGACGCGGTCAGCACGCTGAACGTCAGCCCAGCCGGTTGGAAGTTCTGACTCTTGAACACTCCGAAGCGCACATCCGCCGCGGTTTTCAGAAAGACAATCTGCGCGTGGTTCTGATAACTGCGCTGCCCATCACTGATGAGGGTCTTTTTGAAGTCCGCCTTGCCACCGGCCGAGCCGCCGACGAACAGGCACGGAAAACGTCCCGACTCATAGAGCGCCTCCATAAAGAACGACTCGGAAGCCGAAAGACCATCGAACACCACGTAGGCCAAGGTATCGCGATGGTCAATCGGCGTGCTCACTTGCGCCTGCTTGATGTTAGTCACCAACCTGGCGATTCGCTCACGCATGGCCAAGCGCTTGCCGCCACCGCGAATGTCCTCGCACTCCAGCGGCACCATCACCACCTCGGCCGACACAATCACACTGGCATCAAACAGCTGCAGCACCACCCGATCCCAGGTCTCGCCGGTCTGGCAATACAGCGTGTTCGCATCGTTGCACAACTCACCTGACGTCGTGCACAGGCTGATGGCGCAGTGGGCAAAGCGCTTCTTGACCTTGGCGGCGACCTGGTCGATGTCCAGGTGCGGGGAGACGAACCCGGTGACCAACACTGGGGTGATACGTACGTTGGCCAGCGCCTGGTCCAGTTCAGCAGAGGTGCAGGCCACGCTGACAGCCCCTTGAGTGCGGGCTTGGGCTGTGTTGAAGAGGTTCAGTAGGTTCATGGCTGGACTCGGTTGAGCGCGACGAGACGCGTACGAGGTATGCGGGCGGAGTTCTTTCTCTGTCGCGGTCACGGCTGGGGGCTTGTATGGGCGTGAGCTTGTGCTATTTGCGGGGGCCACACACAGGGGCTTTTGGTTGGGGTTCACTCCGCCTGTTGATCAGCGACTTTCGTATAGGCCTCAGGAGAAGCCTATGAAAAAAATCAACTCCATGACGCCTGGACGGCAAAGCGACACCCGCTATGCTATCGACGATGGCGTCTTGCCATTTACTCCGCCCACCACAACCTCAGGTGCGAGACGAGAACCTGCCCGTCATCGCCCTTTGCAGAGACAATCCATGAATACATACAAAGCCATGTCCGGATTTGCCTGGGGTGTTTTGTTAGGTTGCATCGGCCAGGCCAACGCTTTTCAGCTCTCGCCGGATGGCACCTTGGCTGAGCGGGAGATGGCCAAGAAGTACGGGGTGTCCTATAAGGCGACGGTGCCGTTCGCCAGCTTTGCGCTGCATAATTTTTCCGATCCTGCCCATGAGGCGCTGACGCAGAAGATCTATGGGTGCGACGGGGACTGGCAGGATTGCAGCAACCCCAATCTGGAAAATGCCGGCGCCTACATCATTGCCGGGGTTCGCTGGAACGATGATCCGGTGTTCATGCCGGGTGCGGAAGATGCCAAGACCAAGGGCTGCAATGGACGTTATTCGGTTGGCTTTATCTCGCAGACTCGGTGCTGGGTAAATCTCTTCGAGAAAGCGGAGGGCAAAAGTGCTTCTGAGCCGATGGCGTTCATGGGGGCGGGGAACTACATTTCTCGTTCGCATTTCGGCGACCTGCAGTTCTTGCATGCAATGGCTTCCCAAGAGGGCGCCACGCCGGAGCAGACCAAGCGTGAAATCATGATGTGGGCCGAGTTTGCCTGGGGTGTTGCCGATGGAACCTATCCCATCAATACCTATTTGAAAGACATCAAGATCGAAGGTTGGGAACAGCATTTCAATAACGGGCAGACCGTACAGGATCTTTTTGCGGTCGGGCGTCCATGGCTGCGGGCGAATGTGAACCAGGTGGCGTTTGGCAGCTTGCTTCACCTTGTCCAGGACAGTTTCGCCGGGGGGCATGCGCAGCGGCGTGAAGAGGTACTGGGTGACAAGTGCATGGGCGGTGCCGACGCTGTGCTGGGGCGGATCGAAGAGTTTCATTCTTATGCCCGGCAGGATCATGCCAAGCACAAGGACGATGACGCCAGTTCAGTGGCCAGGATCATGTTGATGGGCCATGAACCGGATGTCGTGGATGCGGGCAAGAAACTGAGGGGATTTATCGCCGATCGCAGGAAATGGGCGGATGTCAGGCCATATCTGGATGAGTGTGTTTTTGCGCTGGCCAATGAAACGACTCCGGCGTCGGCGGGTGATGGATATAAGCTGCAGGCCAACCGCTGAACACCTGATGAAAAACGGGTGGGAGCTTGCTCGCATTGACGTCGGCATATTCAGCATCGGTGCAAGCTGATCCACCGCCTTCGCGAGCAAGCCCGCTCCCACAGTAGCCACAGAACGATGTGCCTTGCCTGCCCGCCGGCCGTCCGTTGACATTCGGCCTTCCTCGACCATCATTAAGTGCCTCCAGAGTCATCACTCCTCCAGGGGCACGATCATGGCGCAAACGGACATTCTCGTTGTGGGAGCCGGCCCTACTGGATTGGTCCTGGCTTTATGGCTGACCCGGCAGGGGCTTGCTGTCAGGATTGTCGACAAGAGCCGCGGGCCGGGGGAAACCTCGCGGGCCATGGCCGTCCAGGCCCGCACACTTGAGCTGTATCGCCAGCTCGGCATGGCCGGTGCGGTCATCGAGGCCGGGTACAAAACCCCAGCCATGAACCTGTGGGCCCGGGGGAAACGCAAGGCGCGGATTCCTCTGGTGGACGCTGGCGGGGATGTATCGCCTTATCCTTTTGTCCTCATATACCCCCAGGATCGTCATGAGCGGCTGTTGGTCGAGCAGCTTCAGGCCCTGGGCGTCGAAGTCGAGCGGCAGACCGAACTGCTGTCCTTCGAGGACCGTGGCGACCACGTTGCCGCGCGCTTGAAACACGCCGATGGTCGCGAAGAAACGCTGACGGCCGCTTACCTCGCAGGATGCGATGGCGCGCATTCGCTCGTGCGTCATCAGGTGGGAAGCGGTTTCGAGGGCGGCACCTATAAGCAGTTGTTCTACGTGGCGGACGTGTCTGCCAGCGGTTTCGAGCCTGCGGATGAGGCCCATGTCGCTTTTGATAAATCCGAATTCGTGTTGGCGTTTTTCTATGGCGAAACGGATCAATATCGCCTGATCGGGACGGTTCGTGATGAGCGTGCAGAACATCCAGAGACGCTGACGTTCGAGGACGTTGGCCATGACGCGATCAACGGCCTGAACATCAGGATCAGTCATGTGAATTGGTTTTCCACTTACCGGGTCCATCATCGCGTCACGGATCAGTTCCGCTGGGGCAGGGCGTTTTTGCTGGGAGACGCTGCGCACGTCCACAGCCCGGCCGGTGGTCAAGGCATGAACACCGGCATCCTGGACGCGATCAATCTGGCCTGGAAACTGGCGTCGGTCGTGAAGGGACAGGCCCCCGACACGTTACTCGACAGCTACCAGGCCGAACGCCAGGCGTTTGCGCAAAAACTGGTGGAAACGACGGACCGGCTGTTCACCTTTGCAACCGCCCAAGGCAATTTTGCCGACTTCGTGCGCACGCGCATCGCACCGCTTTTTGCCAGCGTTGCCTATAAAAGCGAGAACGTGCGCGAGTACCTGTTCCGGATAGTGTCCCAAACCACCTTGAATTATCACCAGAGCCCGTTGAGTGCCGGCAAGGCGGGTGACGTGCTGGGCGGTGACCGTTTGCCCTGGGTGCCGGTGCCGGGCGCCGACAACTACGAACCGCTCGCATCCATCGGCTGGCAGGTGCATGTCTACGGTGAGGCCCGGGCGGAGCTGCAAGACTGGAGCCGCCAGCACCAGATCCCCCTGCACACGTTCACCTGGCAGGATGAGCATCACAAAGCCGGGTTGTGTCGGGACGCCGCGTATCTGCTGCGTCCCGATACCTACGTCGCCCTGGCGGATCCCCAAGCGTCTGCGGCAACGTTGAGCCGGTATTTCAGCGACCGGGGCCTGACGCTGCCGGCTTGAGCGCGCCAGGTTTGGCGATTCGCCCTCAGCCCAGATCCCCAGCCTCATGCCGCTCCGGCACCTGGCTCGCTTCATCCCCCCACGTGCGGTTGACCCGCTGCCCGCGCTGGACGGCCGGTCGCTTGGCGATCTCTTCGGCCCAGCGCTGCACATGGGTGTACTCGTGAGCACTCAGGAATTCGGCGGCGCCGTACACGTTGTTACGCACCAGTTGGCCATACCAGGGCCAGACTGCAATGTCGGCGATGGTGTAGTCATCGCCTGCCAGGTATTGGCTTTCGCCAAGGCGGCGATCCAGTACGTCGAGTTGACGCTTGGCCTCCATGGTGAAGCGATTGATCGGGTATTCGAATTTCTCCGGCGCATACGCGTAGAAATGCCCGAAACCACCGCCCAGGTACGGCGCAGAGCCCATCTGCCAGAACAGCCAGTTCAGTGTTTCGGTGCGGCCTGCCGGGTCGGTGGGCAGGAAGGCGCCGAATTTTTCCGCCAGGTACAGCAGGATCGAACCGGACTCGAACACACGGATGGCAGGTTCCACGCTGCGGTCCAGCAGGGCCGGGATCTTGGAGTTGGGGTTGACCTCGACAAAACCGCTGGAGAACTGGTCACCCTCGCTGATGCGGATCAGCCAGGCGTCGTACTCCGCGCCCGTATGACCCTGTGCCAGCAGTTCCTCCAGCAGGATGGTCACCTTCACGCCATTGGGCGTGGCCAGGGAATAGAGCTGCAACGGGTGTTTGCCAACCGGCAAGGCTTTGTCGTGGGTCGGCCCGGCGACAGGGCGGTTGATGCTGGCGAACTGGCCGCCAGACGGGGCGTCGTTTTTCCAGACCTTGGGCGGAACGTAGGACGCTTGGCTCATCGGGACATACCTCATCGTTTGCTTGTGGTGTGATCCCCAGAGTCTACCGCTGTTCGTTCATGATCCGCGCCACTTCACCGGAAGCCTTGAGCTGATCGAAAGCGCGCTGGGCCTTGGCGACGACTTCGTCAGGCGTGCTCAGGCTGAACGCCAGGTGGACCCTGTGGGGTTGCTCGTCGAGGGTATAGACCTCTTCCAGGGAAGTGAAATCGACTTGGGCATCCTTGCTCAGCAGGCGCGCGGTGTTCTCTGGCATCGGCAACAGCTGGACCTGGCGATTCAGCAGCTTTTGAAAGTTGTCGTGGTTGTTGGCCGAGCTGACCAGCCGGGTAAACCCACGCTGTTGCAGGTAGATCTGCTTGGCGTCGTTTCGCACCACGCCGATGCTGTACTGCCTGGCGTCCTCGAGGTTGTTGACGGTGATGCCTTCACTGTCGCGCATCTTGTAGAGCCGGCTCGCCACCCGGTGTATTTCCCCGACCCATTTGAACAAATGCTCGCGGGCCGGGGTACGGTCCAACGGGAAAATCAGCACGTTAGGCTCATGCAGGGCCTTTTCGTAGGCCCGGGCCCACGGGTACAGCGACAGGCTGTAGTCGGTCAGATGCGCGCCTCTCAACGTTTCTTCGGCGATGCGAATACCCGGCCCGACGACCTTGTCATCACGCTGGTAGGCATAGAGGGAATCTTCGGTCACGACTTCGATCGCCTCGGCGTGGCTTTGCAGGCTGATCGAGGTGAGGAGCAAGCACGAGCAGAGTATCAGGCGATAGTGCATAGACAGACCTCATGGCATGCGATGGTTTACAGGGCGACGCAGTCGCGCCCCTGGTGTTTGGCCCGGTACAGCGCCTGGTCGGCGCGTTGCAGCAGTTGATCGAAATGGTCCATGGTTTCCGGGTCCAGCTCGGCAACGCCGATGCTTACAGTGACAAACGGCGATACCTTGGAACCGCTGTGGGGCAGTTCACGTTCGGCCAGGCTTGTACGAAAACGTTGGGCGGCCTCGCAGGCCTGGGCGGCGTCGATGTTGGGCAGGACCACGACGAACTCTTCGCCGCCGACGCGCGCAGTCAGTTCGCCAGAGCGGCCGAACACGCTGCGCAGGGTCTCGGCGATCTCCTTCAAGCACAGGTCGCCTTGCATGTGGCCGTAGGTGTCGTTGTAGATCTTGAAGAAATCCACATCGCACATGAGCACGGCCAGCGGGGTCTTGTGGCGGATCGCCCGGCGAAACTCGATGTCCTTCAACTCGTCGAAATAGCGACGGTTGGCCAGCCCCGTCAAATCATCGTGACGTGACAGTGCTTCAAGGGCCTGGTTGGCCGCCTTCAATTCTGCGGTGCGGGCCTCGACCAGTTCGGCCATTTGGTCGCGGCTGGCGGCAAGGGCCAGTTCGTCCGAGTGCTGGCGCTCCAAATGGGCGCGCAGATTGTCCTGGAGTGTATTGACCTGGAATTCGAGCAGGCTCAGCTCGTCCTGGCGCTGCACCGCCCGTTGCAGCTTGAGGTGATGCTTGAGGGTTTGCGGCACCAGTTCGCCCAGGTGCCGGGCGATGTGCACCACATGCACGGTCACCAGGCGGTTGAACACGGTCATGATCAACCCGGCCAGCAGCAAGGACTGGATGAGCTGGGTGATGACGATGCTGCGTGCTTCGTCCCAGAGGCGTTCCCAAAGCAGGTTGTTGTCGCCTTCGATGGTCAGCTCGCCGACTTTTTCATGGGCCCCGGCGTAGGGCTGTGCGATGAGCTCGCGGTGCAGCACCGGCACCACGCCGGATTGATCGACGGCGTATCGATTGAGTTCGATGACTTCAGGCGCTTGCCCGGGACGCAGGATGTTCAACACCAGGCGTCCCACGGGCGCTGCCATGGCGACGCTGGTGATTTGCTGGTCGAGGGATTCACGGTCCAGTTCCCAAATGGCATGGGCCAGGGTGTTCTGGAACACCTGGTCGATCAGGGCCAGCTCCGAATTCATTTCCGCCAGGTTGTTTTCCCAGGCCAACCAGGTACGCCAGGTGACCATCGCCAGGGTAAAGAGCAGGCAGAACAACAGCGTTGCCAGCACCAGGCGGCGTCCTAGGGAGCTGAACGCCTTGGTCTGTGGTTGTAAGGAGGACGCCGTACGAAAATTGGCATCCATGTCATAGCCATTTGCGCAGGATGGCATCGTAGACGCCATTGCGTCGGATGGTCTCCAGGCCAGCACGGAACTTCGCCACCGTATCGGCGGGCGTGTTGCGGCTGAACGCCATGCTCAAGCCGTCGGCGCTGCTCAGCTCGGGCAGCGCCAGCGAGCGGACCAGCAACTTGTCCGGGTCTTCGCCATTCTGGCGCGTGAGGTACAACGCGTTGAGCTCATTGGAAATCCACAGCTCCACATGATCGACCTTGAGCTTGCGGTAGTTGTGTTCGTACTTGGTGCTCGACTGCAGTTCTTCGCCGATGCGAAAGCCCTTCGAGACCAGGTATTGCTCGCCCACGTCCTGGTTGACGGTGGCGATCTGGTGACCGTGGGCATCGGCCAGCGTGTCGAGTTTCACCGGCCGGTTGGCCAGCGAGTAGAGGTACCACTGCGTCGGGCCGATGCTGCCGACCCACTGGAAAAGCGATTCGCGTGCAGGCGTGCGGACGATCGAATAGATCAACACGTTGCTTTCATTGAGCGCCAGTTCGTAGGCGCGGGCCCACGGCATGGACTGGATAGGCGCGTCCATGCCGACCTCCTTGAGCACGGCCCGGACCACCTCGGTGCTCATGCCGGTCATTTGGCCGTTCTGCGTCATGTTGTAGGGCGGCAGTTCCTCGGTCACGATGCGCAGTTGCGCCTCTGCCGCGCAAGCGCTTGCAGCGAGGAACATCAGGACGCCCCACATCAGCAGGCGATTGAGCGGCAAACCCATCGATCATTACCCTATGCAACTGGCAGAACCCGGAGGTCTGGGAGCTATTATTGATAGGGTTATCGGCTGTGCTGGCGCCTGCTTGAATATCAACCGTTCAACAGCGTCATCGTGTGCGCCTGGTATCGGTCGCCCGCCACTGCACCTTCGCCTGCGAAAATCCCATCCAGTTGCGCCAGGTCGTCAGCGCTCACCACCACCGAAGCCGCTGCCACGTTGCTTTGCAGGTACTTGCGCTGCTTGGTGCCGGGGATCGGGATGACATGGTCACCCTGGGCCAACACCCAACCCAGGGCCAGTTGTGAGGCGCTGATGCCCTTGTCCAAGGCCAATGCCTTGACCCGCTCTACCAGCGCCAGGTTGCGAGTGAAGTTGTCGGCCTGGAAGCGTGGGTTGAAGCGGCGATAGTCATCGGCGGCGAAGTCCTCCGGTGATTTCAGCTCGCCGGTCAAAAAGCCCCGGCCCAAGGGGCTGTAGGCGACGAATGCAATGCCCAGGCGTTGGCAGGTCGCGAGCACGCCATTGTGTTCGGGGTCGCGGGACCACAGCGAGTATTCGCTTTGTACCGCCGCCAGGGGATGCACGGCGTGAGCCCGCTGGATGGTCTCGGCGCTGGCTTCCGAGATCCCGATGTGGCGGACCTTGCCGGCCTTGACCAGCTCGGCCATGGCGCCGATGGTTTCTTCGACGGGTACTTGCGGGTCGATGCGGTGCTGGTAGTAGAGGTCCAGGTAATCGGTGTCGAGGCGCTTGAGGCTGCCATCGACAGATTGCCGGACGTAGTCGGGGCGGCCATTGACGCCGCGGGCGTGGGGATCGCTGCTGCGCACCAGGCCGAACTTGCTCGCCAGGTACAGGCTTTCGCGCTTGCCACGCAGGGCCCGTCCGAGCAGTTCTTCGTTGGTATGCGGGCCGTACATGTCGGCGGTGTCGAACAGCGTCACGCCCAATTCCACGGCGCGGTGCAGCGTGGCAATCGCTTCTCGCTCGTCAACGCCTGTGGTGTAGAAATCCGACATGCCCATGCAGCCCAGGCCGATGGAGGAAACGTGAGGGCCGCGATGGCCGAGTTGGCGAGTCTTCATGCTGATAGCTCCTGGAAATGAACGACCTGTGCAGTCTCTATCAAGCGGTTTCCTGGATAAATCCATGATTATTGGTTTAACTATTCGTGATATCTAAATAGTGAGGCGCAAGATTGGACCGACTACAGGCCATGCAGGTGTTCCGGCGCATCGTTGAACTGGGCGGTTTTGGCAAGGCGGCCGATGACCTTGGGCTGCCGCGGGCCACCGTCAGCTTGCTGATCCAGCAGTTGGAAGCCCATCTGGGCGTGCAACTGTTGCAACGCACCACCCGGCAGGTGCGCGCAACGCTCGATGGCCAAGCGTATTACCAGCGCAGTGGCCAGTTGCTGGACGACCTCGATGACCTGGAAAGTTCGTTGTCGGCGCAACGCAGCCAGCCGCGCGGCACCTTGAAAGTGGACATGCCCATCGCCTTTGGTTGCACCTGGATCGTGCCGCGCCTGGCGGATTTCTATCGCCGCTACCCGGCATTGCAGCTGGACATCGGCTTTCACGACCGCCAGGTCCATCTGCAGCGCGAGGGTGTGGATTGTGCAATCCGCGCCGGCAACGTCGTCGACCAGGCGCTGGTGGCGCGTCCTATCGTGCGCCTGCATCAACTGACGTGCGCCAGCCCTGGTTATCTGGCCCGCGCCGGCACGCCCGGGCGGCTGGAGGATTTGACGGCGCATCGGGCCATCGGGTTTGCGTCCGGCAATGGGCGGTTCTTTCCGTTCGAATTCGAGGTGGCGGGGCGGGTTCGCGAAATGCAACTGCCCAGTGACTTGAACGTCAACAATGCCGACGCCTATGTGACGGCCTGCGAAGCAGGATTCGGCTTGATCCAGGCGCCGCGTTACCACGTGCAACAGCAGTTGGCCGAGGGCCGGCTGGTTCAGGTACTTGAGGATTACAACGTGCCAACGTGGCCGATCTCAGCGGTGTACCCGCCCCATCGACAGCTGTCGCCCAGGGTTCGGGTGTTTATCGACTGGGTGATCGAGCTGTTGCAGGAAGAGGCGGACGCCCAGCGGACGCTGATGGAGAAGGCGTAGGCGCTGCGTAGGAGCTACGCAGGAGCTACGTAGGAGCTGTGTAGGAGCTGTGTAGGAGCTGTCGAGTGCAACGAGGCTGCGATCTTTCCAAAGACACTTGAATCCCAAGCGAAAGATCAAGATCAAGATCAAGATCAAGATCAAGATCAAAAGATCGCAGGCTTCGCCAGCTCCTACAGAGAGCCAGTAGGTGGGTGTTTGCCCAGGATCTCAAGCCTTGACCCAACGCTGGCGACTCCAACCGCTCAACGTATCGACTGCCAAAACCAGCAACAGCATCGCCAGGATCACCGTGCTGCCCTGGGCTTCCTGGAACAGGCTGAGGCTGACGTAGAGCATTTGCCCCAAGCCCCCGGCGCCGACGAAGCCGAGCACGCTGGCCATGCGGATGTTGTTTTCCCAGCGGTACAGGATATAGGCCAATAGCTGGGGCAAGAGGTTGGGCAGCGTGCCGTAGCAGAACGCCAATACCGCATTGCCACCTTGCAGGCGGATGGCGTCAGCCGGTTCGGAGGGGGTGTTTTCCAGGGCTTCGGCGAACAGCCGGCCGAGCACGCCGGTGGTGTGCAGGGCCAAGGCCAGGGTGCCGGCATTGGGGCCGAGCCCGGCGGCGAGGACCATCAGCGCCGCCCACACCAGTTCTGGAACCGCGCGCAAGGCATTGAGCACCAGCCGCGAAGCGCTCTGCAGGGGCCAGCCGAAGCGCCCGGCCGCAGGCAAGGCCAATAGCAGGCCGAAGACGGCCGCGAGCAGGGTGCCAAGGGCCGACATGGCGAGGGTTTCCAGGGCGCCATGGCCGATCGCCTTCAGATGGCCCGGGCTCAGGTCCGGGCTGAGAAAACGCTGCGCATAAGCGCCCATCTGGTGCAGGTTGCCGCTGTCGCCGAGCTCGCCCAGGTCGATGCCCAGGTAGACGAACGAGGCGACGACTGCCGCACCGATGCACAGGGCAATGACCGCGTTGATCAACCGATTCATGCCAGCCTCCAGCGCAGCAGGCGGCTGAGTTGATCGGCGAGCAACACCAGCACCAGGAACGTCAGCAGCAGGCTGGCCACTTCACCGCCGGCGAACATTCGCAGCGACAGGTCCATTTGCTGACCCAGGCCCCCGGCACCGACGAAGCCCATCACCACCGAGGCGCGGATGGCGCATTCCCAGCGATACACCGTGTACGACAACAGTTCCGCCGCGACATTGGGCAGGATCCCATAGCAGAAAGCGGTGAGCCGGCTGCTGCCGGACTGCAAGAGGGCATGGGCCGGACGCTGGTCGACCGACTCGTAGATTTCCGCGTAGACCTTGCCCAGCATGCCGCTGTAGGTAATGGCGATCGCCAGTACGCCAGCCGTGGGCCCGAGCCCGACGGCGCGGACGAAGAGCAAGGCCCAGACGATTTCCGGGACGCTGCGCAGGAAGATCAGCAGGCCGCGCACCGGCCAGCGCAGCAGTTGACCCCAATAGCCCGGGTGCCCGGCACGGGAGGCCGCCGACAACGACAGGGCGCGGCTGGCCAGCAGGCTCGCGGGCACCGCCAACAGCAACGCCAGGGCCATGCCGGCCGTGGCGATCGCCAGCGTCTGCAAGGTGGCTTGCCACAGCAGTTCGACAAATTCGTCGCCATGGGCGGGAGGCCAGAAGGCCGCTACAAACCGGCCCATTTCACTCTGGCTGTCGCTCGCCACCAGCACGCTAAGGTCCAGTTCGCTGAACTGGATGCCCGGCCACAGCAGCACAAGGGCCAGCAGGCTGAGCAGCAGGCGCGGGCGGGTGGCGGGGTCTCGGGTATCGCGTGTCAGCATCGCGGGATCTGCACGCTCAAGGAAGAAGGGGGCGTTGGCGAAGACTGTAGCTGTTCGTTGGCATAGAGGGTATCGAGCAATTGACGGTCTACCGCGTCGGTTGGCAGGTCGAACAGGATCTGTCCATCGCGCAGGCCGATGACCCGGGAAAAGTGTGCCAAGGCCAGTTCCACCGCGTGCAGGCTGGCGACCAGGGTGACGTTGTGCTCCCGGGCATGCTGGCAAAGCACCGAAAGCGTGTGCTGGGCCAATACCGGGTCCATGGCCGAAACCGGTTCATCGGCCAGCAGTACCTCTGGCGCCTGGTACAACACCCTGGCAATGCCGACGCGTTGCAGCTGTCCGCCGGACAGCTGCTGGCATTGCGCGAAGAGTTTGTCGCCCAGGTCCAGCCGGGCCAACGCTGCCCTGGCGCCTGGAATATCCAGTGGATGCAGCAGGTTCAACAGGCTTTTGCCGATGCCCCACTGACCGAGCTTTCCGGCCAGGACAGCCGTGACCACGCGTTGACGTGGCGGCAGCGGCGGCGATTGGTGGATCAGGCCGATGCGCGCGCGCAGGCGCTGACGCTGGCGGGCAGACAGTTGCCAGGCGCGTTCGCCGAGCAACTGCAGCTCGCCGTGAGCCGGGCGCAGGGCAGTGGCCAGCAGGTTGAGCAGGCTCGACTTGCCCGCGCCAGAGGGGCCGATGATAGCGACCTGTTCGCCGGCGCCGATGCGCAGGTCGATGCCCCGCAGCGCCTGGACACCGTTGGCATGGGTAACGCTGACCTGGGTCAGTTGTAGGGTCATTTGAGCAGTTCGGCGGCGCGTGCGGCTTCCTCGATGCCCTTGTAGTTCTCAGGCTTGGTTTCGATGAAGCGACTGGCGGCCTGCAGATCGAGGATTTCCTTGTCCTTCGGGTTGGCCGGGTCGAGTGCCAGGAAGGCCGCCTTTATCTTGGCCGCCAGCGCTGGGTCGAGCGTTCCGCGCACCGTCCAGTTGTAGTCGAAGTAGGCTGGGGTGGTGGCGAAGACCTTGACCTTGGTCGTGTCGACCTTGCCGGCAGCGACCAGTTTTTCCCAGACACTGGCGTTCAGCACGCCGGCGTCCACCTTGCCGGCCTGGACCCAGGCGACGGTGGCGTCATGGGCGCCCGAGTAGCCCACGCGACTGAAGTAGCTTTCCGGCTTGATACCGTCCTTGAGCATGAAGTAGCGCGGCATGAGGCTGCCGGACGTCGACGACACCGAACCGAAGGCAAAGGTCTTGCCCTTGAGGTCGGCGAGGGATTTGACGGCCGGGTCGGCGGTGATGAATTTACTGGTGAACTGGGCGTCCTGTTCACGCTGGACGAGGGGGATGGCGTTGCCGGTTTTCAGGCGTGCCTGCACGAAGGTGAAGCCACCCAGCCAGGCCATGTCGATCCGGTCGGTGGCCAATGCCTCGACCACGGCGGGGTAGTCGCTGACGGGTACGAACTCGACTTTCATGCCGGTTTGCTGTTCCAGGTAGGCACCCAGCGGCTTGAACTTGCGCAGCAGTTCGGTCGGGGCCTCATCGGGAATCGCACTGACTTTCAAGGTGTCGGCGGCCTGGCTCAGCAAGCTGGAAAAAGACAGGGTAACGCCGACGGCCAATGCCAGGGAACGCTTGAGCATGGAGGATCTCCGGTACAGGAAGGCAAGGAAGGGTGAAGCATCACGCCCACACGGAGGGCGGTACGCCGCTCTGTGAGGGTAGACGAAGGAGAGCGATATTAACCGTTTCTGGCCTTGAACTCACCCAAACCCCTTGTGGGGGACGAGCCTGCCCGCGAGAACGGTTTCCAGGGCAATGCCCAGGGCGTGTCATCCAGGTGTCATCGAAGCCATGGCAGGATCTTCGCAAACCATCGTGGTAAGTCCGGCAGCGCCTGTGCCTGCTGGCTGATGAATCAAGGAACACCGCTATGAAAGGCGACGCCCCCCTGTTCGCGGCCATTGACCTGGGCTCCAACGCCTTCCGCTTGATGATCGGCCAGTCGGTCAAGCGCAATCGACGCCTGGTGATCCAGGAAGTGAAAACCCTGCGTGAGCCTGTTCGATTGGCCGAAGGCCTGCAGGCCGGGGCATTGGACGAACTGGCGCTGGATCGGGGCTGGCAGGCCCTCGCCCGATTCGGTAAAAAGCTGCGTGGCTTTGAAGCTGCAAGGGTGCGGGCGGTGGCGACCAGCGCCGTACGCGAAGCGGCGAATGCCCAGTTGTTCCTGGCCAGTGCCGAACGGCACCTGGGGTTCCGGATCGACGTGCTGTCCGGGCATGAAGAGGCCCGGCTGGTGTATGCCGGCGTGGCCCATACGGTGCCCGGTGTCGAGCAGACGCGATTGGTGGTGGACATTGGTGGCGGCTCGACCGAGCTGATTCTGGGGCAGGGCGCTCAACCGCTGCTGACGCAAAGCATTGCCATCGGCAGCGGTACCTTTGGCGCGCGTTACTTTCCGGGTGGATGCATCACTGCCCAGGCCTTGCTGGAGGCTGAGCGCGTGGCTGTCTTGCAGTTTGAAAAAGTGGCGGTGGGTTATCGCGCCCAGGGCTGGCAGCAGGCTATCGGTTCTTCCGGTACTGCACGGATGCTGGCCAAAGTGCTCAAGGCCAACGGCCTCAACGACTTGGGTAAAGGCGGTATTACCTATAGTGGATTGTTGCGTTTGTCGCTGCGGTTGCTGGAAGTCGGCCATGTCGGCCAGCTCAGATTGGCCGGCTTGCAAAGCCATCGCCTGGGCATCCTGCCCGGTGGCCTGTCGATCATGCTGGCGGCATTCAAGGTCTTCGGTGTCTCGCACATGATTGCTTCCGAGCCGGGCCTGAGGTTCGGCGTTCTGCATGGCCTGATGCATCAGCACTGATCACGGACCGTTGTTGCCCATCGTCATTCATCAGCGACGGCTCAATGTCGAGCATCAGCGCCTCTTCGGTGACCCCTTCTTGACCCGATCATCTGGCATTTCATCGCCTGGGCAGCAGGCACGTCCGGTTATCGCAAAGCGTGGGGCCGGATGAGGGTGATTGCGTGAACGGGGCTTTTCGCTCTTTCGATATGCAGTCAGTGAAGGCACAATGCGCATCCTTTTTTGGCTCGCCTTGCCCGGAGGCCTCGAAAATGATCAAAACGCCGTACTACCTCATCGACAAACAAAAGCTGCTGGCGAACATGCAGAAGATCGCCTATGTGCGTGAGCAGTCCGGGGCCAAGGCCTTGCTGGCGCTCAAGTGCTTCGCCACCTGGTCGGTGTTCGACCTGATGCAGCAGTACATGGACGGCACCACATCGTCGTCGCTCTATGAGCTCAAGCTCGGCCGGCAGAAGTTCGCTGGCGAAACCCACGCCTACAGCGTCGCCTGGGCCGACGATGAGATCGAGGAGATGCTCGCCAACTGCGACAAGATCATCTTCAACTCCATCGGCCAGTTACAGCGCTACACCGAAGCGTCGGCCGGCAAGGTCCGCGGCCTGCGGGTCAACCCGCAAGTGAGCAGCTCCGATTACCTGCTGGCCGACCCGGCGCGGCCGTTCAGCCGCCTGGGCGAATGGGATCCGGTGAAAATCGAGCAAGTCATCGAGCATATCTCCGGCTTCATGTTCCACAACAACTGCGAGAACGGCGATTTCGGTTTGTTCGACCAGATGCTGGGCACTATCGAAGAGCGCTTTGGTCACTTGTTGCATAAGGTCGAGTGGGTCAGCCTCGGTGGCGGCATTCACTTCACCGGCGAGGGCTATGCCCTGGACGCCTTCTGCGCACGGCTCAAGGCCTTCTCGCAAAAATACGGCGTGCAGGTCTACCTGGAGCCGGGCGAGGCCGCGATCACCCAGAGCGCGTCGCTGGAAGTCACCGTGCTCGACACGCTCTACAACGGCAAGCACCTGGCCGTGGTGGACAGCTCCATCGAGGCGCACATGCTCGATCTGCTGATCTATCGACTGGACGCCAAGCTGGCACCAAGCGAGGGCGAACACACCTACATGGTGTGCGGCAAATCCTGCCTGGCCGGAGACATTTTCGGCGAGTACCAATTCGATCGTCCGCTGTCCATCGGCGATCGGCTGTCGTTCATCGACGCAGCAGGCTACACCATGGTCAAGAAAAACTGGTTCAACGGCCTGAAAATGCCGTCCATCGTAGTGAAGCAGCTCGACGGCAGTGTCGAGGTGGTTCGCGAGTTTGTTTACGACGACTATCTGTCCAGCCTGTCTTGAGCTGGCGGAAGGAGAAATGAAGAAATTGAAGAAGAACGTACTTATCATTGGTGCAGGAGGTGTCGCCAAGGTGGTGGCCCACAAGTGCGCGCAGCACAACGACGAACTCGGTCGTATTGCTATCGCGTCGCGCAACATCTCCAAATGCCAGGCCATCATCGACAGCGTCAAGGCCAAGGGTAGCCTCAAGCAACCCGCCGACATCAAGGCCTTTGCACTGAACGCTCTGGATGTCGAAGCGACCAAGTCGCTGATTCGCGAAACCGAGTCGCAGATCGTCATCAACGTCGGCTCTGCCTTTCTCAACATGTCGGTGCTGCGTGCCTGCATCGATACCGACGTGGCCTACCTGGACACCGCCATCCACGAAGAACCGGGCAAGGTCTGCGAGACGCCGCCCTGGTACGGCAACTACGAGTGGAACCACCTCCAGGAGTGCCAGGACAAGAACATCACCGCCATTCTCGGCGTGGGCTTCGACCCGGGTGTGGTCAATGCCTATGCGGCACTGGCGCAGCAACAGCATTTCGACCGCATTGATTCGATCGACATTCTCGACGTCAATGCCGGCTCCCATGGCAAATATTTCGCCACCAATTTCGACCCGGAAATCAATTTCCGCGAATTCACCGGACAGGTGTGGAGCTGGCAGGACAGCCAGTGGACCAGCAACACCATGTTCGAGGTCAAGCGCACCGACGACCTGCCGGTCGTAGGCTCGCAGAACCTGTACCTGACCGGCCACGACGAAGTGCACTCGCTGTCCAAGAACCTCGACGTGCCCAACGTGCGTTTCTGGATGAGCTTCGGCGAGCACTACATCAACGTGTTCACCGTACTGAGGAACCTCGGCCTGCTCTCCGAGCAACCGGTCAAGACCGCCGAGGGCCTGGAAGTCGTGCCGCTGAAAGTGGTCAAGGCCGTGCTGCCTGACCCAAGTTCGCTGGCGCCGGGCTATACCGGCAAGACCTGCATCGGCGACCTGGTCAAGGGCGTCAAGGATGGCCAGCCGCGCGAGATGTTCATCTACAACGTGGCCGACCACGAGGACGCCTACGCCGAAACCGACAGCCAGGGCATTTCCTATACCGCAGGCGTGCCACCGGTGGCCGCAGCCTTGCTGGTGGCCCGTGGCGAGTGGGACGTGCAGCGCATGGTCAACGTCGAGGAGCTGCCTGCCGAGGCGTTCCTCGAGGCGTTGGATGTGATGGGCTTGCCGACGCGCATCAAGGACGAGCATGGAGACCGTCCCTGGAACCAAAGCGCCTGAAGGACGCCAGGCAGGTTCCGTTCCGACTCCCCGATAGGAACTGCAGAGTCCATCTGAATTCTGCAGGCGATTGAACCAGGCGTGAATACCTGGCAATCAGTGAGAGTCTTGAAGAAATGCTCCGTATCGAAAGGTACGGAGCATTTTTCGTTTATGCCCGCGTCAAATGAATAACCTTGTGGCGAGGGGATTCATCCCCGCTGGGCTGCGCAGCAGACTCAACACAAGACCGCTCAAGCAGAAACCCTCGCCATGAACGATCACTCGACCTTACGATTGCGCTTCGAGCCCCAGGAGAAACAATCAGTGAAACCATTCAGGATTCGCGAGCTGGGGAATACCGACGCCGAAGCGCTGCTGGCCTTCGAAATCCAAAACCGTGAATGGTTCGAGTCGCAGATCGACTGTACGTTTTAAATCCGTCCAAGCGACTTTCGATAAAGCCAAAGCCTTAGGTTATCCCCACGTTTCCTTCAGTACCGAGCGAAACAGTTCCGACAGTAACGGCTCTACTTCCTTACGCTCGCTACGGGTCGGCTTGATGTCCTCGAGTCTATTCAGTTCCCGCTCAATGAATTTCTGAATCGGCATGATCTGCGGCGAAAGCCCCATTTCTGGTGAGGCGCGCTTGATTGCAAGCAAGTCATCGATGGCAAGGTGCAACTCGGGCTCGCCGTCGATGACTTCGCGCAGTTGGTCAAACTCGATGGGGGCGGGTTTATCAAAGCGCTCCAGCCACCGTACCGATAGCAATGGTCGCAGTACGTAGAAGTATTTTTTCAGCGGTACTTCAGCGGCCTGCAAGTACCCCCGGTAATTGGTTTTTGCCATGCTGCGATAATGGTAGATACCGCTTTCAACCGAGTACACCTGCGGTAGTAACGCTTTGGCACGTTCGTGGAAGGAGCCGGAACGTTCGTAGACGATGGTGGACTGCACCCACTCGACAAACCCCGGATTTGACTTCCAGAAAAGCCTCAAGGCCTTGCGCAGATCCCAGCCATTGATGTCCATGTCATCGATGATAGGGTACTCGATGACGTCGCGCTGTTCTTCAAGGCCAACCGAAAGATACCACTCAGGTTTGTTGACATAGATGAAGCGCGCGTCGTAGTCGCTATTGGGGGATGCGAATCCCCAGGCGCGACTGCCCGACTCTACGGCGAGCAGGATCTTCACCTCATGTTCATTCTCAGCACGGCGGAGACGATCTTGAACTTCTTCCCGAACAGCTACGGAAACCATAAGCTCACTCTAATCAGATGAATTTTGCGTGCACTAACACCATTTGTGACGGTGTGATTCTAAAGCAGGGGGTCGTTCCATGACCAATTGGCGCACGACAAGGTACATCGACAGTAGGGCCACCAAGGCCGCGGCCACCTGTACCATCAACGTCCATGTTTCGTAATTAGACATGTTTTCTCTCTTGCTTCTTAAGTATCTCAAGTGTTCTTGAGTCGACACGCACCCCACCACCCAGCACCTGGGCGTACACGGAATGCTCGCCCGCGGCCGCTGCAAAAAGCGTCATGCAGGACGCGAACTTCATGGCATCGATGGACCCGAGGAGTTTCTCCAAAGCGACTCCAGAGTCCAGTACCGCACGAGTCGCACGCTCGAGTCGCGGTCCCAGAAGCGGGTGCTGCCAATAGTCACGCGCCTCGTCAAGGCCGCGCAGGCCATAGTAGGTGGCGTTCTCACTGACACCCAGGCCGCGTAATTGGGGAAAGATGAACCACATCCAGTGGCCTTCCTTGCGGCCACGCCGCAGTTCAAGCAAGGCGTGCTCATAGGTAGACGCTTGCGCCTGGATAAAACGCTCCAGTGATTCGGTCATGGGAGCCTCCGATAGGGTTCCAAGGCTGAAGAATGAACCAGACAAGAGCAAAGCCTATAGCACACTTGCGCTATAGCGCCGCTTGGCACTCGTCCCTAACCTATGAGCGTTATCGGTTTTTTGATCGATCGCAACGAGCACATCGGGACAAGGATCTGTTTTTTGAAAAGTACACCTGCCAGAAAGTCCAACGTCAATTCGGCTTGGCGCAAACGCCTGGCAACGGCGTTCACCGCCTCGACCCTTGCCGTCAGTGGCTGGGGTTCTTTTATCGCCGATGCGTCGGCCTCGACCGCCAGTGCAACGTCTTCTGCAGCTTGCACCAACGAAGCGGACTTTCAGGCCGGGACAGTGGTGGAGTACGAAAGCCGCGACAACCTGTCGTCGGCCATCAGTCGCGGCAAAACCGAGACGTTGGGGCGTGAGGCATTTGCCGACGCCAATCCGGTGGCTTCGGCGCACACATCGTTCTTGAATAATGCGCCGTTCTTTCTGACGACAACCTTCGCCGAGATCAAGGATGGTCGGCTGATTCGTTACGGTGATCGCCATGGCGCCGGAGCGTCGTTGGTGACCACTATCTACCAGCCTCCCGCTTCCACACCGATTGATCTGCAACCTGGGCAGACCGTCACCGTCAGCTACAAAAACAAAGCGGTGAGCGCTGGGGCAACGGTCGAGTTCGATGTCGTCGAGAAGCTGACTTATAACGGTCGTGAAACGATCAAGACGGCCCTCGGTACGTTTGATACCTGCAAGTTCACCAATGAAATTTCCACGGGCTCGGCTTCGGCCACACAGCCGAAAAACGTCGTCGTTGTCCAGAACTGGTTTCCCGCGGACGGCCCCTACCGTGGTCAGCCGATCCGATCTGTCACACCGCCGGCCAATGGCGTTGCGCAGAGAATCAGTGAAGTCGTCAAGATGCAGTATGAGGCGCGGTGAACGACGCGTTTCGGGCCAAAAGATTTGTCGGATCATCGTGGCAGACGAACACCCGCTGTTCCGAGAAGGGATGACGCTGTTACTGGAACGCCTGATACCTGAGGCAATGATCGAACAAGCAGGACGCCACGTACTTTGCGTTAGCCGGGATGAAAAATCGACGCCTGGCCAAGCCAGGCGCCGATCCGGCTGGCGCTTACAGCCAGTACCGCAGGCCGAGCATCAAGGACTGGGCGTTGTATTCGGTTTCCACGTCGGCCTGGGGCAGGCCCTGGATTTTGCCGAAGTTCGCTTCGCCGGTCTTGAAGTAGCGGTAATCCAGGGACATGGACCAATGCTCGCTCAGCTCGTAAGCGACGCCGGCACCGAGTTGCCAGGCCGAGACGGTGTCGCGATGGGTGCCGCCGAACTCGACGCCACCCGCTTCCAGGCCCTTGATGGTCAGCACCGCGTAGCCCAGGCCACCGCCCACATAAGGCGTGAAACGGCTCAAGGGGGCAGGCAGGTTCGGGATGTCATACCAGAGGTTGGCCATCAGGCTGCTGGCTTGCTCTTCGCCTTTGCCCTCGATGCTGCTTCCGCCCTCGTAGATCCGGTTATTGAACTGGTCCAGGGTGTTGCGGCGGTAGCTCAGTTCCACTTCGGGCCGTAGCCCGACCGGAAACCGCCAGCCCAATGCCAGCCCGGTGGCGTAGCCCGAGTGCAGCGGTTGATTGAATTCCATCTGGACGAAATCGTCGTTGTTCTGGGTCAGGTCCTGCTTAGCGACCCAGTTCACGCCGCCCATGCCACTGACATAGGGGCCGAGGTTGTCGGCGAAACTCGATGCTGGGGCAATAGCCCCCAGGCCAACGATTGTCATGAGCAGATATTGGGTGTTTTTCTGTAGATTCATGCTGGATCCGAAATGTGCTGTTATCGATAAGTAAGCGAAGCGAGTCCGGGAAGACGCGTTCAACACGCGTGCTTGCGGGAGGTATTCACACGAGGTGCAAAGGTGTCGCGGTTTTCGCGTGCCCCGGGACGCCGATGGCCCGTTGTTCAGCCAGCGTGCACAGGTTGTCCAGTGCGGTAGTCATGGCTGCGGTCAATGCTTTGCGCAGCAGCCCGCGATACAGGAAACTCAACGGCCCGGAAATTTTCGCGCTATGGATGACATGGGTTTCATCGGCAGAAAGCCTGCGCATCTGATGGTCGAACTCGAGGTCGATCCACAGCAGCCGTGCGCTGTTGCGATAGCTTTCGTGCAGGCTCACGGCTTCCAGTTTCAGTGGCATGTTCAAGCCATTCTTGAGCACACATTTGCCGCGTGTCCCCGCCTGGAAAGGGCCGTCGAGTTGACACTGGCGAACGTCGGTATCCCATAGCGGCGCTTCTGCAAAATTGCTCCAGATCTTCCAGATTTCAGAAGGGGGCGATTTGACTATGACTTGCACTTTGACATCGTTCACGGCGACACCTTGGTTGTGGGGGGCACGGTCATGCTGGAGGGCAGATCCATTCAATGCTCAGGCCGCCGGTGCGGATTGACTCAGCACCTGGGCGGTAATGCTCGCTTGACCGATTTTTTCGCCCCGGTTGAACAGGTCGATATAGATGCGGTTGGTCTTGAATGCCTGGAGCGCCGCATCAAAGCCGGCTTGCGGCGCCAATGACAGCGGGCTGTTCCTGGGGATGGGGCGATCCAGGGTGAAGCTCAAGGCCAACAGATTCATCGGGGTATTGAGTGGAATCCGCAGATGGCTGTGGGCGATCTGCATGTAGCACTGGCGAGCGACTTCGAGGAAATACACCATCGAATAGTGCTTGGGATCACCGGCCTGGAAGAAGTGTTCCGGCGGCAGTTTCACGGTGTCCACGCTCAGGCCCTGGGCGACGCCGCTCATGTCACTGACGATGACGTTCTCCTCCCTGGCCTTGTGCAACAGCGCCTTGTTACGGCAGGGCGTGGCGTTGAATTCGCCGGCTGGCGATGTCTCGAACGCCGAGCTGTAGGCCATCCCGAGGACGCAGGTACACATCACTTTCCCGGCCTGCATGACCTTCGCATTGAACACCTGGGGATCCTGGCCTTGCTCGACATGCAGATCGATCACGCCTTGCTTCTGCACGTAGTGCTGGAACTTGATCGTCAGGCTCTTGATGTAGGCGACCCGTCCGCTCAGGGGGGGCATTGCCAGTTCAATCAATTGCAGCACGCCCTCGAGCAGCAGAATGCCCGGGACGTGATCCAGGGGATGATCGAAGAAGTACGGGTGCGCTTCATCCACCACGAGCTGGGCGTGCAACGACTGTGGGCCGCGCTGGACGTTGGCGATCACGACATGCTCTGCCCGGCGCTGCCAGTGCGTCGGGCGCTGGGTGGCGTTGCCATGGTGCAGGGCGAACAGGCTTTCGATGGCGCGAACCCGCACCCGCAGCCCGGACAGCAGGGTGCTGGTGAGCATGTCGCTGAGTTGCTGCACGTCGACGCCATCGTTCTGCGGTTCACGGGCCAGGCTGACAGGCCGGGCAGGCGTGATGACCTGCTGCAGTTCGTGGGATGACGAATGGGCAAAGCGCAACATGAAGGGATGCTTGATGGGCGGGCTGGCCTCGGCTGCTGACGGGCGCCATTGGCGAAACTTCTCGGTGAACAGCCACATCACCGTCTTGCCTGCGTCGCGCACCTCGATCACGGTGTGGGTCGCGCCCTTCAACATCACCGCCAACAGGGTCTCTATGCCACTGGCTTCAGCCAGGAAACCGGTCATCTCCTGCAATGATCCGCTGGCCGGCGTCGCAGCAGGCTGCAACTCGCAGACATCAACGTTCGGATAGTCGCTCGGCGCTTTGCCCAGTCGTCGGCACGCCTCTTCCAACGAGTCGGCGGCGTGGGCGAGGACCGCCGCGCGAATCACCAGCAAGGGTTTGTCAGCGGCATCCGGTTGGTAACGACGCAGCGCGATCAGCCCCAGTCCTTCACCTTGTGTGATCGTGCTGCATCGGGCGCGCTCGACTTCGATTTCACCGCTGACAAAACGTCCTGCGCCAAGCAGCAGCGTGGTGATGCCGTCGTTGAACCACTGCGGCGAGGCCAGCAAGGTTTGCCAGAACAGGCCAGCCGTGCCGACCAGGGTCTGATGGAAACCCTTGAAGTCAAAAATCTGCGCCGGATAGCCGGACAACATGTTCGGCAGCATGGTTGCCACGTCCGTCACCTCGACGCCCGGTGCCGTACCTTGCGCCCGGGAGTAAAAGTTGTGGGCGCTGCTATAGGCATTGCTGAAACGCTCGCCACCCATGTTGCAGCACATGACCATCGCGGTGCCGGGCGAACCGGCCACGCCTGGCAAACGTTGCAGCAAGTGATTGACGCGATCGGTGATCAACAGCTTGAACGGGTCGACATGAGCCAATGGCTTGGGCCCCATGCCGAAACCATCGATATCGATGACGTGGTCTTGTGCGAGGAATTTCCCCAGCAACGGTTGACCGGGCGCCGGGGTGTAATCAACGAAGCGCCCATAAGGGAACATGACCGAAGGTGCCGCGGGTTGATCGAGTTGCTGCTGGAATGACTGCAAGGAACGGTGGCTGCCCAGCGCTGCTTCAGCCTCGACAATGGCAAGGTCCAGCATCACCACGCCGCTGGCGCTCGCCGGGGTGGCCGGGGGCGTGGCAGGGTGGTTGTCGGGAATGTATTCATCCACCACCAAGTGCGCGTTGGCACCGCCGAAACCAAAACTGGAGATGCCAATCCGGATTGCGCAAGGATGATCCTCCAGGGCACGTACCTGCTGGGTGGCGAGTCGCAGGCAGGTTTCGTCGACCTTGGTACTGGGGCGGTAACCGGGCTGCGGGGGGATGCCTTTATGGCGCAGTATCATCAAGGCCTTGGCGAGCGAAGCACCGCCGGCAGCGGCCAGGGGATGGCCGATGACCGATTTGATCGAACCGATGGTGATTGGCTTGCCGTCCGGGCGATGGGGGGCGAAGAAGCTGTTCAGCGAGGCCAGCTCCGTTGCGTCCCCCAGCGGTGTACCGGTGCCGTGGGTCTCGATGTAATCCACATCGCGTGGGTCAAGGCCGCGATAGGCACGTTGGTAGGCCGAGTACTGGGCCTGTTTGCCAGGTGCAAACACCGAGCCTTCGGCGCCGTCGGCGGACATGCCCAAGGCGCGCAGCACGCCCAGGGGACGCCGCTGCGCCGTCAGGGCCTGGGCGAGCGGTTCGACCAGAAAGGCCACGGCACATTCGCCTGGCACGATGCCGTCGGCGTCCTGGCCGAACGCTTCCATGCGGGCGCGGGCGGAAAAAGCCGTCAACTGCGAGAACCCCAGGAACAGCGCCGGTGGCAGCACGGTGTTGAGGGCCATGACGATCGCGTTGTCCGCCTGGCCACTGTTGACCAGCGCCTGGGCCATATCCAGGGCATAGGGGAACGAACTGCATGCGGTGTCAACCGATAACGCCGGCCCACCCAAGGCAAAGGCCGCCGCCAGTTCCGCCACTTGTTCACCCGGTGTAAAGCCCGCCGGTGCGTCGGTTCTTCCAGAGACGCCGGTGACGAAATAGCTCTCGTCACTCCAGGACGTCGCGACCACCAGCGCGGTGCGCTCCCTGCTCAGCGCCGAGCCTTGTCCGGCCAGTTGGGTGAGCAGCGTCTGGAGCACTTTCTTGCCGATGGCGACCTGTCGCCCTTCGTGTCGTGACGGAGTCGAGTCGTCATCGGTCAGGCAAAAAGCGCTGTCCAGGTACGTGCGGTCCTTCTCGCCGGCCTTGGTTGAATAGATCGACGCCTTGTCCAATTCCCAGCGTGTCGGCATTGATTCGATCGGTGCGATCTGCCCTTGCGAGAGCAACTGCCAGAGCGCATCCGTGGACGGCGCTCCTGGAAACTCGCCCGCCATTGCGCTGAAGCAAAAATCGCCCTTTGTTGTGACTGCGCCACTCATACCTGTCTCCCTGATCGCCAAAATGCGGGGTGACCTGTTCGGTCACCCGGATTCCATTCCTGTTGCTGCTGGGCTCAGCTCAGCCTGGCCAGCAGCGACAAGGCGTCCTGGGGTGTGCGACGGGACATCAGCGCTTCACCGGCAAACTCGCTGGCAGAGCACTGTTGCGCCATGGATTGGCAAAGCGTTTCCCGGGCAAAGCCGTTGAGGCCCAGTTGGGCGAACGGCGTCTGGATGTCGATCGACTGCGCGGTGTCCGGGATCAACGGAGACAGGGCGTTGAGCAGCAGGTTTTCTTCCTGCTCTTGAATGTCCGTCGTGGCCGGTGAGGGCTCGTCGCCAGACGCTGCCTGCGGTTTTGGATCGGCCAGGGCAGCTTGGATGAGGGCAATGGTTGCCTGCGGGAACTTGGTATTGGCCAGCTCGGTGCCGTGGGTCTTGAGCTGTGGCCACAGGGCGACTGCCGACTCCAGGAAGTCCAACTGCACCAGCGAATCCAGGCCCAGGCTTTCATAGCTTTGTGTCGGGTCGATCTGCTCAACCGTAAAGCCGGTGATGGTCGCCAATTGCTCGAGTACCCACGCTTGGACATCCACCGCCGGCGCCTGCGGATCGGCTTCGAGGCGCGCCAGCAAGGCGGTTGGGGTAGGGGCATCGAAGAGCTGCGAGGTCAGGTCTTTCTTTTCCGGGAAGTGCTGGGCCAGGGATTCGAAAATATCCACCAGCCCCAGCGAGTCGATCCCCAGGCTCTCGAAGCTCTGATCGAAGTCGATCTGTTGCGCCTGGAAACCGGTGACGGTGCTGATTTCGGCGCGCAACCATTGCCCGTAGCTGAGCGCAGCAGTCTGTTCAACAGCTTCGGCGACAGGCGTAGGGGCCGGTATTGTCGGATTCGAGTGAGCGGGCTCCAAGGCAGGAGCACTCTCGTTGACAGGGGCTTCGATCCCATTGGCATAAATGCCTTCAAGGACTTGTTGATGAGCATTGAAGTAATGCGCAGTGACCGTTTCGGACTGTTCCAGAAGCCGCAGTAATATCGATTCTTTGGCGATATTGGATTCGCACAGTGAATCAATGATCTTTTCGGAAAGAGAGAAATAGCTATGGGCTATTCTTCCGTTGGACACGATGAATTCCTGTACAACATCGTTCAGTTGCAAACGCATAAGATTCTCCTAACCAAGTCGGTCGATATTTCTGTAAGTAAGAAAGATCAAAAATCATGGCCCAGGGCAGGGCCTTGTTTATATCAATTCATCAAACTGGCAGTAGCCATGGAGCGACTTAAAGTTGGAGTTCCACTGCGTCGGTCTCGCAAGTTATTGTTTTTCTGACGCCCTTGAGCAATCCGGACCTTACATTCAGATACGTCATCAACGTTATTGCATCGGCGCCGAGGAAAGCGATATAGCCGTCAGGGCGAATCAGCATCAACGTGCCTTCCTTGGCGTGATAGCGCTTGTGCAGTCGCCAATCGGGGTCCAGCAACGTCGAGTGCCAAGCCGGCAGGCCGGCGCTGCTCAGGGCGTCGATCACGCAATAGGCCTTGATGCCCGGGTAGTCCTTTTCCACCGACTTGGCCAGCGCGTAGTAGCCTGGCAGCAACGGGGAAAACTGATCGGCCGCGCTGAAAATCAGCAGCGTGAATGTTCCGTGGAACACGTCGATCAAGCGTTTGGTTGGCATCCCTTGCAGTTGCCACAACTCGACATCGGGCGCCAGTTGCCCGGCGCGGGGCGGTGCGGTCTGGAACTCGGGTTTTTTCCCTTTCTTGTTCCAGTTCTTGCGCTGCTTCGTCGTCAGCGATTCTTGAATGAAGTCGCTCTTGTCGTAGTGATATTGATGGCCGGAAATCATCGACGGCAGTTTGCGCTGGACCTTTTTGCGGTTGCTCAACAGCGGCAGGACATTGTCGCGCAACCATACCAGGGCCCGTCGCCGGACCGTAATCAGCCCCGTCAGCCGGTGTGCGGTGTTCTCGACTTCCAGGGCAACCGGGTAGCGCTCTTCGTTGTAGCTGTCGAGCAAGGACGGATTCGCCAGGCCCTGATCGACATAGGCCATTTTCCAGGCCAGGTTATAGGCCTCGGAAACCCCCAGGTTCATCCACTGCCCACCGATGGGGCTGCCGATATGCGCCGAGTCCCCGAGCAGAAACACGGAGCCTTGTTGCATCGATTGCACGCGGCGATGCTGGAAAGAGGCGATGGTGGTCGATGAAATGTTGGACAGCGTCATCTTTTGCCCGCGCCCTTCGCACAAGCGCTGGAAGTTCTCCAGGCTCAAGGACGGGCGTTCGCCTTCTGGCGGCAGGTTGTAGGGCATTTCGATGAACAGGCGATAACGCGATTGAGCGCTGATCGGAGCAACGGCCACATAACCGTCCTGCGCACCGAGGAAGAATGCGCCCTCATCCTTGCTTCCGGACCATTCGATATCGGCATCGGCGAGCATGAAGAAGCGGTCGTAGGACGAGCCTTCGAAGGTCATGTCCAGGCGTTTTCTGATGTTGCTGCGAGCACCGTCGCACGCGGCCACCCAACGACTGGTGAAGTGTTCGTCGGTGCCGTCGGCATGCTTGAGCGTCATGCGCACCGAACCTGGCTGGTTTTCGATGTCCACCAGTTCGGTATTCCACTCCACCTCGGCACCCAGTTCCTTGAGCCGCTCCAGGAGAATTTTCTCTGTTTGCGGCTGTGGCAGGCTCAGGAGCAGCGGATAGGTCGCATCCAGGTAGGAGAAGTTGTAGTTCAGCACCCGCTTGGCATTGGACTGCACCGAAAACTGGTTGATCGTGAAGCCGTCGCTGATCGCTTGCTCGGCAACGCCCAGGTCCCGAAAGATTTCCAGGGTCCGGGAATGGATGGCCATCGCCTTGGTCGCCGTCGAGGGGCCGGCGTTTCTTTCAATGATGCGAAACGACACGCCCCATTTTTTCAACAGGATTGCCAGGGACAGGCCAACAGGACCGGCGCCGACGATCATGACGCTCGGGGCGCTGCCAGGTCGCTTGAAATGCTTGGGGGCCAACGTGCTCAGAGTGTTCATCGATCAGTACCAGTTTCTGTAGAAGGGAGAGTTGGCAATGCCGAGCAGGGCATCGTCGCCTGATGAATCGCCGTAGGCATAAATGTAAAAATCATCAAGGTTGCTCAAGCAGCCTTTGAGCCGCGTGACTTTCTCTCGCTCTACACAGTTGGTGCCGGATATCCCGCCGGTCAGCTTGTTTTTTGCCGTTGCCAGGCGGGTGCCGCACACATAGTCAAAACCCGCGGCCTGGCCCCAGGGGATCAGGTAGTTTTCCGGCGAATTGCTCACCAGCGCGGTGACGTGCCCCATCGATTGATGCCATTGCAGCCGTCGCAACGCCTCGGGCCTGAGCCAGAGCGGCAGCAGCTCGCTGATGAAATACTTGGCATGTTCGCGCTCTTGCTCCACTGACAGGCCGCCCAGGTAACAGGCGATGAAGGCCAGGCGCGCTTGCATCAGCGGGGTGATGCCGACGATCACGCTGAGCATCTTGGGCAGCAGGGGAATGATCCGCAGCCAGAACGAACGGGTGCCCACGATAAAGCGCATGTAGCGCCAGAACGTGTGCCGGTCGGTCAATGTGCCGTCGAAGTCGAAAACGGCCAGTACCGGTTGTGTGCTGTTAGCGTGCATGTGCCTCTTCCTTGAGGGAAGTAATCTCGATGGTCTTGGGCAGCTTGAAGCCCGACAGGTAGCGCGAAAGCAGGGTGGACAGCGCGTTCTGGGTCAGCTCGCCGGTCCCTTCGACGCACAGGTGCAGCACGTTGACTTCCTTGTGGTCCGGGACGATATAGGCCTTGGCGCGCACCACGTCAGGGTGCTTGAGGGCGATGGATTCGATTTCCACCAAGTCGACCATCTGCGCCTTGATCTTCGAGATTCGCAGGCGTTGGCAATAGAAAAACACATGCCCATCGTCGTCCTGCCAGACCAGGTCACCGCTGTGGAACCAGCCATCGCGGAAGAACCGCGCATTGGTGTCTTCGGCATCGTTGTAGCCGTCGATCACCATCGAGCCGCGTATCAGCAGTTCGCCGATACGCCCAGGTGCCACGTCCAGGCCCTGGGCGTCGACGATTCGTAGTTGTACACCGCTGATCGGTTGGCCCATGGCGCCACGATGGACGGTGCCAATCGAGCTCTGGACGATCACGGGCATGCTTTCGGTCAATCCATAGCCTTGCAGCACCGGATTGCACCCCAGCAGCTTCCCCAGCTTCTCGGCTTCGTCGGCCGGCAGGTGGCTGCCGCCCGAGTAAATCATCAACTGCGGGTGCAACGGCAGGAGCGCGCCCTTGCGCTTGGCCAGGCGCGTATTGAAGTAACGAATGACGTCGGGCACCAGGCAGGCAAAGCTGACCTGATGCTCGGACAAGACTTCAGCGAGGTCTCGGTTGAGCAGGGTGTTGGTCATCAGCAGGGTGGCGCCGATGCTCAAGGGAAACACCATCATCACGGACAGGCCGAAGATGGCATAAAGCGGCAGCGTCACCAGATGAACCGATCCGACGCCTTGCAGATGAAAGTGCTCATGCAGCCCATCGCTCGATTGCGTCAGGTCCAGATAACGGTGAGAAACCGCCAGGGGCCTGCCGATGCCGCGATAGGTGAACTGCACCGAGGCGATCGGATTGCCCTCGGGCAACAACAAGGGTTCGATCTGGCAAGGCAGTTGAGAGAGGGCCGTTGCGTTGGCGGGCAGGGGCGACGACGGTTCGCTCGCACCGTCCAGCACCAGGGAGTGCCTGACGCCGTTGCCTGGCTGGAATACCTCGCTGTGTTGTGCCCAGAGCGTTTCGCTGGTGACCACGAGCGTCGGCCTGGCGAGGCTGACGACACTGTCCATTTCGAAGGAGGTCAACTTGTAGTTGAGGATGACCGGAATGGCACCGCGCCCGATGATCGCCAGGTAATAAGCGATGAACGCCACTCCATTGGGCAGCACCAGCGCCACTTTGTCGCCAGGCAATACACCAAGTGCCGTAAGGGCGCCATTGCATTGTTCAGCCTTGATGCGCAACTCGTGGTAAGTAACAGTATCTTCTTCCGTGTCCAGATGCCGAATAGCAACTTGTTCGGGGAAAGATTCCGAAAAACCGACAAAGCGATGCAGAAAACCTTCTTTATATGAAAGGCTTTTCATTTACCAACCTCTCTCAATCCTTGGATATATGGCTAGTCAAAAAAAGTACTACAGAGGCAGGCTATATATGAAATGTTTCAATTAAGCATCTGTGTAGTTATTATTCCGATACCAATCCAGGGTATCGGTCAGTGTTTCAGCAACTGGGCGGAACTTGCACTCCAACTCCCTTGAACTTTTGTTATGGCTGAAATGTGTGCGGCCTTGTTCTTGCTCCATGAGCTTGACCGTGGACGTACTGATGAGCACCGGCGTTTTGGTAATCCGGTAATAACCTTCATAGATCAGCGCGATGATTCGCAGCATGAACAGGGGCACTTTTCGCTCTGGGGCTTTTATGCCACTGACGCTGGACAGCGCCTGGAAAATGCTCTTCATGTCCATGTGATTGCCGGCGGCCAGGTAGCGCTCTCCGGACCTGCCGCGGCTGATGGCCGCGATTTGATGCTCGGCCACATCCCGGGCATCGACAACGGAAAAGCTTCCGGGGAGTACGCCGGGCAATTTTTGTCCGACAAAGTCGAGCAGGAATTGTCCTGACGAAGTAGGGCCGATATCACCGGGGCCGAACATCCACCCTGGCAAGACCATGGCGATAAACATGTCCGGGTGCTGCGCCAGGAACTGCTGGACCTTCTGTTCGGACAATATTTTGCTCAAGTAATAATCGTCAGCCTCCAATTCACTGCGAGACATGGTTTCATCGATCACTTGATCCCGATTGCCCTTCAACACGGCAATGGAAGAGGTATGGACTGCACGACGAATGCCGGCGTCATAAGCAGCCTGCAACAAGCGCTCGGTGCCGGTCACATTGGTGTCATACAGCTTTTGCCAATGTTTCCCGCCTTTGTAACTGTCGCGGAAATAAGCCGCCGTATGAAACAGGGCATCGCACCCTTGCAGGGCATGGGCAAAGGCCTCGACATTAAGCATGTCGCCTTCGACCAATTCCACGGGCAGGCTGCCGAACTGTTTCCTGGCTTTCTCTACGGAGCGAACCAGCGCTTTGACTTTGATGTTTCGTTTTAATAGCGCACGAACGACATTATTTCCGAGCAGGCCAGTAGCGCCTGTAACGAAGGCATATTCCATTAAAATCCCGCTCCTGTGAGGTGACCTGACATTGCATCGAGAACGGTGTCACTGACTCGGTGCGCTGATCAGGCGTTGGGCTCCACCAACGGCGCAAGTAAAAACCATTCGGTATCTGAAAATCAAGTGGTATTTCGTCGGATTGTCGAACGGAAGCCTCTGTGCCGGGCTTCATACGCGATTTTTCACGTTCCAGCGCGTGGTGAAGGCGCAGGAAAATAGCCGGCTTGAGCCGCTCAAAGGGACGATAGGGGCTCATCAAATGGGGCGAAACGACGATCTTGATTCACCCATATCCCAGCGCAAAACTGTAGCGGGTAGCCCATCTAGCGAGCCCTTCCGGCTGTTCCAACTACATGGCACATACATGGCACTTTTTGAAAGTTAAAATGTAAATGATTGGATATGGCGCGTATAAGATATGATGGCGAGAACGGGTTCCGTACAGCGAGTAGTCAATTCGTTGCATCCAGTTACACATAGCTATCTTGTTTGGCCAAAGGAGCCGAGGGCGTGATTAAAAAGAGACTAGGTCGAGAAGAGAGCCAGCAAGTAACAAGAGATAAATTATTCGACACAGCCACCGAGCTGATGATCCGAAAAGGCTTTCATGCCGCCAGCGTCAACGTTATCGCCGAGGAGGCGGGCTTTTCCAAAGGCGCCTTTTTTTCAAATTTTTCAAGTAAATCGGACTTGCTGCTGCAGTTGACTCAACGCTTCAAGCGAGTTGAGATCGACCGACTGAGTACGACCCTGGCATCGGGCTATTCGGCGGAGCAGTTGAGCCACGGCTTGAATGCCTATATCGACACGCTGAAGAACAATACCCGCTGTGCGATCCTCGATGCCGAGTTGCAATTGATCGCCCTGCGCGATGAAGAATTCTCGCAGCATTACTACGACTTGCATGAGGAAAACAGCGAGGCCTTGGGCAAGTTGATTACCATCATATTCAATCATGCCGGCAAGAAGCCGCCCCTGGCCTGCGCCGCACTTGCCAAAACCTTCACCGCCCTGGCGGAAGGCCTGATATTGCAAGGGCATAAAGACCCGGCTGTTGAAATCAAGCTGGTGTTGAACTCGCTCATCCAGACTGCAGAGCCCCTGTAGTCCTCCGCTATCCTTGCTGATAGGCCAGCGACGGGTGTCCAGCATCTGGTTCGCGAATACCGCTGCCTGGATCGACCGTCCCGTGAATCGATATTGACCGTACAACCGTCATCGCGAGCAAGCTCGCTCCCACATTTTTGGGGGCGGCTGCAAGATTTTCGTCCATCGCCAATCCCGTGAAGGATAAGCGCGTTTTTTTTTGCCTTCGGCCTTTAGCGTTCGTTCAGAGTTGCACCCGACGAAGCCTGCCCTTCAAAGGGACTACGTTGTTCTCGGACGTAGGCAATGGCCGCCCAACCAGGCCCATGCCCTCGCTGACCAGTACTGCGTCCGGTAACAGGCACAGGTTGGAAGGGGTATCCAGGTCGCGGGCGAGTACGGTGACCTGGGCTGTTTGCAAGTCGCAGCTCAGCAGTCGCCCACTGAACCGGGTAAAGCCGCCATGCAGGGGTTCGCCGTTCCAGTCAGGGGGCAGGGGTTGTTGCAGGCGCTCGCAGAGCTCCAGCACCAGCAAGTTCCCGTTGGGACGCAGTGCCAGCCCGGTGGGCAGTTGCAGGCCGCGAATCAGGATCTCGATCCTGGCGCTGGCGGGCCAGACCCGGATCACCTGGCCTGCCTTCTCGGCAAAGTCGATGCCCTTGCGGCTCGGGTCGTCGTGCAGTTCGCCCGAGAACAGGCTGATCAGCACGGCGTCTGTCGCCGGTTCGTACACCAGGGTCACGGGAACGGCCTCCTGGCCTTGATCCAGTTCGGGCAGTTGGGCCAGCACGCGTTCTTGCTGGCCTGTGACGAACTCCACCAGCTGATTGGTATCGGGCTTGACGGCCAGCCAACTGCGGCGGGTCGGGTGGTAGCACAGCGCATTCAGGTTGCCACGGCTATGAAAGACCGGTTCGGGTGGTGTGAATTGCAGGTCCAGCAGTTTGGAACCCGCGACATAATCGGTCTGGCTGACCAGGCAGCGTCCGTCACCGCAGGCGATGTCCGACACCCCCATGATTTCATCGCGCAGCATGCGCGCCTGCATGTTCATGGCGCGAAACCCTTGCGCCAGGGTTTCGCGGGGCAGGTAGGCGCCGGGCTGGTGCGGATCCGGTCGCAGTCGACTGATACGGCCGCTGAAGGGGTGGTCGGGCAACCCCGAGCCCGCTTCGGTCAGCAGCAGGCTGCCATCGGCTTGCAGGCAAAGGCCGCGAGGGTTCAGCAGGTCCTCGGCGACAAAGGTGCTGGGGCGCAGGTTTTCCCCGGGGTGTGCGGGGATCTGAAGGGGAACGGGCATAGGTTCTCTCCGTGAACAACATCCGTGAACAGAAGGGAGGACGCGCTCATTGCGGCGGTTGCCACGGTTCACCAGTGAGATAGGCCCGCAGCAGTGCCCGTTGGCAGGGCGACATCGAGCGCACTACGGGCATGAACAGCGTGGTGCCTTTGTAGGCGTCCGAGGTGCGGGCGAGGATGGGGTTCTTGGCGCCCATGATGGCGTCGGGCTGATTCAGCGGGATATAGCGCGACATGGCGGGGAAGGCCAGGTAGTGAAAACGCAGGACGTTAGGGTACATCAGCGGCCAGGTGATGGTGGTGCCCTGGGGAATGCCGAAGTCGGTCTGGGCGTATTTGCGAAAGTTGGTGAAGTAAGCGCTGCTGTCGAGGCCGTTGGCGGTGCAGGTCAGGGCGACGAAACCGGCCTGGGCGGCACTGCCGGGCTTGAGGGTGACCGGGAAGCTGACAGAAAGCTCGCCACTGCCGACGGTCAACGAATCAGGGAAGTCGAGGAAGTCCCAGTATTGCGGCTGGTCATAGACGGCGGGAGCCGCCGCTTGCAGGCCGATTTCGGTGGCGCTGGGGACCGCTCCGCCCAGGTACCTGACCTGCAGGGTGATCGACAGGCCGTTGGGGTAGTCCTCCAGGTAGACGTTGCGCTGGTCGGCATAGATCCGATAGGTCGACTCGGTGGCTTGCAACGTGGTGCCGGCGACCTTGCCCGGTGCTGTGATAGCCAGGGCAGAGGTCCGAACGGCCTGTAGCTGGTCGGCAGTCAGGGGCAGGTCGACGATACCGCCGTACACGTAGTAGTCGAATAGATAACGGCTGGTCGGCTCCAGGGTCGTCAGGGTGGTGGAGCCGGCGCTGATGGTCACGGTCCCGTAATCGGCGTTGGGCCCGATCGGGCTGGTGATGTCATCCCTGACGGCCCGGAAGGTTTCCTTCGGAATGACGTTCACCATGTCGATGCTCAGGTAACCGGTGTTGTCCAGGTCGGCGTAGCCGGCATTGCCCGTACTCTGGTTGACCAGTTGCCGGCCCGGCTGGCAGTTCAGCGGCTCGTCGGCGAAGGCCGGGGCCAGTGTGCCGATGACCCGGCCGATGCTCGGGTTGGGCGTGTATTTGCCGGCAGCATAGTCGGCGTCCAGTTGTTCGGTGGTCATCGTCGGGCACATTTCGAACATGACGAAACGCAGGACGATGCCCGTTGCCCCCGGTGCCTGGATGATCGAGCGCAGGCCGCTGCTGTTCTGGTTCCAACTGACAATGCTGCTCAACGGGAAGGTCAGTTGAAATGTGCCGCTGGCGTGGAAAGAGCCCGGTGCGTCCATCTTTTTCGGCAGCAACACACGTCCCGCCACGTCGAAGCTGCTGCACACGGTGTTGCTGCGGATCAGCAACTGGATGTTGTCGTTGCCACCGATTTGCAGGCCGCCGACGAAGATTTGGGTCGTCGTCGAGGCGGTAGGGTCCAGGTCCACCATCATCGGACCGGAAACGGGCCCCTGGCCGGTCACCGGGTCCACCGAGCCGAGCAGGTACACAGCCTGGCCCACCAGGTCGCCGGTGGTGGTGATGCTGCCGGGTTCGCCCTGGGAGCTGATCAAGGCGTTCTGCATGTCGACGACATGCTGCCCGTAGTGGTTCCAGCCACCGGCGGTGTAGTAGTTGCCGGTGGGGGCATTGATCATGTTGTTCAACTGGTCATCGGTGTAGGGCTCGGCGCCCGGCGCCAGGGTCGAGGTGGTCAGGTCGAAGAGCGGCCAGTCATCGTTGCCATCGTAGGGAATGGTCGGGGAGTTGTTCGGCAGGCTGACGTCCGTGCGGATGCCGCCCCAGAAGTTCAGCCGTGGTCCGTTCAGGATGCTCATGAGTTATTCCTCGTCCTTGATGGTTTTGCCGACAGGTGCATTGGCGAATTTGAACAGGTAGGAGTAATCGGATTTATAGGGACTCTTGACCGGTGTCGCCATGGAGTGGCAGTTCATGCAACTGCTGTTGGGCTGGATATAGCTTTCCATGGTCACGTTGGCCGAAAGGGCCGGTGTCGGTTGGCCCAGCGGGTTGCTGGGGTTGTCCGGCATCAGCGGGCGCTGGGTGGTGATGAGTTGGTAGTACTTCAACACGCTGCGTTGCAGGTCCGGGTCGCTGCGGTAACGGGCGTTGACCTCGTTGGTGATCTCGGCGATCGGGGTGAACCGGTTCAACGGGTTCGGGGTCTGGAAGGTGGTGCCAGGTTTGGGCACGCAGACCAGGTGCGCGCCCTGGGTCTGCCAGTCACAGGGCGACTGGTTGAGCGTGGCTGCCGGGGCGTTGGCGTTGAAGTAGGAATAGGCCGTGCCGGATGCCGGCTGGTCGACCCATACACCGTTCACCAGTGCTTTGGGCGCAACGTTGTCGATCTGCTCGAAGGTCGACCAGATCCACTGCGGATAGCCGTTCACCTTGGTGATGATGTGCAACCCCACCAGGCCCAGGTAGGCCTCGGTGACACCGTTGCGCTGGCCTTGGTCGTCGAACGTGGCCACGCGCGCGAGCATGGTCAGGTAGCGGCTGGCGTTGTCATTCGTGGTGAGGATGCGCCAGCTCGATTTGACCTCGATGACCCCATAGGGGAAGTGGATGTTGTCGGCTTTGGAAACCACATCGGCGTTATAGAACTGGTTGGCGACGATGTAGTTGTAGGAGGTCTCGTTGGCCGAGATGTCGTAGTAGGTCGGGTTGCCGGCCTGGTCGATCAGCCAGCCGCCGACGGCCTGGTCGACGGCATTTACCTGGGAGCTGTTCTTCAGCGCGGCGATGTTGATGATGCCCAGGCTCTTGGCCAGCTGCGGGGTGTTCCAGGGGCCTGGGTCGGCCCCCCGTGGCAGGAAAATTTCTTCCACGGTCTTGTAGGTCTGCCAGACGGTGTAGCCAGGGTCCCCTGGTTGTTTGCTGCAATCGGGATCGCCGCGCTGCCCCGACTGGGCGGGCCAGTTCACGGCGATGAACAACTGCCAGCTGTATTGATCGAACAGGTCCTGGCTGGCGGTGGCCGCCGGCGCCGTGCTGGGAGGTTGGCAATTGAGGTTCGAGGCCTGCGTCCGTGGCATGGATTGCTCCTGGGATTGCTCCAGGGCCAGGGCCGGAAGATTGGCCAGACCCAGTAGTACCAGGATGAAACGGAGTGAAGTGTTCATGGCGATCCTTCGTCATTGGTCAGGGTTTGCGCTGCATGAGCTTGTTCCACTGCGCCTTTTGGCCGTTGCTCTGTGAAGCCGGTGGCTCGAACAACTGGCAGGGCGGTGGATTCGCCGGGCACATCGCGGCCACCTGCGCCCAGGTCTGGGCGGGGTCCGGTTTGGCGATGCGGAAGTTGGTGTAGTTCTGGCTGACGATCGGGGCATTGGCGACGCTGGTGTCACCAGAGAAAAAGAACGATTGGGGCTGCCGGTAAGGCGGTTGTCCCGACATCTTTTTGTAGAAGGCATAGCCAAACAGGATCGGACCCTGCGGCGATTGAAGGTCCAGCGCGTAGGCCTGCACGCTACCGTTGAGGTTTTGGCTGCGCTCGGCGCTGTAGGGCAGGTGCTGGATGAAGTCTTGCCGCGGCGGATGATTCATGGGCGAGAACATGCAGCAGGCAGGCATGTCCTTGGGGCGATCCTGCGGGTAGGTCAAGAAGTACGCCTTGTTGCCCAGGGACACGAAGGAGCAGGTGTAGTTGTTGTTCTTGATCGGGAAGATCGGCAGGCAGTACTTCTCATAGTGCTCCATCATTGCACCGAAACCGTCGCCATCGGCCGGGATATAGGCCGTGTCGTAGTAGCTGGTTCCTCGAGAGACGGTGTAGTCCGCCGGGGTCAGGGTGGAGGGGGGATTGCTGTAGGGCGGCGGGTTTTTTTCGTAGTTGTGCATCACCCGGTACATGGTCCAATCGCTGATCCAGAACGCCGGAAAAAACGGATCGGAAGGGTCGCCCGCGGCGCGCTTGGCGATGCAGTTGCCATTCTGTTCGTTGCAGCCCTCGGTGTTGTGCACCCCCATGGTGAAGTACACCGCGCCGCTGTCCTGTTGGGCAAAAAGCCCCGGACTGAACAACAGGATCAGTAACAACAGTCGGCTCAAAATGCAGGCTTTCATATCGACACTCCTGTGCAGTGCCGGGCGGCGGGCTCGCCACCCGGTGATCCTGGGTGAAATCGTCAAAGGCCGTTGTAGTCACTCATGCTGAGTTTCTTGGGCGGATAGTTGAGCTTCACCAGGCGCTTGGCCCACAGCTCCAGGACGGCGCGGCGGCTTTGGGACATGTCCCGGGTGATGGGCATCGCAAGGGTGCTATGGTCCTGGTAATCCTTGCTGATCAGCAAAATCAATTGGTCGATGGCGCCCTCCACGCGCGTCCGGGAATTGAGTGGCATGAACTTGTTCATGATGGGGTACAGGTAATAGAAGGTCTGCAGGATCTTGGGATAAATGAACTTGTCCCACAGCAGCTCTGGAGCGTTTGTTTTTTCGCAGATGGCGTTCCAGGTGTCGATGAAGTCCTGCTGCAACTGCATGTCCACGGGCAGCACCCGTATCGGTGCGAGGAAGTCGACGTAGGCCTGGGTGATCGGGAAGCTGAACGGAATGGCCGGTTTTTTGCCGTTCTCCTGCACGAAGAAGCGCAAGGTAGGGAAGCCTGGTGCCACTGCCCGGCAGCTTATCTGGGCGATGCCTTGGGCGTTGGTGGTGATGACGGCGTAGGAGTAGCTGACGCTGCTGGCCTTCTTGTCCTGCAGTGTGCCGGTGTCATTGAAGCCCTTGTCGAAGACCAGGCAGGGGCGCAGGTTGATGGCAATCGGCGTACCGGACGCTTTGAGGAAGTCTTGATACCCGACCGGGTTGCCCGCGGGTTCGGGCACGTCCTGCAGGTCGGTCAGCCGGCGACCGCTGCCGGTGCTGCGATAGAGGGCTACCGTAGGCGCGTCGATGAACTGCGGCAGATTGGCCGTGTTATTGATACGGTCCGACGGGTTGTCGTAGAACAGCGTGAAATCGGCCGCATTACTGAAAGCCAGGTAGTAATTGCTGCTGGTCACCATGTAGGGATTGCCGTACTCCGCGACATACAACGTGGTGTTGGCGGCCGGCTGACCATTTTTCTGCACCATGATGCTCAGCGTCTTGCGGTCACCGACATCAATGAAACTGCCGCTCTCGATGACTTCGGCGGTCCACAGTTGCTGGCCGGCGGCCATCTTCGGAGGGACCGGGGCCGGGTTGCGCTGTTGCAGCAGCAGAGGACCGGACTGCAGCAGTGCCTTGGCTTCGGCGTTGAGCGTGAGATCGAGGATGCCGGAGCGTTGCTCGAAAGCCGATTGCTGGTATTGGTCGAAGCCGAAACCGATCGCCGGCGTGAACCGTCCCCTCTGGCGCACGCCCAACAGGTAGTCTCCGGCGTTGAATTTCTCAGGGACGAGGATGTCGTCTGTGGCGTTCACGGGATAACACGGGAATGTGTTGCTCAGGTCCAGCGACAGGGTATTACCGGTGATCTGCGCCGAGATCACCCCCAATGGGACACTTTTTCCATCGTAGCCCGGTTGAACGACCGAGACTGGCTGGGTGGGTACCAGGCGCACCCCGGCGGGAGCGGTGGGGTATTCGTTGGCGAACCACAGACCCAGCACCGCCGAGGTGCGGCTGTAGGCGGGGTTGAAGAAAATTTGGTTGACGTTGTTCAAACCTGCCCTGTAGAGGTCACGCACTTTCGCCATGATGTCCGGGTTGTTGGAACGGGTGTCGGGGCGTTGTGTGTAATCGTTGAACACACCGTTCTTGTCGTAGCAGGTCAGGTAGGTTGAAAAACGGAACATCAGGCCCTGGGCCCCTTGCTGCGTTATCTGCTGCTTGAGGTTGGCCAACAGACGCGAGTCGCCAATCGCCCATTCCAGGTTCTCCTTGGGAAAGCAGGTCTGCCAGGTGGTGCTGACGTTCACCAGGCTACCCAGGGCCCCCCAACTGAAGTTCAGGAAACGATCCATCATCCGATACTTGCGGTTGAGGGTCAGGCCGCAGGACGTATCCCCCAGCACCAGTTTGTCGAAATACAATGCTGTGAACGTGTTCTGCCATGGACTGATATCCACGAAGCGCGCCGCGGTCGGGGCGGAGCTGCCCAGAGGGCTGCCGAGTAATTGGTATTGCGCGCCGATCAGCGAATCCTTATCGATGTAGGTATTGGCCTGCAGCTCGCCGCCGATGACGGTCGAGGTGGTTTTCCCGTAGTTCACCAGACCGCAACCGTTGTCACCGAACAGATCCCATTCGGCGGGCATGTACGGGTCATGCTTGGGATTGATATTGCCTGGCACCTGCTGCACATAGGTCGGCATGTCAGCCATGTGCTGCGTCGAGAGGATCCATGGCATCAGCCTGTCGGGGGCATTGTGGGAGTCGATGCCGAAGTGCTTCACGAACGGCCAGTTGATGTCCATCTTCACCGCGTCATACAACGGGTACACGTCGTTGTTATTGGCCGTCGGCGGGTTCCAGAACATCTCGCCGTTGAGATAGATGCGGGGAAAATTCAATACGCTCATGTCGTGCTCTCCTTAGCGTTTCCACTGGGCATGTTTCAGCGACCAGACAAAATCCAGTTTTTTGTAGCCGACGAAGGCCTTTTCCGGCGGCGGCGTAGTGGGGTAGGTGAGACCGCCTGAGGTCGGGATGGCGAAACTGAAGTAACCGTTGTTCTTCGAGTAGGCGGCGGTGCTGTGGCAGGCCAGGCAGGACGATGTGTCCTGGAATGCCGACTCCAACTGCGAGTTCGCCAGGACCTGGGTAATGGGCCGGAATTCCACGCCGATCAACTGGTACTTCGACAGGCTCGGGTTATTGGCCTGGAACTGGGCGTTGACCGGTATGGCGTCCGCTGTCGGCCCGGTGCTGTTTGTCATCGGCTTGGGCGGATAGTCCTTGGTCACGGTGTACTTGGGGTTGTTGAGGTTTTCGAAGGTGGTCCAGGCCCAGTTGGGGGTCAGTTTGTTGACCACGTGCAAACCGCTCAACGCCGCATAGCCGACCTTGTACCCGGTGCCCACGGCGTAGTAGGCCTGGGCCACGTAGTAGCCATCTTTTTCCAGCTGCTGCTTGTAGTTCGGGTCCGTGCCGATCCATAG
The DNA here is from genome assembly GCF_056521845.1 of Pseudomonas sp. PF05. Lineage (NCBI taxonomy): Bacteria > Pseudomonadati > Pseudomonadota > Gammaproteobacteria > Pseudomonadales > Pseudomonadaceae > Pseudomonas > Pseudomonas sp. PF05. The sequence continues at coordinate 532,920 of NZ_JBWLPW010000002.1, read as the reverse complement.
CCAGGCGGCTTTCAACTCCCAGGCCGTGGCCGGAAAGTTCAGGTCGCTGGTCAGGGCCTCTTGACCATCCACGTTGTAGACATTGGTTTTTACGATGTAGTCGTAGGTGTCCTGGCCCATCAGCAGTTGAAAGCGCACGACGTGACCTTGTTGTGTGGTAGGCACGGCGGCGCCGCCCATGGCCAGGCTCAGGCCGTCGACCTGCTGTACCGCGTTGAGGTTATGCAGGAGACGGTTCGGGTCCAGCCCCAGGGCTTTGGCTTGCCGGAGCACCTCGCCCGGTAGCCTCATGCGACTGTCATACGAACCGGGGTTGGCGCCATTGGCCAGATAGACCTGATCGGAAGGCTTGAACAGCTCCCACTGACGGTTGTAACCCTTGGCGTCGGACTGGTTCAAACAGACGAACCAGTTCCAGGCCATGGTCTCCGGGCTTTTGTTGAACGCGGTCCGGGTCTGCTCTGTGTTGTATCCGAATTGCAGGAAATTACCGCAATCGAAGTTGTTGGTGTCCTGGGCCTGGGCCAAACCGGCCAAGGCACTCAGGACAGTGATGGAAATGGTTCGCCGCATGGAAGCTCCTTGGCATTCGCCGTATCGGCATGAGGGTGCCCCCGGAAGTGTTCCAGGAGCAATTGCTTCACTGCCGTCGCCTCAAGGTGCTGCGGCAACGACAGATCACAATTGGTGATGAGCAGCGGGCCGGTCTCCTTGCTCTTGGGCAGCCGTCCGTGGCTGCCGCGGACCAGGCGGGTGTCCAGCGGAATCAGATCCATGTAGTAGCGAAAGCCGAGCTTTTTCTGAAGCAGGCGGCGCGCCACTTTCAATGTCGGGAAGCGAATGGCCGGGTCGATGAACAGCTCGAGCGGGTCGTAGCCTGGCTTGCGATGGATGTCCACGGTGCGGGCAAAGTCGGGAGCCTTGCCCTCGTCGAACCAGTAGTAGTAATCGAACCAGTAACCGGCGGCGGCGACGGCCACCAGCTCGCCGCTGCGGGGATGATCCAGTTGCCAGGCCTGTTGTTCGGTTTTATCCAGTACCTGTTCGATGCCGGCCTGGCGTTGCAACAGCGCCTTGACGCGGGGGATGTCGCGCGCCTGCTTCACGTAGATGTGCGCGACCTGATGATCGGCCACGGCAAACGCCGCACTGGCGCCGGGATCGAGCAATTCCCAGGTCAGCGATTGGCGTACCTGCAACAAGCCCTCGGCACGTAACAACCGGTTGATGGACACGGATTGGGTGACGGCTTCGATCCCGTATTCGGACAGCAGCATCACTGCCGCGCCTTGCGCTTGGGCAAAGTCCAGCAGCCGCCCGACTTCGCTGTCGATGGCGCGTACCTCGTCGGCAATCGACGGGTGATCGGGTCCCAGGCGTTGCAGGCTGTAGTCGAGGTGCGGCAGGTAGATCAACTGCAGGTCGGGGCGGTTGAGCTGGAATTCGGCGATGGCGCAATCGACGATCCAGCGACTCGAGGCGATGCCGGCCGCCGGGCCCCAGAAGCTCGGAAAGGGAAACTCGCCGATCTGCTGTTCGATACGCTCATGCAACGAGGCCGGCTCCGAATACAGGCCGAACATCTTGCGGCCATCGGCCGGGTAGTGGGGCCGTGGGGTAATGGCGGCGTCCACGTCGGCATACATGTTGTACCACCAGAACAACTGGCTGCAGCGAAACCCTGGGTACTGGCGCTTGAGTGTCTGCCAGACCTTTTCCCCCTGGATCAGGGCGTTGGGTTGCAGCCAGAAACGCACTTCGGCCTGGTCGCGAAAATACCAGCCGTTGCCGACGATGCCGTGTTCCGACGGTGGCTGTCCCGTGAGGATCGAGGCCTGCACGGTCGAGGTGACCGCCGGGAACACCGGTTGCAGCGTGGCCATCCTGGCCGTTTTCAACAGGGCATTGATGCAGGGCGTCGCGGCACCCAGCAACGCCGGGGTCAGGCCGACCACGTTGATCAGCAGCAGTGGTTGACGCACAGGATCAGAGCGCATGGGCATGGGCCTCCAGCGCTTGGGGTTGCAGCAAGCGGCGCTGCTGCAACTGGTCCTCGACCCAATGCAACTCCGCCGCGATGCCCTGGAGTTGGGCGTGCTCGGTCGTGGGCCGTAGCTGGCTGGGCAGGACGCCCCAGCTGTAGGTTTCCACTTCCAGTACGGGGCGCCAATCCTCATGGTCGGCCAGAAAGTCAAAGGTCTGCGCCAGGGCGACCTGGCTGCCACTGAGTTCGGGCAACAGCAACTGCTCGCTGAACAGCGGAATGTGGAAGTGAATCCTCAGTTCGGGATGAGAGACGCGGTTCTGCTCACAATCGTCCAGGGCCGCGGGAAGGTCCGCCCAGGCCGATAATCGCTCCTGCCCATCGCGGGCCTTCACCTGATGCAGGTAGGTGGGCTCGGCAAAACCGCTCAATGTCTTGAGCACCTGTTCGCGTCGATGCTCGTCCTCAGGCAGCCGACAAATCAGTGCATTGGATAACTGGATCTTGCCGATGGGTACCTGGGCGCGACGCAAACGGTCCAGTGCTTGATAGCAGTCTTCGAACATCACGGCCTGGTGGCAGACGTCAAAGCACAGCGCCAGGTGTTCATGGTGCGGGTCCGTGGCTTGCCAGTGGCGAAAGAAGGCGATGGCCTGGTCGGTGTTTTCCAGCACGCAATCGGGCTCCATCTCCAGGCAGACCACGATCTTCTTGCCCGTCTCTAGCTGCATCCGGGCCAGCGCGGCGGTGAGCACGCGCAGTTGCTGCTCGGCACGTTGCTGTAGCGTCGGGCTCCAGTGGGCGGCATAGCCCAGCGGCAGGCTGGAGATCACCCCCTGGGCACAGTCCGCTGGCAGGGCCTGGGCGAGAAACCGGGCCAGGTCCAGGCTGTACGCCAGCCGCTGCGGATCGGCCCAACTGGGCAGGTAGACGTCGGCTTTTACCGCGCCCTGGTGAAATTGGCCGTAGGGAAACCCATTGAGCGAGGTCAGGCGTAGCCCGCTGCGTTGCAGCAGGTCGAGGAAATCCGCACGGGTCGGTGCTTGTTGAAGTTCGGCGGCGGCGAGGGCGCTGATCCACAATCCACTGTCCTGCGTGTCGAGCCCGCGCAGTGTGCGTACGGCCTGGAAATGCCGTTCGATGGATGCGCGCAGTCCGCCCAGGTCATGGGTCGGGTGCACGTTGCTGCAATAGCCGATCTGCGTGGCCGTCCAACCCGTGCGGGCACTCATTTGATCACCGGTTCCTGGCCCCGCAGGGCGGAGTTGTCCTGCCATTGCCGCCGCTGATCGATGGGCAGGGGCGTGCTGACCAGGGCTTTGTCCAACTGGCCGCTCTGGGCAAAAAAGTCCACCGGGTTGTGGAACAGCACTTGTTCGACCTGGGCTTCACTGAACCCTGCGGCCAACATTGCCTGGCCGGTCTTGGGCACCTTGAGCGGGTCGCTGATGCCCCAGTCGGCGGCGCTGTTGACCACCATTTTTTCCGTGCCGTACTGCTGCAGCAGCGCAACCATGCGTTGTTCCGACATCTTGGTGTTGGGGTAGATGGAATGGCCGCGCCAGCAGTCGCTGTCCAGCACCAGGGGCAGGGTCAGTTCGTTGAGGTGGTCGATGATCACCAGATGCTCGGCGATCCCGACCTCGCGAATGACGGCGAGCGTGCGTTTGGTGCCACCTATCTTGTCGCGGTGCGGGGTGTGCACCAGTACCGGCAGATTGAATTGCTTGGCCAGCTCCAATTGGGCAGCGAGAAAACGATCCTCCTCCGGGGTGATGTCGTCGTAACCGATTTCACCCACCGCCACCACGCCGTCTTTCACCAGGTAGCGCGGCAGAATCTCCAGCACCTCATTGGCCACCGACAGGTCATTGGCCTCCTTGGGGTTCAGGCCGATGGTGCAGAAATGATGGATGCCAAACATGCTGGCGCGAAAACGCTCCCAGCCCAGCAAGGTGTCGAAGTAGTCGATGAAGCTGCCGACGCTGGTCCTGGCCTGGCCCTGCCAGAAGGCCGGCTCGATCACCCCGGTGATGCCGGCGGCCGCCATGTTCTGGTAGTCGTCAGTGGTGCGGCTGACCATGTGGATATGCGGGTCGAAGTACTTGGGCATGGTGAATCCTCGTCAGAAAAGCAGGGGACGGTTGGGCATCAGTTCGGCGAAACGCCGCCCAGGGGCTCGCGCCATTGCGCCGGCAAGCGTTGTTGCTGGCCCAGGCCGGCCAGGCGCTGACGTTGCGCCGGGCTCAACAAGTCGAAGGCAATCACGTGAGGCAGTCCGGCGGACACCGTTCGTTCGGCGGCGAGTTGTTCGTCCAGCAGGTCGAGGGCCAACTGGTTGAGGGTGACGCTTTGTCGTTGTGTCAGGCCGATCAGGCGTCGTACATCGAGGCCCATGCCCAGCGCTTTCAACACCAGCTGGTTGAAGGCCTGTTCGTTGTAGTGACGCGACGGATAGGCGGTGTCCAGGGCGAGGGCGGCGAACACCTGGCTGTTGCTGGTGCGCCCGGCCTGGCGTGCAAGCTCCACGCACGCCCCGCGGCTATCGAGCCAGTCGAGGGCCTTCAAGGTGGCGACTTTTTCCTGGTCGTCGCCCCACAGGAACAACTGGTGCAGCAGCGGGACCTGCTCGGTAGGGGGCTGCAGCTCCAGCACCTGGGCCAGCAGCAACGCCCGCGCCAGCTGGACGTTGCTCCAGCCGTCGGTGCCGGGCTGTGCACGCTCCTTGAGGTGGCGCTTGCACTGACTGCTCAAGCACGCCGCGGTGTTGGCTTCCGGGCGCCGGGCAAGTTGCTCCTGTGCCTGGCGCCACCATTGCCGCTCGGTTTCTTCGAACTGACGAATGAAGTTTTGCCGTTGTTCGTTCAGGCAGTCGTGGCGCATGTCGAGAGCCGCCGAGGCCGGTGCAGTAACGTCCGTGTTCATGTGGGTTTGATCCAGCGCTGGAAGTGAGGAAGCAGGAAAAACACCAGGACACACAACAGGCTGCCCAAGGGCTGGTTAGCCACGGCCAGCACCAAGGCATCGAACAGCGGCAGGGCTGCCAGGCCGGCGCCGATGAAGGCGCGGACCTGCCGTTGCCGAGGGGTGGCCAGGTTGCGCCAGTAATGCCAGCCCAACCAGCCAAGCCATAACAGCAGCACCGGCCAAAACCAGGCGCTGCCTGCGTAGATCGCCAAGGCCAGCGGGCTCAGCATCAGCAGCAGGGGGAGGCGGCTGATCAGTTGGTTGCGGTGTTCCTGGCGAGCCAGGTAGGTCAGGCCGCTGATGTAGACGCCCAGCAAAATGGCGCAGAGCCAGATCGGTTCGGGTGGCACCGCCAGACTGGCCGCTGCGGTGAGGTAAAGCGCCGAGCGGCAGGCACCCATCAGCCAGACGCTGTGGGCGTATTTCTTGTGCAGCAGGTTGTAACCGAGGATGCAGCCCACCAACAGGGTGGCGCTGCCCAGCAGCCAGTGCGGCTGCTCGATCAGCCGGCTCAGGCCCAGCAGCGAGGCCGCGGCCAGCACCAGCAACAACGCAGTGGCCAGCCGCACGTGCTGGCGGCTGACCAGGCCCAGGGTAATGGGGCGAGGATTATGGTGTTGTTGGTCCCAGTCGGCGTCCAACAGGTCGTTCAACAGCATGCCGGCCAGGTACAGCAGCGACAGCGCCGCCAGCAGCAGGATCCACACCAGGGACGACGGCGGAGCCAGGGCCCCGGCGCTGCTGGCGAGCAGGGCGGCGGCCAAGGTGTTGGTCCACACCGTGGGCAGGTTGGACACGCGGCCGAGCGTCAGCCAGGCCTTGAGGTTCGGTGCCGTCTGGTTCATTGCGCACAGCTCTGGTTCAGGGTGAGCGCAAGATCGACCTGGGAGGACAGCCGCTGCAACGCCTGCTCCATTCGCGCGGTATCGATTTCATGCAAGTCCACCGACTCGCCGATCCGGCTGAGCATGGGGATGGAAAGTTGCCCGCCCAAATGCTGGCGGAACTCCTCCAGCCCCAGCAAAACCTGCGAGCGTCCCCGTGCATCTTTCAAGGTCAGCTCCGGCGGATTCAGGCAGAAGCCGAGCTTGAGCAGCAGGTTCAGCAGCCGCTCGGTGTCGCTGTCGCTCAACAGCCCCAAGGCATTGGCATAGAGTCCATCCAGGGCCATGCCCACCGCGACGGCTTCACCATGGCGCAGTCGGTGGTGACTGAGGTTTTCCAGTTTATGGGCGGCCCAGTGTCCGTAGTCCAATGGCCGCCCGTTACCGCGTTCGAAGGGGTCGCCGGCACCGGTGATGTGGGCCAGGTGCAATTCGGCGCAGCGGCGGATCGCGTAGCGACTGGCCCCATGATCGAAGCGGGCGAGGGCGTCGGCCTGTTGCTCCATCCACTGGAAAAACGCCTGGTCCTTGATCAGCGCCACTTTGACCGCCTCGGCCAGCCCGGCGATCTGGTCGCGCCGGGTCAGGCTGGTCAGCAATTGAAAGTCGTTGATGACCGCGGTGGCGGGATAAAAGGCGCCCAGCAAGTTCTTCTGGCCGAAGGCGTTGATGCCGTTTTTCACACCGATACCGGCGTCGTTCTGGGCGAGCACGGTGCTTGGGATGCGAATCAGGCGAATGCCGCGGTGGAAGGTGGCACAGGCGTAGCCCACCGCGTCCAGCACCGCGCCGCCACCGAGGGCCAGCACATGGCAGTGCCGGTCCAAGCCATGTTTCAGCATGTCGGTGTACAGCCGCTGCAACACCTGTGATTCCTTGCTCGACTCGCCGGCCGGGACCGCGATCGGCGGCGCCTGCAGATGCAGGTCTGGGAAATGGCTGGCGAAGTAGGCGTTGATCTGTTCCTGCAGGTGCGGAGCGCTGCGAAGCAGTTGTTCATCGGCGAAAATCAACACCGTGACGGGGCTCCTGTGGCCGGCCATGAGTTGGCGGTGCAGGCAGGGATTGAGCAGATCGAACACATGATCGGTGAACACCACCGGGTAGTCGTAGCTGACCTTGAAGCGCCCGTGCAACGGTTGTTCCGCGTCGTGCCGGCGAAGGCTCTTGAACAGGCTGTACCCGGCGATGAACAGCCCGGGCAATACCATGCTGGCGAGCAGCGTCACCAACAGTGCGTTCTGCTCGACGAGAAAGGTGCCAATGGCGCTGTAGGCCAATGCGAGGCCGGCGTTGGCCAGGGTGGTGACCAGGATGAACGCGCGCAGTGGGTAGCGTTGCATACCGGCGGCGACGACCGAGGTTTCCGCCAATACCGGGACCCCGCGCAGGCAGATCAACGACAGTGTGCCCAATCGGTAGGCCAGTTGCCCCGGCTGGCGTTGATGCAGGCCGAGGCGGCCGGACAACAGACGCAAGTAGCCGGCCCCCAGTGCATAGCCCAGCCCGGCGCCCAGGCACAGACCCACGAAAATCACCAGGTAACCCCCTACGCTGCCGAGCATGGCCACAGCCAGCAGCGCGACCATGCTCGACGGCACGGGCAGCACCACGTCCAGCGCCAGCAGGGCGATCAGCAGCAACGCCAGGTTGAGTTTCTGCGCGGGCGTCGAGGGCAGGTACAGGTTGAGATGGGTCAGGAAGTCCTGGATCTGTTGTTCGAACAGCAAGAAGCTGGCGATCACCAGGGCTGAAAAGCAAACCAATGACAGCCAGAAATGTCCGGCTGCGCCTTTTTGCGAGAGCGAACGATACCCCCGGCCATGCTTCATCAAGCATCCCTCTTGTTGTTATTGACTGATTCCGTGTCAGTAATTGAAAGCAACGCCAAGTGTGTGTTTTAGGCCAATAGATGCTCTCGCCCGAAGGGCTCTCAGGTGTGGTTGATGATGTGGTTGGCAACAGATTTGAATCTAGACGGCCCGAGTGTTTTTGCAAGGCCATCTGATGGCAATTTGATCTGGGGTGCCACTTCGCGTCTCAGGTGACCTGTATCGGCGGCTTGTCCCCGCTCGTTCAGGGCCTCGAATACCCGCGCAGCTGCGCCGGGCTGACGCCAAGGCGTTGCTTGAACAGCGTGGTCATGTGCGCCTGGGAGTTGAAGCCGCAGCTGTGCGCAATGTCGGTCAGTCGGGCGGCTGAGTCACGCATCAGCGCCCGTGCCTTGGCCAGGCGTCGGTCGATCAGGTAGCTGTGTGGGCTTTTGCCGGTGGCATCCTTGAATGCCCGCATGAAATACCCTTCGGACAAGCCAAGCAGCCCGGCCATTTCCTTGACCCCCAGCGGACCGTCGAGACCGGCGTCGATGAACTCGTCGAGCAGGCGCATTCGCCCGCCCGTGATGGAGCCGTGGGGGTGTACCGAAAATGTCTTGGGGGCCTTCAGCCGTTCAGCCAGTCCGAGCGTCCAGGCCTCCCAGTCATCCTCTGCGGTGGGCCGCAGCAGTGCGCTGCGCATTCTCAGCGCGAGGGTGATGGCCTGCGGGTCAATGCGGTTGTTGAACGCATGCTCTCCCGGCAATGCCATACCGTCGGTGCGCACGACCCGCAGGTATTCACCGCCCCTGGGGGATTCGGAGAACACGTCGCATTCGGCGGGGACGAATGCCAGGCCGTTGGGGATCGCCTCGAAGGGCTGCATGCGGTCGCTACCGATGGCGTGCACGCCGCGCTGGCTGTCGAAGGCAAAGCCGATCGCCGACTGGGTGGCGACATAGCGGGTGGCGTAGGCGCAGCCGGGCAGCAATTCGATCGCCCAGGGCCCTGCCTCGATGCGACGGACCGGTTCGGACTGGGGCGGCTGTTGGCGGTTTCGAGGGTTCATGAACAGCATAGTAGTGAAGAGAGGGCCTGAAAGTCAGGTCAGTTTTCTGAAAGCCTGGCGGTGGTGCCCTGATTAGACTGGGCAAAACCCGGAGGCCCATCATGCACACACTGACCCGCGACGACATCGAGCAAGCTGCCCATCACCTCTACCAAGTCATGCCCGCCACCGCCCAGTATGCCTGGCCCTTGCTGGTTGAACGGCTGGGTTGCACGGTGTGGGTCAAGCACGAGAATCACACCCCGACGGGGGCCTTCAAGGTGCGCGGCGGCCTGACCTTCGTGCATTGGCTCAAGCGTGAGCACCCAGAGGCAAAAGGCATCGTCACGGCGACTCGCGGCAACCATGGCCAGAGCCTGGCGCTGGCGGCCAGCGCATTGGGTTTGAAAGCGTTGATCGTCGTGCCGCACGGTAACTCGGTAGAGAAGAACAACGCCATGCGTGGCTTTGGTGGCGAGGTGGTCGAGTATGGCCGCGATTTCGATGAGGCCCGTGAAGAGGCTGCACGCCTGGCCCAGGTGCATGGCCTGTACCTGGTGCCGCCGTTCCATCCCGAGTTGGTCAAGGGCGTGGCGACCTACGGGCTTGAGCTGTTCAACGCGGTGCCGGACCTGGACACCGTCTATGTGCCGATAGGCTGTGGCTCGGGGATCTGCGCGGTCATCGCCGCCCGCGATGCCTTGGGCTTGAAGACCCAGGTGGTGGGCGTGGTGTCCACCGAGGCCGTGGCAGCGAAGTTGTCGTTTGAAACGGGCACCCTCTGCGAGACCGATTCGGCCAATACCTTTGCCGACGGTCTGGCCGTGCGCAGACCCATTCCCGAGGCCTTTGCCATCTACGGGGCCGCGGCGGCGCGAATCGTAGCGGTCAGCGACGCTGAAATTGCCGGAGCCATGCGGGCGTATTACACCGACACCCACAACCTCGCCGAGGGTGCCGGCGCCGCCGCCTTGGCAGCGCTCATGCAGGAGCGTGAAACGATGCGGGGCAAACGGGTAGCGGTGATTCTGTCCGGTGGGAATATCGACCAGCCGGTGTATGCGAATCTGATTGGCTGATGCCGATAAAGCACGGCGGACTTCCTGTTCAAGGCCAAGGCGCTGCCGGCGCCGCTGGCCACTTCCGGGATTATCGATACGTCCTTCAGTCAGGCCTTGAGCGAATAAACCGAGCCATTCTGGGTCAGGGCACCAGTACGGCTTTTGCGCTGCTGCCCTGGGCGATCAGCGCGTACTGGGCCTTGCCGTCCACCAGGGGGATTTCAAGGATATCCGTGGGAGCGTCGATGACGCCTGCCTCGAAGTGTTGGCCAAACTCTTCAAGCATCCGGGCGCAATCGGTGTTGTCGTAAAGCAGCGAATTCACGCCGATCAAGATGCCGCCTTTGCGATAGAGCGCCAGGGCGGGGAAGTGCACCATCCCATCGGGCGGGGCTGCAATGAACGCAATGCGACCGAAGTTGGCCAATGCCGATACGGCCTCTTGCAGCCAGAAGCCAGTGGTGTCGAAGATGACCTGCGCTCCACCCGGAAACACCGCGTTGACCTGCTCTGCCAGGCTGCCGGGCGCACTGGTCACGATGACGTCGTAGCCTTTGGCTTGCAGCTCGGCGACCCGCTCCGGTCGCCGTACCGCCGCAAGCACGCGTGCACCGCGGGCCTTCGCCAGGGCCAGCGCTGCGCTGCCTACCGCGCCATTGGCGCCAATCACTAAAAACGTCGTGTCGCGCTGCACGTGGGATCGTTCAACGGCATCGTAGGCGGTGGTAAAAGGCACGCCGATAGCCGCTGCTTGGACGAAGGACAAACGCTCAGGCTTCAGGGCCACGCCACTTGCCGGAACCGTGAGGTATTGCGCATGGGAGCCGTCACGCAGGAAGCCTGGGCCCTTGCCGGTTCCCCAGACCGCTTTGCCGAGCAGATGTGCCGGGCCTTGCTCAACCACCCCGGCGAAATCACGGCCGGGCACGCGGGGCAAGGTGGTGTAGGGAAAGCGGCCCTCGACATTTTTAACATCGCTGGGGTTGAGCCCGGCCGCCTTGACCCGGATCAGGACCTCGTCGGGGCCCGGGACGGGTGTCGGCAAGTCAACGAGGCAGAGGTGGTCCAAGCTGCCGGTGGCGGAAAACTGTAGGGCTTTCAAGCTGCAATACTCCTCGACGAAATGTGCATCGAGGATAGCGTTCGGGCCGATAGCGAACCCGCCAGAGAGTTTCGTCTATCGGACAAAACCCCTTGATGCCATCGCGTTTTTATACGCCGACGGTGCAACGCCCAGGGAGCGGCGGAACATCTCGCTGAAACTGCTCAGCGTATAGCCTAACCGCGTCGCTATCGTCCCCACCGAGTCGCCTTCCAGGAGTGCGGCGACGGCGTGGGCCAGTTGCACTTGGCGTCGCCATTCGGTGAACGTCAGGCCAAGCTCGGCATGGAACAACCGGGCCAGAGTGCGGGTGCTGGCCCCCACCGACTCGGCGTGCTGCTCAAAGGACATGGCCAGTCCGGGGACCTCGAGCACCGTCTCGCACAAGTTGCGCAAGCGTCGATCCCCGCCGGCAGGCATGGGCACCTTGAGCACCGCCGAGCGCAGTTGGCGAAGTTCCAGCACCAGCAGGTTATCCAAGGCATCACGCAACGCAGGATCAGGGCGATTACCCAGCGCCACTCGACGGATGATCAGCTCGCGCAGCAGCTTGCTGACCTCGAGCACTTGCAGCTCAAGCCCCACGCTCATGGCCAGTTCGACGCGCAAATAGAGATTGCGCATCTCCAAGGGCGAAACCACGCGGATCCCGTGTGTGACCCGCGGCGGCAGCCACACCGCGCGCTGCGGCGGGACCAGCAGCGCAGCACCGGGTGTATCGACCCACATGAGGCCACTTTGGGCATAGAGAAGCTGGCCCCATTCATGATGATGAGGCGCGATCAACGTCCCGGGTGGGTAGGTGCGGGAAAGCGGTTGAACAAGATGCGTCGTGTCCGTCAGATCGGGAGGTGAAGCAAGGGCCATGACCGGAACTCAGAACGATAACGGTGCTTTTTAGCACAAGTGCGCGGGGGGGAGGGGCCTGGCGTGACTGTGCCGCCGCTATCGCGAGCAGGCTCGCTCCCACAGGGATTGGCGCTGGGCATCAATTGTGTGAACACCCGAAGCAGAACTGTGGGAGCGGTGGGTATCTGATCTGCTGACACCCGAACCAAAACTGTGGGAGCCTGCTCGCGATAGCGGTGGGTCAGATCGCACTGAGAGTGGATGCCGCTTCCGCAGCCATGGCCGCCCGGACGCTGGGGCGTGCGGCGATTCGCGCCATGAACGCCGCCAGTGCCGGCCAGTCGCTGATCTGGATATTGAACAACGGCAGCCAGTTCAAGACGGTGAACAAGTAGCCGTCGGCCAGGCCAAAGGTGCCCATCAGGTAATCCTGTTGTTCAAGGGCCTGGCTGAGGTAATCCAGGCGCCTGAACAGTTTTGCCCTGAAGATGGCCTTGGTCGGCTCTGCAATATCGGCGTTGAACAGCGGCGCACATCCGCTGTGGATCTCGGATGTGATGAAGTTCAACCACTCCTGCAGGCGGACCCGCTCCCAGGTGCCGTTGGCCGGCGCAAGTGCATTTGCAGGAACCAGATCGGCCAGGTACTGGACGATGGCGGCACCCTCGGTCAGGACATCACCATTATCCAGCACCAAGGCTGCCACGTAGCCCTTGGGGTTGATGGTCAGGAAGTCGAGCCCATCGGCGGTTCGCTTGGTCTTGTTGTCGACCCGAATCAATTCAAAGGGCAGGCCCAATTCCCGCAGCACGATGTGCGGGGACAATGAGCAGGTCATGGGGGCGAAGTACAGTTTCATGGTTTCCTCAAGCTTGGGGGACGTGCCGCCAGAATCCACGAGGGCTGGAGCATTTTCAAAGGACATCTTCGGTGCTAGCGTATGACAAAATCTCATGAGTAAGTCAGACCTCCATGGCCACCCGAATACCCTCCCTCAATGGCCTGAAAGCATTCGAATCAGCCGCCAGGCACATGAGCTTTACCAAGGCCGCAGAAGAGCTGAACGTCACACAAACCGCCATCAGCCATCAAATCCGCCGGCTCGAAGAGGAACTGGGCGTGCGCTTGTTCCTGCGGCTCAAGGATGGCCTGGCGCTGACAAATGAAGGCCATGACTATTTTCCTGGCGTTCGTGCGGCATTCCATGAGTTGCGCTATTGCACGCAGACGTTGCTGGAGAGCCGCAATAACAGCGTCTTGACGATCAGTACCCTGGTTTCATTTGCCTCCAAATGGTTGTTGCCGCGACTGGCGTCTTTCCAGCAGGCGTATCCCAACATTGATGTGCGCGTTACGGCATCCACCGAACGGGTGGACTTTCGTAAAGGCGGCGTCGACGCTGCCATTCGTTACGGTTCCGGCGACTGGAAGGGGTTGCGGGCTGACTGGCTGATGGCCGACGAAATCTTTCCGGTGTGCAGCCCCAGGCTGCTGCAAGGTCCGACAGCCTTGGAGAATCCGCACGATCTGGCCCAACACACTTTGTTGCAGGTCAGCGGGGTGACCCACGATGACTGGAGTGCCTGGTTGAGTGCCGCCGGCCAACCGAAAAAACTGGCCGAAGGCAGCCGGTTGACATTCGACCTTGCCATGATGGCTGTTCAGGCTGCGGTTGACGGCCTGGGGGTCTGCATCGGGCGTTCAACTTATGTCGAGGACGACCTGAAGGCCGGGCGATTGGTTGCCCCCTTCGATCTGCGATTGAAATCTGAACTCGGCTTCTATTTCGTGAGCCCGCATGAAACAGCCGACACCCCAAAAGTGCAGGCCTTTAGAACCTGGTTGATGGATTCGGCGGGGTTTGGCGCCGAAACATGATTACACCGTGCCGTTCAGCCGTCAGTCAGCGAGCCGATATAAGAACGAGGTCCGCTTGCTTTCAGGGTTCATCGAGGGTACGTCATGTTTAATACAACACTAAAAAATGAACTGACGGCTAGGACGGCCGAATTGGCAACATACAAGGGACTCGTCGGCTCCCTGGAGCGCTCGATGGCTGTTATCGAGTTCAGTCCCGATGGCAAGGTCCTGCGGGCGAACGAGAATTTTCTCGCCACGATGGGCTACCGTGCGGATCAATTGGCCAGCCTGTCCCATCGGGACTTCTGCACTCCAGCGCTGGTGGGCAGCGCCGAATACCGTGAATTCTGGAACCAGTTGCGCGCCGGTCAATTTGTTTCCGGCACGTTTCAGCGCCGCAGCGCGCAAGGCCAGAACGTGTGGCTGGAAGCCAGCTATAACCCGGTAGTGGATGAGCAAGGCCGCGTCGTGAAGGTGGTCAAGTACGCACTCGATGTCACCGCCAAGGTCGCCAGCGAGGCAGAAACACGTGCCCGGCTGGCGGCACTTGACCGGGCCATGGCAGTGATCGAGTTCGACCTGGGCGGCAACATCCTGACCGCCAACGAAAACTTCATGAATGTCATGAATTACACGTTGGCGGAGATCAAGGGCAAGCATCACCGGATGTTCTGCGAACCGAGCCTGGTCGGCAGCTCCGAATACAGTGATTTCTGGCGCCGTCTCAACGCCGGCGAGTTTTTCAGCGGCCAATTCAAGCGCCTCGGCAAAAACGGCAAAGTCGTCTGGCTGGAAGCCAGCTACAACCCGGTCTTCGACGCCGAAGGCAAGTTGTGCAAGGTTGTGAAGTTCGCCAGTGACATCAGCGAGCGGGTGGAGAAATTCGAAGAGGATTCGCGCGGCGCTTCCCGTGCGTACCATATCTCCGCCGAGACCGAACGCGTGGCTGAACAGGGCGCTCAGGTGATCCACCAGACCGCCAAGGAGATGCGCGAGATCGCCGACAACATTGGCTCTTCCGCGCGTCTGGTTGGGCAGCTGGGCGCGCGTTCGGAAGAGATCACGGCCATCGTCAACACCATTCGCGGCATTGCCGACCAGACCAACCTGCTGGCCCTCAACGCGGCCATTGAAGCCGCGCGGGCCGGGGACCAGGGGAGGGGCTTCGCGGTGGTGGCCGACGAGGTCCGGCAACTGGCCGGGCGCACCAGTCGCTCCACCTCGGAGATTGCCGAAATGATCGGCATGATCCTCTCAGAAACCCGCGACGCCGTCGCCAGCATGAACGTGACTCATGAAGGCGCATTGCGCGGTGTAACCCTGGCAGACCAGGCCGGCTCGGTCATCGTGCAAATCAGGAACGGAACCACGGATGCGCTCGAGGCGGTGAGCATGTTTGCGTCCAAGCTCGACGAGTCCGAGGTGATTCCCAAGACGGCTATCGGCTGGGTGGGTTGAGGTGAGCTGGGTCCTCGCCCTTGCGATCCATGCGCTTGACCAATTCAAGCAATACCGCTCGCAGCTCTGGCGGTCGCACGGGTTTGGCCAGCACCGAGATATTCAGGCTTTGCAGCGATTGGCGTATCCGCGCGATCTCATGCCCGGTGATGACCAGCGCCGGGACTTGCCAGCCGCGCTGCTCGCGTAGCGCGGCAATGCATTCGGCGCCCGAGACTTTCGTACCCAGGTCGAAATCGGCGATGACGATGTCGCAATCGCTGATCAGCCCTTCGCCGTCGCTGTGGGCCTCAACCTCGCATCCCCATTTTTCCAGCAGCGCCGAGGTCGCCATCAGCACGTTGGCGTCGTCTTCGACCAGGCATACCCGCAACCCGTCCAGGCGATTCTGGACGGGCACCACCTTGGGCATCATGAGGCGTGGTGCCGCCGGCTCCAGGCCGCTGATCGCCACCCGGGTGCCTTGTCCGACCTTGGAACGGATGTGTATATCGACGTCGAGCATCTGGCTGATGCGCTTGACGATGGACAGGCCGAGGCCGAGACCCTCGACATCCTTGTCGCGCGCATGGCGAACGCGGTAGAACTCCTTGAACACTTCGGGCAAATGTTCGGCGGCGATGCCGCGCCCCTTGTCGTAGATCACCACGGCCAGGCGCTGGCCCTGGCGCCGCACGCCGATCAGCACAGGTTGGCCGGGTGCGTATTTGAGGGCGTTGGACAGCAGGTTCTGGACCATCGTGGTCAGCAAGCCGGGATTGACGTTGACCCAATAAGGACATGCGCGCAGACGCAGCTCGACGCCGGCCCAACGGGCCGCCTCGGTGTTCTGCTTGACGACGTCCTGCAGCAATTGGCCCAGGTGTACGGTGTCGGCCTTCGGCATCAGTTGACCGTGATCGAGGGTGTAGATATCGAGGATCGAGCGGAATAGCTGCGACACGGTGTGCAGCGAACGGTCGATGTTGTCCACCAGCCGCAATTCTTCCAGCCCCAGCCTGGCGTCACGCAGGCAGGCGGTGAACAGACCGATGGAGTGGATTGGCTGGCGCAGGTCATGACTGGCCTGGGCGAGGAATCGCGATTTCTCCTGATTGGCCGAAATGGCTTCTTCGGAGGCAATGCGTGTGCGCGTGAGCAAAATGTGCGCATAGGCGGGCACCACGATGGTGGTGACGATCAACATCAGGAACATGTAGGGCTGCGTACGCCAGAACGGGGTCAGCCAGAAAACCAGTACCAGGGACGACAGCGCGATAACGGTCGCCAGCGCCAGGTAGCGCGAGCCGAAGCGCATGCCATTGCCCAGCGTGACCCAGAGCAATGCAGCGTAGACCGGTAGCGTGCCTTCTCCACCCACGATCATGGCAAATGCGATGCCGGCATAGTCATGCAGCATCGTGAAAAGGCGCCGCCAGAAGAAGTGTCCTGGCCAGCGCTTGATGATCATGCGCAGGAACACCGAGACGAAGATGAACGTGCTGATGTAGATAATGATGGGCACGTAGCGCGCGGCGTTCTCTGGATAGAGTCCGGCCAGGATGACGATATACACCAGCGCACAGGCGCTGACGGTCAGGCGTAATGTGGCCTGCTCGAGTTCACTGTTCTTTTCCACTGGTTTTGGCACCGCATGACCTCTGATGCCTCCAAGCGTAGCGGCTAGCCTCGGTGAAGGTTGGGAACAGGCTCGATGCTGTCCCCAACGGACGATGCCATTGCGTCAGTAGACCCTGTAGTACTTCACGACGTCATCGACGAAATAGATGGTCAATACCGAACCTTGCGTCTGGCTTTGGCCCGTTTTCGTGCCGGTCACGCTGCTGACGTCATTGGCCACGGTTTGCGCCTTGGACAGTTGTGCCGCGGTTTCGTACATCTTCAGGCTCGTTTCGGTCGATACGTACTTATGGGCCAGTTTCATGTACTTATCCAGGCCCTCATCAGTCTTTTCATAAGTCCAGTTCGACTCGTTGCTGGAGCTCGTCGAATTGAGTTCTTCATTCGTCGGCGCGCCGAACATTTGAGTGATCTGGCCTTTTGTCGTCTTGCCTGGAATGATCGTTTGCTTGAGGTAAGAGACGTCGTATTTTTTGGTGCCCTGATTCAAGGTGCTCATCAAGTTACCCAAGTCGCCGGTGTTTGCACAACCGTTCAGTACCCCCGCCAGCACGCACAGCGCTAATCCATTTCTAAGCGTTTTTCCATATTTGAAGGACATGATGACTTCCCTTGAGTTAGTGTCAGGACCATTCCATTTCAACCGTGCAGACGGTGAAGTTGACCCAGCATTGCGCCGCCTATCGATTATTAAATTCATAGGCTTCGCATGTCATAACGTTTCAATAGGCACAGTGATACTGCACGGCGCACGGCATGTTGGCTTTCTTTATGTTTGGCTGTTTGAACAGCCTTTTTATGGAGCGTCCACAGCTTAGGGGGAGAGTGCTGGGCGAAGCTATAGTACAAGTGTGCTATGGCTTCGCAAGCGGGCAGGGAGGGTAATACTCAATTAATATTCGTGGCTGTTGTGCATTTAACTGTCTTGTTTTCCCGGCCATCCACCATTGCCTGGGAAGTTGGAAAACTGCGCCGCAGCCGCGGCGCGAGTGGGCACACCCAGGGATTTGAGCAGGCTTGAGACATGGATGCGCACCGTGAACGGGGAAATGCCCAGGTCCCTGGCTATCTCCTTGTTGGTCTTGCCGGCGGCGATCAAGCCAAGCACTTGCCGTTGGCGCGCGGTCAGTTGGGAAAGTGCATCGTCCAGGATCGCGTTTTCGGCTTGATACTTCACCACCACTTCGCCTTCGCGTATTGCCATGATGGCCTCGGCAATACCGGCGGGGTCGATATTCTTGCCGATGAAGCCGTCGGCACCCAGCGCCATCACCTGGGAAATAACATCGACATCATCCATCATTGAAACCACGATGATCGAGGTGCGTTTGAACTCACTGCGCAACTGGCCGATCACTTGCAGCGATTTGATCCCGGGAAAGCGCAAGTCGAGTATCAGCGAGTCCACTTCCATCCCTGAACGTGCCAGCGCCAATACTTCATCCAGGTTGCCAGCTTGTTCTATGGTGGCCTTCGGCAGAAGCCGTTCGATGGTTCTCAACATACCTTCACGAAACAAGGGATGGTCATCTGCCACAATAACTCTGCACGTCATGCTTCAGATCCTTCTGATCTTCCAGTTCACGAATCGTAACCTAAACTGCCCCCTTGGGTTTCAAGTTTGAAACAACTTTTCATGTTGGAATAATCCAGTGACTATGACGGAAAAGAATAGCGAGCTTGATCAGGCTACCTTGAGATTGACGGTCGGGGCCTGCGCTTCACTCTACGTCATTGTGGTGGCCTGTCTGGCCAGTGACTTCGATACCTATGTACCGATCCTGTGGTACATGGCCTTTTTCTTCGGCGTCGCGGTCCCGCTGCGCATGGCGATCAAGCGCTGGCCCGGGCACTTCTTCCTGCGTCGTCTTTTTGCCATGACCCTCGACTATGCAAGCCTCGCCTTCGCCTTGATCGTGGGTGGAGAAGGCACGCTACCGGTCTACGCTGCATTGCTCTGGGTCACGCTGGGCAATGGCATGCGCTTCGGCTCGCGCTACCTGGCGCTGGCAACCGTTATCGCGCTGTCGACCCTGGTGGTGATTTTCCTGCTCACGCCGTTCTGGCGTGGCCAGCCCTACCTGTTCCTGATGCTGATCGTCACCACCATCGTGGTGCCTGCCTACGCGCATATCCTGCTGACCCGAACCCGCATCGCTTCGGAGGAGGCGATTGCCGCGAACCAGGAGAAATCCCGCTTCCTGGCCCAGGCCAGCCATGACCTGCGCCAACCGATCCACTCGATCGGCTTGTTCACCGCCTGCCTGCGCGATGCCCGGTTGGGCCAGGAAGAGTTGCGACTGGTGGACAACATCGACCGCTCGTTGCACATCGTCTCGCAGCTGTTTCGTTCCATCCTCGATATCTACACCCTCGATAACGGGCAGCTTGAGCCGCAGGCCGAGCCCGTACACTTGGGCGCGTTGCTGCAGGACGTGGTCAAGCAGAACACCGAAGCGGCGCGCTGGGCCGGTGTCGAGTTGCGCCTGCGGCCTTGCCGGCATTGGGTCAATGTCAACGCCGGCCTGTTGGCGACCATGGTGCAGAACCTGGTCTCCAACACACTCAAATATGCCTCCGGCCAACCGGTGTTGATCGGCGTGCGGCCGAAAGGCAGCGGCCTGGCCATCGTCATCTACGACAAGGGCCGGGGCATTGCCGCCGAACACCTGCCCGAGGTGTTCAAGGAGTTCTATCGGGTGCGCCACGTCCGTGACAAAGACGTCGAGGGGTTGGGCCTGGGGTTGTCCATCGTCAAGCGAATCAGCCACCTGATCAATCTGGACATCCAACTGGACTCCCGGCTCGGCAGAGGTACCCGCGCGATGATCCAGGGGCTGGAAACGGTCGCGCCAAGGGCGATGGTGGACAGGCCGGTGTCCACCCATAGCCGTTTGCAAGGGCTGCGAGTGTGCCTGGTGGAGGATGACGCCAACGTGCTGATGGCGACCTCCGCGCTATTGGAGAAGTGGGGGTGCGAAGTGCAAACCCACAGCGACGGGGTGGGCGTGACCAGCGACTGCGACATCATCATTGCCGACTTCGACCTGGGCACGAAGGTCTCCGGTTCCGAATGCATCGCCGCGATTCGCGAACAACGGGGTTGGGAAGTCCCCGCCATGATCATGACCGGCCATGAAATCGAAAGAATTCGCCATGCGCTGCACCACATGAACATTTCGATCCTGGCCAAGCCCGTGCGGCCTCCGGAGTTGCGGGCGACCTTGCTCGAGCTGACCAAGAACTTTGCCAGCGTCAGGACCTGACATCTGTTCGGGCCATTCCTCGTTCTTCCACCATTCCATTTCATGAAACGGTGGATTGCAGTTTGTGCGTATTCCTGCGCCGCCGCTTTGGGCAGAAGATGACCCCAGCCACTTGCACAACCGTGCAAACGATGGCGGAGAATCCCAAACCGAAGCGCACTGGCGCAGGCGTTCATGCTGCGAGCGCGAGGAGTAGCTGATGGACGAAGCCTTGCAAGCAAAAACCTCGCCCTGGCACGAAGGAGAGCTGGCCTTGCAGCGCTCCGTCGGGGCAGTCGACATGATGGCCAGTGTCGGTCAACGGCAATTGGCGCGCACGTGGATGCCGGACCAGCACCGGGAGTTCTATGCCCAGTTGCCTTTCGTGGTGCTGGGGGCGGTGAATCGGCAAGGCGACGTCTGGGCGACCCTGCGCGCTGGGCAACCGGGCTTCATGAACTCGCCCGATCCGCAGACCCTGCACATCAACCTTGCGCCTGAGCCGAACGACCCGGCCCAGGAGGGCATGGGCGAGGGCGATGCCATCGGGATGCTGGGCATCGAGTTGCACACCCGCCGGCGCAACCGCATGAACGGTGTCGTACGTCGTCAGCTTGCCCCGGGGCTCGAGATTTCAGTGAGCCAGGCGTATGGCAACTGCCCTCGCTACATCAACCTGCGCCAGTATCACTTTGTCGACGCGCAGGCCGTGGCGCCGCGTCAACTGACCGTGTCAGACCCGCTGGTGCGGCGCCTGGTGACGGCGGCCGACTCGTTCTATATCGCCACCTATGTGGTGCGCGATGGCGAGCGGCAGGTCGATGCGTCTCACCGTGGCGGCAAGCCGGGGTTTGTGCGCATGGATGAAGACGGATCGCTGACCATTCCGGACTTTTCCGGCAACCTGTTCTTCAACACGCTGGGCAACATCCTGCTCAACCCACGGGCCGGGCTGGTGTTCGTCGATTTCCAGACGGGCGATCTGCTGCAAATGAGTGGCTCGGCGCAAGTGCTGCTGGACGATCCCGAGATCAGCGCGTTCCAAGGCGCCGAGCGGCTGTTGCGCTTTATCCCGCAACGCATCGTTTATCGCCCAGCCGCCATTGCGCTGCGCTGGACGGACCAGGACGAAGGCGACTCGCCCAATTCATTGATGACCGGCAGTTGGGAGCAGGCCGCCGAGCGCTTGCAGGCCGAGGCGCTGCGTAGCCGCTGGCGTGCGTTGCGGGTCGCGCGGGTGGTGGATGAGAGCCACAACATTCGCTCGTTCTACTTGCAGGCGAGCGATGGCTTGGGTTTGCCCCGGTTTGAAGCCGGGCAACATTTGCCGGTGCGGATCCTGCTGGAAGGGCAGAACGCACCATCGATCCGGACCTACAGCGTATCCAGTGCGCCGTCGGATGATTTCTTGCGCATCAGCGTCAAGCGCGATGGCTCGGTGTCGTCCCATCTGCATGATCAAGTGCAAGCGCTGCACGAGATCGAGGCGCGGGCGCCTCAGGGCCATTTCACCGTCCAGGCCACCGAGCGACGCCCATTGGTCTTGTTGGCCGCAGGGGTGGGCATTACGCCGCTGTTGTCGATGCTGCGCGAGGTGGTTTACCAGGGGCAACGTATCAGCCGCATGCGCCCGGTCTGGCTGGTGCAAAGCGCTCGCTCGGTGGCCGATCTGGCGTTCCGTGACGAAATCGACGAACTGGCCGCCCGTGCTGGCGACAAGCTCAAGGTTGTGCGCATGGTCAGCCAACCGCCCACCGAGAGAGAGGACGCCGAAGGCTATGACCTGGCGGGCCGGATCGATGTGGAGCTGCTCAAGAAACTGCTGCCGCTCAACGACTACGACTTCTATTTGTGCGGGCCGGGCAGCTTTACCCAGGCGCTGTACGACGGGCTGCGCAAGCTGCGCATCCCTGACGATCGCATCCACGCGGAAACCTTCGGCCCCTCCACACTTGTGCGGGATCTCGAAGTCAGCATGCCAGCGCCCCAGCAAGTGCCGGTTGCGAGTGAAGCGGTGAAGGTCTTGTTCGCCAGCTCTGGCAAGGAGGCACGTTGGGAGCCCGGCAGTGGGACGCTGCTGGAACTGGCCGAAGCGCGCGGCCTGAACCCGGAATTCAGTTGCCGCGGCGGTTCCTGTGGAACCTGCAAAACCCGCTTGAGCCGCGGTCAGGTGCACTACTTGAGCCTGCCGGCCGAACCGGTTGGTGAAGGTGAGGTGCTGATCTGTTGCGCCGTACCGGCCCAGGGGAGCGAGCCGTTGGTGCTTGAGGTTTAGGCGGCCTGGCTGTTTCACCAGGTGAAAGGGTGGCTTGTAAAAGCGGGTTATTCCGCTGTCCGGGACAGGAGCAGAGGATAGCGCCATCGACGCGATCACCGCTTCGGGCGAAAAAAACATGGAGTACGTCATGTCTGAGAAAGCGCTCGAACTTTATCTCCACCCGCTGTCGGGGCAGGCCCATCGTGTCGAGCTGATGCTCTCGCTGTTGGCCTGCCAACGCTCGGACTACATCGTCGAGCGCCTGCGCGAGCACCCGGCCCTGCGAGCGAATGTTTCTTGAGTGTCAGCTCGCGCTTGGGCCCAGCATCCCGCGGCGCACGCGTCCTGGCGCCTCGCCGTAGAGTTCCTTGAATTTCTTGCTGAACGCGGCCTGGGATTGGTAGCCAACCTGTACGGCAATATCGCTCAGCCCCAAGTGTGAGTGGCTGAGCAGGCTGAAGGCCAACTCCATGCGTACTTGCGTCAACAACACCCACGGCGAGACGCCGGCCACCTTGACGAATGCGCGCATGAAGTTGGCCCGGGACATGCTCGCGATGTCCGCCAGGCCTTGGATGGTCCACTCGTGCGCAGGGTCCGCCAGCATCGCCTGCCAGGCCCGGCCCAGGCGTTTATCGCCGAGCAGGGCCAGCGAGCCGCTGTCCTGACCCTGGCTGGCCAGGTGTGCACGCAGGATCAGGGTGAACAGCGCCTGGGACAGGGCATCGAGCAAGAAGCGCGCGCCGACCTTGTCCCCATCCGCTTCTGCGCGCATGACCGCCACCAGCGCCGGTAACGGTCCATTGGCCGGTAATGCGCCGCTGGGAATCACCAGGTATTCGGGCAAGGCACCGAACAGCAACGAAGCCCGGTTGAAATGAAAGCCCCCGCAAAGCATGTCCAGCTCCGCGCTGGCGCCGCCAATGCGATGAATCGGCAAGGTGCCCCCGGTCACAACTCGGGGGGAGGTCGGCGTCACTGTTTTGCCAGGGCTGTGCATGAGGTGGGGCGCGCCTCGCGGCAACAGCAGGATGTCACCGGCGCGCATGGGCAAGCGCTGCCCATCGGCAAGCTCGACACGGCATTCACCGGCCAGCACGATGTGATAGGGCGCTATGCCCAGGGCTTGCTGCCCGTGATCCAGGGCCCAGTCACCCTGGAACTGACAGCGCAGGTCCAGGCTGCCGCGCACGTTGGCCAGGCTGATGAGTTTATCGATCGCATTCATTTGAGCGTTTCGCCAAAAAAAACTGAGCGCATTGAGCAAACCCGAGTGGCGCCAGGGTGGAAAACTGAGGGCGTCAAAACAGTACACCCAACCCACTCAGGAGTTAATGCCATGTTCAATAACTGGTCCGAAATGTTGCCCACCATTCAGAAAGCTTTCGGCGCGCTGGGCCGCAGCAACCCGAAAATGGTCAAGGCCTATATGGCGCTAGGAGAAGCCGCCAGCGAAAACAATGTACTCGATGCCAAGACCCGCGAGCTGATCTCGATCGCCATCGCCGTCACCACCCGCTGCGACGGTTGCATCGCCGCCCACACGGACGCGGCGATCAAAGCCGGCGCGAGTCGCGAGGAGGTCGCAGCGGCCTTGGCAACCGCGATTTCGTTGAATGCGGGGGCGGCCTATATCTACTCGCTGCGCTCGCTTGAGGCGTATGACATGCTGAAAGCGCCGGTGTGATTTGTATGTGTGTATATCCGTTGCTGCGGCAACGGATATACACACAACACCCCTCAAATTGCTGGCGAAGGCTGGCGTCTTTGTGATGCGGATGCTGAAGCAAACGCCGATCAGATAACGCAGAACCCATGGCGAGGAGAGCTCCTCCATTTCAATGTAGAGAACTAACCCATCAAGCCATTGCTCCTAATACAAATACCAGGATCAACGTGCGGGTCGCGCCAATGGAAAATGTCAGTGTCTACACAATCGGTCATTCAACCAGGAGCATTGAGCAGTTTGTGCAGACATTGAAAAGCTTCAACGTCGAGATGATCGTCGACGTCAGGACCGTTCCCAGATCGCGGACAAACCCTCAGTACAACCTCGATACGCTCCCGGAACAGTTGTCGCCCTTCGGTATCGAGCATGAGCAGATTCGGGAACTGGGCGGACTGCGGAAAAAATCCAGGATCGTTCCCGATGACCTCAATGGGTTCTGGGAAAATCGCAGCTTTCACAATTACGCGGATTACGCGTTGTCGGACGAGTTCGAGAAGGGGCTTGAACGGCTCATGACCCTCAGCCGGACCCGACGATGCGCCATCATGTGTGCCGAAGCAGTCTGGTGGCGTTGCCATCGGCGGATCATCGCGGACTACCTATTGCTCCGTGACAGGGAGGTCTTCCATATCATGGACAAAGACAAGGCCAACAAAGCCGTATTGAATCCTGCCGCGAAGGTGCAAGGGTTGAAGCTGTCATACCCTGCAACCCAAGCTTGAGCAAGCGCCGGATAAACGATCACCTCAGCGGCAGAAAAAGCTCGGTAATGGTTTCGTTCTCTGCAACGTCCGGAAAGAACGTCATGCGCTGGCAATAGAGCGGGAAATTTCCCGGTTCCTCACCACTGGCCGGCAGCCACTCCCTGTACAGAAACGACGCGGCGGGTTCGAGATCATCGCCTGCACCCTCGACCCGCAGGACTGCACAGCGACTGGCCGGAATGCAGCCTTCCTTGATCGCTTGCCCGTTCGGCATGATCGGCTGGTCCGTTCCAGCGCATAAATCCAAGCGATAGTCTTCCGGGGGCGTCGTATGCGGGTCAGCGTGAAATACGTTGAAGGTCGGACTGATCGGCGGGATCAGGCCGACACTGCGCCGCCAGGCAATGAAACGTTGGATCGTCGTACCGAGCGTCGAGGGATCGCCTCGGTGTTCCATGATCGCGACGGTTGTCGCCGCAACCCTGCGGATCTGTACGTCGCTGGGCTGATAGAGGGTGGGCATGAGACTGTTCCTCGCTATGTGCAATGGCTTGAACGTCGTACTCCAGCGCTCCCAGTCGGGAGCCTTGCGGAAACTCGATGGTTGTTGTCCCACGCGTTGTCGAAATACACGGGCAAAGGCATCAGGTGCGGTGTAACCAGCGTCCATGGCGATATCCGTGATCGTTTCACGTTCGCGAAATGCCAGCTTGTAGGAGGCGCGTTTCATGCGGGCGAGTTGGACATAGCGATTCAAGGGCAAATTGAACTTCGCCATGAACTGCCGGTGAAAATGGTATTTCGAAAAAGCCGCAACGCCACTCAACGTATCCAGGTCCAGGCAGTCATCAAGATGCAGGTCAATGTAATCGAGCACCTTCTGCATCCGGGACTGGTAGCGCTTGTGTGTGTCGGTCATGGTTTTCTCCCGTTGAGGACACCAGCATGAGGCCGACAAGCAAAATGCGCTCGACCGATCTTGCTGTCTTGAGCGCCCAGCCTGGTGACAGGCCATGCATTAGGTCTTGGCCGGCGCGTCGATCAGCCGGCAAGTCCCCAGGAAATAAAACACACCACCGGCAACAATGAACAGGGCGAGCATGTAGAAGATGTAGTGAGGCGGCTGCGTTGCCAATACGACGCCACACAGCACCGGTCCGGAGGCGGCGCCGAGGTTGCCGAGATTCTGCGCGGCGTAGTACATGCCGCGCAGATGGTCGGGGGCGATGTTGTCGATGAACATGTATTCAGCGGGGAAGACGATGATCTCACCCACCGTGAACACCGCCATGGCGATCACCCACACCAGGAGGGTGTCGGCCAGGGCGAAACCGGCCAAGCCGAGGATGAACAGGCTCAGCCCCGCCGCCAGCCACAGGTTCAGATGACGGTGGGAAATCTTTCGGCCGATGGCGTATTGCAGGCTGATCACCATCAGCGCGTTGGTCGTCACAAGGGCGCTGATGATGCGGTAGGTGAACTGCGCTGTAGTCGTGACCACCAGGTACTGTGAGAGATAGGCCGTGAACTGGCCGAAGACCACCGCGCTGAGCAGGCCGCCGAGGGTGAAGCACACCAGGCGGTAATCGCGCAGCAGAAGTTTGCCTACGGCCAGGAAAGGTGCGGGTTTACCGCTTTCGCGAGCAAGCTCGCTCCCACAGTGGCTCGCATCGACGACCGCCAGGCCCCTGTCGCCCCAGCGGAAATAGACCAGGCAGAATCCGGCACCCAGCATGCCGGACAACAGGAATGGAAGGCTGATATCCAGCTCGGCTATCCCCGCACCGAGAAATGGCCCAACGGCATAGCCGATGTTGGTCAGCGTGTATTTGATCGAGAACGCTTCGCTGCGCTCGGCGACTGGCAGCAAGCTGCCAAATCCGGCCTTGACCGCGATATCGATGACGGCATAAGCCAGGTTGATCAGCACCAGGCAGCTGTAGAACAACCAGAGATCGCGAGCCAGGAACGTTCCGAGAAAACCCGCCGTGAACAGTCCGCTGAACCCCAGGATGAGCCGGTGGCTGGGCACGTTGTCCACCAGGAAGCCGCCGTAGAGGCTCAACAAGGAGCCGATGATCAATGTGCTGCCGATCACCAGGCCGATATCGGCAACGTTCAGTCCAAAGCTGTCCGACAGGTAGATGACCAGGTAGGGCAGTGTGATTGCCCGGGCCAGCGTCAGGATGAGTGACGCTGAAAGCAGCAAATTGACTGACGTGGGATAGCGTTTAAGGGTAGCGAGCATCCTTGCCTCATACGACCGCAGATGTTTATGGGAGGGCCAGCGTCGTCTCGCGGACGGACACGCGGCTGCCAAGCTTACTGAGGAATCACGTTCTGATTTATGATGTTTTTTCCCGTATTGGTTGAACTCAATTCACGAATTAAGGATGCCCATGTTTTCCTCGGAGCGATTGAAGGGGCTCGATGTATTTGTCTGCGTTGCCGAGTCCGGCAGCTTCAAGGCCGCCGCAGAGCGGATGAGCCTGACCAGTTCTGCGATCAGCAAAAGCGTTGCGCGCCTGGAGAGCCGGCTTGGGGTTCGACTGTTCGATCGCACGACTCGACGTGTTTCGCTGACTGATGCAGGGCGCGCCTTCCTTCGCACCTGCACAGGTGTGCTGGCAGACCTGGAAGAGGCTGAATTATCGCTGCACGCTGAAAACGCCGAGCCACGTGGCAGAGTTCGAATCGATCTTCCCGGGGCCTTCGGCCGATCCCAGGTGCTGCCTATCGTCTTGCGATGCCTGCAGGACTACCCGCAACTGGTGCCACACATTTCGTTCTCCGATGGCTTCATCGACCCTGTGCAGGAAGGGGTGGACATTGTGATCCGTTTGGGCGGCGCGGACATTTGGCCGGCCACCTGGGGGCATCGCTATCTTGGCCGCGAATGGCATATTTTCTGTGCATCACCTGCGTATCTGGCCAGGCATGGCACGCCCCTGATCGACCTCGATCTGGAACATCACCAGTGCATCGCCTACGGTTGGCCGGATGGAAACGTCAGCCCCTGGAATTTTGCCGGGCGCCACCGGGGCGAAACGGTCAGCAAACAGGTTGCGCCAACGTTGGTGGTGGGCGATGGCGAGGGCCTGGTGATGGCGGTATTGGCAGGTTGCGGTATTGCCCAATTACCGTCCTGGTTGGTCCAGCGGCAACTGGATGAGGGGACATTGGTTGAAGTGCTGCCCCAGTGTGCAACTGATGGAATGGCGATCAATCTTGGCTGGCAGAAAAACCGTGGGACGCTGCCCAAGGTCGCGGCTTTATTGGATGCGCTGACGGCCAGTTTGGCTCAGGCGGCAGGAGGGCGGGCGCAACGGCTATAGAAGTTCTTGCCCTTGGTGCCCCGACTAAGTCGACACCGCATCATGGCAGCAGACGCACAGCTTGTTGCCATCGAGGTCTCGAAAGTAGGCGCCGTAATAATCGGGGTGGTAGTGGGGCCTCAAACCGGGTTCTCCCTCACACGTCCCACCCAGTGCCAGTGCTGTTGCGTAGCTGTTCCTGACGGCTTCCCGGCTGGGCGCAAGCAGGGCCACCATCTGTCCGTTGCCGGGTTCGTGCGCTTTGCCATCAAAGGGTTTTCCAATCACGAAGATCGGACGCGGTGAATGCTCGGCAATCCATCCAGCCCAGCCTTTACTGGCATCGCTGAATTTCAATGTAAGGCCCAGTCCGTCCATGAGTTTTGAATAGAACACGAAGGCGCGATCAAAGTCGGCGATACCTAGAAAAACATGCGAGATCATGATGGCTACCGTTTTGCCTGTGGGCGCGAGGAATGTTTGAAACGCCTACGTACGCTGCCACAGCAATCATCACGCTGCCAAGCCCCGGCTGTTAAGACTCGTGCTCAGACGCTCGATGCCTGGCTTGCCGGGCTTCGGTGCCGACGACCAGCCAGATGCCGATTGCGGATACCGCCATCCCCAACACCATCTGCCATGAAAGCGGTTCGTTGAACATCGCCCAGGCCCAGAGCATCGTAATGGGCGGGCTGAGATACAGGACGCTGGCGACCCGGGTTGCGGTCGCGCGGCGCAGGCACAGCCAGTAGAGCCCATAGCCGCCCATCGTCGACAGGCCAGCCGTCCACAAGACGCTCAGTGCAAATCCGGTGCTGGGTACTGGCGCCAGGCTGCCATGGGCGCCTTCGACCAAGGCGAAGGCCAGGCCCGAAACGCAGCATTGCAGCCACAAGTTAGGCAACAGGCCCAGCGATTGCGCGGGGGGTAGATATTTCTGCCACAGGGTCGCGACGGCGAGCGAGAGCATGCCAAGCAGCGGCAGGCCATAGGCCCACCAGGGCGCGCTGCCCCACGCCAGCGCACCTTGGGTCACCAGCATGACGCCGAGCAGGCCGATGAGCAGCCCGGCCCAGACCTGCCAGGCCAGTCGTTGCCGCAGTACGCCCGCAGCCAACAGCGCCAGGCCCATCGGCAGCAGGTCGGCGACAAGCGCGGCCAGGCCCGTCGGCACACCCAGGGCGATGCCTTGGGTGATACCGGCCAGGTAGCCCGCCATCGCCAGAAGGCCGATGCCGGCATTTTTCAACAGCACGATGGGTGACGTTCGGCGCAGCGCTCTGGCGACGAAGGGTAACAGGACCAGCGTGACCACGACGCAGCGCCAGAACACCACCAGCAATGCTGGTGCGTAATCAATGGAGAAGCGCGCGCCGACGAAGCCGGAGCTCCACGTCAGCAGCAACGCCGCCTCGAGCAATGGCAATGGAATCAGCCAGAGCCAGTCGGGCTTGGGCAGTGAAGTGCAGCTCATCGATTTATTCGGGTTCATGACCACAGGCTACGAAACCCGCGTAATCTAATAAATCAAAATGTAATGCATCAGTCATTCGCGAAAATTGAATCATGACAGCCATACTTGATATCGACTTGATACGTACCTTTCATGCGGTGGCGCGGATCGGCAAATTCAGTGCGGCGGCAGAACAGCTGCACAAAAGCCCGGCGGCGGTCAGCGTGCATATTCAGCGCCTGGAAGCGGTCGCTGGCGGGCGCCTGCTCAACCGGGACAATCAATCGGTGTCCCTCACCGCGTTGGGCAAGCGTTTGCTCGTGGCGACGACGGAACTGCTGAGCACCCATGACCGGGTGCTGGCCGACCTGCACGGAACCCGGCTGGCGGGACGCATCACCTTGGGCGTGCCGGATGAATACGCCGAGCATGTCATCCGCGACATCCTTCCGACCTTCGCCGCCGCGTGGCCCAACGTGGTGCTGGAACTCAAGACCGCGCCGAGCTACGCACTCCGTGACCTGGTGCAGCGCGGCAAACTCCAGGCAGCGGTCGTTGCGCAGCCGAAGGGGCAGGTCAGTGCTGGCGGGCAGGTGCTGGTTTCCACCACGCCGGTCTGGGTCGGGCCGGTCCACGCGACGGTGGTTTCGATGGAGCCGCTGCCGCTGGCGGTGCATGCGGCGCAATGCCCTTATCGGCAAGCGATGATGGAGGCCCTCAGGCAAAGCGGCCGCAGGACCCGAGTCGTCCTGGAAAGCCCCTCCAACCAAGCCGTCAAGGCGTGTGTGGAGGCCGGGTTGGCGATCAGCCTGATAGACCGTGCCCGGGTGACGGATGCGATGCAGATCCTCGAAGGCCTGCCGGTCATCGCGGAGCACGAGGTGGTGTTCATGCGAGCCCAGGCATCACACGCCGATGAGGCGGTGAACCTGCTTTCCCGTGCCATGCAACAGTATTTCCGGCTGTAGAACCGGTCCAGGGACTGCTGCGCCGTCCAGCGGGAGCAAGCTCCCTCGCCACGGGGTTGCGCCCGTACTCAAAAATGAAGTCGAGCGCTGCTTTTGTGGCGAGGGAGCTTGCTCCCGCTGGGCTGCGCAGCAACCCCAAGCTCCCCCATGGCTAGGTCATGCCGACAGCGGCGGCGTCCGCGGCGGGATCAGGCGTTTTGAACCAATCGATTCAAACGCCGAAGCCAGTCGCAACAGCGTCGAATCGTCATAGGCGCGGCCAGCGAACGTGAGCCCGACGGGCATGCCGATGTCCGCCATGACGCCCATCGGCACGGTGACAGTCGGCACGCCCAGATGGCGGATGGCAAGGTTGCCATTGGCGACCCAGACGCCGTTGCTCCAGGCGATATCGGCAGACGCCGGGTTGATGTCCGCATCGGCCGGCCCGACGTCGGCGACGGTGGGGAAGATCACCGCGTCCAGGCCCAGCCGCTCCATCCAGTCTTCCAGATCGATTCGCCGTGTCTCTTCAAGCCCACGCAGGCCGTCGGGCAGGGTCGGGATCTGGTCCCACGGCGTGATGCCGCGTTGGGCCATCTTCACGTATTCATCCATGCCGGCGGCCAGATCGTCCTCTCGGTTGGGCAGGGTGCCCGGGTCGTGGGGGAAGATCTTCGGCCCGTCGACGTCGGCCAGGCGATTCAACGCTGGATCGCCGTTGGCCCGCAGGAAATCATCGAATGCCCAGGCCGACAGGTCCCACAATTCATGGTGCAGGAACTCTTTGGAAACCAGGCCGCGGGTGAATACCGTGGGTGCGCCAGGACGATCGCCCTCGCAATTGGACACCAGGGGGAAATCCACCTCGACCACTTCGGCGCCACAGGCCTCAAGCGCCTTGCGCGCTTGCTCCCAGAGCTCGATCACCGAGGCGCGGGTGATGATTCGCTGCCCCGTCGGGCCACCGATGCCGGGGGCCTGGGCCGTGCCCGCTTCAGGATCGGCGTTGATGTACATCCGAGGCACGCCGAACCGAACGCCTGCCAGCGCACCGGGGGGGCTGGCAAGGCTTGGATACGAGGCCGGACGAACCGAGTCAACGCTCGGAATCGGCACCCAGGGTTGCAGGCGCCACAGGTCGCCACGGGTGTCCGGGTCCTCGGCGACCACTATGTCCAGCACTTCGAGCAGGTCGGCCATGGTCCTGGCGTAGGGCACGACGACGTCCATCGTCGGCGTCAACGGCCAGTTGCCACGCACCGAGATCACGCCGCGCGACGGCGTATACGCGCACAAGCCATTGTTCGACGCTGGACCGCGCCCGCTCGACCAGGTTTCTTCGGCAAGGCCGAACGCCGCGAAACTGGCGGCAGTTGCCGTGCCCGCACCGTTCGAGGAGCCGGAGGCAAAGGGGGCAGTGAGGTAGTCGCCGTTGTACGGGCTCTCGGCACGGCCATACACCCCGCGCTGCATGCCGCCGTTGGCCATGGGCGGCATGTTGGTCTTGCCCAGGCAAATGGCCCCGGCGGCACGAAGCCGTTCGATGGTGAACGCATCGCGATAGGCAACCAGGTCCTTGAACGCCGGGCTGCCGGAAGCGGCGGTGAGCCCCTTGACCAGGTAACTGTCCTTGGCCGTGTAGGGAATGCCGTCAAGCGGCCCCAGGGTCTGGCCGCTGGCCCGACGAGCATCGCAGGCCTGGGCCTCTTTCAATGCATCGGGGTTGCGCACCACCACCGCGTTGAGGGCGGTGGGCGTATCGGGGCCGTCATAGGCATCGATCCTGGCGAGGTAGGCCTGGACAAGCGCTACCGCCGTTGTCTGGCCCGACTCCAGCGCAGCGCGCAATTGG
Organism: Pseudomonas sp. PF05; assembly: GCF_056521845.1. Lineage (NCBI taxonomy): Bacteria > Pseudomonadati > Pseudomonadota > Gammaproteobacteria > Pseudomonadales > Pseudomonadaceae > Pseudomonas > Pseudomonas sp. PF05. The sequence continues at coordinate 500,769 of NZ_JBWLPW010000002.1, read as the reverse complement.
GCAATGGAGGCTTCGGTGATTTCGATCATGCTGTTAGCGCCGCGGCAGAGGGATGGCGGGGTGTTCGGGTCCATTGAAGTTGCTCCTGAGACTTCAGGTCATCTCAAAGTGGATATTTATCGGACTTGCGCACTGTACTACGGAATGGCGATCAGGGGCAGTTCAGGTTTGACCGGACTGTCTCTGGAACGATCCAAAATCTGCCACCTTCAGACTTCGTTAAGAAACGGCCTCGATACTTTCTCCCAATAGCCCGAGGGAGAACGTTGACCCATGCCCGATTTCGACTGGAACATCCACTTGCCGCTGGCCTTCGGTGACGCCGGCCCGCCGGTTCGCCACTTGTACCGGGCCCTGCCGGACCACCCACGGCGCGCAGAGTTCGAAGCGTTCATCCAGCAGCGTTTTCGCCAGGTCCATGGCGCCGATATTCGTCACTTCATGCCGGAGCTGTTCGGGCTCGACGATGTCCACGGCACGCTCTGCGCAGCCGCTGGCGTGCGCCGGGCCGTACAGGGGCCGCTGTTCCTCGAACGATATCTGGACAGCCCCATCGAGCCTTTGATCAGCGCCGCCGCCGACCGTCCGGTGGACCGCGCCGGCATCGTCGAGGTTGGCAACCTGGCCGCCAGCGACACGGGCAGCGCCCGGCTGAGCATCATCGCGATCACTTATCTGTTGGCCATGGGCGGCCTGGAGTGGGTCGCGTTCACCGGCAATATCGGCCTGGTCAACAGCTTTCATCGCCTGGGCCTCAAGCCTGTGACGCTGTGCCCGGCCGACCCGCAGCGCCTCGGCGAGGACCGCCATCTCTGGGGTCGCTACTACGAGAGCCAGCCGTGGGTTCATGTCGGCAACATCCGCGCCGGTTTCATTCATTTGCGCAATAGCGGCCTGTTCAATCGCCTGGGACTGCCTACGGACCTCGGAGAAACCAGCCATGTCGCCTGAAATGGAACGCTTCAAGCGCACCCTGCGCGGGCACGCTGAACGCAGGGGCCATGCCGTGGCGCTGTGGGGCGACGGCTCGCAGCTCGACTACGCGACACTCTATTCCGAAGTGGTGTACCGCCAGCAGCGCCTGCGCGATGAGCACATCAGCGTGGTCGCCCTGGCCCTGGACAACGGCATCGAAGCGATGCTCTGGGACCTTGCCGCACTGTTCGAAGGGCTGACCTGTGTCATCCTGCCCGGTTTTTTCAGCCAGGCTCAACGTCGGCACTGCCTGGAACAGAGCCAGGCCGAGCGAGTGATTGCCGAGCCTGCGTTCGACGCAGAACTGCAAGCTGCCGGGTACCAGCACAGTGGCGAATTCTGGCGGCGGCACTTCGACGGGCCGAGCCGTCTGCCGGCAGGCACCGCCAAACTGACATTCACCTCCGGCACCACCGGCACGCCCAAAGGCGTCTGCTTGAGCGCCGACAGCCTGTTGCGGGTGGCCCGTGAACTGGAGCAGGCCAGCCAACCGGTCGAGGCCAGGCATCACCTGGCGTTATTGCCCTTGGCGATTCTGCTGGAAAACCTTGGCTGCTACGCGGCGTTGTATGCCGGAGCCATGCTGAGCCTGCCCAGCCAGAAGACCCTCGGCATCCAGGGCGCCAGCGGGGTCGACCCGACGCGCCTGCTGGGATGCCTGGCCGAGCGTCGGGCGCACAGCCTGATCCTGGTTCCGCAGCTGCTGTTGATGTTGGTCACGGCAGCCGAACAGAAGATGTTCAACCCGCACATCGTGCGCTTCGCCGCCGTTGGCGGGGCACGGGTGTCCCACGATTTGTTGCAGCGGGCCCAGCGTGTTGGCCTGCCAGTGTTTGAAGGCTATGGGCTGTCGGAATGCGCCTCGGTGGTCTGCCTCAATCGGCCCCAGGCCCATCGTGCCGGCAGTGTCGGCCAGCCGCTGCCCCATGTGGAGATCCGCTTGGCCGATGACGGCGAAGTCCTGATCAAGGGCTCGACCCTGCTGGGTTATCTGGGTGAACCCCTGCACACCGGCGAGTGGTGGCCCAGCGGCGACCTGGGTGAATTCGACGAAGACGGTTTTCTTTACCTGCGCGGTCGCAAGAAGCACCAGTTCGTCACCAGTTTCGGTCGCAACGTGAACCCCGAATGGGTTGAAGCCGAACTCACCCAGGGCGGTGACATTGCCCAGGCCTTCGTTTATGGCGAAGCCTTGCCGCACAACCATGCGCTGCTCTGGCCCGCCCGGGCCGACTGCACGGATCAAACGTTGGAGCTGGCCGTGGCCAAGGCCAACGACACGCTGCCCGATTACGCACGGGTCCATCGCTGGACGCGCCTGGACCAACCTTTCAGCGCTGCCAACGGCATGCTCACCGCCAATGGCCGGCCCCGCCGGGAGGCCATCGTCGAGCATTACCGCGCGCAGCTCACTTCATCTGTCTTGTCCGAGGAATCCGCATCATGAGTTTTTTTGACACGTTGCAAGAAGCCACCCAGCAAGAGCGCCAGACCCTGTTCAATCTGCCAATCATCCGTGACGCCCTCGACGGCCAGGTCAGCCTGGCCAGTTACCGGGGTTTCCTGATCCAGGCGTATTACCACGTGCGCCATACGGTGCCATTGATGATGGCCTGCGGAGCGCGCCTGCCAACGCACCTGGAATGGCTGCGCAAGGCGGTGTGCGAATACATCGACGAAGAGTACGGCCATGAACAATGGGTGCTGGATGACATTGCCGTGTGCGGTGGCGATAAGGAGGCGGTGCGCAACGGCCAACCTTCGTTGCCCATTGAGCTGATGGTCAGTTACCTCTACGACTTGATCGCCCGAGGCAACCCGGTAGGCCTGTTCGGCATGGTCAATGTGCTGGAGGGCACCAGTATCGCCCTGGCGACCCATGCCGCCGACAGTATCCGCCAGCGCCTGGAATTGCCGCCTACGGCGTTCAGTTACCTCAGCTCCCATGGATCGCTGGACATCGAGCATATGCAGACTTATCGCGGCCTGATGAACCGGCTGGACGATCCGGCGGACCAGGCTGCGGTGATCCATGCCTCCAAGGTGGTGTACCGGTTGTACACCGACATGTTCCGGGGCCTGCCGCGCGACGGGGAGCATGAACATGCGCCTGTGTGATGCCCGTGTCGTGCTGACTGGCGCCAGCGGCGGAATCGGCCAGGCCATCGCCGCCGCCCTGTGCGCCAGTGGCGCGCGGGTGCTGGCCGTGGCCAGGCATCGCGAAGCCTTGCAGCCGTTGCTGGAGCAGTATCCGCAGCAATTGAGCTGGGTCGAAGCTGACCTGACCTTGCTCGCCGACCGGCGCAAAGTGCTGGTCGCCGCCGAGGCCCAGGGCGGCATCAACCTGCTGATCAATGCCGCTGGCGTGAACCATTTCGCCATGCTCGAACAACTCGACGACAGCGAGATCAACGCCATGCTGGCGTTGAACATCAGCGCGCCGATCTGCCTGACCAAACTGCTCTTGCCGCTGCTCAAGCAGGCTGACAGCGCGATGGTGGTCAACGTCGGTTCGACCTATGGATCGATCGGCTACCCGGGCTACGCCAGCTATTGCGCCAGCAAGTTTGCCTTGCGCGGTTTTTCCGAAGCCTTGCGCCGGGAGTTGGCCGATACCCGTGTCGGGGTGCTCTATGTAGCGCCCCGGGCCACCCGTACCTCGATGAACAGCCCGGCGGCCGACGCGCTCAACCAGGCCCTGAAGGCCAACGTCGACGACCCGCAAACCGTAGCGGCGGCGGTGATCCACGCGATCATCGGCGACCGACGCGAACTGTATCTGGGCTGGCCTGAACGCTTTTTTGTCGGCCTCAACAGCCTGCTGCCCAACTTGGTGGACCGTGGCCTGCGCAAGCAATTGCCGCTGGTGCGCCGCCTCAGTCACAAACCTGAAAACGAGCACCTCAAACCATGAAAAAAATCCTCGCTTACCTATTGATCGGCACCCTGAGCCAAAGCGTCTGGGCGTTGGAGGCGGCCGACCAGCAACGTCTCAGTGACATCCAGCAGCGTTGGGCCCACATTCAATATGAATTGCCCGAAGGCCAGCGTGCCGATGCGTTCGAAAAGCTCGCCGTCCAGGCCTCGGCGTTCAAGCAGGAGCGCCAGTCGGTGGCCGAAGCGTGGATCTGGTCCGGCATCGTCAACAGCAGTTGGGCCGGCGCCAAGGGTGGGATCGGCGCGCTGGGCAAGGTCAAGGATGCCAAGGGTGACCTGGAAAAAGCCCTGACCCTGGACCCCAAGGCCCTGCAAGGCTCGGCCTACACCAGCCTCGGCGCACTCTACGACCGAGTGCCGGGCTGGCCCCTGGGATTCGGCGACTCGGACAAGGCCGAGCAATTGCTCCAGCAGGCGTTGCAACTCAACCCCAACGGCATCGACAGCCTGTACTTTTGGGGCGATCACCTCTACCGTCAAAAGCGCTATGGCGAAGCCAAGGCAGCGCTTCAAAAAGCCTTGCAGGCAGCACCGCGGCCGGGTCGAGAAACGGCCGATGCCGGGCGCCGCAAGGAGATCGACGCTTTACTGGTGAATGTGAACAAGCAACTGAACTGACAGGAGCGTATGTGCGTTTATTACTGATCGAGGATGACGTGGCCTTGGGCGAAGGCATCCATCAGGCCCTGAGTCGCGAAGGCTATACCGTCGACTGGGTGCAGGACGGCAGCAGCGCCTTGCATTCATTGCTCAGTGAAGCCTTCGACCTGGCGGTGCTCGACCTGGGCCTGCCACGCATGGATGGCCTGCAAGTATTGCGGCGCTTGCGTGACAGTGGTTCCAACCTGCCGGTGCTGATCCTCACGGCCCGGGATGCCACCGAGGATCGCATTGCCGGGTTGGACGCCGGAGCCGATGACTATCTGATCAAACCGTTCGACCTGGCAGAACTCAAGGCCCGGCTCAGGGCCTTGTTGCGCCGCAGCGCCGGCCGCGCCCAAGCGTTGATCGAACATGCCGGCATCAGCCTGAACCCCGGCACCCAGCAAGTCAGTTACCAAGGCAAGCCGGTGGCCCTGACGCCCAAGGAATATCAGCTGCTCCATGAACTGCTCTCGCCACCGGGCCGTGTCATGACCCGCGATCATCTGATGCAGTTGCTCTATGGCTGGAGCGAGGAGGCCGAGAGCAACACCCTGGAAGTGCACATCCATCACCTGCGCAAGAAATTCTCCACGGACCTGATCCGTACCATCCGCGGTGTCGGTTACCTGGTGGAGGAGCGCCGATGAGTTCGATCCGGCGCCGCACCCTCACGTTGATTCTCGGCCTGCTGTTCCTTGGCCTGTTGATCATCACCGTCTTCAACCTGCATGACAGCAACCACGAAATCGCCGAGGTCTACGATGCCCAGTTGGCGCAGAATGCCCGGCTGCTGCAGGGCGTGATGCGCATGCCGATGGCGAGCAAGGAGCACGCCGAGTTGTACCAGGCGTTCAATTCGGCATTGGGGCAGGCGGTGCCTAAAGTTGACGGTCATCCCTATGAAAGCAAGATCGCTTTCCAGGTCTGGAACTCCCAAGGTTCGGTGCTGGTTCATACGTCCAGCGCACCGTCGTTCACCTCACCGCCTGGCGCACCGGGCTTCAGTGACATCGTGGACCGGAACAACCGTAAGTGGCGGGCGTTCGTCCTGGACGATGCGCAATACGGCTTGAAGATCTGGGTAGGCGAGCGCGACGACGTGCGTGCCGACCTGGTCGATCGCATTGTTCGCCACACCGTCGTGCCGAACCTGATCGGCAGCGTGGTGCTTGCCGTGGTGATCTGGTTGGCCATCGGCTGGGGGCTCAAGCCTCTGGTCGATATGGCGGCAAAGTTGCGGGCCAGGCATCCCGGCTCACTTGAACCCCTGCAAATGATGCCGCTCCCTACGGAGCTTGAGCCCATGCAGGCGGCGCTCAACCGCGTATTGGCGCAAATCCAGGAGGTGATGGGCCGTGAGCGGCGCTTCATCGCCGACGCCGCCCATGAAATGCGTACGCCCTTGGCCGTGCTGCGGGTGCATGCACAGAACCTGATGGAGGCGGGGAGCGAGCAAAGCCGTCGCGAGTCCCTGGAACACCTGATCGCTGGCGTCGATCGCACCACGCGTCTGGTCAATCAACTGCTCACCATGGCGCGGGTCGAACCGCAGGCAGGTGTTCCGACACCGGCAGTCATAGATTTGCCCGCCACGGTTCGTGCCAGCCTGGTTCAACTGACGCCCTGGTTGTTGAGCAAGGGACTCGAGCCGGTGCTGGATGTCAGCGATGACATCGGCCCGGTTCGAATCGACCCGGTGGCCATCGACATCGCCTTGAACAACCTGGTGACCAACGCGGCCAATTTTTCTCCGGCCAACGGCACGATCACCGTACGACTGGTCAGGAAGGACGATCACTACGAGTTGTCAGTCGAAGACCAGGGGCCAGGTATCGACGAGGCCGAGCGGGAGCGGCTCTTCGAGCGGTTCTACAGTCGCGGCAACGACCAGGGGGCGGGGTTGGGGCTGACGATCGTGCGCACCATCGCGGCTCGTCTGGGGGGGCGCATACGCTTGGAAAATCGTGCCGAGGGCGGGCTGTGCGCGACCTTGGAAATAGGGCGCTTCTAGGCGATTCTTCGGCGCCATGACAGGTTGCCGACCTCATCGGGTGGTTCAAGCGGGCGCGTCGCCCCTGGGTTGTTCGGCGAGAAAGTCGACGATCTCGCCGACCGTGCTGCGAGCGGTACGTGTAACGCCGATCAGGGTGGCGGAAGCCGAACCCGTCCACTCGCCGTAGCCGACCAGCCACAGCCTGGGCTCTTGTGTCGAGCGGGTGCCCTCGACCGCCACGCGACCTTCGTTGTTGAGCACCCCCAGCGCATCAAGGTGCTGCAGGGCAGGCCTGAAGCCGGTGCACCAGATCACCACGTCCACCGCCGATTCGCGGCCGTCGGCCCAGATCACACCGTTGCGGCTAAAGCGCACGAATGGCCTGACCGACTGCAGGGCGTTGCGTTCACGGGCCTCGACCACCGACGGCACCATGACGATGTCACCCAAGCCTCCCACGGGTTGGTCGATGACGCGACCTTCCTGCTGGGCCTTCCAGCGCTCGGTTGCACGCTCGAACAACACCCGTCCATCCACTTCGTCGGGAAGGAACAGCGGCTCGACGGGAGTGACCCAAGTGGTCTCGGCGATTTTCGACACCTCGGCCAGAATCTGCGCCCCTGAATTACCGCCACCCACCACCAGGACTTTCTTGCCGGCGAAAGGGGACGCCTCGACATAGTCCGCCGAATGCACCTGCTGGCCGGCGAACAAGGCCGCATCAGGGTAGTGAGGGATGTAGGGGTTGCTCCACGTGCCCGTTGCACTGACCACGACCCGGGCGTCCCATTGCCTGTCCGGGGAATGTACGCGCAAACCCTTTGCTGTGCGTTCCACACGCGTGACTTGTACCGGCCGTACCACGGGCAATCCATAGCGCTGTTCATACTGCGTGAGGTAGTCGATCACATGGTCTCGTGACGGATTGCCATCCTGTGTGGGGGGCATCATCCAGCCGGGGATCGAACTCCAGGTCGCCGGGGAAAAGAGTCGTAGCGAGTTCCAGCCGTGGCGCCAGGCACCACCGGGTTCTGCCTGGGCGTCGAGAAGGACGAACGACAGAGGCGTGCGTCGCAGGAAATAGGCCACCGCCAAGGCTGCTTGGCCCCCACCGACGATGACAACGTCAAATGTCTCGGGCTGTGAGCAGGGCATGGCGGCGAATCCTTCGGTTGAGGGAGCCAGTTGCAAGGCTCCAAGAGGGGCTTGCAAGGTCAATGGCCGTTCCAGGAGAAAGGCCGCTGTGCGCCTCAGCAACGTTTGCAGGTCTTGATGCCCAGCAACGAATAGAGCGGGCAGAAGCGAAAGATACCCGTGGCCAGTGGCACCAGGCCAATCCAGCCCCACGCGCCGATCAAGCCCGTCAGGCTCAGGATGATGAGGACAAGCCCCACGGCAATACGTGCGCCCCGGTCAATGGTTCCAATGTTAGCTTTCATGGCACTCTCCCGATCAATGAACGCGCCGGGTTTCCAGCGCGGTGAACAGCAACATGCCCGCCAACATGGCCAGCATGAACACAACGGCTTGCCAGTGTCCGGTCAGCAGGATGGCCACGGCGGGGCCAGGGCAGATGCCGGCGATGCCCCAGCCGATGCCGAACACCAGGCTGCCGCCAATCAGGCGTGGGTCCAGTTCTCGCTTGACCGGCAACTGCATGGGGCTGCCCAGCAGCGAATGAGTCTGTTGTCGCGCCCAGGCCAGCGGGACAATGGCGGTGCCAATCGCCCCGATCATCACCAGCGCCAGGGACGGGTCCCAAGTGCCGGCCAGATCCAGAAAACCCAACACCTTTTTCGGGTTGGCCATGCCTGCCAGGAGCAGCCCGAAGCCAAAGAGCAAGCCCGCGATGAATGCCGTCAGTTTGCGCATGTTCAAACCCCCATCACGTGACGCAGGACAAATACCGTGGCGAAACCGCTGAGCATGAAACACGCGGTGGCGACCATCGAACGCGGTGAAAGGCGTGACAGGCCGCACACGCCATGGCCACTGGTGCAGCCTGAACCGTAACGAGTGCCGACACCCACCAACAGGCCGGCGACAGTGAGGCCGAACCAGCCGTTCTGGAACTCGATGGGCGGCAAGGTCGCAAACACGCCCCATACCAGCGGCGCGACGAGCAGGCCCAGGAGAAACAGGGCCTTTTCGCCCAGGCCTTCGCTGCCCCGCTGCAGCAGGCTGCCGATCAGCCCGCTGATGCCGGCGATCCGGCCGTTGGCGACCACGAACAGGCTGGCCGCCAGGCCAATCAACATGCCGCCGGCCAGGGATGACCACGGCGTAAAGTTGAGCCAGTCAAGATTCATCAGCGTTCTCCAATGCACAATCGTTGATATTGCACCAGGCGATTCAACCCAGGGCTTTTACCAGCAGCGCGACCGCTACCAGCGTGGACACAAGGGCGAAGCCTCTTTGCAGGTAGGGTTCCGGCAACCTCGCAGCGACCAGGCGCCCGCCGAGCATGCCGACGATGGCCCCCATGGAAAAGGGTAGCGCTATTGGCCATTGCAGGTGGCCCATCGCCGAACTCGCCAGCACCCCTGACATGGAAACCAAAGCGATGACGGTCAGCGACGTGGCGAGCACAGACTGCGTGGTCAAATTGGTGTACCGCTGGAGCGCCGGAACCATGACGAAACCGCCACCCACACCGAGCAGCCCGGAAAGCACCCCGGCGATCATGCCCGACGCCGTGAGCGCCCATGCGCAAGGTCCGGTCCAGTTCAGCTTGCCGCGATTTTCGTCCAGGACACAGGGCGGCGGTTTGCGCGTGGCGGATGCCTTGGCCCCGACGCGAGCGGGCAGTGATTTTTGCAAGGCCCGGAATGCCACGTATATCAGCAACAAGGCAAACAGGATCGTCAACGGACGGTTGGGCGTGCGCTGCGCCAACCAAAGGCCCAGCGGTGAGCAGATGACCCCCGCACTGGCCGTCAACAGTGCAGCCTTGTAGCGCACGATGCCGTTGCGCAGGCCCATCACGGCGCCCAGGGTGGCGGCCAGGCCCACTGCCAGCAAACCGATGGGCCCCGCTTCGGCCATGCTCAAGCCCACGCCAAAAACCAGGAACGGGACGGCGAGTATGCCGCCGCCGGCCCCGGTCAGCGCCAGGATCACGCCTACCGCAAAACCCAGTACCAGGACTGCAATCATCTCGGTCTCCTGGAGCAGAGGTTTGATTTCATAGGTCCGCCAGTTCAGGTTTCGCCAGCCACTCACGGCCCTTGAGCATGGCTTTCCAATACAGCGGCGGAAGAATTCGCTCTTTAAGTAGCCAGGCGAGTCTCGAAGGCCGAGTACCGTCGATCAGCCAGGACGGGAAGCTGGGGGCAAGCTTGCCGCCGTAGGTAAATTCAGCGAGCACGACCTTGCCTCGTTCCACGGTCAGCGGGCAGGAACCGTAGCCGTCATAATGGGCGCTGCCCTTGGCCTTGCCCATGGCCGCCAGCACATTATGGGCGACCACGGGCGCCTGCTTGCGCGCCGCCGCTGCGGTTTTTGCGTTGCTGGTATTGGTTGCATCGCCCAGTGCGTGAATATTCGCCCAGGTTTTATGCCGCAAGCTGTCGGGATCGACATCGATCCAGCCCGCCCCATCGGCCAGAGGGCTTACGCGGATAAAATCCGGCGCAACCTGAGGGGGTACCACATGCAGCAGGTCGAAGTCGTGCGTCACCAGGTGAGTACTGCCATCGGCCTTGACGCACCTGAAGGTCGCCGTTTGTGCCGGTCCATCGACCGACGTCAGCGTACTGCCGAAATTCAGGTCGATCCCATAGGCACGGACATATTCCATCAGGGCCGGCACGTAGTCGGGGACGCCGAACAGGACGGCCCCGGCGCTGCAGAAGTCGATCTCGATATCGCCGAGTACGCCTTGGCGTTTCCAGTGGTCGGCGCACAGGTACATCGCTTTTTGAGGGGCCCCGGCGCATTTGATCGGCATGGGGGGCTGCGTGAAAATGGCCCGGCCACTGCGCAGTTGCTGCACCTGTTCCCAGGTGTAGGGGGCCAGGTGGTACAGATAGTTCGAGGTGACGCCGTTGCGCCCCAATGTCTGCGGCAAACCTTCAATGGCATGCCAATCCAGTTTCAGGCCCGGGCATACGATCAACTGCTCGTAGCGGACCACGCGGCACCCATCGAGAATGATGGCGTCGTTTTCAGGTTCGAAAGCCGCGACAGCCGCTTTGATCCAGTGCACGCCCCGGGGAATGGTCGCACCCATCGTGTGGGCGGTTTGTTGTGCCTCGAACACGCCACCGCCGACGAGGGTCCAGCCGGGCTGGTAATAATGCACATCCGCCGGATCGATGATGGCGATGTCCAGGCCTGGCTCGCGGGCCAACAGGCTCGAGGCTGTGGCGATGCCCGCCGCGCCGCCGCCGACAATCACCACTGAATGTCGGGCCTCGGCCACGCCAACAGGCGTACGTCCCTCGTTGGCAATTCTGCGAATGACGCCTTTCATGTCGAAACCGGCTTTCCTGGCGGCTTCGACAATCTGCGGCAAGGGCTGCTGGCCGGCCTGGGACAGTGCCCACATCGTCGTCGAGCGCATGCCGGAGCGGCAATACGCCAACACTGGCTTGGGCAAGGACTCGAGCAATTTGCCGAAGGCAACGCCCTGCTCATCGGTCACCTTGCCGGACTCTGCGGCAAGGTAGTGCGCCTCGATACCCATCGCTTGTGCCGCGCGCTGGATGTCGGCAAACAAAGGTTGATCGCTGCCTTCACCATCAGGACGGTTGCAGATGATGGCGCGAAAGCCGCTGGTTTTGATCTCACTCATTTGGTCGGGTTGAATCTGCCCCGAGATCGAGAGGCCGGACGCAAGGTGGTGGATGTCCATGAATGTCTCCGTGATGACGGTTTTTCTTATAGGGGGGCGGGTCTTCAGAGCCGATTGAGTGGGATTTTCAGGTAGCACGTGCCGTTCGATTCCGGCTCCGGGAAATGCCCGGCCCGCATGTTGACCTGGACCGATGGCAGGATGAGCGTCGGCATCTCCAGCGAGGCATCGCGCTGGGTGCGCATTGCCACGAATGCTTGTTCACTGATGCCGTTACGGACATGAACATTGTCGGCGCGTTGCTCGGCGACGGTGCTGGAAAATTGCACCTCGCGGCCACCGGGTTGGTAATCGTGACAGGTGTAGAGCAGGGTGTTGGCCGGCAGGCTCAAGACCTTGTTGATGGATCGGAACAAGGTATGCGCGTCGCCACCGGGGAAGTCACACCGTGCGGTGCCGTAGTCGGGCATGAACAAGGTGTCGCCCACGAACGCCGCTGTTTCCTCGCCGTCGCTGATGACGTACGTCATGCAGGCAGGGGTGTGGCCCGGTGTGTGGAGCGCACGGCATTGCAATGTGCCGAGCGTAAACGTCTCGTCATTGACGAACAGACGATCGAACTGACTGCCATCGCGGGACATCTCCCCACCGACGTTGAACAGCGAGCCAAAGACTTCTTGTACCGTCGCAATCTGGCTGCCGATCCCTATCTTGCCGCCGAGTTTTTCCTTCAGGTACGGCGCGGCGGTAAGGTGGTCGGCATGGACGTGGGTTTCAAGAATCCATTCGACCTTCGCCTCCAGCTCGATCACCCTGGCGATCAGCTTGTCGGCGGAGGTGGTTGTGGTACGGCCGGATTTGGGGTCGTAATCCAGGACGCTGTCGATCAAGGCGCACTGGCGGGTCGCTTCGTCCAGCACCAAGTAGCTGACGGTATGGGTCTCAGGATCGAAAAATCCTTCGACGTGCGGTTTTACGGTCATGAACGGTCTCCTTCGGGGGCTCTCATCGAACCGCTTGAAGAACAGACACAGCAATAATGCTGCCAGGTTGATGCCGGGTCGTTTTATAAGTCTAACCTTATGATTTTATTGGATTAATTTCATAAGCTCCGCCAGGGCTCGGGCCGATGTCCAGACAATTTAACTGCCATTGGCAGAGTTTGTTGGCATAGTGGCAGTGCCACCCTTGCTGGATGAATTCACTGGAGCCGCGATGACACACAGCCTGCCGCCCACCCAAGATCCGCTTCCACGTCCAGACCAGGTGCAGTCCCTGGTCTCGTTTCTGGAGCATGAGCCCCAGCCGATGATCGTCCTCGATCCGGATTACAACATCCTGGCGGCGAACACGGCTTACTTGCGTCAGTTCGGCAGCGCCGACAAACCGTTCATTGGCCATAAGTGTTATCGGATTTCCCACCACTACGATGTGCCTTGTGACCAGGCCGGCGAGAACTGCCCGATGAAAAAGGCCAGGGAGATGCGCAGTCCGGATCGGGTCTTGCACATCCACCACACACCGCGCGGGCCGGAACACGTCGATGTGGAACTGCGCCCGATCCTCAATGAACATGGCGCCATCACCGCTTATGTGGAACGGCTCACCTTGGTGCGTAGCGCCTCGGCCCGGCCCAGTAACGAAGGGCTGGTGGGCAGTTCACCGGCCTTTAATCAGGCGCTGTTGGAACTGCAGCGGGTAGCGCCCTCGATGTTACCGGTGCTGTTGCTGGGAGAGTCCGGTACCGGCAAGGAGCTGTTTGCCCGCGCCGTCCATGAAACCAGTGAGCGGGCAGCCGGGCCTTTTGTCGTGGTGGATTGCTCCGGCTTGACCGAAACCTTGTTCGAGAGCGAGCTGTTCGGCCACGAGAAGGGCGCATTTACCGGCGCCACCACGCGCAAGGTGGGCCTGGTGGAGACGGCCCAGGGCGGTACGCTGTTTCTCGATGAGATAGGCGACGTTCCCCTGGCCATGCAGGTGAAACTGTTGCGACTGATCGAGTCTGGAACCTATCGCCGTGTCGGCAGTGTAGAAACCCAGCACGCCGATTTCAGGCTGGTGGCCGCGACCCATAAGCCCCTGGAAAAGATGGTGGAGAAGGGCGAGTTCAGGCAGGACTTGTACTACCGCATCAGCGTTTTCCCTATCCATTTACCGCCTTTGCGTCATCGCCTTGAAGACATCGGCTTGCTGGTGGATTCATTCCTGCAACGTTCCGGGATCGGCAAGCGTCGGCTGACCATCGATCCCGAGGCGCTGATGCAATTGCAGCGGTTTGCCTGGCCGGGCAATATCCGCGAGCTGCGCAATGTCCTGGAAAGAGCTGCGCTGTTTGCCGACGACGGCGTCATTCACGCCTTGCATCTGCCCGCGCCCCCCTTGGCGTTGTCCGCCCCGGCCTTGACGCCTGCCAGCGATAGCAGGGACCTGGAACAACTGGTGGCCACTTTCAAAGGCACCCGCAGCGAACTGGCCAGGCACCTGGGCGTGAGTGAGCGCACGTTATACAGGCGGTTGAAAGAACAAGGCCTGGCCTGAACGTCATCACGCCTTCACTGCCAATGACTGCCAGCCCCTGGCAGTTTGGCAGGTTCTATTCTCGCCAAACCAGGCGATGAGCTTCAGCGACTATCGATAACCTGTTGTTTTATAAGCACAAAAAATAAATCCAGGCGTTGGCATGCGCCGTGCTAATGCATGCCCCATGACTATTTCCGATAAACGATTGCGTCGCCATCTGCTCACAGCAGTGCTGATCAAACTGGTCGTGCTGACAGTGCTGTGGTGGCTGTTCATCAAGGATTCGCGCGTCAGCGTCGACTCGAACACCATCAGTGACAGGTTCGGCGTACCCACCTCGGCTCAAGGGGCAAGCAAGTGATCTCAGAACAACTGGTGGATCTGTCACGGCTGCAATTCGCAGCCACAGCGCTGTACCACTTTCTATTTGTACCGCTCACCGTGGGGATGGTGTGGCTGCTGGTCATCATGGAAAGCGTCTATGTGATGACAGGCAATGTCATCTGGAAAGACATGACTCGCTTTTGGGGCAAATTGTTCGGTATCAACTTCGCCTTGGGCGTGACCACCGGCATCACCCTGGAGTTTCAGTTCGGAACCAACTGGGCGTACTACTCGCACTATGTCGGGGACATCTTCGGAGCCCCGCTGGCCATCGAGGGTCTGATGGCGTTCTTCCTTGAGTCGACCATGATCGGCTTGTTCTTCTTCGGTTGGGATCGCCTGAAGAAAGAACATCATTTGCTGGTCACGTTGTTGATGGCCATCGGTACCAACCTGTCGGCGCTGTGGATTCTGATCGCCAATGGCTGGATGCAGAACCCGGTGGGCTCGGAGTTCAGCTACATCACCATGCGCATGGAGATGGTGGATTTCTGGGCCGTGGTCTTCAACCCGGTGGCGCAGGCCAAGTTCGTCCACACGGTGTCTGCCGGTTATGTCACCGGTTCGATGTTTGTGTTGTCGATTTCCAGTTGGTACTTGCTCAAGGGGCGTGATGTCGAGTTCGCCAAGCGCAGCTTTCGGGTGGCGGCCGCCTTCGGCCTGGCCTCGGTGCTGAGCGTCATCGTACTGGGGGACGAGTCGGGTTATACGGTGGGCGAGGCGCAGCAAACCAAGCTGGCGGCCATGGAGGCCATGTGGGAAACCAAACCCGCACCGGCGGGCCTGACGCTGGTGGCCAGCATTAATGAAGCCGAGTCCAGGAATAACTGGGAATTCGATGTGCCGTGGGTGATGGGCTTGATCGGCACGCGCTCGGTCAGCAAGCAGATCCCAGGGATTCATGACATCAAGGCGAAAAACCGCGCGCGCATCCTGCGGGGCATTACCGCCGTCAAAGCGCTTGAAGCGTTGCGCGCCGATCGCACCGATAAGGCCGCGTTCGATACCTTCGAAGCGTACAAGGCCGATCTGGGCTTTGGCCTGCTGCTTAAAAAGTACGTCGAGGATGTCACCCAGGCCACGCCGGCCATCCTCGACAAGGCTGTGAACGATACCGTGCCGCGCGTGACCCCGATGTTCTGGGGGTTCCGGATCATGGTCGGCCTTGGCTTTGCCATGCTCGTGCTGTTCGGGCTGGCCTTCTGGAGCACCTTGAAGTCGAGTGGCACACATCAT
The DNA here is from genome assembly GCF_056521845.1 of Pseudomonas sp. PF05. Taxonomy (NCBI): domain Bacteria; kingdom Pseudomonadati; phylum Pseudomonadota; class Gammaproteobacteria; order Pseudomonadales; family Pseudomonadaceae; genus Pseudomonas; species Pseudomonas sp. PF05. The sequence continues at coordinate 485,284 of NZ_JBWLPW010000002.1, read as the reverse complement.
CGCGGGCTGCTGCGTTGGGCGCTCTGGATGCTGCCTGCGCCATGGGTTGCCTGCGAACTGGGCTGGTTCGTGGCCGAGTACGGCCGCCAACCCTGGACCATCTACGGTGTGTTGCCGACCCACATGAGCGTTTCCACCCTCGGCGTCGATAACTTGTATGGCTCTCTGGCTGGGTTCGTCGTTTTCTACACGGTGCTGCTGGCGGTGGAAATGTTCCTGATGGTCAAGTTCGCCCGCCAGGGGCCCGGCAGCCTCGGTACAGGTCGTTATGTCCACGACGCCAAGTTGAAGGAGCTTCACCATGCTTGATTACTTCACGCTCAAGATTATCTGGTGGGCGCTGGTCGGCGTCCTGCTCATAGGTTTCGCCATCATGGACGGCCACGACATGGGCGTCGGCACACTGCTGCCGTTTGTCGGTCGCAATGACATGGAACGCCGCGTCGTGATCAACACCGTGGGGCCGCATTGGGATGGCAATCAGGTCTGGTTCATTACGGCCGGCGGCGCCTTGTTCGCCGCATGGCCGGTGGTCTATGCCACGGCGTTCAGCGGGTTCTATTGGGCGATGATCCTGGTGCTCTGGGCGTTGTTCTTCCGCCCGGTGGGTTTCGACTACCGCAGCAAGATCCACAACCCGGTGTGGCGCAGTACCTGGGATTGGGGGCTTTTCGTGGGTGGGGCCGTGCCGCCGCTGGTGTTCGGCATCGCGTTTGGCAACTTGTTGCAGGGCGTACCGTTTCACTTCAACGACCTTCTGGTATCGACATATACGGGGAGTTTCTGGCAATTGCTGAATCCCTTTGCGCTACTGACGGGTGTGGTGAGCAGTGCAATGATTACCCTGCAAGGCGGCGCTTATCTGGCCCATCGCACTGAAGGTCTTATCCAGGCGAGGGCAATCAAAGGTGCTGTGGGCGCGGCGATCGTGCTGGTGTGCTCATTCATCATTGCCGGTATCTGGTTGCAATCCATAGACGGTTATCGCATCACGTCAGTCGTTGATACCGCCGGACTACCCGATATTCTCGACAAGTCCGTAGTGCGCGAAGCGGGCGCCTGGATGGCGAACTATGGTCATTATCCTTTGTTGTGGCTGTTGCCCGTACTGGGATTGGTTGGCGCAGCAGGTGCCGCCATGTTGCTGATGATGCGTCGTACACTTTCGGCGTTTGTTGCCTCATCGCTTGCGGTCATCGCCGTCATCAGCACGGCGGGTGTGTCGATGTTTCCGTTCATCATGCCGTCATCAACAGTGCCTGCGGCAAGCCTCACTGTGTGGGACAGCGTCTCCAGTCATTTAAGCCTGGCCATCATGTTCTGGGCTACGTTGATCTTCATGCCACTGATCGTGATTTACACCTCGTGGGCCTATCGCGTTATGCGGGGCAAGGTCACAGTCGCACAGATCAAAGCCAACGAACATTCAGCCTACTAGTACCGGCAAAGGAGTAATAAACATGTGGTATTTCGCCTGGATGCTGGGGGTCGGTTTTGCATTGCTACTGGCCATATTGAATGCGATGTGGGGCGAGAACGAAGCCGGTCGGGCCCTGAGCGACCGTGAGGAGCCGCGGCCATGATGCCGCGTGTCGCCGACGCCCCGGCACCCTCACGCCTTCACGCGCTGAGCTTGCTTATCGCGGTAGCGATCATGCTTGCGTGTACGCTCTATCCGCCCCTGATGGCCACCCCGGACGGTAAAGCTGATCATGGGCTGGCAATGGCCTTGTTCACTGCGATGAGCGTGGCCTTTGTCAGGGGCGTGGGCTTCGTGCCGCGCGCGCGCGTGTGGCGCTGGCTGTTCTCGGGCTGGACCTGCTTTGCCGCGCTGGCACTGGCTTGCTGGGTAAAGTTTATCAATTGAGGGCTGATGACATGACTGAACTCTTGAGTTCTCAATATAAAGGCAGTACCAGCACCTATCTCCAGTTAGGTGCTGAGGTAGGCGTCCGTAAACTTGTCGATCGCTTTTATGAGTTGATGGATACGCTACCTGATGCGCGAGTGGTGCGTCGAATGCATCCTCCGAGTCTCGCCGGCAGTGCTGACAGTCTATTTAAGTTTCTAAGCGGCTGGTTTGGCGGCCCGCCATTATTCCAACTGGAGCGCGGCCACCCGCGTCTGCGCATGCGACATGCCCCTTATGCAGTCAGTATTGTCGAACGCGACGAATGGATGTTGTGCATGCGTCAGGCAATTGATGAGCAGGTGAGTGACATCGCGCTAAATAGCAAGCTGCAACGTATGTTTTCCGAAATGGCGGATCATATGATTAATGCTGATGGGCGCAGTGCTGTGATTTTTTAAGGTGTTGTAGAAAATGATTTCTCCCAACTGGATTCTTTCAAAACATCATGATTAAAACTGCCCATGATCTTGTAGTTGACGCTAAAGCGCGTATCGAAGAAGTTGCAATTGAAGACATTGATCAGGCTATCCAGAATGCGGATGTACTGATTGATGTGCGTGAAGCTGACGAGTATGCCGCAGGCCATCTCCCAGGCGCTATGCACGTGTCGCGCGGCATGCTGGAATTTAAACTTTCCAACGACACCGCACTCAGTTTGCGCGAACTTAAAATCGTGCTGTACTGCAAAACGGGTGGTCGTGCTGCACTCGCTGCCGGATCGCTACGTGATATGGGCTACCTGTATGTAAAGTCAATCTCCGGAGGGTTCGACGCTTGGGCTAGTGCAGGGAAGCTGATAGTGGGGCCGCATTTACCCATCTTCGAGTAACACCTTGTGTCACATGGAATATCCAGTAATGTGCTATGCGGGAGAATGTAGGAACGCACGTTTGGTGCCAGGTTCTTTGGTGAACTGCTCTGGCTCTACGGGTATGGTCGTATGGCTTTTGCCCTCTTCCATCAAATCCATCTTTGGGCTCGGAAGAGGGCGAGACTGACTCGGTCAATTCTGAAGCTTTGATATGGTTTTGCTATTCAGGATCTTTTTCTACTATGCGGCGCAGGCTGAAGGCGCCGCGCAGCTCTCCAAGAGCAAAGTTTCGCGCTTGATCCTGCGGGTAACTTTGATCGATCACTGCAGCCAGCTCAGGCTTGATTTCCTTGCCATGGCATGCAAGACACGGTTCTCCAGTAGGGATGGCTTTCATCAGTCGGAATTCCCCACCCACCATTTCGGCGTGCTTCATTTCTGCCAGTGGCTCGCCCGCGGCAGCACGATCGGCGAACTGCTGTAGGACTTTGCGCTCCCAGGCATCAGGGGCATTGGCCGGATTGCGGACCTTCAAGGATGTACGACCAACTGTCCAGGGGGACTGGCTATGCTTGGCTGCGATCTCTGGGGCCAGCAACTGACAGAACTCTACAGCCTTGGTTGGGCCGCCACTTTGCATAACTGCCTTTATTGTGCCCAGTAGTTCCTGCTGGAACGGCGGGATCAACGCAGCCCCTTCAGCAGATAGATTTTGCAGATCCTCAGCCAAGGCGCCGAAACTCAGAGCGCCTAACAAAACAGCAGTGACAATACGCATGACAGTTCCTTTGGTCTTCACCTGAGCCTGGCCGGCGGGTTGACGTTGTTGCACTGAAGCCTGATGAAAAGCCCGGCGATGGCCGGACGGTGATCAAAAAACTCACCTGCCGACGCGGCAGGTGAGTAGGGCAGCCTTGGCGCTAGCGGCCAGCCTAGCGAGCTGGCGGGCTCATTTGCTGTTGTTGCATCATCTGCTCCATCATCATCTGTTGCATGCCCATGTACCTGTCCATCATGTACTGGTGCTGCTTCATCTGCTCAGGCGTCATCTGGGAATAGTGGCCGCCCATTTGTTTCCAGCCCATCATTGGGCCGTTCCCCCTCATGTGGCCGCCCATCATGCCTCCCCCGCAACACCCCATCATCCCATTCATCGTCTGCATGCTTTGCCGCATCGTGGCCTGGTGATCCTGCATGAGTTTCTGGCGTTGCGCCGGATCGCTGGTGTTCTGGATCTGGGTCATCTGTTCCTGCATTTTTTTCAGGTTTTCCTGGGCCGTCGCCATCTGCTGGTCGAATTGCTCAACGCTCATTGACGGCTGGGGCGCCTTGGCGGCGTCGGTATCTTGCTGGGCAAAGGCCAGCGTGGGGAAAAGCACCGCGGTCAGAGCGAGGGCGGCGAGTCTGGGTGCGTTCATGGTTCAGTTCCTTGCAGGCTGGTGGAGCGGGGAGTGGGGTCGTCACGGTTGACGATCGGACTCGGTTAAACGCAGTCGAAGCTGTTTTTCAATCTCGATGATGGCGAAGAGCGCAATGCCCACCGCGATAACCAGCAGTCCGTCCTTGAAGGGGACCGCTTGGGTCGCAAACACTGCTTGCAGCGGTGGCGCGTAAGTGATGGCGAGCTGGGCGGCTGTCACCACCGCGACGGTCGCCCACACAACCTTCGTACCTCGAACGCCCTTCCAGGTCAGCGACGTGCCGTAGAGATTGCGGATAAAGAACAGGTGGAAAATTTCCATCACGACCAAGGTGTTCACCGCCAGGGTGCGCGCCAGTTCGACGGAGTAGCCTCGGTCCAGGGCATAGGTAAAAATGCCGTAGACACCGCACAGGAACAGAATGGAAACGAGCACCATATGCCAGACCAGTGCGCCGCTGATCAGCGGCTCCTTTCGTGAGCGCGGTGGCCTGCGCATGGTGTTGTCTTCGGTCGGCTCGAACGCCAGCGCGACACCCAGCGTGACAGCGGTAATCAGGTTGATCCACAGGATCTGTATCGCCGTGACCGGCAACGTAAAGCCAAACAGCAGCGCGACAATCAGGGTCATTGTCTCGCCCGCGTTGGTGGGTAACGTCCAGCTCAGCACTTTCTTGATGTTGTCATAGACCGTCCGTCCTTCACGCACAGCGGCCACGATGGAGGCGAAGTTGTCGTCCGCCAGTACCAGGTCCGCGGCTTCCTTGGCGGCCTCGCTGCCTTTGCCGCCCATGGCGATGCCGGCGTCTGCGCGCTTGAGCGCTGGCGCATCGTTGACGCCGTCGCCGGTCATGGCCACGGTCATGCCGTTGAGTTGCAGCAACGTCACCAGCCGAAGCTTATGTTCGGGGCTGGTACGCGCGAAGATGTTCACTTGTTCGAGCGATTCCCTGAGGGTTGCATCGTTCATGGCGTCCAGGTCGCTGCCGGTCAGTACCTTGCCGGGGTTGTGCAGGCCGATCTGATTACCGATGGCGCAGGCGGTGCCGGCGTGGTCGCCTGTGATCATTTTCACGGCAATGCCGGCCGCATGGCATTGCTTGATCGCCTGGATCGTTTCCGGGCGGGGCGGGTCGATCATCCCGACCAGGCCCAGCAAGGTCAGTGTCCCTTGCACATCGGCAAATTCCAGGATGGCGTGTTCGGGTGGGACGGACCTGACGGCGAGCGCCAATACGCGTTGGCCCTTGCGGGCGATGGCATTGGCCTGCGCGTGCCAATAGTCGGCATCAAGCGGGGCCGTTGCCCCAGTGCCGCTGCGTTGGCACGTGCACATGGTCAAGATCTGCTCCGGCGCGCCTTTGACATAGATCGCGGCTTGGCGCTCATGGTTGTGATGCAGCGTCGCCATGAAGCGGTGTTTGGCGTCGAACGGAATGGCGTCGGTGCGGGCCCAGGTGCCGCGTTCCTCTTCGCCGTTGATGCCGGCTTTGGCGCAGAACACCAGCAATGCACCCTCCATGGGGTCCCCTTCGACCTTCCAGGCGTCTTCGTGCTGTCTCAAGCTTGCGTCATTGCAAAGGCTGGTCGCGCGCCCCAGTTCGGCCAGCACCGGGTGATGAGAGGTATCGATCAACTGATCGGCAAGGTTCATGTTGCCCGAGGGCTGGTAGCCGACACCGTCTACCGTGAAGGTCAGGTCACTGGTGACGACGGACGCTACCATCATCTCGTTGCGGGTGAGGGTGCCGGTCTTGTCCGTACAAATGACCGATACCGAGCCTAGCGTTTCGATGGCCGGCAGGCGCCGAACGATAGCGTTGCGACGCGCCATCGCCCGCACGCCCACCGCCAGGGTAATGGTGAGTACGGCGGGGAGCCCCTCGGGTATGGCAGCGACCGACATGCCCACCACGACCATGAATATCTCGGTGAAGACGTAATGCCCGACAAAGTGGCCATAAGCGAGTAGCAGGCCGGCGATCAGCAAAATCAGTAGCGTCAGCCAGCGCGCGAAGATATTCATTTGCTGTATGAGGGGCGTCGTCAGGGACTCCACTTGCGCCAGCAGGTTGCTGATGTGCCCGATTTCAGTCGAGGTTGCGGTGGCGACAACGACCCCAGAGGCTTGGCCGCAGGTCACCAGGGTGCCACTGAAGGCCATGCAGGCACGATCACCCAGGGCCGCTTCGATGGGCACCGGTTCGGTATTTTTTTCAGCGGGTGCGGATTCTCCGGTCAGGATGGCTTCCTGGACCTGGAACCGGTTGGCATGCAGCAGGCGCAAATCGGCGGGGACTTTGTCGCCGGCCTCCAGCAAGACGATGTCGCCGGGTACCAGTTCTTCACCTGCAATGCCCAGGCGTTCGCCGGCACGTATCACCGTTGCCCGGGGCGCCAGCATGTTGCGGATAGCGTCCATGGCCTGTTCGGCCTTGCCTTCCTGGACATAGCCAATGACCGCATTGGCCACCACGACAGCGAGAATGACCACCGTGTCCCACAGGTGTTGCAGCGTTGCGGTGATTGCAGCGGAGCCTAAAAGCACATAAATCAGGATGTTGTGAAATTGCAGCACAAATCGCCGCCACGCCGGCCGCCGGGCTGACGCTGACAGCCGATTGAAACCCGTACGCTCAAGCCGGGCCCGGACTTCGGCGATGTCCAGCCCGGCTTGCTCATCGACACCCAGGTGTTTGAGCACCTGTTCGGCGGGCAACGTGTACCAAGCCAGGCCCTGCGAGGGCGTTTTCGGGGGCGCCGCTGGTATGTTGCTCGGTCGGTTCATCAGCCGCATTCCTGTGGGCACGGGGCGGTTGTTCTGCAGGCCATCGGCGCGGGCCTGCCCTCAATCAACCTGCTGTGGCGCAATCACCCACAAGCTGCACGGCATCTTGTACAGCAAGCCTTCCACGGTGCTGCCGATCAGCTTGTCCAGGCCTGCGTAGTGCACGCGCCCCATGACGATGACATCAATGTCATGGGACGCGGCGTAGTTCGCCAACACCTTGGCCGGATCACCCATGATCATGCGCCGTTGCTCCGGGTCGATGCCATTGCGTTCGGCCAGTGCATCGAAGGCCGCGCCCTGGGATTCGTAGAGCTGGCGGGCCAGGGTCGAGGAGAAGAACATCGAACCGTTGCCATAACCGTATTCGGCGGCGGTAATGGACGAAAGATCGTAGGCGTAGATGACTTCCAGCGTTGCGTCGCAGCTGGCGGCCAGCTTGTTGGCTTCGCTCAGGATCCGGTCATTGAGGCCTTCGTAGCGTCCGTCCTGATGAAACGGGTCGATGGCGGCCAGGATCTTGCGCGGACGAGCGTGGGCGACCTTGTTGACGAAGTGCAACGGAACGTCGCATTCGCGCAGCAGATGCACGTCCAGTGGCGTGAACATCAGCCGGGAAAACCAGGACTCATGGCCCACCGACTTGATCAGCGCATCCATGGGTGCTTCCTTGAGGTGGACCAGGATCTCCTGCAAGGGGCGTTCGACCCACGTCACTTCTGTCGTGACCTCGATACCGAGTTTGCGCAGGGGCCTGGCCTGTTCCTCCAGCCACTGCCGATGGCGTTCGATGTAGCCCAGGCGCATCTGCTCCAGTGCCTGCTCGTTGACCAGGCTGGCCGTGGCCAGGCCTTCGAGGTAGTCAAAAGCGACGATATGCAGCGCCGCGCCTTCGGCCTTGGCCAGTGCGGCCGCCCGGTCGAATGCCGGGCTGTGTTCCATCAGCGGCGAGACGACCAGCATCAAGCGTGATTGCGTAGACATGACAAACCTCCCGGGCAAGGACCTGTTGGCGCCGGGCGACGTTTCGCGCGGCGTGGTGTCTGCCACTGATCATGAGCGTCATGGAGTCTGGTAACTTGATTTGCATCAAACACGCCTCAAAGCATTGCATCGAAGGCGGCAGCGGCTGGGCAATCGCGCTATGTTTGAGCATGATCAGTCGCCCCATGGCACGAGCGCAGCCAGCTCGGGCCGCTGGATTGAGTGACAACCGCAGGCAGTGCCAGAGAGCCGTGACAATGACTGAAACCCCATGACTGAAACCCTGGCCTTCGCCAATGCCGCCGCCGCGCTGGGAATCGGCCTGCTGGTGGGGCTTGAGCGCGAACGACGCAAAGGCGAGGGCGACAGGCGCGATTTTGCCGGCCTGCGCACCTTCGCCATCACGTCGGTGCTCGGCTATCTGGCGATCCAGGCGGGCGGTCCCGTGTTGCTGGGGGGCATGACCCTCGCTTTGGGCGCCTTGGTGACCGTGGCCTATTGGCGAAACCTCGACAAGGACCCGGGGATAACCAGCGAGGTGGCCTTGTTCGCCGTATTGGCACTGGGCGCGCTCTGTGCGAGCGCCCCGGGCCTGGCGACCGCGATTGGGGTGGTGATGGCCGGGTTGCTCGCCAGTCGCCAGGCGTTGCACCACTTTGCCCGCAACCAGTTGACCGCTGCCGAGATGCGCGATGGCCTGGTGCTGTTGATCGCCGCGTTGGTCGTGCTGCCGCTGGCGCCGGATCGATTCCTCGGGCCTTATGACGCCATCAACCTGCGCAACCTGTGCACGCTCACCGTCATGCTGATGGCGGTGGGCGCGCTGGGGCATGTCGCGGTTCGGACCCTGGGGACCCGCTACGGCTATGCCGCCAGTGCCGTCGCCTCGGGGTTTGCCTCTGCCACTGCGACTGTTGCAGCCATGGGCAACATTGCCAGGAAGGAACCTGTCAATCTCAAGGTGCTGAGCGCGGCGGCGGTGCTATCCAACCTGGCGACGGTGGTGCAAATGGGCCTGATTCTCACGGCCGTGGAACCTGCGCTGTTGCGTTGGATGTGGGGGGCGTTGTTGTGCGGGGTGCTGATGACCCTGATCTACAGCGGTGTGCTGATGTTTCCCCGTCCCAGGACGCCGGCCGATGAACCGATCCGGCATGGCGGGGCGTTCAGTCTCAAGCTGGCGCTTATGGTGGTCCTGGCCATGGCCGGTCTCACTGTCCTGTCGTCGGCGATGCTCGATGCGTTTGGCCAGGCCGGGGTGACCGTCACTGCGATTTTCAGCGGGTTGCTCGACGCCCATGCCTCGACAGCCTCCATCGCTTCCCTGGCCAAGGGCGGGTTGTTGCCCTTCGACGACGTCGCCGTGCCGATCTTGATCGCGTTCAGCAGCAACTCCCTGAGCAAATGCGTGGTGGCCTGGCTCAGTGGCGGGCGAAGGTTTGCCGCGTATGTAATTCCCGGCCAGGTGCTGATAACGCTGGCGATGTGGGCGGGACTGTGGCTCCCGAGTTTGTCAGCTTGAATGAATGATGGCTATTTGATGAAGATCAAGTCCCGCCCCTGGCATATGTTCATTCTGGAACCCTCAATCCTTTAAGTGGCTGTCGCCATGTGCCGAGGTGTTCCATGTCCCAGACTCAACGTTTGTTGTTATTGGCGCCTGACGCCATGATCCGTACGCCGGCGTTCGACCGCGCCACCGAGTTGGCCCTGGCGCTGGACCTGCCCCTGCACATCGTGGCGTTCGACTACCTGGAGTTGCTCTCGGTGGCCGGTCTTTTTGCCCCGGAGCAGGTCAAGCAAGCGCGTGAGGGCTATCTGGAAACCCATCGGCACTGGCTGTGGCAACAGGCCGAACTGGCGCGCCGGCACGGCGTCGAGGTGACGTGCGAGGTGGTTTGGAGCAAGGATGCTTTTCAAGCCTTGCAGCAGTACGTCAAGGAGATGCCGATGGCGTTGATCATCAAGGACGCGCAGCCGGAACCGGCAATGAAGCGGGTGTTTTTCACGCCCTTGGACTGGCGCTTGCTGCGTGACTGCCCGGTGCCGGTGCATCTGGTCACGGATTCGCGTCACCCCCGGCCTCGGCGGGTCCTGGCGATTGTCGATGTGCTGCGCAGCGAAGACCAGGACCTGGTGTTCAACGACCAGATCGTCGACGCCGCAGTCAAGCTGGCCGAGCAATGCAACGCCCAGGTCGAGTTGCTGCACGCCTTCGATTGGACGGCCGTCTACGCCTCGGACATGGGCATTGGTGCACTGCCCCTGGCCACTGGGCTCTACGAGGCGTTGGGCCAGGCACAGCATGAGGTGTTCGAGTCCCTGGCCGAGCGGCATGGGGTCGCGCCGCAGCAGCGCCACTTCATCGAAGGCTCACCGCTGAACAGCATTTGCACGTTCGCCACCGATCATCAGATCGACGTTATTGTCATGGGCACCACCGCACATCGTGGCCTGGACAAGCGCCTGGGCACGACCGCCGAGTTCCTGCTGCAACGGGCGCCCTGCAGCGTATTGGCGATCAAGCCGCAAGCATGACGGGATCAACGCTACGCGAGGCCATGCCAAGGCCTCGCACCAGCGTTCGGGCTAAAGGTAGAGCCGGTGGATGACCTGCCGAGTGTCGTCGGGATCGCTGCGGGTTTCAAAACCCAGGCTGTGGGCAAGCTCGCGCATCGGGGCGTTGCTGGCGGAGTCGATGGAGTACATCTGGTGGAAGCCATTTTTACGTGCGGCCTCGATCAGGTGTTCCATCAACAACGTACCCAGCCCCAGGTGTTGCCAAGGGTCGGCGACGGTCACCGCGCACTCGCATTCGTGTTCCTGGGTCGCGCAATAGCGGCTGACACCGATCTCGATCAACTCGCCGTTGTCATGGACCAGGGCGATGTAGGCCATGTGCGACTTGCAGTCGACATCCATCAATTGATCGAGCAGCGCCGTGCCCGGCTCATTGATCTGCGCCAGGAAACGCATGTGCCGGGACTCCGGCGACAGGCGCATGATGAAGTCGTATTCGCGCTGGCGGTCCTGCTCCCTGAGCGGCCGGATCAAGACATGCCGGCCGTCCCTGAGTGCCTGGATCCAGTGCTTGCCACTGATGCTGGCATACAGGGCTGCGGCGCGTTCGTTGTGGTCTTTGACAGTGAGCATGGTGCGATCCTCCCTAGGATGTGCACGTGCGGTGCGATAAAAATCTACGCATTCGGTACAGTTCTACGCCCGCCACGACGATCGATTCTGATCTGGATCAGTGCCCGCGTATCCCGTCCGTCGATTGCCCTGCCCTTGATTCAGATCAAACCGTTTGGAGCCTGTATGGGCGCACGCTGAAGGTCGTACCGGAAAATGGCCGGTGCAGGGTTTTGGATTGGCGTGAACAATCCGATGGAGGTGTGCGATGGGGCAATACCAGCGTCTGCTATTGATCGTCGAACCTGATCTGCACCCTTCGGCGGCGATGCGCAGGGCCTGCGCCCTGGCCCGGGTCAGTGGCGCGGCGCTGCATTTGTGCGCGTTCGTCCAGCCGCAGGCCCGCACCCACTTATGGGGTGAAAAAACCGATGAGGCGAATGAGCAACGCTATGTGCACCGCTATCGGCGCTGGATGGTGGAGGAGGCTGCGCTGCTCAAGGAGGAAGGCCTGGATGTGACGACTCACGTGGTGTGGACGCTCCATCCGTTGCTGGACATCCTGCGCTATGTCGAGCAGTTCCAGCCTGACCTGCTGATCAAGGACGTGACCCTTGAACCTTTGCTCAAGCGAGTGTTCGCCACGCCCCTGGACTGTCACTTGTTGCGCGACTGTCCGGTGCCCGTGCATCTGGTCAACCAGGCGGTGCACGGCTTGCCGCGCCGGGTCGTGGCGGCGGTGGACCCCTCGGACCCCCAGGCCAATGCCTTGAACGAGCACATCGTCCAGACTGCCGCCACGCTGGCCCGGCAATGCGACGCCTCGTTGCATCTGCTGTACGCCTGCGACCTGTCGCCGGCTTTCAATGGCGAAGCCTCGCTGCTGGCCGGTGCCTGGGATGACGACTTTGCCGACGCCCTGCGCGAATCGCTGCATGCGGCGTTCATCAGCCTGGCCGAGCGCTGTGGCGTACCGGCGGAACGTCGGCACTTCACCGTTGGTCTGCCGGTGCCGGTCATCCGTGAGTTCATCGACGAATTCGAGACCGATGTCGTGGTGATGGGCACTGTGCACCGCGCCGGTCTTGAGCGTTTGATTGGCAGCACGACAGAACGTGCCTTGTATTCGGTGCCGGGCAGTGTGCTGGCCGTCAAGGGATGAGTACGATGGCCCCGTTGACCTGTCCGCTCCTCAAGCGTTCCAGGGCGTGGTTGGCTTGGACCAATGGGTAGCAGGTCACGTTGCAATGCACGGGCGTGCGCTGGATCTGCTCGAAAAACGCCACGCCGTCCGCGCGGGTCAGATTGGCCACTGAACGCACGCTGCGCTCCTGCCACAACAGGCGATAGGGGAAGGCAGGGATGTCGCTCATGTGAATGCCGGCGCACACCACGCAACCGCCTTTGGCGGTGGCTTGCAAGGCCAGCGGCACCAGTTCGCCGACAGGGGCGAAGATCAGGCTGGCGTCGAGCAGGTGTGGCGGCGCCTGATCCGATGCCCCGGCCCAGGTTGCGCCCAGCGAACGGGCATAGTCCTGGCCGCTATCATCACCGGGGCGGGTGAAGGCATAGACTTGCTGGCCCCGGCCCACGGCGACCTGGATCGCCAGGTGCGCAGCGGCGCCGAAGCCATAAAGGCCCAAGTGAGGGGCGTTCTGCGCCATCTGCAAGGCCCTGAAACCGATCAGCCCTGCACACAGCAAGGGCGCTGCTTCGGCGGCCTCGAGCGTATCGGGGAGGGGGAAACAGAATCGCGCATCGGCGACGGTGTAATCGGCGTAGCCGCCGTCCAGCTGGCAGCCGGTGAACAGCGCCTGGTCGCAGAGGTTCTCCCGGCCCGAGCGGCAGAACTCACACACGCCGCACGTCCATCCCAACCAGGGCACACCCACCCGTCGGCCGATCCAGTCCGGGGCCACCTGCGCGCCAACGGCGGTGACCTCACCGACAATCTCGTGGCCCGGCACCCGAGGCAGCCGGGCCTGGGGCAGTTCACCGTCGAACAGATGCAAGTCGGTGCGGCACACACCGCAGGCTTGCACCTTGATCAGCATTTGCCCGGCCGCCGGTGTCGGTTGGGGACGCTCCTGCAGTTGCAAGGGCTGGCCAATCGTGTGCAGGACCATGGCGCGCATGAGCATTCTCCTGTGTGAGCGGGCGCCCGCCCTGCCAGTGAGCGGTGCCAGAGCATCGAGCAAGCACCTTGTATGACCTTAGCGTCCCTGGTTCTGATGTAAATCAAGTCACCCTTATTCCCGCGTTCCAGAATCAGGCATGGCTGCCGTTCAATAACGGTTCGAGTGACAGCCAACGGAATGGAATCGGCCCGGGGCCCGGGCTCTACCTGCCAACCCTGTTTTTTACGGAGGACGTGATGAGCGATTTTCTCAGCCCCGACCAACTGGAAGGCATTGACGCCTACTGGCGAGCGTCCAATTACCTGGCCGTGGGTCAGATCTACCTCAAGGACAACCCGTTGCTGCGCAAGCCGCTGCAAAATGGCCACGTCAAGCCGCGCCTGCTCGGTCACTGGGGCACGACGCCGGGGTTGAACCTGATCTATGTGCACCTCAATCACCTGATCAAGACCCACGACCTGGACATGATCCTGGTCACGGGCCCCGGCCATGGCGGCCCGGCCATTGTTGCCCAGAGTTACCTGGAGGGCAGCTTCACCCAGTGTTATCCAGACGTCGAGCAGAATGAGAACGGGATGCTGCGCCTGTTCCGGCAGTTTTCCTGGCCATATGGGTTGTCCAGCCATGTCTCGGCGCAGATACCCGGCTCCATCCACGAGGGTGGGGAACTGGGATATTCCCTGGCCCATGCCTACGGGGCGGCGTTCGACAATCCCGAGTTGATCGTGGCTTGCGTGATCGGTGACGGTGAGGCCGAAACCGGTACGCTGGCGGCGAGTTGGCATTCCAACAAGTTTCTCAACCCCGCGCGCGACGGCGCTGTATTGCCTATCCTCCATCTCAACGGCTTCAAGATCGCCAACCCTACGTTGTTGTCGCGCATCAGTGAGGATGAACTGTCCGCCCTGATGTACGGCTACGGCTACGATCCCTATTTCGTCGAAGGCGACGACCCGTTCGCCGTCCATCAGTTGCTGGCCAGCACCCTAGATAGCATGCTGCTCAAGATTCGTGAGATCCAACGCAAGGCCCGGACAGGTTCGACGGGGCCTGCCCCGGAGCGTCAGCTCTGGCCGATGCTGGTATTGCGCACGCCCAAGGGATGGACCGGCCCCAAATTTGTCGATGGCCAGCAGGTCGAAGGTACCTGGCGCGCCCACCAGGTGCCGCTGTGTCACCTTGAGCAGCCCCAGCATTTGACGCAACTGCAGCAGTGGCTCGAAAGCTACCAGCCGCAAGCGTTGTTCGACGCCAACGGCACGTTGCTGCCCGAGATTGCCGCGCTGGCGCCGACCGGCCATCGGCGTCTGGGCGCCAACCTCCATGCCAATGGTGGCTTGCTCCTGCAGCCCTTGGAGATGCCTCGTTTCACCGACTACGCCGTACAGCTCCCCGCGCCCGGTGGCGTGGAGGCCGAAGGCACCCGCGTGCTGGGCACATTGCTGCGCGATGTGATGAAGCACAACCTCAAGGCCGGCAATTTCCGTCTGTTCGGCCCCGACGAAACCGCCTCCAATCGCCTTGATGCAGTGTACGAAGTCAGTGGCAAGACCTGGATGGCTGCGCTGGAAGCGGGGGATACCAACCTCGACTGTGCAGGACGTGTAATGGAAATACTCAGTGAGCAGGTGTGCGAAGGCTGGCTGGAGGGGTATCTGCTGACCGGTCGCCATGGGTTATTTTCCTGCTATGAAGCGTTCATTCACATCGTCGACTCGATGTTCAACCAGCACGCCAAGTGGCTCAAGACCGCTGCCCAGGTGCCGTGGCGCGCACCGATCGCATCGCTCAATTACCTGCTCACCTCCCACGTCTGGCGTCAGGATCACAATGGTTTTTCCCATCAGGACCCAGGCTTCATCGACCTTGTGGCGAACAAAAGCGCCGACGTGGTGCGTATCTACTTGCCTCCTGATGCCAATTGCCTGTTGTCGGTGACCGATCACTGCCTCAAGAGCCGCAACTACATCAACGTGATCGTGGCCGGTAAACAACCCCAGTGGCAGTGGCTGGACATCGACTCGGCCATTCGCCATTGCATGGTCGGCATTGGCCGCTGGGCCTTTGCCTGCAAGGACGATGATGACCCGGATGTGGTCATGGCCTGTGCCGGTGATGTACCGACCCTCGAAGCCCTGGCGGCTGTCACCTTGCTGCGCCAATACGTGCCGGACCTGCGCATACGGGTCATCAATGTGGTGGACCTGATGGTGCTGCAACCGCCGCAACAACATGCCCATGGATTGTCGGATGCGGAGTTCGACGAACTGTTTACCGTGGACAAGCCGGTGATCTTCGCCTTCCATGGCTATCCGTCGCTGATCCATCGGCTGGTCTATAAGCGCCACAATCACGACAACTTCCATGTCCACGGCTTCATGGAGCAGGGCGCAACCACCACGCCATTCGACATGGTGGTGATCAATCAGCTCGATCGTTATCGATTGGCCCTGGACGTTATCCAGCGGGTACCACGGCTGCAGCCGTTGGTGGACAGCGCCCGTGATCGATACTGGGAAACCATGGAAAGGCACCAGCTCTACGTCATCGAGCATGGGCAGGACCTGCCCGAGGTCCTGGACTGGCGCTGGACGCCCACGCCGCCATGACCGCCAGCAACCATCACGGCATCGACGCTGCACTGCGGCGTCCGAGCCCGACCCTGGAGATCCATCATGAGCCAGTACCAACGCCTGTTGCTGATCCTCAACCCGGCACAACGACATTCTCCCGCCCTTCATCACGCCGCCGCCCTGGCGGCCGCCAGCGAGGCGCATTTGCATGTCATCGCGTTGATACCCTCGCTGGACATTCTGTCGTTGCTTGAAGAGGCGCCTCGCGAAGACGCGCGCCAGAACTATTTCCAGGACCAGCGTGATTGGCTGGAGGAAGAAGCCGACAAAATGCGTCGTCGAGGGCTGCGGGTCACCACGGAAGTGGCGTGGGCCGATGCCATGCGTGAGCGGATCCTGCAACACGTCGAGCAGTTCCACCCCGACCTGCTGATCAAACAGGTCCAGCATGAATCCCTGCTCAAGCGCGCGTTCTACACGCCGTTGGATTGGCACCTGCTGCGCAAGTGCCCCGTTGCGTTGTACATGGTGGGCGCTGGCGGTCACGCTTTGCCGCGCAAAGTGGTCGCGGCAGTGGACCCTTCCAGTGCATTTGCACAGAACAGCGGGCTCAACGACCGGATCATTCGCCAGGCGCTGAGCCTGGCGCTGCAATGCGACGCCGAGTTGCATCTGGTTCACGCCTTCGAGGTGTCTTCGGTCCACCTGGGCGATGTGGGGAGCGGCGAGTTGTCGCTGTCGCAGCTCAGCAAGGAACTGCGCCGCAGCCTGGAAAAATCCTTCCTGGAACTGGCCAACCTGTTCGGCGTGCCTGCCGAGCGCCGGCAGTTTTTGCTGGGGCATCCGGTCTCGGCGCTCAGTGAATTTGCCTTGGAGCATGACGTGGATGTGATCGTCATGGGCCGATCCCAGCACCATGATCCGTTTGGGCTGCTGGGCAGTACGACAGAACACATCCTGTACCAGGTGCAGTGCAGTGTCCTGGCGGTCTGACGAAATGGGCCCTGGCGGCTAAGTGATTGACGGGAATCAAAGCCCGCCTGGGCAAACAATGCGACCAATAGCTATTCCATCGATTGCCCAGGAGCACCGCCATGCGCATGACATTTCTCGGGGCCGCA
The DNA here is from genome assembly GCF_056521845.1 of Pseudomonas sp. PF05. Classification (NCBI taxonomy): domain Bacteria; kingdom Pseudomonadati; phylum Pseudomonadota; class Gammaproteobacteria; order Pseudomonadales; family Pseudomonadaceae; genus Pseudomonas; species Pseudomonas sp. PF05. The sequence continues at coordinate 468,405 of NZ_JBWLPW010000002.1, read as the reverse complement.
GGCACCGTTACCGGCAGCAAGTACCTGCTGGAACACGACGAACAGCGCATCCTGATCGATTGCGGCCTGTTCCAGGGCTACAAGCAGTTGCGCCTGCACAACTGGGATCCCTTCGAACTGCCGATGCGCGACCTGGATGCGATCGTATTGACCCACGCTCATCTGGACCACAGCGGGTACTTGCCGGTCATGGCGCGCAATGGCTATCGCGGCCCCATCTACGCCACGCCGGCGACCTGCGAGCTGGTGAAGATCCTGCTACGCGACAGCGCCCGCCTGCAGGAAGAAGAAGCTGAATACGCCAACCGCAAGGGGTTTTCCAAACACACGCCGGCATTCCCGCTATACACCCGCGAACACGCTGAACGCGCGCTGAAACTGCTGCGCCCGATTGCCTTCGAACACCCGGTGGAGATCGCCCGGGGTATCTCCATCCTGCTGCGTCGCGCCGGGCATATCCTGGGGGCCGCGACGGTACAGGTCCAGGCCGGTGGGGTGACGCTGGTCTGTTCCGGGGACCTGGGGCGACCCGAGGATCCGGTGATGTTCGCGCCACAGACCATCGAGCAGGCGGATGTCCTGTTGGTGGAGTCCACCTATGGCGACCGTCGGCACCCACATCAATTGCCCGAAGATCAATTGGCCGATGTCATTACCCGCACCGCGCTGCGCCGTGGCATCACCCTGGTGCCCTCGTTCACGGTCGGCCGTGCCCAGTTGCTGATGTACCACCTGTATCGCCTGAAGCAACGTCGGGCGATCCCCGATATCCCGATCTATCTCAACAGCCCCATGGCCATCGACGTCACCCGGTTGTACCAGCGCTTTGGCGACGAGCATCGCCTCTCCAAGGAAGAGTGCGAGGGCATGTGCCACATCGCCCATCCGGTGCGCTCGGTCAAGGACTCCATGGCCCTGGACCTGCAACGCACCCCGGCGGTGATCATCGCCGCCAGTGGCATGGCTACGGGGGGAAGGGTGCTGCATCACCTCAAGAGCCTGGCGCCCAACCCCATCAACACGTTGCTGATGCCCGGTTTCCAGGCAGGCGGTACGCGAGGCGCCAGGATTGTGGCGGGCGAACCTGCGGTGCGCATCCATGGCAAGGACGTGCCGATCAATGCCGAAGTGGTGTCCATGCAAACGCTGTCGGCCCATGCCGATGCTGACGAAATCATGCAATGGCTGCGCGGCTTCAAGACACCCCCCCGGCACACCTATGTCGTGCATGGCGAGCCCAATGCATCCGATGTCTTGCGCCATCGCATTCGCGACGAATTGGGTTGGTCGGTATCGGTGCCGGAGTACCGCGATAGCGTGGAACTCTGAACGACCGCCTTCGCGAGCAAGCCCCACAAGGGGGTTAGAGTCGGGTTCAGGTAGGTGGGGGCTGTTCCAGGTTCAGCAAGGTGTCGATCCGCGCCGGGCTGAAAGGTGGACGGGGCGCCGGTGGTGTCCAGCCGAACAGGTGTTCCAGGGCGGCGCCGCACACCCGGCCCTGGCAGGCACCCATGCCGCAGCGGCTTGCCAGCTTCGCTTGGCGCCAGTTTTCGTGGCCGGCCAGTTCGCCATATGGCACGTCTTCGCAGCGGCAGACCAGGGTATCGCAGCGGGCCAGTGTCTTGAGCCGTGGATCGAGGGCGAAGGCCTTGTTCAATGCCCCGGCGAAACCCTGCCAACGAGTGCGGCGCGGCCACAGGTGCCGGGCGGCTGCGCTATTGCCGACGGCGGCATGGCCGGCGATGGCGCCTTCTACCAGCGCCAGTTCGCTGCCGCCAAAACCGGTGCATTCGCCTGCCGCGTAATGTTCATGGCGAGTGGTCGCTTGCCAGGCGTCAACCGCCAGCGCCTGGTCTTCAACCGCGCAGCCCAGGGCCTGGCCTAATTGAGTATTGGCAATGAGCCCGAAGCCACAGGCCAGCCGGTCGCAGGCCAACTCAATCGTCTTGCCTTGTTGCAGCAGGCGCACGCCCTCGAGCCGCTCCCGACCGAGCGCCTCCAGCACGTGGGTGCCTGTGCGGTAGTGTCGGTCGAACAGACTGAGCGATTGGACAAATTTGCCCGGCCAACGTGGCAATTGCGCGGCGAAACCGGCGACGGCGGTGCGACTGGCCTGCTCGGCGATGCACAACAGCTGTGCGCCTTGATGTTTTGCCGTGGCGGCGCTGGCCAACAGCAAGGGACCACTGCCGGCGATCACCAGCCGTTCGCCGCGCACCGGCAAGCCCCCCTTGATCAGCGCCTGCAAGCCGCCAGCGCCGGTCACGCCGGGGAGTGTCCAGCCAGGAAACGGCAGCAGCAACTCACGGGCACCGGTGCAGAGGATCAAGCGCTCGTAGGTGATCTGCCAGCCGCGCTCGGCATCTTCCACCAGCAAGGTTTTATCCGCCGCGCAGGCGATCACCCGAGTGCCGGCATGGCAGCGTACGTTGGCGCAGGTTTGCAGTTGCTCGCGCAGGCGTCGGGCGGCGCTGGGCAGGTTGGCCTGGGGGCCGTCGCGCCAGATCTGCCCGCCGGGCAGCGGGTTGTCGTCCAGCAGCACGATGCGCGCGCCGCTGCTGGCTGCGGCGAGGGCGGCGGCCATGCCGGCGGGGCCGGCGCCGATGATCAGCAGGTCGGTGGCTTCGTTCATGGTCGGGTCTGCACCTGCATGCCGTCGTCGCACAGGGTCTGGCAGGCCAGGCGCCGACGGCCGTCGATCAACACCCGGCACTCCTGGCAGATACCCATGCCGCACAAGGGCGCACGGCGCTGGCCGCTGACCGAGGTGCGACTGCAACCATCGGCGCCCAACGCCAATGCCGCCGCGACGCTGGTGCCGTTGGCGACTGACAGCGGGCGGCCGTCCAGGAACAAGTCAGGCATGGGGCCAATCCTCCTTTGCTAAGCGGATGTCAGAAGCGCACCCCGAACCTGTGGCGAGGGAGCTAGCTCCCGCTGGGCCTGTAGGAGCTGTCGAGCGGAGCGAGGCTGCGATCTTTCTCCTGATAGCTGGAATCTCAAGCGAAAGATCAAAAGATCGCAGGCTTCGCCAGCTCCTACAGAGCCCTGCGGGAGCAAGCTCCCTCGCCACTGGGGATGTGCGTCGGGCTTCAGGCATGGGCCGGTTCTCCCAAAAAACGCTGCGGCAGATAAGGCTGCGCGGCCAGTGGTGAAGTTTCGTCGAACAGCTGCGCGACGAGCAGGTCGGCCGTTGCCGGCGCCGTGGTGACGCCCAGGCCTTCGTGGCCCACCGCCAGCCACAGCCCCTGGCGCTGCGGATGTTGGCCCACCAGGGGCAAGCCGTCGGGGCTTGCTGCGCGAAAACCGGTCCAGGCCCTGATGCCGTTCAGATGCGCCAACCCTGGCAGGTATTCGACGGCGCGCTTGAGCATCTTCGCCAGCATCCAGCCTTCCACCTGCGGATCCACGGTGCCGAACTGCCGCGAGGCGCCGATGAACAGTTGTCCGGTCGGGCGTGGTTGGATATTGCATGCCACCGACGGCCCACTGGCGTTATGGGCGCTGGTGACGTAGCCCAGTTCCACCAGGGTGTGGGTGACGGTGGCGGGGTAGCGGTCGGTGATCAGCAGGTGGCCCTTCTTCGGCTCGATCGGCAGTTCCGGGCACAATTCAGTGGCCTGGATGCCATTGGCGAGAATCACCGCTTCGGCGCTCAACCAGCGACCGTCGTCGAGGCGCACGCGATGACCGTCGACTTCGCTGACCTGTGCCCGTTGCTGGCGAATGTTGGGCGCGTCCAGCATCCAGCGCGCGGCTGCCGGGGCGTAGAGGATGCCATCGCCCTTGATCAGCAGCCCACCTTCCAGCCCTGGGCGCAGTTCGGGTTCGCGCTGATGCAGGGTGGCATGGCCGATCAGTTCACAGGCTTCGCCATGGGCCAGCAGGTTCAGGTATTTGCTATGGGCCACCGCCATTTCTTCGGCATTGGCCGCCAGCCACAAAGTGCCGTTGTTGCGCCAGGCGCAGCCGTCGGGCAGGGCCGGGGCCAGTTCGCGCCAGCGTTGCAGGGAATATTGACTGAGGGCCAGCTCCGCCGGGTTGTCATCGAGCACCAGCAGATGCCCCATGCCGGCCGCCGTGGCGCCGTGCCAACCGGCGTCCAGCACCAACACGTTGAGGTTGCGTCGGGCCAACGCCTGGGCACAGGCCGCACCGATGATGCCCGCGCCAATGATGATCACGTCGGCGACATGGCCGTTGCTCACGGACGAATGCCCCAGGCGAACGGGTCATCCGCCTCGATGATCAGGGTGGTTTCGGCGCTGATGTAGGCACGACCGCGAATGGTCGGCACGATGCGCTCGCCCGAGTGCTCATAGGAGCCCTCGAACTCGCTGCCAATGACACTGGCCTGGCGCCAGATCTGGCCGGGTTGCAGTTTTCCATCGGCCGCCAGGCACGCCAGTTTGGCGCTGGTGCCGGTGCCGCAAGGGGAGCGGTCATAGGCCTTGCCCGGGCAGAGCACGAAGTTGCGGCTGTCGGCTTGCGGGTCGTCGGCGAACAGTTCGATGTGGTCGATCAGGCCGTCGTCTTCGCCGCGAAAACCTTGCTGCTCCAAGGCTTGCTGCACGGCGTAGGTGTAGGCGGTCAACCGGTCGAGGTTATCACCGGCCACGCGCTGGCCGTGTTCGGCGATCAGGAAAAACCAGTTGCCGCCCCAGGCCACATCGCCCACTACCTGGCCGATGCCGGGCACCTCCAGGGCCAGTGCCTTGCGGTAACGATAGGCTGGCACGTTGCGCACGCTGACCGAGCGGTCCTCGTGCAAGGTGGCCTGTACCGTGCCCACCGGGGTTTCGATGCTGTGCACGCCGGGGCCGATCCGGCCCAGGTGGGCCAGTGACGCCACCAGGCCGATGGTGCCGTGGCCGCACATGCCCAGGTAGCCGCTGTTATTGAAAAAGATCACGCCGGCACAGGCACTGGGGTCCACCGGCTCGCAGAGCAACGCGCCCACCAGCACATCGCTGCCCCGGGGTTCGAGCACGCAGGCGGTGCGCCAGGCGTCGTGTTCCGTGGCCAGGCGTTGCTTGCGCTCGGCCATGCTGCCCTGGCCCAGGTCAGGAAAACCGTCGGTGACCAGTCGGGTCGGTTCGCCGCCGGTATGGGAATCGATCACGGTGATGCGTTTCATGGGAGGGCCACGTCCGTTCAGATGAGTGACGGCAAGCGTGGCCCGCGCCGGGGGGCGACGGCTTGATGGATTTATCTGTCGCCGATGACGAAATCGGCACAGTGCCGATCCATCAATGGCTTGAAGGCAGGAATTTGAACAACGTCTCGCAAACCCCGGCGATGTGTTCGTCCAGCAGCATCACGGCGCGCTCGACATCACCGGCGCGGCAGGCCTTGATGATTTCCCGGTGCTCGTGATCGGCGCGGTCCTTGCCCGCCGAAAGGCTCATCTGCATGCGCAAGTAACGCTCCAGCTTGTCGTGCACCGAGCGGATCAAACCCACCATGAAGGGCCGTTGCGCCGGTTCGTAGAGGCAGGCATGCAGTTGCCAGTTCAGCTCGGCCCAGCGCCCGACGTCGTCTTCACCGACGAACTCCCGGCAGATGCTTTCGGCGCGGGCGAAGGTGGCTTCGGTCATGTTGGGAATCGCCAGGCGCAGCACTTTGTCTTCCAGCAGCATCCGCACTTCGAACATCTGCGCCAGCTCCGCCTCGGAAATGCGCGTCACCATCGCCCCACGATTGCGCTGGAACATCACCAGGCCCTCGGCCTCCAGGCGCTTGAGGGCTTCGCGCACGGGGATCTTGCTGACGTTGAACTGCCGGGCGATGTCATCCTGGCGAATGGGCTCGTCCTCGGCAAAGTGCCCGGCCACGATGGCATCGCGCAGGTGGCGGGTGATGATTTCCGAGGTGGAAGGGGTGTTGCCCAGGTCAGGCAGGTTGAACTTGGATAAAGTCACGGCGGCGGGTCGTTCGGCTTAGGTGGGGATATGGTATACGACTTTGCCGGGCACGGTGTCCCCGGGAGGCTCTGTAGGAGCTGGCGAAGCCTGCGATCTTTTGATCTTGATCTTTCGCTCACAACTCAATTGGCAGTGGAAAGATCGCAGCCTCGTTGCACTCGACAGCTCCTACACAACTCCTACAGCTCATACGGTAGGCCTCTGTAGGAGCTGGCGAAGCCTGCGATCTTTTGATTTTGATCTTGATCTTGATCTTGATCTTGATCTTGATCTTGATCTTGATCTTGATCTTGATCTTGATTTTGATCTTGATCTTTTGATCGTTCGCTCAAGACTCAATTGGCAGGGGAAAGATCGCAGCCTCGTTGCACTCGACAGCTCCTACACAGCTCCTACGCAGCTCCTACACAATTCTTATAGCTCCTACGCAGCATCTATTGCCAGGGGGGGTGTTCAGCTGTGGGACAGGTGGCTCACGTAAGTCTCTGTCCGGACGATCCGCCATCCGGTGACCGACGCCCCCGCCAGCAGCGCCAGGCCGAAGACGATCAATGCCACGTCAGCGCCGAAATGATCGGCCAGCAACCCGGTCACCACCACCGGGATGCTGAACCCGACATAGGCGAACAGGAAGAATCCGGCACTGACCCGGGCCTTTTCCGTGCCGGCCATGGCTGTGACGGCTGACAACCCGCCCAGGTACAGGAAACCGTAGCAAGCGCTGCTGGCGCCCAGTGCTCCGAGCAATACGGCGAGCAGGGAGCCGGCGCTCGCGCCCCAGGCCAGCAACGCGTAGCTCGCGGGCAGGATCAACAGGCCCAAACCCGTGGCCCTGGCCGGCTGCATGCGCCGAACCCAGGGCTGGAAGAGCAGGCCGCAACTGATGACCGTGAAGGTCGACAGGCCCGACCAACGTTGCAAATCATGGGTCGCCAGCACCGATGGCAATATGGCTATGACCAGGCCCGAGGTCGCCCAGGCCAGCAGCATGGAAAAACTGTAGGGCAGGCTGCCGGCGGGAAACAAAGGCAGGCGCAGCAGCGGTGCGTCTTTGATTTTCAGCGCCGGGTCCGGTAGCCGCCAGACCACGACGATCGCGATGGCGGCCAACATCAATTGCAACCAGAAGCTGCCGGGCGTGGCGCTGTGGTGGACCAACAGGAACAGGCTGGTCAACGCCGCGCCCAGGCCAAACCCCAGGGAGGTGCTGGCGGTGACCCGGTTGGCCGGCGAGCGGGGATCGCGGGTTGCCATGAGCTCGGTCATATAGGCGGTCGATGTGGCCGAGGCCAGTCCTGTTCCGACCCCCAACATCAGGCGCGCCACACCCAGCGCCTCCAGGCTTGGCCAGAGCAGCGTCACCAGGGTCGCCAGCATCGACAGCCCGAGGGCGACCAGGATCAACGGTTTGCGTCCCACCCGGTCGGCCAGCCCGCCGAACGCCAGCAAGACGGGAAGCACGCCCAGCACATAACCGGAAAACGCCACCGCCGTGGCGCCGACGCCGTAGCCGGACAACTGCGCGTAGGTGGTGTACAGCGGCGCCTGCAGGTTGACCGCAAGGGTGATCAGGCAAAGGCCGAAAGCCAGCCCCCAGGAATGTCGATGCTGTGGGTTCAAGGGTGTTCCTTAAGGGAAGTGCATGAAGTCCCGGGGACTATCACGTGCGGGCACAACGCAAACAAGGAACAGACCCAGGCCATTTGTGCTTAACTGTTCGCTAAAAATTAGAGAACACTTAGCCAAGAGTGCCAGCCGTGGACCTGAAGATCGATCGCAACGTTGCCGAACCCGTGATCCGGCAGCTCGTGACGCACCTCATGGGCTGGATCAACGCCCATGGCATCCGCCCCGGCGCGCGCATGCCATCCATTCGCCAACTGGCCCGGGAAAACGGCCTGAGCCTGTCGAGCGTGATCAAGGCCTATGACCAATTGGTCGCCAGTGGGGTGCTGGAATCCCGGCATGGCGCCGGTTTTTTTGTCGCGCAGCAGGGGGGCCGACCCATGGAGCCGGAACCCGAAACGGATAACGCGCGGTGGCGGTTGTTCGACAATGAATCGACGCAGCTCAAGCTCGGTTGCGGCTGGCTGCCCGACGCCTGGCGCGACGACACCGACCTGGGCCAGGCGATCCGCCAAGTGGTGCGCAGCGACAACCACGCGTTGTTCAACTACAGCACCCCGTTGGGCTCGCCTCATCTGCGCCTGCACCTTCAAAAGCGCCTGGGCCTGATCGATATTCATGTCGACCCGGCGCAAATCATCACCACCCAAGGCGCCAGCCAGGGCCTCGACCTGCTGGTGCGAACCCTGCTCAAGCCCGGTGACCTGGTGCTGGTGGAAAGCCCCGGCTACTACAACCTGTTCAACCTGCTGAAACTGCATGGGGTCCAGACCCTGGCGGTGCCAAGAACCGCGCAAGGCCCGGACATCGCCCGCCTGGAACAGCTTCTCGGCGAGCATAAACCCTCGTATTTCTTCATCAACAGCATGTACCAGAACCCCACCGGGACCAGCCTGGCGCCGAGCGTGGCCTATCGTCTGCTGCAGCTGGCAACGGCCCATGACTTTCGCCTCATCGAGGATGACATCTACGCCGACTTCCAGAATGGCCCGACGTCACGCCTGGCCTCCCTGGATGCCCTGGACCGGGTGATCTACCTGGCGAGTTTTTCCAAGACGCTGTCCAGTTCGCTGCGCATCGGCTACGTGGTCGCTCACCCCGAAATCATCCAGCGCCTGGCCGAAGTCAAGATGATTACCGGCATCGGGTGTTCGCTGCTGGCGGAAAACGTGGTGGCGACGTTGCTGGCCAACGGTGCTTATCGCAAGTTGATCCAGCGCTTGCGCCAGCGCCTGAACAAGCAGATGGCGAGCACGCTACGCCAGTTGGACCCGGCCCACTGGGAGGTATTTGCCGAGCCGATGGGAGGCCTGTTCGTCTGGGCCAGGCCTCGACGCCTGGCGGCACAACGGGTTCAGCAGATCGCCCGGGAACTGCAAATCCAACTGTCCCAAGGCTCGACGTTCCTGCCCCAGGGCGAGGCGTGCGACTGGTTGCGGTTGAACGTGGCTTATACCCAGGATCATCGTGCGCAGGTGTTCTTCCAGCGGGTGGAGCAGGAGTCGATTGCGGTAGGCCAATAGGGTATGGGGGGATTGTTCTGGCGCCATCGCGAGCAAGCTTTGCTCCCACAGGGGAGGGCCGGGGCCAGTCACAAGACTTGTACCCACTGAAGATCTCTGTGGGAGCAAAGCTTGCTCGCGATAGCGGACTAAACGGGCACAAAAAAAATAACAGTGTTAATGGGAATAAATATCAAACGGGAATGAGTTGTTGTATCTTTCGCGACACATTCTTGTCAGCCTCCAGATGTGGTGGCTTTTTTCCATTAGGATTGTGCATCGATGCGTCGGATTCTCGTTTCACTGTGTGTGCTCCAGGCTTATTCCGTTTCCACCTGGGCAGAAGAGTCAATCCCTGCCACCCCGTCGACCCTTGAGCTGCAAGCCACGGACATTGTCGGCACTGCAGACTATGAATCAGCCCAGGGCCCGGTGAAGGGCTATCACGCCACCCGTTCGGCCAGTGCGACCCGCACCGACACGGCGATCCATGAAACCCCGCAATCCATTTCCGTGGTGTCCCGCGACGTTGTCGAAGACCTGGGTGCCACGCGCCTGCAAGACGCCCTCGATTATGCCGGCGGGGTCGGCCGGGGCAACAATTTCGGCGGCCAGGGCCTGACCACCTTCACCGTACGCGGTTTCACCACCGGGGAGTTCTACCGCAACGGTTTCCCGATCAACCGTGGCTACCCGAACATGCCGGACGCCAACACCATCGAGCGACTGGAAGTCCTGCGCGGTCCGGCCACCATGCTCTATGGCCGTGGCGACCCGGGCGGTACCTTCAACGTGGTGTCCAAGCAGCCGTTGGCCGAGCGCACGGTGACCCTGGGCAGCCAGGTCAGTGACCAGGGGATGCGTCGCGGTACGCTGGACGCGTCTGGTCCGTTGGATGAAGAAGGGCGCTTGGCTTATCGCTTGAACGTGATCGGCGAGGGTGGCGACACGTTCCGCGACCACGTCGAGACCGAGCGTTACGGCATCGCGCCCGTGGTGACCTGGCAGGTCAACGACACCACGCGCCTGACCTTCGAAGGCGACTTCATGCGCAACAACGCTCCTCTGGACCGCGGCTTGACCCATTACGCCGGCCAGCGCGGCACCGCGTCGCGCGATACGTTCTTCGGCGAGAAAGACGCCGGCAAGCTGCACAACGACAACAACATGCTGCAGGTGCGTTTCGAGCACATGCTCAACGACGACTGGACCCTGGCCGGCGGTACCCAATGGCTCGACGGCACCCTGCAGGGCAATGCCGTGGAAGGCAACGGCATCGCTGCCGATGGGCGCAGCCTGGGTCGTAACTTCAACTACCGCAAGCTGGAATGGACCGATCGCGACACCCAGCTCAACCTCACCGGGCATTTCTCCACCGGCGGGTTCGAGCACACGCTGCTGACGGGCATCGAGTATGAAGACTACGACTACCAGTCCATCATCCAACGTTCCGCCGCAGGTGCTGGTGCCTACCCGATCGATATCTTCGACCCGGTGTATGGCCAGCCACGCCCGGCGTTGACGCGCACGCCCACCGATGACCAGGAAAACCTCAAGACGTTTGGTGTGTTCGTCCAGGATCAGGTGGCGCTGACTGAGCGTTTGAAATTGTTGGCCGGGGCACGTTTTGAGCGGTTCGAGCATAAGTACAAGACGTTCGTGACCGACACGGGAAACTGGAACGTGAGCGACAGTGCCGTGACCCCGCGGCTGGGAATGATCTACGACCTGACCGACACCGTGGCGGTGTATGCCAATACCGCTCGTTCGTTCAAACCTAACACCGGCCGCAGCAGCGCAGGGGGAGGGTTCAAGCCGGAAGAAGGCAAGTCCTTCGAAATGGGCGTCAAGTGGGAAGCACTGGATCGCCAGTTGAGTGTCGACGCTGCGGTGTATCAGATCGAAAAGCGTAACGTACTGACCCCCGATCCAGTGGACCAGGACTTCAAAGTGGCCGCCGGCGAAGTGCGCAGTCGTGGTTTCGACTTGAATGTGGCGGGTAATTTGACGCCGCAGTGGCGCATGATCGGTGGCTACGCCTATGTGGATGCCGAAGTGATCAAGGACAATAGCATCCCGTCCGGCACCCGCTTGCTCAACGTGCCCAGGAATGCCTTCAGCCTGTTGAACGTCTACGAATTCCAGGACGGTGGCCTCAAGGGGCTCGGCCTGGGCCTGGGCGCCAAGTACGTCGATGAGCGGGCCGGTAATACGGCAGCCAGCACCTTTACCATGGACAGCTACACCGTCGTCGACCTGCTCGGCTACTACAAGGTCAACGAGCGGATTCGCCTCAACCTGGACCTGAAGAACCTGTTCGACGCCGATTACGAAGAGGGCGCGTTCGGTGGCGTCTACGCCTACCCAGGTGCACCGCGGACTGTGCAGGCTGGTATTTCCTACACGCTCTGAGTTCCGTGTTTCATGAAAACCCCGAAGGTCCGGCCTTCGGGGTTTTTGTTTTTTACCACTTGCCTCTTTACCACTTGCCTGTGCTCATCCCGCCGTCCACCGGCAGTATCGCGCCCGTCGTGAAATCAGCGCCCGCCAGGTACAACACCGCCTCGGCAATTTCCTCGATGGTGCCCACGCGACCGGCCGGGGCCAGGTTGTCGAGGAATTCGCGGTGCGCCGGGTCGTGCATGGGCGTGTCGATGATGCCGGGGGCGACCGCGTTGACCTTGATGTTGTGGGGCGACAGTTCCAGGGCCAGGGCGCGGGTCATCTGGTTGACCCCGCCCTTGATCAACACCGGCAGCGCTGCTGGCACCTGGATGTTCGGTTGCAAGGCCACGGCGGCCGAAATGTTGATGATGAAGCCTTGCTGGCGCCCGATCATGTGCGCGGCAGCGGCCTGGCTGGCGTAGACCAGGCCCTTGAGGTTGGTGTCCAGCAGCGCGTCCAGGTCTTGGGGGCTGTATTCGACGAAGGGTTTTGGCAGGAAGAACCCGGCGTTGTTCACCAGCCCGTCAACGGCGCCAAACACCTCGACGGCTTGGGTGATGAGGGTGGTTGAAGTGGCCGGGTCCGCGATGTCGCCGGCCACGCCGAGGAAACCGGCCGGGTGGCCGAGGTCGGCGGCGGCAGCCTCCAGGCCAGACGGGGAGCGAGCATTGCCCACCACGTTATACCCCCGGGCCAGGAACGCCTTGACCAAACCCAGGCCGATCCCGCTGGACGCGCCGGTGATGATGACGGTTTTGTTGAGACTCATGATTGACTCCTGATCACATTGAGTTGAACCGGTACGCCTGTGTTGGCGGTGGTTGAGCTCAGGGTATTGATGCGCCAGGTTTTGATAAACAAGGGTTCTGGTACTTGAGTTGATACATCATGTAATCAATCTGAAATGCCTATAAATCCCTGTGCGGGCTTGTCAGGCTGTCCGGTTGGCGCGCAGAAAAAAGCCCGGTCAATCGGACCGGGCTCGGGAGGGGCAGAGCGTTATTCCTTGGGAAGGCTTCGATACTGCGTCGTCGTCATCCCCGCGTATCCCCAATTATCCGTGTCGACTTCCTCGATCACGATATGGGTCAAGTGCGGATCCTTGCCCAGCACACGCTGGAGGGTTTCGGTGATTTCAGAAATCACCTGGGCTTTCTGTTCACGGGTGACGCCGTCTCGGGTAATTCGCACATTGACGAAAGGCATGGTGCACTCCAGCTGATGGGAAATGGACGCAGGACAACGCCCGCGTGTTGGAAGGTCACTGTATTTATACGCCGCAGACTGATAAACAGGCTTTTTGAAACTTCAGTTGATACGCGGTGTAATGAATCATGAAGCGTCATTTCGAAGACCTGCAATTGGGCAGCATAGAACTGTTCTGCCTGGCGGCGGAGGCGGGCAGCTTCACGGCGGCGGCGCAGTTGGCGGGGGTAACCCCGGCGGCGGTGAGCCGCTCGATCTTTCGCCTTGAAGAGCGCCTGGGCTCACGGCTTTTCGTGCGCACCACTCGCAGCATTCGCCTGACCGAAGCCGGCAAGACCTATTTCGAGCAATGCCGCCAGGCGTTGACGCAACTGGTCGAGGCGCAACAGGAAATGATGGGCGCGCAATCGGTGCCGTCCGGGCAGCTGCGTATCAGCCTGCCCACCACCTACGGCCATCACCGCATCCTGCCCTTGCTGCCGACCTTTCGGGCCCTATACCCGCAAGTGACTGTGGACCTGCACCTGAGTAATCGAAACATCGATTTCGTGGCCGAAGGTTATGACCTCGCCATCCGGGTGCGGGCCCAGCCAGACTCTTCGATGATCGCCCGGCTGCTGGAAGACGCAAAACTGGTGGTGGTCGCGTCCCCGGACTATCTGCGCAAGGCCGGCACGCCGCAAACCGTCGAGGACCTGGACGACCACGAGTGCATCCAGTTCGAATTGCCCAGCAGCGGGCGACGGATTTCCTGGTTGTTCAAGGTCGATGGCAAGGAAAAGGAGGTGTTCGGCGAAGGAGGCTATTGCTGTTCGGACGATGTGCTTGGTGGCGTGACGCTGGCCAGGCATGGCGCTGGGCTGTTTCAGACCTACAGGTTCATCGTCGAGCAGGAACTGGCCAACGGCAGCTTGGTGGAAGTACTCCAGCCTTATGCGGGGCGGTCGCGGCCGTTCACCTTGCTGTACCCCCATGGCCGCTACGTGCCGCAACGGGTGCGCGCCTTCGTGGACTTCCTGTTGCAGTACCGCCAGCAATGGGCGACGGATTGAAGTCACTGTGACCTGTGGCGAGGGGATCTAGCGAAACGTCGCATCGCCCCGCTGAGCACTGTAGGAGCTGACGAGTGCAACGAGGCTGCGATCTTTTTTCTCCAGACGCTTGAGTCCCAGGCGAAAAATCAAAAGATCGCAGCCTTCGGCAGCTCCTACAGGATCCAGCCCAGCGGGGCGGTGCGACGTTTCGCTAAATCCCCTCGCCACAATGAATCACAGCGGCTTCAAGTTGCCAGGACGCGTTGCGCGGAAAATTTCTCCATCAGAACCGAAACGCCTGACGACCGATCAGCAGCCACTTACCATTCTTCTGTTTCTGCCAGACCTGGAAATTCTCGATCTCCGTCGGTACCACCTCAGTGCCCTTGAGCGCCTGTGCCGAGAAATGGTGGCGCACCAGCGCCACATCACCGGATAGGGTGATTTTCTGGTTCTTCATTTCCAGGGTCTTGAACGCGCTCTTGCCCGTTTCGATGTCGGCGATGAAGGCTTTCTTGTCCTGGATCTTGCCGCTGGAGTGCCCGTAGGTCAGGTTCTCGGCGGCCAGTGCCTGGAGTTGTGGGATGTCTTTGTGCAGCATGGCTTGGGTCAGGTGGTCGACGGCCTGGGCCACTTCCTGCTCGGCCGATGAAGTGGCTGCCGCTGCGTAGCCGCTGAACAGGCACAAGAAGCCGATGACCAATGTCGCTTTTTTCATGGGGATTTCCTTATTTTTGTAGGTATCTGGAGCGCGAGCGATGGGTGCTCGTCGGTCATCGTACAACTAGGAGTGGGATGTTGGCAAACCAGCCGGGTGCATGGCTCAAGAGCGCTGACAATGTGGCGAGGGAGCTTGCTCCCGCTGGGCTTGTGTAGGAGCTGCCGAAGGCTGCGATCTTTTGATCTTGATCTTTCGCTTTGGACTCAATGTACAGAGGAAAGATCGCAGCCTCGTTGCACTCGTCAGCTCCTACAGCCCAGCGGGAGCAAGCTCTCATGGAACAAATTGCAACCTGTGATTTTTAAGGCTGAAAATACATATCGATCGGTCTATGAGGAACCGCAGGTAAATATCGGGCAAGGTGCCATTTGATAACGCAACAAGTTGTAGCCGGTTAACTGTAGGAAAATTCCCCAAAGCATCCGTCAACGTATTATCTATGGCATGACTTTGTTTAATATCGATGAGCCAAAGCGTCCCGTAAGACCCTGTATTTACATCAATACAGCCCCAAGAAATAACGAAGAAAAGTCGCCCTGTTTAATTTCCGTAAACATATCCAGCGCGACACGTTTAAATACATTCCACATTGCGCCTGAAAGGCTACGAGACCTTGCGTCCTTACTTACGCATGCGTCAGAATCCGCCGGCTTGTGCGCTTTGCCCCTGGCCTCTATCGTTTACCTGCCACTGCCCATCAGTGGTCGGGTTTAGTCGCCCATCAGGTTTGGTAAGGTGCTTGAGCACCGTTCAGTCAGGTCATTTATATACCTGCACTAAATGGTGGTTGTGCGCAGGGCGTCCTCGGGCGCGCCGGGTTTTACCAATTCCTACCGGTCGACTAACCTGCGTACAGCCGCCACCCTTCTTTTAGTCGAGAACGGTTGCAGCTCCAATGTAGGAATTGTCACTTATGTTCAAAGTAACTCCCAACCCCCCGGATATCGATTCGGTACTCTACGGCGACTCTCTCGACCCCGAAAAGTTGAAAGAGGCGGCAGACCGCGCGCTCAAGCATTACCTGAACCCCGGGGCGACGAAAACGCAGATACCGCCCCGCAAGCCCAGCACGATCTTCACCATCGACGCAGCGGTGGATGACGAAACGTTACTCGTTGAGGCGTGCGAGTCCTTGGCATCCGCCAGCGTGATGGTCAGCGACCTCACCGAATTGACGGACGGCCCAAGACGCCAAACGATGCTGGTGCTGCAACGGGTCATCATGTTGGGTGAGTTAGCGGTCAATCGAGTACTGGATAACCACAAGCCTGGGTAGTCGCCAGGGAGTGTTGTGGGGGGCGCGGCAAGCGCCCTCACAACCTAAGTCCACGAAGCTCGGTGGAACGTTGGCCCCCGTCAGGCCCAACCGCATGGGCCCTGTTGCTCCGCCTTCACAAGCCCTCCCGAACCGCCCCCCGAATCCCCTCCAGCAACAGGGTGAACGCCGGGTTGTCGTTGTCCTCGCGCCACACCAGGTGCAATTCGCTTTGCACCCCTTCGCCCAGGTCGATCTCGCGAAACACCACCTGCTTGAACACCACGCTGGTGGCGCAACGCGGTACCAGCGCCAGGCCCATGCCGGCGTTGACCAGGGCCAGGATCGTCAGCGACGACCCCAGCCATTGCACGAAATGCGGTGCGACCCGGGCCGAACGCAGCATGCCGGTGAGCAGTTCATTGAAGGGCGGGTAGGCGGCGTGGGAGTACATGAGGAACGGTTGGCCGTCCAGGTCCTGGACGCTGACGGATTCGGCACTGGCCAGGGGATGTCCGGCGGGCACCGCCAGCACGAAGGGTTCGCGCACCAGGCATTCGGTGGCATAGCCGGTTTCCAGCAGCGGCGAGCGGACGATGCCCAAGTCGATGCGCCGAGCGCGCAGGGCTTCGTGCTGCTGGTAAGTGTTCATCTCCGCCAGGACGATTTTGACCTGGGGCTGTTTCAGCCGGGCCTCGGCAATCACCTTGGGCAGAAACTCGTACACCGCGCTGCCGACGAAGCTGATGGTGACCGAGCCGATGTCGCCCTGGGCGAAACGCCGGGCCGCCACGGCAGCTTGTTGCGCCTGTTCCAACAGGTTCTGCGCCTCAATGAAAAACGCCCGGCCGGCGGCGGTGAGTGCCACGCTGCGGGTGCTGCGGGTGAACAGCTCGACGCCCAGGTGGTGCTCCAGCAATTGGATCTGCCGGCTCAGCGGAGGTTGGGTCATGTTCAGGCGTTCGGCGGCGCGACGGAAGTTGAGTTCGGTCGCCACGGTGGTGAAGCAGCGTAGCTGGGCCAGTTCAAACATTGATTCAATCCAGGTATCAATCAAGTGCCAAGTTAGATTAGACGGGAACAATCCGCCGCGTCCATCATCGTCGACCCGCTGGAAAAAAACCAAGCCTGACCCCTGGCCTATCAGGAGCCGCTGTATGAAGATCAAACGCGTTACCGTCACCCCCATCGCTTTTCGCGATCCACCCTTGCTCAACGCCAGTGGCATCCATGAGCCGTTCGCGCTGCGCTCGATCATCGAGATCGAGAGCGATAACGGCTACATCGGCCTGGGGGAGAGCTACGGCGATGCGCCAGCCCTGGCGATCCAGCAGCAGTTGCAGAGCCAGTTGATCGGCCTGGATCCGTTCAACCTCAACCAGTTGCGGGCCATCGTCCAGGCGACCGTCGCCGCGCAGAAACCGGCCAGTGTTGCCGGTGCCGAACTGGCGCCGGGTTCCCACGCGAGCAAGGCGGTGAGCAATGCCTATTCGGCGTTCGAAGTGGCTTGCCTGGATTTGCAGGCCCACTACCTGAACGTACCGCTGGTGGACTTGCTGGGCGGCGCGATTCGCGACGAGATTCCGTTCAGCGCGTATCTGTTTTTCAAGTACGCCGAGCACATCGATTCGCCGTATCCGCCCGACAGTTGGGGCGAGGCGCTCGACGAACAGCAGATCGTTGCCCAGGCCCGGCGGATGATCCAGGACTACGGCTTCAAGAGCATCAAGCTCAAGGCCGGCGCCCTCGATCCAGAGCATGAAGTTGCCTGCATCAAGGCGCTGAAACGGGCGTTTCCCGGCTACCCGTTGCGCATCGATCCCAATGGCAACTGGTCCCTGGAAACCTCTATTCGCATGGCCGAGCTGCTGGGGGATGACCTGCAGTATTACGAAGACCCGACGCCAGGACTGGAAGGCATGGCCGAGCTGCACAAACGCACAGGGTTGCCGCTGGCGACCAATATGGTGGTCACCGACTTCGATGAGTTCCGTCGTAGCGTGGCGCTGGACAGCGTGCAGATCGTGTTGGCCGACCACCATTACTGGGGCGGCCTGCGCGACACCCAGGCCTTGGCGAAAATGTGCAGCACCTTCGGCCTGGGCGTGTCGATGCATTCGAACTCGCACCTGGGCATCAGCCTCATGGCCATGGCCCACGTGGCGGCCTCGGTGCCGAACCTGGACTACGCCTGTGACACCCATTACCCGTGGCAGGAGCCGGATGAAGAAGTGATCAAGGGCGGCAAGCTGCCGATTGTCGACGGTTGCGTGAAGATCACCCGGGCCCCGGGCCTGGGCTTGGAACTGGACCGGGATCAACTGGGCAAGCTGCATGAGCAGTTCCTCAGTTGCGGCATCCGCCAGCGCGACGATGTGCGCCAGATGCGCCGCTACCGGCCGGACTGGAAGACCGTCAAGCCGAGGTTCTGAGCCGAAGGCGAGGGGCAGTTGTGGCGAGGGGATTTATCCCCGCTGGGGCGCGAAGCGGCCCCGAAACCTGA
This sequence comes from Pseudomonas sp. PF05, assembly GCF_056521845.1. Lineage (NCBI taxonomy): Bacteria > Pseudomonadati > Pseudomonadota > Gammaproteobacteria > Pseudomonadales > Pseudomonadaceae > Pseudomonas > Pseudomonas sp. PF05. The sequence continues at coordinate 450,189 of NZ_JBWLPW010000002.1, read as the reverse complement.
TATCTCGGTACGCCCAGAAAGATCCAAGGGGCTGCTTCGCAGCCCAGCGGGGATAAATCCCCTCGCCACAGGTCAATGTATTCAAGCTCAACCCCACATCCTCCCAGGCCGCCCTGCGGCCCACACCCAAAGTACCGCGCCCGTCGCAATCGCAGTCTTACACCCAAACTGCCGCGCCGGGCCGGCGCTGCCAAAGCATCCGCCAATTGCCTCCAAGGCAGCGTATGACGCGCCCGGGCGCCTTTCGATAATCGCCTCCGACATCCCGTCCCCTGTTGCGGAGCGCGCCATGCACAACAATAAAAATACCCGCCAACGTTTTTTGCCTGCGGTCATCGTAGGTGTTTCGAGCCTGGGCCTGATGCCTGGAGCCAACGCCGAAATCATGCTGTACGACAAGGACCAGACCACCTTTTCCACCGACGGCTACATCAACGCCTTTTACGTCAACAGCGACGTGGACCGCGCGGGTGAGCAGTACGACCGTCGGCAGGCGCGGGTCAAGATGGGCTTCTTGCCCAACTACCTGGGTTTCAACATGGGCAAGCAGGTCGATGACCTCAAGCTCGGCGCCCGGGCCTCGTTCTGGGTGACCATCAACGACAGTGAAACCAATGGCACCGACACCGCCATCGACGTGCGCCAGTTCTACGGCACCGTGGCGAACCCGGAGTGGGGTGAGGTGCTGATCGGCAAGGACTTCGGCCTGTTCGCCCGCTCCAACATCCTGCTGGACGAACTGCTCGCCGGTTACGGCCAGGTCAGTGACACCCTGGGCTTGGTGGATGGCGGTGGCGTCTCGTTCGGCAACATCGGCAGCGGTTATCCGTATCCGTTCCCGACCTCGCAGATCACCTACCGCACCCCGGTGATGGAGGGCTTGCGCGTGGCGGTGGGGATCATGGACCCGGTGGACACCAACGACAACAGCGCCACGGGCAAGGCCTATCAGGAAAACCCGCGCACCGAGAGCGAGATCACCTACCAGTTCGACCTGGGCGGGGCGAAGATCTACAGCTGGCTCAACGGCAGCTACCAGACTTCGGACAACACCGACGCCAGCGTCGAATCGGTCACTTCCAAAGGCCTGGGGTACGGTGTACAGGCGAAAATGGGCGGGTTGTCGCTGACCGGCTCGGGGTTCCAGGCCAAGGGTATCAACCCGTTCTTCACCAACAATGCCGGTGAAGCCACCCTGCGCAATGTCGACAGCAAGGGCTACCTGTTGCAGGGCTCCTACAAGCTGGGCAAGAACCGCCTGGCGTTGTCCTACGGCAAGACCGATGACGACGGCAACGGCGTGGTGGGCAGTGGCGCCGATTACGAAACCCGTGGCGTCGCGCTGTTCCACGACATCAACGACAACCTCAAGCTCGTGGCCGAGTACAACCAATTCGAAATCAACGGCCACGATACCAGCGCCCAGAACGAAGACACCGATACCTTTGCGGTGGGGGCGGTGCTCACCTGGTAAGAGTTGGAACCTTTGGGTCCGACGCCGTCTGTGGGAGCAAGCCTTGCTCCCACAGGCCTTTGCTATTGGGGGCTGCGCATCAGCCCCTTTTTTTCAGTGTGACGTCCCCTCGGCGAACTCGATCTTGTTGCCGACGTTGTACTTGCCCGAAGGCTTGTTCATGGGCAGGCGCTTGATTTCCTTGAGGGTGTTGCTGTCGTAGACGATCAGCGCGCCATCGGTATCCCAAATGCTCAGCAGCAGGTAGCGGCCATCGCGAGTGAACTCGACGTGGGCGGCGGTTTTGCCGGGCATCGGCCGCAGGGTGTGGGCGATTTCCAGGGTCTGTTTGTCGATCAGGTGGATGGCATCGTTGTCCGGGCCGAAGAACACGTCGGTCCAGGCGTAGCGCGAGTTGGCGTGGCTGCGCAGGAAGAAACCCGGCCCCAGCGTGGGGATCTGCTTGATGACTTTCCAGGTGTCGAAGTCGATCACCGAGATCAGCCCCTTGCTGATGTTGGGCGTGGCGAACACCCAGCGCCCGTCGCGTTTCCAATAGGTCCCCGAGCCCAGGTGCGGCATGCCCGGCAGGGCGATGTCGGTGACGATCCGCCCGGTGTCGAGGTCGATCACCTGGCCGCCCTGGGCCTTGCGCGAGGTAGCGAGCAATTGTCGGTAATCGGGCGAGAAGGAAAAATCATCGAGGTAATCCTCGGCCTCGATACGCCTGGGCACAAAGTCCGGATTCGGGCCGGTGGACAGCTCCCAGACCTCCTTCACATCTTTCAAGGCCACGATGAAGCTGTTGCGCGGCGGCGCGGTATAGACCGCACTGACCCGCGACGCCTGGCCGTCCAGCCCCACCGTTGCAATCGTCTTGACCAGTGACAGGTCGCGGGCATCCAGCACCACCAGGTTGCCCGGCAGGGTGTTGCCCACCAGCACCCAACGCCCGTCCTTGCTCACCGCCAGGTTGCGGGTATTGAGCCCGGCCCGCACCTCGGCGATGAGCGTGAGGTTGTGCAGGTCGTACAGGCTGATCCAGCCGTCCCGGGAGGCGAAATAGACGAAGCGTCCGTCCGGCGAAAACTTCGGTCCGCCATGCAGCGCAAAGTGTGAGGCGAAGCGCGTCAGGACCTCGAAGCGATCGCCGTCGACGATATCGATATGATGATCGCCAGCTTCCACCACCACGAACAGGTTCAGCGGGTCGGCGTTGTGCTGGGGTTTATCGGGCAGGGTGGCGACATCCGCCAACAGGCGATGGCTGCGGCGAGTGTCGTCCTCGCTCCAGGTCGGTTCGACAGCGGGTGGACGCTGGAGATAGTGGGTCAGGCCATCGATCTGCGCAGGCGCCAGCACCGCACCGAACGCCGCCATCTGGCTGGCCGGGCGGCCGTTTTCGATCACCTGGCGGATTTCATTGGGCTTGATCCGACTCAGGCTCTGGGGCAGCAGCGCCGGCCCGGCACCGCCGATGCGATTCACCCCGTGGCACTGCTGGCAGTGTTGCTGGTAGTTCTGTTCGGCCAACGCCAGGTCCGGTTCAGGCGCCGTGGCGCCGTGGACGGCGCCGATCCACAGCAATGGGGCAAGCCAGCCGATTCTCATGAGGCCACCCTCGCGACACCTGGCCGGAGCGGTAGGGCCGGGTGCAGGCGGGCCGGATGCTCCAGTACCTGATGGGCAAACAAACCGACCACCTTGCCGATCACCGTCAAGGTCGGCAGGCCTTCGGCGCAGGCCCGCGCCATGTCCGGCAATTGCTCGAGCGTGCCGCGCAGGACCTGTTGGTCGGGGCGCGTGCCGTTGCTGATCAGCGCCGCCGGCGTATCGGCCGCCAGGCCCGCTGCGATCAGCTGTGCGGCGATGGTGCCGAGGTTCGACAAGCCCATGTAGAACACCAGGGTCTGGCTGTCGTCCGCCAGGCTTTGCCAGGGCAGGTTCAAGTCGCCTTCGCGTTGCAAATGACCGGTGATGAACCGACAGGAATTGACCAGGTCGCGATGGGTCAGGGGAATGCCCGCATAGGTGCTGCAACCGGCCGCGGCGGTGATGCCTGGCACGACTTGGCAATCGATACCATGGGCCAGCAGATACTCCAGCTCCTCGGCGCCGCGACCGAAGATGAACGGATCGCCACCCTTGAGCCGCACCACCCGTTGTCCCTGGTCGGCCAGCTCAACCAGCAGTTCGTTGATCTGTGGCTGGGGCAAGCTGTGGCAACCGGCGGCCTTGCCGACGTAGTGCCGGGCGCAGGTCAGCGGGATCAGGCCGAGCAATTGCGAGCTGATCAAGCGGTCGTAGACCACCGCGTCGGCCTGCATCAACAGGCTCCAGGCGCGCAATGTCAGCAGGCCCGGGTCACCGGGGCCGGCGCCGACCAGGGCGACTTCACCCGGTCTGAAAGGAGATTGCAGGGCAGCGGGCAAAACGATGGAGGCAGGCATGGGACTTCCTTGGTTCGGTATCAGGTTCGCCGTCGGTTGATCAGGCGCAGGGCATCGCAACGCTGGGGATCGCGTGCACGCCGATTTCTTCGTCGCTGAGGTGGCAGCCGGGGTCCTGGCCCCACAGGTCGCCGTCGGCCCAGGCCCGGGTGCGGGTATTGCCGTTGCAGATCGCCAGCCAGCGGCATTGCCCGCAGCGGCCGCCCACGGCCCTTGGGTGTTCGCGCAGCTTCAGCAGCAGGGCATCGGGGCGATCGAGCCAGAGGGTCTTGAATGGCATCTGGCGGACATTGCCCACCGAGTGCTGCCACCAGTAAGTATCGGGATGAACCTCGCCGGTATTGTCGATGTTGGCGATGCCGCTACCCGACGCGTTGCCGCCCCAGGCCCGCAGCATCTGCTCCAGTGCGCCGTAGTGTTGGGGCAGGCGCCGGGCGACCCATTGCAGCAACAGGATCGCGTCGGCGTCGTTGTTGCCGCTGACGAAGTCACTGTCATGGCCCTGTTCGATGTCGCGCCAGGCCCGTTCGAAGATCAAGGTCATGGCCTCGCGGCTCATCTGCTGATGGGCATCGAGCTTGCGACTGCGCTTGCCCCGGCCGCTGTAGTTGAGGTGCGACAGGTAGAATTTCTGTACGTCGTACTCATTCATCAAGTCCAGCAAGCGCGGCAACTGGGCATGGTTTTGCTGGGTGAGGGTGGTGCGCAACCCGACCCGGATGCCTTGCTCGCGGCAAAGCCGGATGGCCGCCATGGAACTGGCGAAACTGCCCTTGAGCTGCCGGAACTCATCGTGGGTCGCTTCCAGGCCGTCGATGCTGATGCCCACGTAATCGAAGTTCGCCGCCGCAATCTGTTCGATATTGGAAGCGTCGATCAGCGTGCCGTTGGTGGAGAGGGCGAGGAAAAAACCTTTGTCGCGGGCATAGGCGCTGAGTTGGAACAGGTCTTCGCGCAACAGCGGTTCGCCGCCGGACAGGATCAACACGCGCACGCCGGCATCGTGCAGGTCATCGATGACCTTAAGCGCCGCCGCGGTGTCCAGTTCATCGCGAAACACGCTGTCGGCCGACGTTGCATAGCAGTGCTTGCAGGTCAGGTTGCAACGCCTGAGCAAGTTCCAGATCACCACCGGCGGGCGGCTGCTGCCCGGTGGCGCGACACGTGGGGCGGGGCATTGGCCGGCCAGGGCTCGCAGGTAGTGGCTGATCCTCAACATAAAGCGCTCCTTCCTTGTGGGAGCAAGGCTTGGTGCGAGCAAGGCTTGCCCGCGATGAAGCCGATGCGGTCCTTCATAAAACCGACGCCCCTGTTTCGCCAGCAAGCGTTGCTCCCACGGGCGACAGGCGCAGGCCGGTTTTTTTCAGGATGCGGCTGCTCACCAGCATGTCGTCGGCGGCGCAGGCGTCCCCCAGCAGGTAGCGCAGGTGTTCGCGGTAGCTATCGATTTCTTCGCGGCTGCGGCCATGGACCATGGCAAACAGGTTGTAGCGCCAGCCGGGCCGGCGCGGACGCCGGTAGCAGTGGCTGACGAAGGGCTGCGCCCCCAGCAGGGTGCCGAGACGCGAGATGTCGGCATCGGCCACGTCCCACACCGTCATGCCGTTGTGGCGGTAGCCCAGGCGATAATGATTGGGCACGGCGGCGATGCGGCGGATCGCGCCTTCGGCCTGCAGGCGCTTGAGCAGGTCGAGGGTCGATTCCACGCTCAGTTCCAGTTGTTCGGCCAGCCAGGCCCAGGGGTCTTCGAGCAAGGGCAGGCCGGCCTGGGTCAGTTCCACCAGGCGCAGTGCCAAGGGTGTTTCATCCAGCCGTGGCGATGCTTGCCACAAAGACTCAGACGGGGAAATACAGGCCGACATGGTAGGTCTCCTCTTTGGGCAGGTTCAGCGGCACCAGGCCGGTCAGGTGTTCGATGCGCAGCAGGGTGTCGTTGATCGCCTGTTCGCTGGGGCAGGCGAGCACGAACCACATGTTCCAGGTGTGCTCGCGGCGGTAGTTGTGGGCGACCTCGGGCATGTCCGCGAGCAACTCGGCGATGGGCTCGAAGCGCGGCTCGGGCACCGCCAGCGCCGCCAGGGTGAATGCACCGCCCAGGCGATCGATGTCGAACATCGGGCCGAAACGGGTGAGTACGCCGTCGTTGAGCAGCTCATGCAGGCGGTCGAGCAATTCGCTACTGCTGCTGTCCAGCTCCTGGGCCAGGGCTTGCCAAGGATGACGCACCAGCGGCAGGCCCAGTTGCAGGCGATTGATCAGGCGGCGGTCCAGGTCATCCATCGATACGGGCTCCGACCGGTGCGGCGTAACGTCCGCCGCATTGCTTGAACAGGTGTGTGCTGAACAGCAACTGGTGGGGCAGGTCGTCCAGCAGATGCTCTTCAAGCAGCGCCTGGACATGGGCCTCGACACGGTCACGCTGGCGACCGTGGATCATGCAGAACAGGTTGTATTGCCACTGGGGCAGGCGCCTGGGGCGTTGGTAGCAAAGGCTGATGCCCGGCGCTTGCCCGAGGCGGCGCCCGACTTCATCGACCAAGGCGTCCGGCACGTCCAGCACCAGCATGGCGTTGGCGGCAAACCCCAAGGCGCGATGGTTGACCACCAGGCCGACACGGCGGAACAGCCCCTGTCCATGCCAATGCTGCACCTGCTCGAGCACCTGTTGTTCGCTGGCCTCGATCTGCTCGGCCAGGGCCTGGAAGGGACGCGAAGTCAGGGGCAGGCCGGTTTCCAGCAGACGGCGCAGTGCCAGTGACTGTTGTTCGCTCAGGGCGTTTTTCATGGGGTGGCCTCCAGGGCAAAGCCCAGGTCGATGCGGTAGGCGGTCAGCATGGGCAGGTCCAGTGGCGTGAGACCGGTGTCGTTCTCCAGTTCCTGGAGGATGTTTTCCAGGTGGGCGCGGTTGGGGCCGGTCAGCACGAACCACAGGTTGTAGCGATGTTCGCGGGCGTAGTTGTGATTGACTTCCGGGTATTGGCTGATGCGCGCGGCCACCTGGTGCAAGCGGTCTTCGGGCACGGCCAGGGCGGCCAGGGTGCTGGCCCCGGCCCGGGTGTGTTCGAACACCGGGCCGACCCGCGACAAGGTCCCGGCCACTTGCAGGTGCTGCAGGCAGTCGATGACCTGGGCTTCGCTGCAGCCCAGGGTCTCGGCCATGGCCCGATAGGGCTCGGCGCACAACGGCAGGCCGTGCTGGAATCGATCGATCAGGCGTCGCGCCAGTGAGCTGTGTGTCATGGTCAGTACCCTGGTTTGTGCGCGCGACTGCTGAAGAAAATGCCGCTCGGGCTCAGGGCCGGCAGGCTGCCCAGGCGTTCAAGTCGATACGGGTCCCAGACCTGCACTTGGCCACCGTCCCGGGCGGACAGCCACAGCTGGTCACCCCGTGCGGTGAATTCCATGTGCAGCACCGCTGGGCCGGGCCGCAGGTCGGCGACGATGGCGTGGGTCTGGGTGTCGATGACCTGGACGCGGTCGTTGTCCGGGTAGGCAAAGTTGACCCACAGCTGCCGACCGTCCGGACGTGCCGTGACGAACACCGGTTGGCCGGCCACGGCGATCGCGTCGGTCTGCTGCCAATTTTGGGCGTTCATCACCAACACCTGGTGATGCCCGACGGCAGGCACGAAGGCTTGCTGGTCGGCCAGGGCCCAGCCTTCCAGATGCGGCATCTTGTACACCGGGAGCCGCTCCTGGCCGCGGCCGTAATGCCCCAGCACCCGTTTCACGCCGTGCTCCGGGTGCCACAGGTCAAGTTGGGCCATGCCGTCTTCGCCGAACAGCCCGGCCATGTAATAACGCCCGTCCGGGGTGATCAGCGCGTCATAGGGTTGCTGGCCGATGGCGGTGAAACGCTCGATGCGCGGGGTGAGGCCGAGGCTGAAGTCGGCGGTCCAGATCTCGCCGGTGTCGAACAGGCTGAACACGAAGCGTTGTCCGGGCGCGTCCACCAAGCCGACCACCCGTGAGCGCTTTTGGCCGCCGGGCAACGGCGTGGCCGGGATGTCGGCGACCTGTTCCAGGGTCTGGGCATCGAACACCTTGACCCCGCCGGGCTCGTAGTTGGAGACGGCGATCAGCTTGCCGTCCTGGCTGATTGCACCGCCGATGCTGTTGCCGCCCTGGATGATCCGGCGCTCGATGCGCATCCTCAGCAGGTCGACTTTGCTCAGGCCCCCGTCGCGGCCGAACACGTAGGCGTAGCGCTGGTCGCGGGAGAACACCACCGAGGCGTGGGACAAGTCGCCCAGGCCTTCGACGCGGCCCAGGGCGGTGCGGGTGTCGCTTTCAATGATTTGCAGGCTGCCGGTGGCGCGCTCCACCACCACGCCCAGATCGCCGGTGCCGCGCAATGGTGTCTGGGCGCAACCGCAGAGCAGCAGGGCGATGGCCGTGGAGGACAGGAAAGAACGGATCATGAGGCGGGTTTTCCTTGAAGGAGCCGGTCCACCAGCCAGCGAATGTCGGCGGGCGCAAGCAACGGTGCCCAACCGGGCATGGCGCTGCCGGGCCGTCCGAGGGTGACGGTGGCGATGAGGCTGTCGCGGGATTTTCCGGCCAGGGCTTCGTGGGTCAGGGGCGGGCCGAGGCCGCCGGTCATGTACAGGCCGTGGCAGGCGCCACAATCCTGGTCCAGCAGGTGTTGCAGTTGCACCTGGCGCTGGCTGTCGGGAGCGGCCAGCACGCAGGAAGAGAAAACGAAGAGGAGGGTGGCTATCGCGGTGCTAAAGCGGTGTCGTTCCATGACGTCCTCCTGAATGAAAGAGTGCTGCCTTTGTAGCGGCTGGGCCTGTAGACGCTGTGTAGGAGCTGTGTAGGAGCTGTGTAGGAGCTGTCGAGTGCAACGAGGCTGCGATCTTGTCCCTGACAGTTGAATCTCAAGCGAAAGATCAAGCGAAAGATCAAGATCAAGATCAAAAGATCGCAGGCTTCGCCAGCTCCTACAGGGCCCTGCGGGAGCAAGCTCCCTTGGGTGGTTATTTAAGGGTCAAGACCCACGCAGCCAGGATCTTGGCTTCTTCTTCCGTCACGGGGTTGGCCGGCATCGGCATCGGTCCCCAGTTGCCTTGCGTACCTTCCTTGATGTGCTTGGCGAGTAAATCCTGTGCTCCGGCGACGCCGGCGTTTTTCGCCGCGACGTCCTTGAGGGCCGGGCCAACCACCTTGGTGTCGATGGAGTGGCAGGCCGCGCAGGGCTTGCTCTTGAACAGTGTCGGGCCGTCTTGTGCCAACGCCGGCAGGCTGGAGGCGGCAGTCAAGGCCAAGGCAATCAGAATAGGCTTCATGGTTTTTCCTCTTATTGATGGGGCTCAATAGATGTCGTGTTGAGTGTTGTAGACGTTGAATTTTCCAGTGGGGGTGATCAGGCGTTTGTCCTTGATCACGTTCTTGACCTTGAGGGTCTTGTCGTCGATCACCACCAGCGCCGACTCATCTTCCTGGCCACTCCAGACCGAGAACCAGACCTCGTCGCCGGCCTTGTTGTATTCCGGTTGCACCACACGCAACGCGCCTTTCTTGATACCGGCGTACTCGGCAATCGGCAGCACGGTGTAGCCGGCGTCGAGCTTGTCGATGTTGAACACCGCCACTGACTGGCTGAGCTTGGCGTCGGGGTTGAGGGTGGTGTCGACATACAGGTGACGAGACGCGGGGTGAGTCTTGATGAACAGCGAGCCGCCACCCTGGCCCTGGAGCGAGTCGACCTGTTTCCAGGCGTATTGCGGGTGATTGACCGGGTCGGTACCGATCAGCGAAACCCCGGCATCGCCCAAGTGGCTGGTGGCCCAGACTGGTCCGTAGAGAGGATGGTTGAAGTTGGCGCCGCGTCCCGGGTGCGGGGTCTTGCCGACGTCCACCAGGGCGGTGAGCTTGCGTTCCTTGGAGTCGATCACTGCGACCTTGTTGGAGTTGTTGGCGGCCGTCATGAAATAGCGATGGCTGCTGTCCCAACCGCCGTCATGCAGGAACGGCGCGGCGTCGATGCTGGTGATGGTGAGGTTCTTGATGTCCTGGTAGTTGACCAGCATCACCTTGCCGGTTTCCTTGACGTTGACGATGAACTCCGGCCATTCGTGGGAGGCGATGATGGCCGCAACCCGTGGCTCAGGATGGTACTGCTGGGTGTCGACGGTCATGCCCCGGGTCGAGACGATCTGCTTGGGTTCCAGGGTCTCGCCGTCCATGATGGTGAACTGCGGCGGCCAGTAGGAACCGGCGATGGTGTACTTGTCTTCGTAGCCCTTGAACTTGGAGGTTTCCACCGAGCGGGCTTCGATGCCCACCTTGATTTGCGCGACCTTGGTCGGCTCTTTCGGCCACAGGTCGATCATGTCGATCTTGGCGTCCCGGCCGATCACCAGCAGGTAGCGACCCGACGCCGAAATGCGCGAGATGTGCACGGCATACCCGGTGTCGATCAGCTTGACGATTTTCTTGCTGTCGCCATCGACCAGGGCAATCTTGCCGTCGTCGCGCAGGGTGACTGAAAACAGGTTTTGCAGATTGAGGTTGTTGAGCTGTTTGGTCGGGCGGTCCTCGGGCTTGACCAGTACTTTCCAGGTCTTGAGGGTTTCGGCCATGCCCCATTCCGGTGGCGTCGGTGGGGTGTGCTGGATGAACTTGGCCATCACCGTGATCTGGTCTTTGGTCAGGGCATTGGAGGTGCCCCAGTTCGGCATGCCGGCGGCCGAGCCGTAGGTGATCAGCGCCTCCAGGTAGGCCTGGCCGCGCGATTGGGTGATGTCGGGGGTCAGCGGCTTGCCGGTTGCGCCTTTGCGTAGCACACCGTGGCAACCGGCGCAGCGCTGGAAGTAGATCTCCTTGGCCGAGTCGAAGTCGGCCTGGCTCAGGTCTGGCGCGCCTTCGGTCTTGACCACGCGGGGTGGTTCCGGCGTAGCGGTTTGGTCGGCGAAGGCGTGGGGGGCGGCCAGTGCTGTACACAGCGCTGTGACCCGCAGGGCCCACGATTTTTTGTGGCTGATCAGCATTCCATTTCTCCTCAGGCATGACCCGCGCTGCGCTGTAATTGACATTCGGCGCGCAGGTTCTTGGTGCGGTGCAAGGCTATGCCCAGGCCGGTGGTTAGCCGCTTGACGGCGATCAAGTTTGCCGGCCGCAGCCCTTGCCAGGTTGTCGCAGGGCACCGTAGCGTGGCCTGCAATCGTGTTGTCTGATCAGGCCTTGCCATGAACGCTATCCACACTTTGCAGCACCCCGACGAACCCTTTTATCAACCCCAGGACAACGAGCAGGCGATGTTCGAACAGGCCTGGCATCACGGCATGCCGGTGCTGATCAAAGGCCCGACCGGCTGCGGCAAGACCCGTTTCGTCCAGCACATGGCCCACCGCCTGAAACTGCCGCTGTACACCGTGGCCTGCCACGACGACTTGAGCGCGGCCGACCTGGTGGGGCGTCACTTGATCGGCGCCCAGGGCACCTGGTGGCAGGACGGGCCCTTGACCCGGGCCGTGCGCGAGGGCGGCATCTGTTATCTGGACGAGGTGGTCGAAGCGCGCCAGGACACGGCCGTGGTATTGCACCCGCTGGCCGATGATCGTCGGCAGCTGTACCTGGAACGCACCGGCGAAGTGCTGCAGGCGCCGCCGTCCTTCATGCTGGTGGTGTCGTACAACCCCGGTTACCAGAACCTGCTCAAGGGCATGAAGCCCAGCACTCGCCAGCGTTTCGTGGCGATGCGCTTTGGCTATCCGGCGGTGGCCGATGAAGAGCGCATCGTCGCCCGCGAGGCAGGGGTTGATCTGGCCCTGGCGGCCCAGGTGGTGCGATTGGGACAGGCGCTGCGCCGGCTCGATCAGCATGACCTGGAGGAAGTCGCCTCGACGCGCCTGCTGATTTTCGCCGCGCGCATGATCGGCTCCGGCATGGATCCGCGCCAAGCCTGCCTGGCGTGCCTGGCCGAGCCATTGAGTGACGACCCGCAGACCGTCGCTGCGTTGATGGATGTGGTCGATGTCCACTTTGGCTGAAACCGTTGCCGTGCCCCGGCGTTTGCCCGGGGACCTGGCGATGTGGTTTTTCATCCTCGCCGAGCTGTCGGTGTTTGCGTTGTTGATCCTGGCGTTCACCGTCGCCCAAGCGTTGTACCCGCAGACTTTCAGCGAAGGCCGGCAATTGCTGGACCGCTCCACGGGCCTGGCGATGACCCTCAGCCTGCTGACCGCCGGCCTGTTCGCGGCCCTGGCCCAGGAGCAAGTCCGGCAGGACCGGCCGCGTCGAGGCGCACTGTTGTTGTGTGTGGCGCTGTTGCTCGCCTGCGGCTATGTGGGGATCAAGCTCACGGAGTACGCCCATCTGTTGGCGAGCGGCCTGGGCATGGAGCACAACACGTTCTTTACCTTGTACTGGATCCTCACCGCGTTCCACTTCCTGCATGTGCTGCTGGGCATGGTGATCCTCGCCTGGCTGGCCGAGGGTTGTCGGCGACGTCGCTATGGGCCGCAGCGCAACAGTGGGCTGGAGTCCGGCGTGCTGTATTGGCACATGGTGGATCTGGTCTGGGTGGTGTTGTTTCCGGTGGTCTACATCCTTGATTGAGCGGAGGTGCTCATGTCGGCTTCCCGTGTCTTGATCGCCTGCTGGATGACGCTGGCCGTGCTGAGCACCGGCACCGTCGCCCTGGGCCAGATCGCGGCTAGCGAGCTGGTGTCCATCGCCATCCTGGCGGTCGCGGTAGCCAAGGCCTGGCTGATCGCCGACGGCTTCATGGAACTGCGCCACGCGCCGCGATTGTGGCGGCGGTTGGTGTTGAGCTGGGCGGCGCTGCTCGCGACCGTTATAGGGATCGTAATCTCGTTCGCCCTCTGAATCCCGACACACCCCCTGTGGCGAGGGAGCTCACTCGCGCTGGGCTCTGTAGGAGCTGGCGAAGCCTGCGATCTTTTGATCTTGATCTTGATCTTTCGCTTGAGATTCAAGTGTCTGGGGAAAGATCGCAGCCTCGTTGCACTCGTCAGCTCCTACATAGCTCCTACACCGCTCCTACAGGCCCAGCGGGAGCAGCTCCCTTGCCACAAAAACTCACCCGCCTTTCGGGCTGTGTTGGAACAACCCACCAAAACCATCGGAGATTCTTGATCGCCATCAAGCGGTTTCACACCCCTCGCTTCCTAGAATGAACACGCCAAGCAATGAGGAAGTGACCATGTCAGATACCTTCACCAAAGGCATGGCCAGGAATATTTATTTCGGGGGAAGCATCTTCTTTTTCCTGATATTCCTGGCCCTGACCTACCACACGGAACAGACCTTTCCAGAACGCAGCAACCAGGCGCAATTGACGGAATCGGTGATACGCGGCAAGGGCGTCTGGGAGCGCAACAACTGCATCGGCTGCCACACCCTGCTGGGCGAGGGCGCGTACTTTGCGCCGGAGCTGGGCAACGTGGTCAACCGGCGCGGTGGCGACGAGGCCTTCAAGCCTTTTCTCCAGGCGTGGATGAAGATGCAGCCTTTGAACGTTCCGGGCCGTCGGGCCATGCCGCAGTTCAACCTGAGCGAGCAGGAAGTCGACGATATCGCTGAGTTCCTCAAGTGGAGCTCGAAAATCAATACCAATGGCTGGCCGCCAAACAAGGAGGGCTGAGAGATGAGCATGGCTAATCCGCATCTGAAATTCGCCTCGCAGGCCGTCGCCAAACCCTACTTCGTGTTTGCCTTGATGCTGTTCCTGGGGCAGGTGTTGTTCGGTTTGATCATGGGTCTGCAATACGTGGTCGGCGACTTCCTGTTTCCGCTGATCCCTTTCAACGTGGCCCGCATGGTCCACACCAACCTGCTGATCGTCTGGCTGCTGTTCGGCTTCATGGGCGCGGCGTATTACCTGATACCGGAGGAGGCCGACCGCGAACTGCATAGCCCGAAACTGGCGATCGTGCTGTTCTGGGTGTTCGCTGCCGCGGGTGTGGCGACGATCCTGGGCTACCTCTCGGTGCCTTATGCGACGCTGGCGAAATTCACCGGCAACGACTTGCTGCCAACCATGGGCCGGGAGTTCCTGGAGCAGCCGACCATCACCAAGATGGGCATCGTGGTGGTGTGCCTGGGGTTCCTCTACAACATCGGCATGACCCTGCTCAAAGGTCGCAAGACCACGGTCAGCATGGTGATGATGACTGGGCTGATCGGCCTGGCGGTGTTCTTCCTGTTCTCCTTCTACAACCCGGAAAACCTGGCTCGTGACAAGTTCTACTGGTGGTGGGTGGTGCATCTTTGGGTGGAAGGCGTCTGGGAACTGATCATGGGTTCGATGCTTGCCTTTGTCCTGATCAAGATCACCGGCGTGGACCGCGAAGTGGTCGAGAAGTGGCTCTACGTGATTATCGCCATGGCGTTGATCACCGGCATCATCGGCACCGGCCACCACTTCTTCTGGATCGGCGCGCCCGAGGTCTGGTTGTGGGTCGGCTCGATCTTCTCGGCGCTGGAACCGCTACCGTTCCTGGCCATGGTGATCTTCGCTTTCAGCATGGTGAAAAACCGTCGTCGGCAACACCCGAACCGCGCCGCCACGTTGTGGGCCAAGGGCACCACGGTCACCGCGTTCTTCGGCGCGGGCGTCTGGGGTTTCCTGCACACCCTGGCACCGGTCAACTTCTACACCCACGGTTCGCAACTGACCGCGGCCCACGGTCACCTGGCCTTCTACGGTGCCTACGCCATGATCGTGATGACGCTCATCAGCTACGCCATGCCACGCTTGCGCGGCTTGGGTGAAGCAGCGGACGAACGCTCGCAGCGCCTGGAGATCTGGGGCTTCTGGTTGATGACCTTGTCGATGGTGATGATCACCTTGTTCCTCACCGCAGCCGGTGTCGTCCAGGTCTGGTTGCAACGCTGGATGACGGATGGCAGTGCCTTGCCGTTCATGGCCACGATGGATCACTTGAAGCCGCTATTCTGGGCGCGACTGGTCAGCGGCGTCGGCTTCCTGGCCGGGTTGCTCTGCTACCTGTTCAGCTTCCGTCAACGCGGCCGTGCGGCCCTGCGCGCACCGGCGGCGGTGGTGCCTTCTTGACAGGTCACCACTGAATCCGTGGCGAGAGAGCTTTTGTGGCGAGGGGGTTTATCCCCGCTGGGGCGCGAAGCGGCCCCCTACATCCTGTCTGAAACACCGCAGTAGCAGACGTTTCTGGGGCTGCTTCGCAGCCCAGCGGGGATAAATCCCCTCGCCACAATGGGTTCGGCTTAAGAGGAGATAACCATGGCATTCACCCTCGAGCTGGAAGAATGGGTCGGCAGTGTCTGGCACCGTTTCATCACCCGTCGGGCCAGTGTCGATTTTCCTGAAGCACGGGTCGAACTGGTCCCCCGGCAACGCTCGTTGCAGGTGCTGTTTCGCGCCACCGGCGGTGCGCCTCACCTGGGGGTGGAAGCGGTCAGTGATCGCGACCTGCTGCTGCGGCGCAACCTGTTGCAGCAGATCGCCGGCACCTGCAAGCAAGTGCCCCTGGCCTGTTGCGATGGCGACAATCTGCGGCTGCCGGCGAGCCTGGCGGCGTTCCCCGATGTCGGGCTCAACGAAGAGCTGTATCGCTGGCTCGCGTTGCTGGCCGCGCAATCGGGGCCGATGAAGCACTGGGGGCGGGACAATCAGCGCTGGACCCTGGCGCTGTTGAAACGCTACCCGGCGCTGCGCCCTCGTTACCGGCGGCTGGTGGACGCACACCTGCCCCTGCGCCCCGATCCGGCCACGCTCAACCCGGCCGAAGCCGCCTTGGAGCGGGCGTTGTGCCAGGCCTTGCGCGAACCGGGCAGTGTCGAACGTTTTCCACGCAGCGAGCGGGCAGCCTGGCCGTTGCCGCTGTGGCTATACCCACCCCAGCACCTGGCCAATCCCCAGGCCGCCAACCTTGAGGAGTCCGAGCAATACCTGGCCACGCCCCCCGGCGAACAGCAGGGCGGGCGCAAGCGCGCCGAGCGAATCGACGACACTACCCGTGACGGTGGGCTGCTGATCGTGCGCCTGGAAAACCTCTTCAGTTGGACCGAGCACGTGGACCTGGATCGCTGGGCGGATGACAGCGAAGACCCGGACGCCGCTCGTGTCGCCGAGGACTTGGATCAGTTGACGCTTTCGCGCACCCGCTTGCGCAAGGGCGGTGGCTTGAAACTGCACCTGGACCTGCCGCCGGCCGATGTGGATGACATCCCGTTGGGCGCAGGCATCCTGTTGCCGGAATGGGACTACCGCAAGCAACGGTTGCAGGACGACTTCGTCAGCCTGCAAACCTTCACTCCTCGCGATTGCCAGCCCCAGCCGTTGCCCGCACGCCTGCGAAGCTCGGCCCAGCGCTTGCGTCGCCAGTTCGAACACTTGCGCAACGATCGTCAATGGTTGCGCCAGCAAACCCAAGGCTCGGAACTGGACCTGCAAGCCTGGCTGGACTTTCATGTCGAGCGCCAGCACGGGCAGTGCAGCGAACGCGGGCTGTTCATGGACCAGCGCCAGACCCGCCGCGACCTGGCCTGCCTGCTGCTGGCGGACCTGTCGATGTCCACCGATGCCCACCTCAATGACGAGCACCGTGTGATCGATGTGATTCGCGACAGCCTGTTGCTGTTCGGCGAAACCCTGTCGGTGTTGGGCGACGACTTCGCTTTGTACGGGTTCTCTTCCCTGCGCCGCCAGCAGGTGCGCATGCATGAACTCAAGGCGTTCAACCAGCGTTATGACGACCACACCCGCGGACGCATCCAGGGCCTCAAGCCCGGATACTACACACGCATGGGCGCGGCGATCCGCCAGGCCACGCAACGGTTGGCGGGCTGCAAGCGGCGGCGCAAATTGTTGTTGCTGCTCAGTGACGGCAAGCCCAATGACCTGGACCTCTACGAAGGACGCTACGGTGTGGAAGACACCCGCCAGGCGGTATTGGAAGCCCGGCGCCAAGGGCTGACGCCGTTCTGCATTACCATCGATCGCGAAGCGGGGGATTACCTGCCGTACATGTTCGGGGCCAACGGCTACACCTTGATTCGCCAGCCCGAGCAACTGCCGCTGCGTCTACCGCAGTTGTACCGGCAATTGACTCAGGATTGAGGGTTCAGACGATGTCGCGGGGCAGCCAGAAGAACATGACGATGCAGAAGATCGTCAAGCCGACACAAAACCAGGTGAAGCGCCGCAACCGGCGCTCACTGGCCTTTGCGGCCTCGACTGGCAGGGGCATGCCGCACTGGCGACATTCGGTTTCGTGTATCGGGTTGGCTTGTTGGCAATACAGGCAGGTGGGCTGTGTAGTCATTCGAACTGTTCCAGGCGCAGGCGATCGAGAATGGCGATCTGGCGACCATCCTGAGTGATGATTTTTTCATCGATCAGGCGCCGGATGATCCGCGAGAAGGTTTCCGGCTGGATCGACAAGTGCCCGGCGATCAATTGCTTGGCCATCGGCAATTCGAACTGGCTGTCCACGGTTTGCAGGCGCACCAGTTGCGTCAGCAGGTAGCGCACCACGCGGTGAGTGGCGTTCTTCAGCGACAGGGTTTCAATCTCGTTGACCCGTTGGTGCAGGCGCACGCAGAGCTTGCCGAGCAGGGCGAAGGTCAGCCGGCTGTTGCTTTGCAGCAGGCGCATGTAGGTGGCGTTGGACAGCCGATACACCTGGGTCGGGCCGACGGCTTCGGCGGACGCGACGTAGTTGGGGGTGTCCATCAGCATCATGGCTTCGGCGAAGGTCTGGCGCTCGCCGATCACTTCGAAGACTTTTTCCTGGCCGTCCGGGGTCAGCCGGTAGATTTTCACCGCCCCGGAAATCACGAAGTAAAACGCCTGCGCCGGTTCTCCCTGGCGGAACAGTGGATCACCCTTGTCGATGTTCAGCAACTGGCTGTTACTCATCAATTCGTTGAGCTCTTCTTCGTTCAAGGGCTCGAACAGGTGATGGCTGCGCAGAATCTGATGATGGACGCGGTGGAGCACCATGGCATGGAATCCTTGTGATTGCGAAAGAGGTGTTCGGGGTCAGACCAGGTTCAGGGACAGACTGCTGGCCAGCGCCACGACGCAGGAGAGCAAGACGAACCAGGTAAGCGGTAGGACGACAGATTTCATGGATGACCCCGACAAGAAAGGTGATGCCGTGCCTGAGCAAGAGCCGGGCCAGGCCTGCGGGCGTTGATTCGTTGGGCGCTGGCGCTGATGTGGGTATAAATGACCCTGGCCTGTTAGGGTTAAAACAACCATTAAAGGGTAACTAATACCCCATTCAGCTACAGTCTTTATGGGCGCGAGCCGTTGTGGGAGCAAAGCTTGCTCGCGATGAACGATAACGCGGGCCAGCTGTAGACCGCGGCGTCTTCATCGCGAGCAAGCTTTGCTCCCACAACGGCAAGCCCCTTGCAAGTGCTTGTTCGAAGCGGGAGGTTGCCGATGTGCTGGCTTGATCTGAGACAAGGCCGGCCGACGTCGATAGCCGATCATTCGAACCCTGGTTTGTCGTACCTCGCTGGCGGTTCAGCGAGGCAAAGGAGTGGTGTATGCAAGTGCTTGACCGTCGCAAGGCCATGGCCATTTTGCCGTTGTGGCGCCTGGCGTTCCGGCCGTTCTTTTTGGCCGGGTGTGTATTGGCGTTGTTGGTTGTTCCCCTTTGGCTCGCGGCGTTCACCGGACGGTTGTCGACCTGGCAGCCGGCCGGCGGCTGGTTGGCCTGGCACCGGCATGAACTGTTGTTCGGTTTCGGCCTGGCGATCATCGCCGGGTTCCTGCTGACGGCGGTGCAGACCTGGACGGGTACCCCGGGGATCAGCGGCAAGCGCTTGGCGGCGCTGGCGTCGTTGTGGCTCGGTGCACGGTTGGCCTGGCTGGTGGATGCGCCCTGGCCGTTACTGGCGCTGCTGGAGTTGGGGTTTGCCCTGGCGGTCGCGGCGTTGATGGGCGTGATGTTGTGGCGTGTGCGGCAGAAGCGCAATTACCCGATTGTCCTGGTATTGCTGCTGTTGGCCGCCGCCGATGCGTTATCCGTATACGGCCTGGTGCAGCACAACGAGGGCTTGCAGCGCCAGAGCGTGCTCACCGGCCTGTGGCTGGTGGCGGCGATGATGGGGTTGATCGGCGGTCGTGTGATTCCATTCTTTACCCAGCGCGGCCTCGGTCGGGTCGAGGGCGTTGCCCCTTGGCCTTGGCTCGATCGCCTGTTGCTGGCAGGGTCGGCGCTGGTGGCGTTGCTGTATGCCTTCGGTCCGGCGCTGGCGGCCAGCGTGTGGGTCGGCCTGTTGTTCGCCGCGTTGGCGGTGGGGCACGGGATTCGACTGGTGCGTTGGCATGATCGGGATTTGTGGCGAGTGCCGCTGCTGTGGTCGTTGCACCTGGCCTATGCCTGGCTGGCTGTGGCGTGCCTGGGCATGGCGCTGTGGCACTTCGGCGTGCCGGTGAACCCGAGCCTGGCGGTGCACAGCTTGACCATCGGCGCCATGGCCGGTTTGATCCTGGCGATGATCGCCCGTGTCAGCCTGGGCCATACCGGGCGCGCCCTTGAGCCGCCAGCGGGCATGACCCTGGCGTTCATCCTGCTGAACCTGGCGTGCCTGAGCCGTGTGCTGTTGGTGCTGCTGTTGCCGTTGGCCGCGCTGTGGCTGGCGACGCTGTGCTGGATGTTGGCGTTCGGTCTATACGCCTGGCGCTATGGGCCGATGCTGCTCAAGGCTCGGGTGGATGGGCATCCGGGATGAGCCGGTTGGGCGGAGGAAATCGATAATGTACGGGGTCTTGCTGGTTACGCACCTGCTGGCGGCGATCGCCTTCATTGGCACGCTGTTTTTCGAGGTCTTTATCTGGCATAGCGCTCGCCGGCCGCTGGCGCAAGGCACCCGGGACGCTGCCGACCAGGCCATTGCCCAGCGCTCGCGGCACGTGCTGCACGGCGTCGTGCTGGTGCTGTACGGCGCCGGCATGGCCCTGGCCTGGCAGCATCGCGGCGCGTTGAGCCAGCCGTTGAGCAACAGCTTTGGCCTGCTGCTGAGCCTGAAGATCCTGCTGGCGCTGAGCATCATCGGTCACTATTTGTGGCTGGCGTACTGGCTCAAGAGTGGTCGCCTGACGCCGCGCCGCGCCTGCTGGTTGCGCCGCAGCATCCTGGGGCACATGGTGCTGATCGTGGTGTTGGCCAAGGCGATGTTCTATTGGCAGTTTTGAGCTGCGGATGAGGGCGGCAAATTAGAGCTGCAAATGTGCAAATGAGAGCTGCAAATGCCTGTGGGAGCAAAGCTTGCTCGCGATGGCTGTGAATCAGTCAACATTGATATTGACTGACACTACGCCATCGCGAGCAAGCTTTGCTCCCACAGGAGTAACACAGAAGTAATGGGCAATGTTTGAGGGTCAGCGAACAGGCTTCATCGCATTGACGAACAACACATTGTTTTCCAGGTGGATGTGCTGCATCAGGTCATCACGAAACTCCACCAACCCGCGATACAGGGCGCGCCAGGTGTTGCAGGCGTCGGCGGGCGGGGTGATCTGGTCGGTCAGGGCGAGCATGGTTTCCAGGGCTTCACCGTGCTGGTCGTGTTCGTAGCGCAGCACCTGGATCGGCGCCGAGGCCCGTTCGCCCAGGCCTTGTTGCAGCATCGGGAACAGCACCTGTTCTTCCTTGAGCATGTGGCCTTCGAGTTCCTGGTACATGTCCTGCAGGTGATCGGCCAGGCCGTTGGGGCAACTGGGCCGCGCACCGTGGACCTGCTCGACGCGCCGGGCCAGGCGGATCAGTTCCGGCAGCTGTTCGCGATGGCGTGCGTGGTAGCGCTCCAGGATGTGGGCAATCAAGGTCGCCTGGGGCTCGTCGCGCCAGTCATGGCCCAGTTCGCCGGCAGCTTGCAGCGTGCGCAGGGCATCGGCGATCAGCAGCGGGTTCAGGCCTTTGCCCAGGGCCGCGTCACGCAAGGATTTTTGCCCACCACAGCAGAAGTCGAGGTTGTAATGATGGAAGGTGCGCGTGGCACCGGGAATATCGCAGGCCAGTTGGCCAAGGCTTTGTTCCAGCAGATCGAGGCTCATCACGTTTCCTTGGGTTGAATCCCGGGGAGGGACAGATAAGCGGACGTTGCAGCCAGCGTGCCATATGTAACTGACTGAAAATTAAGCATTAAATTTTTGCCAGGGTGATTGTCACCCTGACTGTGAAGGGTCAAACGAACCCTGGAGGGTCATCACTACCATGCTGCGTGAAAGCCTGGCCGCCGACCTGATCGTCGAGCTGCCCAATGCGGTGCGATTGCAGCGCCTGGTGCAGACCCTGCGCGAATACTTCAACAGTGGCGCCGTGGGGCTGCTGCGCCTGGACGATGACAGCCTCAGGCCCGTGGCCACCGTGGGCCTGGTCCACGAGGCGCTGGGACGGCGCTTCGTGATTGCCCAGCACCCGCGCCTGGCGGCGATCATGGCGTCGCGCGAACCCACCTGGTTCGAGCCGGACAGCCGTTTGCCGGACCCTTATGACGGCTTGCTCGATAACCACGTCGGTGAACCGCTGCCGGTGCATGACTGCATGGGCGTGAGCCTGTACGTGGAAGGCCGGCTCTGGGGCGCGATCACCCTGGATGCGTTGCATGCCGGCACTTTCGACAGCCGCGCTCGCGAGGAGCTCAAACGCTGCACGTTGCAGATCGAGGCCGCCGTGCGGGTCACTCGGCTCGAGCAGGAAAACCGTAGCTTACGGGCATCGCGCAGCGATCCGGCGGACTTGCGCCTGCCCGCAGAGGAGGGTGAGATTCTCGGGCGCAGCGAGGGGTTGCAGCAGTTGCTCAACGAGCTGGATGTATTGGCCGATTCCGAACTGCCAGTGCTGTTGCTCGGCGAAACCGGTGTCGGCAAGGAGTTGTTCGCCCGGCGCTTGCATCGCCTGTCCCGGCGCGGTCACAAGCCGTTGGTGCAGGTCAACTGCGCGGCGTTGCCCGAGTCCCTGGCCGAAAGCGAGTTGTTCGGCCACGTCAAAGGCGCGTTCTCCGGGGCGACCAGCGACCGCGCCGGGCGCTTCGATGCGGCCAATGGCGGCACGCTGTTTCTCGATGAGGTCGGCGAGTTACCGTTGAGCGTGCAGGCCAAGCTGCTGCGCACCCTGCAGAACGGCGAGATCCAGCGCCTGGGGGCGGACAAGCCGCTGCACGTCGATGTGCGGATCATCGCCGCCACCAACCGGCACCTGCCCGACAGCATTCGCGACGGGCTGTTTCGCGCCGACCTGTACCACCGGCTCTCGGTCTACCCGGTGCCGATCCCGCCACTGCGCGAGCGCGGCCACGATGTGTTGATGCTGGCCGGGCACTTTCTCGAACTGAACCGCACACGCCTGGGCTTGCGTGGGTTGCGCCTGTCGCCGGCGGCCGAACAGGCGCTGCTGGCGTACTCCTGGCCTGGTAATGTGCGGGAGCTGGAACACGTGATCAGTCGCGCGGCGCTCAAGCAACTGAGCCGCGGCGCCAGTCGCAGCCTGATCATGACCCTGGAACCGCAGGTGCTGGATCTGGACGTCAATGCCAGCGCAGCCTCGGCCCAAGCGCTGCCGGAACAGGCCCTGCAAGCGTTGGATGCACCCGTGCAACCCTTGAGCGAGGCTGTCGACGGTTGCCAGCGACAGGCGATCCTCAAGGCCCTGGAACGCTGCGGGCAGAACTGGGCGGGGGCGGCGCGGCTGTTGGAGGTTGACCCGAGCAACCTGCACAAGCTGGCGCGGCGGTTGGGGCTCAAATGAGTCTTTGATCGCCTGTTCCTGAGTCAGGCCCTGACCTGTAGGAGCTGTCGAGCGCAGCGAGGCTGCGATCTTTCCCGGGACACTTGAGTCTCAAGCGAAAGATTAAAGATCGCAGCCTCGCTGCGCTCGACAGCTCCTACAGGGGGAGGCCACATTGATGGTGGTCAAGTCGGACCCGGATGGCCAGGCGCACACTGGCGCAAACCCATCGTGGAGATCACCGACATGCCCCTTTCCCTGGCCAAAATGCGCCGTCAGTACACCCTCGATGGCCTGGACGAAATCCAGGCACCCGACCACCCCATGGCTTTGTTCAGGCTCTGGATGCAACAGGCCCGCGATACCGAAAGCCCACCGGTGGAAGCCAACAGCATGGCCCTGGCGACGGTGGACGAGCAGGGTCGGCCTCATTGCCGGATCTTGTTGCTCAAGGGATTCAGCGACGAAGGTTTCTCGTTTTTCGGCAATTATCAAAGTGGCAAGGGCCAGGATCTGGCGGTCAACTCCTGGGCGGCCATGACGTTTTTCTGGCCAGGGCTGGAGCGGCAAGTGCGGATTGAGGGGCCGGTCGACAAACTCGATCCGGCATTGTCGGATGCCTATTTTGAATCCCGTTCTGTCGCCAGTCGCCTGGGCGCCTGGGCGTCGCCACAAAGCCAACCACTGGAGGGCAGGGCAGCACTCGAAACCTTGCTGGCGCAAACCGAAAAACGCTTTGCCGATCAACCCGTGCGACGCCCCGACCATTGGGGAGGCTATTGCCTGCGGCCCGAACGGCTGGAATTCTGGCAGGGCCGCGCCGACCGTTTGCACGATCGCCTCGACTACCGCCTGCAAGACGGTGCCTGGCAACGTAGCCGCCTGGCCCCCTGAATGGATGCTTTTGTAGGAGCTGCCGAGCGTAGCGAGGCTGCGATCTCTTGATCTTTTGATCTTTTGATCTTTCGCTTGAGACTCAAGTGCCTCGGGAAAGATCGCAGCCTCGCTTCGCTCGACAGCTCCTACAGCAGCTCCTACAGCAGCTCCTACGCAGGACAGGATCGTTCCTGCATGGGGCGCCGAGGGAGGTACCTCCAAGGAGGAATAGGCCTGGCCACGATTGCGGTTCAGGCTGGGCCATCTTTTCTGACAGGACGGCTGATCATGGCCCATCTGACGCAACGCCTCTTTCAACCGCTGAACATCGCGGTGCTCACCATCAGCGATACCCGAACTTTCGAAACCGACACCTCGGGCCAGACCCTGGCGGACCTGCTGAAAACGGCCGGGCATGTGCTCATCGACCGTGGGCTGGTGAAGGACGATATCTACCAGATCCGCGCCCAGGTTTCCCAGTGGATTGCCGACCCCAAGGTGCAGGTGGTGTTGATGACCGGCGGCACCGGGTTCACCCCGCGCGACAACACCCCCCAAGCGGTGGCGCCGTTGCTGGACAAACACGTGGACGGTTTCGGCGAGCTGTTCCGCCAGGTGTCGCTGGCGGAGATCGGCATGTCCACCCTGCAATCGCGCGCCTTGGCGGGCATGAGCAACGGCGTGCTGGTGTGCTGCTTGCCGGGTTCGCCTGGGGCCTGCCGGACCGGTTGGGAGCAGATCCTGGCCGGGCAACTGGACAGCCGCACCGGCCCGTGCAATTTCACACCCCACCTCAAGCCGCAACCCGGTATTACCCTGGAACCTTGTGAGGCGCGTTCATGAGCAGCGGCGCGTGTGGCAGCGCCTGTGACAGCGGCGCGCTGATGCCGGTGGATGAAGCTATCCGCTACCTGTTGGATCAGGCACCGCTGCCGCCTTCGGTGCAGCGGGTGGCGCTGGACCAGGCCTTGGGCCGAGTGCTGGCGGCAGACATTCGCAGCCCCATGAACCTGCCGCCGTGGGACAACAGCGCCATGGACGGTTATGCCCTGCGGGCCGCCGACCTGCCGGCCGGCGGGGGGCATCTGACCTTGGTTGGGCGCATTGCCGCCGGAGAGGCACCGGGCCAACCGTTGCAGGCCGGGCAGGCGGTGCGAATTTTCACCGGCGCGCCGCTGCCACCGGGGGCCGACACCGTGGTGCCCCAGGAAAGCTGCCGGGTGGAAGGGGAGCGGGTCTGGTTGCCACCGGTCAATGGCGGGGAGCATGTGCGCAAGGAAGGCGAGGAAATGCAGCGCGGGGACCGTTTGCTTGCCGTCGGAAAACGCTTGCGGGCCCAGGAGCTGGGGTTGCTGGCCGGTGCCGGGATTGCGCGGGTGGACGTTTATCGACCCTTGCAGGTTGGCCTGCTCAGCAGCGGCGATGAACTGCGCGAGCCGGGCGAAACGCTGGCACCGGGACAAATCTACAACAGCAATCGTCACAGCCTCGCGGCACTGCTGCGCGGCTGGGGCCTGGAGGTACATGACTACGGCGTCATGCCCGACAAACTGCTCGCCAGTCGCCAAGCCTTGAGCCTGGCGGCGGCCGAATGCGACTTGCTGCTGACCTCCGGCGGCGTGTCGGTGGGCGAGGAAGATCATCTCAAGCAAGCCATCGAAGCACTGGGTAGCGTTGACCTGTGGCGCCTGGCGATCCAGCCGGGCAAACCCCTGGCCTTTGGCGAGGTGGCCGGCAAACCCTGGATCGGGCTGCCGGGTAACCCTTCGGCGGCGCTGATCACCATGTTGATTATCGTGCGCCCGTTTCTGTTCCGGGCTCAGGGCATGGAGGACGTGTTGCCTGTGGCGTTGCAGTTGCCGGCCGGGTTCGACTGGCCAAAGCCCAACCGGCGACGGCAGTACCTGCGGGCGAAATTGGCCCCGAGCGCCGATGGCTCGCTGTGTGTCGAGCTGCATCCCCAGCAGAGTTCGGCCATGTTGGCGGCCGCGTGCTGGGCCGATGGCTTGGCCGTGGTGGAGTGCCAGGCGCAAGTGCACAAGCACGACAAGGTGATGTATCTGCCGTTCGCGAGCTTGATGCATTGACGGCAATTGATTGCCGTCAAGGTGGCCGGCCGAGGTCTGGCTAGACTGGCGGCGCCCTTAGTTTTCTCACGAGGATGCCCCATGCAACTGGTTTGCCCGGCAGGGAATCTGCCTGCCCTCAAAGCGGCGGTGCGCCAAGGCGCCGATGCCGTCTATGTCGGCTTTCGCGATGACACCAATGCCCGGCATTTCGCTGGGCTGAACATGGACGACAAACAGTTCGATGCGGCTGTCGCACACATTCGTCAGCACCAACGCAAGCTGTACGTAGCGGTCAACACCTACCCGCAGCCCAAGGGTTGGGAGCGCTGGCAACGGGCGGTGGACCGTGCCGCCGATTTCGGCGTGGACGCCCTGATCGCCGCCGACCCCGGCGTGCTCAGCTACGCCCGCCAGCGTCATCCACAGTTGGCGTTGCACCTGTCGGTACAAGGCTCGGCGACACACGCCGCGGCTTTGGCTTTTTACGCCGAGCGCTATGACATCCGCCGCGCCGTGCTGCCACGGGTGCTGTCACTGGCCCAGGTGCGACAGGTGGCGGCGGGCAGCCCGGTGCCGATCGAAGTCTTCGGTTTCGGCAGCCTGTGCATCATGGCTGAAGGCCGTTGCCACTTGTCCTCCTACATCACCGGCGAATCACCGAACCTGTGCGGCGTCTGCTCGCCCGCCAAGGCGGTGCGCTGGAGCGAGGATGCCCAAGGCCTCAGCGCACGCCTGAGCGAGGTGCTGATCGACCGCTACACCCCCGAAGAACCGGCCGGATATCCGACCCTGTGCAAAGGCCGCTTCCTGGTCGGTGGCAAGCGTTTCCATGCGCTGGAAGAACCCACCAGCCTCGACACCCTGGACCTGCTGCCGGAGCTGGCGGCTATCGGCGTCGAAGCGGTGAAGATCGAAGGTCGCCAACGCAGCCCAGCCTACGTTGAACAAGTGACCCGGGTCTGGCGCGCGGCACTGGATGCCCACCAGGTCGCGCCGCAACGGTTCCGGGTGCAGGAAGAATGGCGCCAGGTGCTGGCTGGCTTGTCCGAAGGCAGCCAGACCACCCTGGGTGCCTACCATCGATCATGGCAATGAGGGGAGGCCAGATGAAACTCAGCCTGGGACCGGTCCTGTTCTACTGGGACAAAGCGCAACTGGGGAATTTCTATGCCGAGATGTCGGCATTGCCGCTGGACGTGATTTACCTGGGGGAAACCGTGTGCTCCAAACGCCGGGCGTTCTCCCTGGATCAATGGTTGGGGTTGGCGCGTGAGCTGCAAGCGTGCAGCCAGGCACAGATTGTGTTGTCGAGCCTGACGCTGATCGAAGCAGCCTCGGAGCTGTCCTCGCTGCGACGCCTGTGCGACAACGGCCAGTTGATGGTGGAAGCCAATGACATGGGCGCGGTGCAGTTCATGGCTGAACGCAAACTGCCCTTTGTGGGAGGCCCGGCGTTGAACCTGTACAACGGCCACGCCCTGGGGCAATTGCTCGACAGCGGCCTGGTCCGCTGGGTGCCGCCGGTGGAGTGCTCGGCGGCGCTGATCGGCGATGTGCTGGAGCAGGTGCGCGAGATGGACCGCGAGGTGCCCGAGGTGGAGATATTCGCCTACGGCCATCTGCCTTTGGCGTACTCGGCGCGCTGCTTTACCGCCCGAGCCGAAAACCGCCCCAAGGACGACTGTCAGTTCTGCTGCATCAACTACCCCGACGGCCTGGCGTTGAGCAGTCAGGAAGGCCAGCAGTTGTTCACCCTCAACGGTATCCAGACGATGTCGGGCGAGGTGACGAATCTACTGGCCGATTACAACGCACTCATGGCCAGTGGCGCCGACCTGCTGCGCCTGAGCCCGCGTGCCCAGGGCATGGCCGAGGTGGTCACGGCCTTCGACAAAGTGCGTCAGGGCGAGGCACCACCGCTGTTCGTGGACGGTTGCAACGGTTACTGGCACGGCCATGCCGGCATGTTGAAAGTAGAGGAGGCGGGCCTGTGTTGAGTCCGAAGAAGTGGGCACTCAAAGGTGCCGACCGCTTGCTGCCGCTGGTGGGCAAGGTACCGTTTGTGGTGCAGCGCCTGGCGTTGCAGCAGGCGCTCAATCGCTGCCTGGCCGAGCCGCTGCGCGACGGCGGGTTCGAGGTGCTGCGTGGGCGCTGGTTGTGCCTGCGCGTGCCCGACCTGAAGTTGTGCTGGTACCTGACCTTGGCGCGGGAGGGGTTACGCATTGCCGAACGGGCCGAGGCCCAGGTCACCATCAGCGGCAACTGGCGCGAATTCCTGTTGCTGGCCAGTCGTCAGGAAGACCCTGACACGCTGTTCTTCCGTCGCCGCTTGGTGATCGAGGGGGATACCGAGTTGGGGTTGGCGTTGAAGAATTTGATCGACAGTCTTGATCCGGACGTCCTGCCACCGTGGCTCTGGCGCAATCTGGAGCGGGCAGGGAAGGGGTTGGCGGCGGGGTGAGAAGTTGAGTTGCTGTGATCGACGCAGATCCAGTGTATGGCTTGCCTGCGATATAGGTGGCCTCACAGCCGGCCTGGCTCCTGCGGATGTAACCCATCCATGTGGGAGCCGAGCTTGCTCGCGATGGCGGCCTGACAGCCGACCTGTCCGCGTATCCCCGCAATAACCTGGTAGCGCGAAGCCCTTTACCTGAGAGTTCATGTGTTCACTCCAAGCACCGACTGACCACAGAAACATAACTTAGGTGAGAAAGTTATTTCAGAGAGAGCACTAGGTAACTGTCAGATCAAGTCTGAATCTCTACGCCCCACGGAAACGCTCGGTGACAATCGGGCTAGCGCTCGTCGAAAACCTTCCACTTTGGACACATCTCCCCGGGTTCTGTGGGTAATGACGCCATAGGCGTAAGGGAATAAACCCTCCAGCCAGTCTCGTGGGTGGATCTCGACGCTGTTCTCCAGTGTCGCGACGACCCAGTCGGGGAGCCATGACATATCGCGGTCCGAGAAATTGACTTCGCCTGCTATCAGTAACGCCAGGGTGGTGCGCAGCGACGACTTGTCCTTCAATAATCGCTCTTGCAGCGCTTGGCAAGCGTCCGGGTTATCCAGTAACACTCGAAGATCGTTGGGCTTGCTCAGCTTCAGTGAGGCCGGAAGCAGCGCAGACAAGGCCGGTAACGAGTCCATCCAGCGTTTTTGCACCTCCAGATCAATCCCGACGAAGTCCAGCGCAGGGGGCGCAATCGGAGCGTGACGGATAACCGTGGGTGTCAGGTAGCGCAGGCGAAGGCTCATGATGTCCATAAAGAGCCGGTCACTGGCGCATAAAACCTCCGCGGTAGGTGCGGTGCGCGGTGTGGTTGATGGCGGTGGGCCGATAATGAACGTCGCATTGCGTCGATGGGGCAGGTGATGAATATCGCCCCAGCTGTCGTTCAGGCAGTGGGCGAGCCAAGCCTGGGGCGTAGGGCCGTTGAACGGATCCAGGTTCATGGGAACGCCAAAACCGTTGAACACCACGTGACCAAGAGGGTTGAGGCGGCTCTTCAATAGTTGGTGGAATCCATGATCAAACACGATCGGGGCATAACCGCTCTGGGTGTAGAGGTCGACAATAATGACGTCGTACCGGTCGGGGGTGACGACCAGGAAGTGCGCGGCATCGGCGACCACGCTGTCAAAGTCGATATGCGCTGAAAGTCGGTTCCGGTTGTCGAGGCTGCGCACAAGTGAGGTCTCGTCCAGATCAACGGCCAACAGACTGGCCACTCTGGTGCTGGCTGCGATCGGCGCCAGCGCCACACCGTCCGAAAGCCCCAGCATCAGCACCGAGATTCGATCCTTGGACGGGTCGCCCAGAAAACCGGTACAGCCCATGTCGTCATAATATTGGCCACAGAAGATCTGTTCATGTCGAGCAGATTCAGGTCGATCCTTGAATTCCAGCATATTGAAAGGCAACTCCGTTTGTAAGAGGCTGGGGTACGGCGAGGCGCGTCAGTGCGCAAACGCTTTAGGGTATTTGTCCAGATAGGCATCATTGAGCTGGGTATCCTGGGAGCGCATGAAAGTTTTAAAGTCGGGTACCAGAAAGACCAGCAAAGACAACAGCAGTACCATGGCGCCCAGCAGCGTGATTGTCAGTGCAACCCCCAAAGAGGCGATCAGGGTGTTCATCGCGAAACTGCCCAAGGGGCTGGCCGCCGCAGACAGAAATGAAACCGTTGCAAAAATCCGGTTGCGATGGAGCTTTGGCGTTGCCAGCAACCTCACAGCGGAAGTGGGGATGTTAATCAACATCAGGCCGACGCCGCCGCAGAAAAAGGCCGCGGGCACGATGAACGACGATGAAACGGTCCCGACCACTACAAGGTTGCACCCCAGCAATGCGAAACCTGCGGACACACACATGTCACGGGGGACCCGGTCGGATAACCAGCCGATGATCTTGTAACTCCCCGCCAGAATGCCCAGTCCGAAGCACGAATCCAGAAGACCGATGTAAGTGACCGGGTATTGGATGACGTCCTTTACATACAATGGGATCAGGATGGTGAAGAACGGAAACAGGGCAAAGTTGATCAGCATTGCAATGATGGCCAGGTAAAATTCGACTTTCACTCCGTAAACTACTTTGAAGCCGGAATAGATCATGCTAAAGCCGCTGGCACCCGGGGCTTTTTCGCCTTGGTCAGTGGCGCCGATGGGGCTCGGGATGGTCGCGATCAACGCCCCGGCGATGAGAATTGCAAAAAAATCGGCGGCAAAGGCGAACGTGATACCGAATCCGTAAATCAACCCGCTGGCCAGTACCGGTCCCAGCAGAATGGAAAAGGACGACATCACGCTTTTGGTCCGAAAGGCCAGGGAGACTTTATCGTCGTCTGCAAACAAAGGAATGATCGAAGCCTGGAGAGGGTCGCGTACGCCGACGATCGCACTGCTGATCATCATCAGCGCGCCCACCGTCCAGGGGTTGAACGACCCCGTGGCGGACAGTACCACCATCAACAGCGCTGTCAGCAGGCTAATCCATGAGGCCAGCTTGATGATCAGGATTTTGTTGTACTTGTCCCCCAGCCATCCCAGCAGGGGTTTGGCTAACACCTCCGTCGCGATGGAACAGGCAATCATGTTGGCGAAATAGAGCGCTGAGCCTGTTTCCTGCAAGGCCCACCAGGCCACCGCCAGTTGATTGCAACGTCCCCCCAGAACCATCAACAAAAAGCTGAATTGCACTTTCAGAAGACGCCGGTCGATGCCGGGAAAGCCCCACGTAATGCCTGAAAAATTTGCACTCATTGACGTACCTTTGATCCGGATAAGGTGGCTGCGCAATCAGGGGTGTTCAAAAAAAGACGAGGTACGTTCATTAGGGTAAATCTCCAGATACCGCTCGATGCCACCCTCAAGGCTATAGAGTTCTGCTTCCTGACTGACGGTACGAATTGCCAGAAGGGCCGCCTTGCTCCTGATGCCGGATTTGCAATAGAAAACGATACGGCGGGCGGTATCGAGTTCTTCCTGGCGCTTGATGATGTCTTTGAGCGGAATCGGTCTGCCGCCTAGCGAACCTTGCTGATGCTCGCTGACATCGCGCACATCGACCAATTGAAATGGCGCTTGTGTCGCTATCCAGTCATGCAGGGTGTCGGGTGATAGCCAGTCGCTATCGCGCCACGCAGGCGTGGTCGTAGCGCCAAGCGTTCTCGCAGGGGGACGGTCCCTTGTTTTTTTGTTGATGTTCAACAGGTGGAAGGTGTTGTCCAGGCAGTCGATAGACAACAATTGCCCGCTCAATGGCTCCCCGGCACGAAGGATGAGCTTGAGTACTTCGTTGGCCTGAAAGCAACCGAGCAAGCCAGGTATGACGCCAAGAACGCCCGCTTCCGAACAGTTTTGTGTCAAGTGCGGTGGCGGCGGTGTTTTGAACAGATCCCGGAAGCACGGCCCCCGTTGTTGAGTGTGCCGGTTGTAATAATTAAATACCGACACCTGCCCCTCGAACTGACTGATTGAGGCGTAAACCATCGGTTTTTCACACTCGATACAGGCGTCACTGATGAGGTATTTGGCGTCGAAGTTATCAGTAGCGTCGACGATGATGTCGTATTCCGCCAGCAGCGAAAGGACGTTGTCCGGGTTCAGCGTGGTGGCAACGGTGTGGACTACGATGTCGGGGTTCAACTGATTGATGCGACGTTTGGCTGCCACTACTTTCAGGTCACCTACATCGGCAATCGCATAGAGAATTTGTCGGTGCAGATTGCTCACGTCGACAATGTCGTTATCAACGATGCCGATCGTCCCGACGCCAGCACCTGCCAGGTACAAGAGTACCGGGCAGCCCAGTCCCCCGGCGCCGACCACCAGCACCTTGCTGTCTTTGAGACGCTGTTGCCCCTGAGCGCCGACTTCGCTGAGGATGATTTGGCGGGCGTAACGGGAGGTGTCTGTCTTCAGGTTGCATTGCATGTCAGCCACCTGCCACTGCGTTGATCAGAATCAATTGCGCATTGCTGTCCAGGGGACAACGGCGATCATGCTCACTGGTCACGGGCATGCCGTCGACGAACAACCCCACGAACGGCAGCGGGTACAGGTCCTCAGAGAAGACCGGGCCAATCAGGTCGGGAAACCGTGCGGTCAGATTGTTCAGTACATCGCTGACACACAAGCCCTCAGTGACGTATGTTTTATGCTGTTCGGTGTAAAACATGAACTGCCGGGGAAAGTGTACGACGGCCATAGGTCATCCTTGAGCGGTGTTAGTTGTCAGGTCGCTGGAAAACGCATCCAGCCTGGAGGTGATCAGTTTTCCGATTTCGGACAATTCGGCCGAGGCCTGGAGAGTGGCCAGACTTTTGAGGAAGTACTGGTGCAAGTAGTCGAGTCGTTCGGGACGAGCTCGCCCGGAACCGCTGACCAGCAACCGCTGGTGGTAGTTCACGGCGCCGACCGCAAACAGGCAAGCCAGCAAGACACCCCTAGGGTTCTTGCCTCCGGTTCCTGATGGCAATATGTAGTCGTTCGAACTGTCCTTGAGCTGGAAGTCGTAAATCTCAGCGATCAAACTGGACCAGATATGGGACAGTTCATGCACCAGTAACTCTTCAAGGTCCGTCATGCTGGTAAATGCGGCTTCGCCCAGAAACATTTGTTGCGGCAGCACCGGATTGGTCAGACTGACTTGTTGAGTCAGCAACTTATGTATATTCACCGGCAGGTCCAATAATTTGGTCCATTCCGGCAGCAAGGCTTTGAGGTTGCTCTTCGCTTCGGCCAACATGATCTGCTCGGCGTTACCGAGGGCTTGATGGGGTGGGAACGAGGGCGAACCTTCGACGTGCCGAGTATACAGGGTGGTGGCAAAATCTGGTTGCAAATAGGTGGTTAAAGGCAACTCGCCTCCCTCGATATTTTTACGTACAACGGCGACGAGCGTTAAAAGTTTTGTGCTATTGAACATGGGGTGCACAAAGGGTAAACCATTTATTTCACACAGTATCTCTGATGGCGACATTCTGTTTCACCGTCCTTGTCCATGGTTGTAATTTGAGAAAATCGATCAAGTCCAGACTCTTTATTCTGTAGCCGGAAAAATTGGCCAAGGCGTTGTCTATTTGTTTCTCCGCGACAGGGAGTGCCAGCAAGGCTTCTTTCAAGCAATTTAATGTTCGATGTCCGTACCACATGTTTTTCAGGTAATGAAGTATGTGTTGCTCTTGTGCCGGCGTAATGATCCGTTCAGTCGTCCACTGTCTTAAAAACTGCCTGATATGAATAAGTGGTTCGCTGAGCGAAAGAAATGGCTCTTGTGCTTGATGTATTAGGGTCACTTCGTCGTCGGACATGTCCGGATCGCTGGCGAATTGTCGATACACTTCACCAAAGCCTGTCATTCCCAGCGTATCCATTTCACAGGCGCGAATGGCACCCATGGAGGATAATCCCCAAATGCGCCAACCCGCACTCAGGGCGTCGAGTATCTCGGCATGGCCGACGGCAGGGTGAGCATGGAACACGCCATCGACTATGGCGAGGTTCGAAGGGGGCGATTGCGCCACCAGGCGTTCGATATCGCCACGCTTGACGGGCGGGCGTAACACCAAGCCACCACCGCACAGTAACTGATTGTCTATTCCTTGCAGGGAGGGGCCCGCAAACAGCGTACATGTCTCAAGCGCATTGTTTGACATACGTAAGTAACCTCGGACCGACCCTTTTTAAACCGGGTTCAAAGGCTTCAAGCCCCGGAATTATGATTCTGATCACAGTAATGTCGTCCGTCGCTTTACTGAGCAAAACCCTTAGCACGGTACTGAGCCCGACACTTTGCAACCGCTCAATGAGCAACTCCCAGGCCGATTCGATCGTTGGGATCGCGGCTTCCTGGCAGTCGATGGAGGAGTAATCAATCATCTGGTCCCGGGAAGTGGCCACGGTACGCAACCGTGAGATGGCGTGAAGTTCGACCGAACGGCCCTTCTTCTCGAAGTATTTGACGCGCTCGATGATGTCGTCCCGGCCCCCGTGGATGTGGCTTAAACGGCTTTGGGCCGCCTCGCAGATAGCCCGGATCAAGGCGATTTCCTTGATGGGATGTAACCCTGAACCGGTGGCCACAGAGATGGGCGCCTGGGAGGATTCTTCCATGATAAAAGCCTGAAAGTAGGCCAGGCCAAAACAGTTCTCGGTGTAACGAACCGACAGGCTTAATCCCGCGTCATTGATTTTATTGATGAGGGAGTCGGTTTCTGCGCTGTAGCGGTCCAGATTGACGAGGCAGGAGCGGTCATGCAGGTGATTAAAGGCTTGGACATCGCGCTCCATGAGTTCGCAAACAGCGTGTACCGAGGCTTCCACCAAGTCATTGCCTGAAGCCAAGCCACTGGAGCTTTCCCCGAAGAGTTGTTGCCCGGGGTTTTCGGGGTAGGGAATGAACACCAGTTCGGCGGGTGCAAGCACCTTTTGCTTGCGCAATACATCCTCAACTTCGATGGCCATGATGAGCGAATCAGCATCGGCAGAGAAGCCATACAACATGCAGAACTGATTGAAAACTATTCGTCCTTCGTGGCTTTCAATGAGTTGCCTCGGCGTGGTCTTTAACAGCTTCAGTTGCGCCGTGTTGTATTGCGCAAGGCTGAACTCGATGGCTTCCATGTACGCGCCTATTTTGGCTTCTGCTGATCTGAGGCCTTTGCCAGCATTTACGCACAGCGAACCCTTCAATGCATCGGGTCGTATACTGGCAAATACCGGAATTCCAATACGGTCCAGCCAAGTTGTGTCGGTTACTCGGGTAATGCCCAAGCGCGGGGCCATATTGTTGACGATATTTTTTAATGTTTCTTCGGCACTGCGGCGACGAAGGCTTGAACTAAGCCTTTGCATAATTGGCCACCTTTAACTGATGAAGGTATAAGCAAGCATCATGTTTGACGCAATAAGAAACGGGAGGGAATGACTTCCCTCCCGTTTTTTTTAGGCTGCGACTTTAACTTTAACGTCTTCAGCCAGAGCCAGCGTCAAGACGTTGTTGTTCGACTGATGTGCCACAAAACCGGCGTGCATCAGGCTTTCATCGTTCAGAATGACGGAAAACTTCTCCGCGGTTTCTGCGTCCAGTTCAAGCTCGAAGTTTGCATCGTTAACTATAGAGTCCATTTCATTTATCCTGTCCGTAATATTGCGTTGAGAAAATTTGTTGCGCAACACCAATGAGATTTGCAGCTGATTGAGATTACGCCAACTGAAAATTAATTTCAGGATGTTGCGACTTTGCATTATCGCGGAGAGGTGGCGAGTTTTCTGAAATGTTAGTTCGTGCTGGTTGTAGGAATGAGCTTACTGACTCTTAGGATAGGTATATTGCTGTCGTAGGATGGGTCTTGGAAATTTCTGTAAGTAATTTCCGTAATCTTTAAGTTCTTGGCGCGTTGTCTCAAGATTAGATTTGCAGTATCGGTTGAGCTGACTTCAAAAAAACTGAATAAAAGCAAGTGCGTTCTAACTGACATACCGCGGAGACAGGTTTTAGGACCGCTTCGCGGTCCAGCGGGAGCAAGCTCCCTCGCCACAGGTTTTGGTGTTCGAGCCTTCTCAAGCCGTCTCGGTGGCTTCGATCATCTGGCTTTCAATCAGCCGCTTGATCTCCTCAAACAACTCGTCACTCTGCTCCTCGGTGCAATCCTCGCCGTTGCGTTTGCGCAAACCGTGGTGGCTCAAGATCAGATGCACATCGGCATGTAGGTCGTGCTGGTTCAGGCAGCCTTC
This sequence comes from Pseudomonas sp. PF05, assembly GCF_056521845.1. Taxonomy (NCBI): domain Bacteria; kingdom Pseudomonadati; phylum Pseudomonadota; class Gammaproteobacteria; order Pseudomonadales; family Pseudomonadaceae; genus Pseudomonas; species Pseudomonas sp. PF05. Next base: position 414,407 of record NZ_JBWLPW010000002.1, on the reverse strand, counting down.
GACGCATTGCAGCGGGCAGCCGTCCAGCGCCAGGATTCTCCGTCCCGAGCGCGCTTTATTGACCAGCGCAGCCACATGCCCGCCGACCCCGACGATGCAGGACATCTCGGCCAGACCGCTGCGATCCAGGCGCAGGGCCAGGGTATTGGCCAGCTGCGCGACATTCGAGCAGCCGGAGCAGGAGTAGACCAAGGGAAGGCTTGAATTGGACATGAGGGTTCTCCACTGATGGACTCTGCCAGTGTGCGAGGCCGGCAGTAGTACGCCTTGACCATGGTCAAATCCGAGACTGGCTCGGCTACTGTTGGTAAGCAGCAAGCTCTTCTTCAGCTAGGATCCGAATGTTACGCCGCTCCATAGCAATCAACCCCCCATCCACCAACCGATGAAGAATCCGCGAAAACGTCTCCGGCTGAATCCCCAGCTTGGAAGCCACCAGACGCTTGGACACCTGCAACACCAACTGACCATCCCGCGGATCCCGCTCCTGCAACAGGAAATTGATCACCCGCCGACTGGCACTGGCCAAGGTCAGGTTGTCGATGTCCTTGAGGCGCTGGTGCAGATGGATGCTCATGCTCGCCAGGATCGCCAGGCAGACCTTGGGCTGGTCCTCCAGGGCCTTGCGGTAATGGGTGCCCTCGATACTCACCAGCACGCTGTCCTTGATCGCCGACGCACTGACCGGGTAGCAACGGGCCTGGCTGAACAGCAGCGCCTCGGCGAAGGTCTGTCCGGGCTGGATGATTTCCACCAGGTTCTCCTGGCCCTCACCGGTCACCCGGAACAGCTTGATCTGGCCACTGACCAGCAAGAAAAACCGCTTGGCCGGGTCGCCCTGGTGCATGAGCGTGCTGTTGCAGTCCAGGCGCCTGAGGACGGCCAGGCTGCAGACATCTTCAAAGACCCGCTCCGGCAGTTGGCTGAACAGGTGATGACGACGCAACAGTAAAACGATGGAAGGGTGGGTCAGCATGGCGTACCTCCGCGTGTCGTCATGGTAGAGCCCAAATCGCCGCCGGCCTATGCCTCGGCAGGCCTACCTCGGAAGAGGGATGGGCTGCGCGATCAAGACACAAATCCTGTGGGGGACGAAATCCAGATCTGCTGCCAATCCCCTGTGGGAGCAAAGCTTGCTCGCGATGGCGGCAGCACGCTCAACATTTCCGCAAGCTGAACCACTGCTATCGCGAGCAAGCTTTGCTCCCACAGGTTTTTTTCCTGCAGTCTCTGCTCACAGTTGGTGTGTTTTGCTGGGCTAACCCGCCCCGCGCAAATGCTCCATCGCCCACACGGCGGCTTCGACCCGTGAGCGCAAGCCGAGCTTGTGCAGCAGGTTCTTCACGTGGACCTTGACCGTGCCTTCGGTGATGCCCAGCTTGTGCCCGATGACCTTGTTGCTGTAGCCGCCGGCGATCGTCTTGAGTACCTGGCGTTCGCGCTCGGTCAGTTCCACATCGGCCTGGCGCGGTGGCGAGCGCAGCGCCTGGGCCATGACGCGGGTCAGGCCGGGGCTGATCACCAGGGCGCCGTTGAGGGCGTCGCGGATGTACTGGATCAGCAGCTCCGGCTCCATGTCCTTGAGCAGATAACCGTTGGCGTCCAGGCGCAAGGCATCGCGGATGTCGTCCTCGGCATCGGACACGGTGAACAGCAGCACCTTGCCGGTGTAGTGCATGGCGCGCAGCCGGCGCAGGGTCTCGATGCCGTTCATCTGCGGCATGTTGTTGTCCAGCAGCACCAGGTCGGGCTTGAGCGGTTCGATCAGGGTCAAGGCTTCTTCGCCGTGGCTGGCTTCGCCAACGATCTGCAAATCGTCTTCGAGTTCAAGCATCTGGCGGATGCCACGACGCATCATCGGATGATCGTCGACCAGTAGCAGGGTGTGGCGCAGGGGGGCGTTCATGTTGCGAGGCCTTCGGTGTGTTGGCCCAGGAATTCCGGTTGGAAATGCACTTGGATGCGGGTGCCCTGGGGTCTTCGGGAGAGAATCTGCAATTGGCCGCGCAGGCTGCGGGCTCGTTCGTTCATGATGTTCAGGCCATGGTGTTCGCGCTGGTCCACCTCGCCGCTGAAGCCGCGACCATCGTCTTCGATCGACAGCCGCACGGTCTCGCCTTCCTGGCGCAGTTCGAGCCAGGCGTTTTCGGCATGGGCATGGCGCAGGCAGTTGGACAGGGCCTCACGAGTGATCTGCAGGATGTGGATCTGCTCGCTGGCCGACAGCTCGAAGGCCAGGGTGTCGACGAACAGATGCACCTTGAAGTCCCCTCGGTTGGAGAATTCCTCGGCGGTGTCTTTGAGTTCTTCGACCAGGCCATCGTCGTGGATCTGCAGGCGGAAAGTGGTCAGCAATTCGCGCAGTTGGCGATAGGCATTGTTCAGCCCTTCACGCAGCTCGCCGGTGACGGTCTCCAGGGTTTGCACCGGCTCGCCTCGACGCATCAGGGTCTGCATGCGGCTGACTTGCAGCTTCATGTACGACAAGGCCTGGGCCAGGGAATCGTGCAGCTCGCGGGCAATGATCGTGCGTTCATCGAGCAGCAGCAGGCGATGGTCCTGTTCGCGCTGGCGCTTGAGGGACAGCGAGGTGCCGATCAAGTTGGCCAGGGCCTGGATCAATGCGGTTTCCCAGGGCTGCGCCGTGTGGCCATCGACAAAATGCGCCTTGAGCTCACCCAGTTCGGTGCCCTGGTTGCTGATGCTGAAGGCCTGCGGGCGTGCGGCGTTGTGTTTGTGGCAACTGGCGCAATCGCTGCTGGCGCAGACCTGGCGGCTGTCGGCGCCATGCAACGCCAGCAAGTGCCTGGCCGGTGCCTGCAATTGCCCTTGCAGGCACAACGTCAGGCGCAGGCCTGGCAGGCGCTGCTGGAAGCGTCGGATCAATTCATCCAGCCCTTCGGCATTGGCCTGGCGGGTCGCCAGGCTGCGACTGCTCTGGTACAGCAGCTCCAGGGCGGCGTTGGCCTGTTGCAGGTTCAGGGTCTTTTGCCGGACCTGGTTTTCCAGGGTGCGGTGCGATTGCTCGATGGTCTCGGCCATGGTGTTGAAACTGGTCGCCAACTGGCCCAGTTCATCTTCGGACTGGTGATTGACCCGCACCTGGAACTCGCCACGGCGAAAGCGCTGGGTGGCGTCCACCAACTCCTGCAAGGGCGTGACCACGCCGTACTGCAATTCATACAGGCCGATCAGCAGGATGATCATGGTGCTGAACAGCGCCGCGCCCTGGATCACCTGCTGCCAGCCTTGCTTGTGCTCGCTCTGGCGTTGCAACAGGGTGACGAACTGGTCCAGTTGCTCGACGAAGGTGTTGGCGCTGGCCTGGAAAAATGCCGAGTCACCACGCTCGATGGCAGGGCGCAACGTCTGGTTCCAGCGTTGCACAAGATCGCGATAGCTCTTGTGCAGGGAGGTTTCCGGCCCATCTTCCAGCACGGCACGCAGGGCAGGGCTGTCGAGGCGTTGTTGCAGGCTGGCGATGATCGCCGGGATGTCGTCGTCAGCCCCCGCCGCCAGTTTCCAGCTCAGGTGGTAGGTCTCCATGCGCACGGAACCAGCGGTATTGATGGCGGCAGCGTCGCCCTGGCTGAACCAGGCGATCAACCCGGCACTCAAGGAGCTGGCCAGGGCCAGGATGGCGATCAGGATCACCGCCAGCCCGGCGCGGGCGGGCAGGGAACTGCGCAGCCAACGCATCATCGACGCGGGCCTGCGGGGTAAAACGGTGAAGCGAGCATAGGTAGCGCCCTGGACCTGGGGGTGTAGCAGCCAATCCTGGGCGCACTACCTCTAAAGAGTTGTCGGCCGCTCCATTTCCATAAAAGCTTCGGCAGACTTGTTCAAGGTATTGATAAATAAAGGGTTGTATCAATATCCAGATATACCTCCTTGGAGGTAGACGGGCCAAGCATAGGCCTGGACCGCCCCGGGGCACGTTGACCCAAGTCAAGTTTTCGCGGGGTTCGTATCACTAGGCTGCGCTCAATCGAACTGACGGAGTGCATCGTGATGCGAGCGCAAGTGCAACAAGGGCTGGTACTAGGGATGAGTACCCTGGCCTTCACCGTGTGCTTCATGGTCTGGATGATGTTTGCCGTGCTGGGGGTTCCGATCAAGGAACTGCTGGCCCTCAATGAAACCCAGTTTGGCCTGCTGGCCGCCACGCCGGTACTGACCGGTTCGCTGGTGCGTCTGCCCCTGGGGCTTCTGACCGACCGCTTTGGCGGACGGATCGTGTTTTTCCTGCTGATGCTGGGCTGCGTATTGCCGCTGTACCTGATCACCCTCGCCACGGCCTTCTGGCAGTTCCTGGTGCTGGGCCTGTTCGTCGGCCTGGCCGGTGGCTCGTTCTCGGTGGGCATCGCCTACGTCGCCAAGTGGTTCGACAAACAAAACCAGGGTTTCGCCATGGGCGTGTTCGGCGCCGGCAACGCCGGTGCGGCGCTGACCAAATTCCTCGCTCCGGCGCTGATCGCGTTCGGCAGCTGGCACCTGGTGCCGAAAGTGTTCAGCGCCATCCTATTCATCACCGCGTTGCTGTTCTGGTTTCTCACCACCGAGAAAAAGGAACACAGCGGCAAGGGCGGCGCGACGTTGCGCGAGCAATTGAAAACCCTGAAAGAGCCCGCCGTGTGGCGCTACTGCCAGTACTACTCGATCGTGTTCGGCGGCTACGTGGCCCTGGCATTGTGGATGACCAAGTACTACGTGCAGGAATACGGCTTCAGCCTGCAAAGCGCGGCGCTGCTGGCGGCGTGTTTCTCCTTGCCCGGTGGCGTGCTGCGGGCCGTCGGTGGCTGGATGTCCGACCGTTGGGGAGCCCAGAGCGTGACCTGGTGGGTGTTGTGGGTCAGCTGGATCTGCCTGTTCCTGCTCTCCTATCCCCAGACGCAGCTGCAAGTGCAGACCGTCAACGGCATCGTCGATTTCCACATCGGCCTCAGCCCCACGCTGTTCACCGTGCTGCTGTTCGTGATGGGCATCGCCTTCGCGTTCGGCAAGGCCTCGGTCTTCAAGTACATCGCCAACGACTACCCGAAGAACATGGGCGCGGTGTCCGGCATCGTCGGCCTCGCCGGCGGCCTGGGCGGGTTCGTGCTGCCGATCATGTTCGGCGCCCTGGTGGACCTCACCGGCGTGCGCTCGTCCTGCTTCATGTTGATGTACGGCGTGGTCTGGGTGTCCCTGGCCTGGATGTACTTCAGCGAAATGCGCAAGCGCCCGCTGCTGGGTAAACAGCCGCCGGCCACTCAATCCCCGTTTTCCAGCATTGCCCAAGGAGAAGAACATGTCCGTTCTGCAAACGCCTGAAAAGGGCCCGGTCATTCATGACTGGCGCCCGGAAGACCCTGCGTTCTGGGGCAAAAGTGGCAAACAGACTGCCCGGCGCAATTTGTGGATTTCGATTCCTGCGCTGCTGTTGGCCTTCGCGGTGTGGATGGTCTGGAGCACGGTGATCGTGCGCCTCAATGCCATCGGCTTCAGCTTCACCACCGACCAGTTGTTCTGGCTGGCGGCATTGCCGGGGCTGTCCGGCGCGACCTTGCGCATCTTCTACTCGTTCATGGTGCCGATCTTCGGCGGGCGTCGTTGGACTGCGCTGAGCACGGCGTCGTTGCTGATACCGGCGTTGTGGATGGGCTTCGCCGTGCAGGATCCGGCCACGCCCTACAGCGTGTTCGTGCTGATCGCACTGTTGTGCGGTTTTGGTGGCGGCAACTTCGCCTCGAGCATGTCCAACATCAGCTTCTTCTACCCCAAGTCCCAGCAGGGCACCGCCCTGGGCTTGAACGCCGGCCTGGGTAACCTGGGCGTGTCGGTGATGCAGTTCAGCGTGCCGCTGGTGATCTCCTTTGGTGTGTTCGGCTTCATGGGCGGCCAACCGCAAGTCTTGGCTGATGGCAGCTCGCTGTGGCTGCAGAACGCCGGCTTCATTTGGGTGCCGTTCATCCTCGCCGTGACCCTGATTGCCTGGTTCGGCATGAATGACCTGTCCAGCGCCCGCGCTTCGTTCAGCGAACAGGCGGTGATCTTCAAGCGCAAGCACAACTGGCTGATGTGCTGGCTGTACCTGGCCACCTTCGGTTCGTTCATCGGTTTCTCCGCCGCGTTTCCGCTGCTGATCAAGACCTCGTTCCCGGACGTCATCGCCCTGAAATTCGCCTTCCTCGGCCCGCTGGTGGGCGCGCTGGTACGGCCGCTGGGCGGCTGGCTGGCGGACAAGCTCGGTGGCGCGAAGGTCACCTTGTGGAACTTCGTGTTGATGATCGTGATGGTGTTCGGCGTCCTGCACTTTCTTCCGCAGAACGGTCAGGGCGGCAGCTTCTACGGCTTCCTGGGCATGTTCATGTTGCTGTTCATCACCACTGGGGTGGGCAACGGTTCGACCTTCCGCATGATCCCGGTGATCTTCCGCACCCTGCATGAGAAGGCTGCCCTGGGCAAAAAGCCGGAGCTGCGTGAACAAGCGATCAAGAACGCCGGCAAGGAATCGGCCGCGGTGCTGGGTTTCAGCTCGGCCATGGGCGCCTTCGGGGCCTTCTTCATTCCCAAATCATTCGGCACCTCGATGGCCCTGACCGGCGGCCCGGAGATGGCCTTCTACATGTTCGTCGGCTTCTACCTGAGCTGCATCGTGGTGACCTGGTGGTGGTATGCCCGCAAGGGCGCCGCGACACCTTGCTAAGCCGAACCTAAACCTGCGTGGGCGGGGCGCAGACCCCGCGGAGCAAGCCTGAGAGGAACACACTGTGAGTCATTTATTGGATCAACTGCGGTTTTTCAACCGCAAGCAAGGCGAGTTTTCCGATGGTCACGGCGAGACCCGCAAGGAGTCCCGGGACTGGGAGAACGTCTACCGTTCGCGCTGGCAGTACGACAAGATCGTGCGGTCCACCCATGGGGTGAACTGCACCGGTTCGTGTTCGTGGAAGATCTACGTCAAGAACGGCCTGATCACCTGGGAAACCCAGCAGACCGACTATCCGCGCACCCGTAACGACCTGCCCAACCACGAGCCACGCGGCTGCCCTCGCGGCGCCAGCTACAGCTGGTACATCTACAGCGCCAACCGGCTCAAGTACCCGAAGATCCGCAAGCCATTGCTCAAGCTGTGGCGCGAAGCCCGGCAGACCCTGCCGCCAGTGGAAGCCTGGGCCAGCATCGTCGAGGACAAGGCCAAGGCCGACTCCTATAAAAGCAAGCGCGGCATGGGCGGCTTCATCCGTTCCAACTGGGAAGAAGTCAACGAGATCATCGCCGCAGCCAACGTCTACACCGTCAAGGAACACGGCCCGGACCGGGTGGTGGGCTTCTCGCCGATCCCGGCCATGTCGATGGTCAGCTATGCCGCCGGCTCGCGTTACCTGTCGCTGATCGGTGGCGTGTGCCTGAGCTTCTATGACTGGTATTGCGACTTGCCGCCAGCATCGCCGATGGTGTGGGGCGAGCAGACCGACGTGCCGGAATCGGCCGACTGGTACAACTCCAACTACATCATTGCCTGGGGCTCCAACGTCCCGCAGACCCGTACCCCTGACGCCCACTTCTTCACCGAGGTGCGCTACAAGGGCACCAAGACCGTGGCGATCACCCCGGACTATTCGGAAGTCGCCAAGCTCACCGACTTGTGGCTCAACCCCAAGCAGGGCACCGACGCCGCGCTGGCCCAGGCCTTCAACCATGTGATCTTCAAAGAGTTCCACCTGGACAAGCCCAGCGCCTATTTCACCGAATACGCCAAGCGCTACACCGACCTGCCGGTACTGGTGATGCTCAAGCCAATGCTCGGCGCGGCGCCGGGTGCGGGTTACCAGCCGGACCGTTTCCTGCGGGCCAGCGACCTGACCGACAACCTCGGCCAGGACAACAACCCGGAATGGAAAACCATCGCCATGGACGCCGCCGGCGAACTGGTTTCGCCCCAAGGCTCCATCGGCTATCGCTGGGGCGAGAAGGGCAAGTGGAACATCCTGCCCCGTGAAGGCGGCGAGGGGCGTGAGATCGACCTCAAGCTGAGCCTGATCGGCGGCGACGTCGCCGAAGTGGCGTTCCCGTACTTCGCCGGCGAAGCCCAGGAGTACTTCCAGCACGTGGCCGGTGACGCGGTGCAGTTCCGGCGGGTGCCGGTGCACAGCGTGGTGCTGGCCGATGGCAGCGTGGCGAAAGTCGCCACCGTGTTCGACCTGTCGGCGGCCAACCTGGCGATCGACCGTGGCCTGGGCGGCGCCAACGTTGCCAAGGACTATGACGACGCTTCGGTACCCGGCACCCCGGCCTGGCAGGAGCAGATCACCGGTGTGAGTCGCGAGAAGGCGATCCAGATCGCCCGCGAGTTCGCCGACAACGCCGACAAGACCCGTGGACGCTCGATGATCATCGTCGGTGCGGCGATGAACCACTGGTACCACATGGACATGAACTACCGCGGGCTGATCAACATGCTCATGCTCTGCGGTTGCGTCGGCCAGACCGGCGGCGGCTGGGCCCACTATGTCGGCCAGGAAAAACTCCGTCCGCAATGCGGCTGGCTGCCCCTGGCCTTTGGCCTGGACTGGAACCGTCCGCCACGGCAGATGAACGGCACCAGCTTCTTCTACGGGCACAGTTCGCAATGGCGCCACGAGAAGATGAGCATGCACGATGTGCTCTCGCCCCTGGCCGACAAATCGCAATTTCCCGAGCACGCCCTGGACTACAACATCCGCGCCGAACGGGCCGGCTGGTTGCCGAGCGCACCGCAGCTCAACACCAACCCGCTGCACATCTGCCGCGATGCCGCCGCCGCGGGCATGGAGCCCAAGGACTACGTGGTCAAGTCGCTGCAGGACGGTTCCCTGCGCTTTGCCTGCGAGCAACCGGACAGCCCGGTGAACTTCCCGCGCAACATGTTTATCTGGCGTTCCAACCTGCTGGGCTCCTCGGGCAAGGGCCACGAGTACATGCTCAAGTACCTGCTGGGCACCAAGAACGGCGTGATGAACGAAGACATTGGCCATGGCACCGAGTGCAAGCCCACCGAAGCCGAATGGGTCGACGAGGGCGCCATTGGCAAGCTCGACCTGGTGACCACCCTGGACTTCCGCATGTCCTCGACCTGCGTGTATTCCGACATCGTCTTGCCGACCGCCACCTGGTACGAAAAAGACGACATGAACACTTCGGACATGCACCCGTTCATTCACCCACTGTCGGCCGCCATCGATCCGGCCTGGGAATCGCGTTCGGACTGGGAAATCTACAAGGGTATCGCCAAGGCGTTCTCCGCCATGTCGGTCGGCCACCTGGGTGTCGAGAAAGACCTGGTCACCGTACCGCTGATGCACGACAGCGTCGGCGAGTTGGCCCAGCCATTCGGCGGCACCGACTGGAAAAGCGCCGGTGTGGCGCCGATCCCGGGCAAGAACGCGCCGAACCTGCAAGTGGTGGAACGCGACTACCCGAACATCTACAAACAGTTCACCTCCCTGGGCCCGATGCTGGAAAAACTCGGCAACGGCGGCAAGGGCATCAACTGGAACACCGACACTGAAGTTAAATTCCTTGGCGAGCTGAACCACAAGGAAGTCGAGGCAGGTATCAGCCAAGGGCGGCCGAAGATCGACAGCGCCATCGACGCTGCCGAAGTGATCCTGTCCCTGGCGCCGGAAACCAACGGCCATGTCGCGGTGAAAGCCTGGGCAGCGCTGTCGGAATTCACTGGCATCGACCACAGCCACCTGGCCGTCTCCAAGGAGCACGAGGCGATTCGCTTCCGTGACATCCAGGCCCAGCCGCGCAAGATCATTTCCAGCCCGACCTGGTCTGGCCTGGAAGACGATCACGTGAGCTACAACGCCGGCTACACCAACGTCCACGAGTCGATCCCATGGCGCACCATCACCGGTCGCCAGCAGTTCTACCAGGATCACCCATGGATGCAGGCGTTCGGCGAGCAACTGATGAGCTATCGGCCACCGGTCAACACCCGCACCATCGCCGGCGTGAAGGGCAAGCGCAGCAATGGCGAGACCGAGATCGTCCTGAACTGGATCACCCCGCACCAGAAGTGGGGCATCCACAGCACCTACAGCGACAACCTGCTGATGCTCACCTTGAGCCGTGGCGGACCGATTGTCTGGCTCTCGGAAATCGACGCCAAGCGCGCCGGTATCGAGGACAACGACTGGATCGAATGCTTCAACGTCAACGGCGCGCTGACAGCCCGTGCGGTGGTCAGCCAACGGGTCAAGGAAGGCATGGTGATGATGTATCACGCCCAGGAACGGATCGTGAACGTGCCGGGTTCGGAAACCACCAAGACCCGTGGCGGCCACCACAACTCGGTGACCCGCGTGGTGCTCAAGCCCACCCACATGATTGGCGGCTACGCCCAACAGGCCTACGGCTTCAACTATTACGGCACGGTCGGTTGCAACCGCGACGAATTCGTCGTGGTGCGCAAGATGGTCAAGGTCGATTGGCTCGATGGTTCCAGTGGCGATGATTTGCCGCGTCCACTGCCGACTGATATCGAGGAGAACTGAGATGAAAATTCGCTCACAAATCGGCATGGTCCTGAACCTGGACAAATGCATCGGCTGCCACACCTGCTCGATTACCTGCAAGAACGTCTGGACCAGCCGCGAAGGCATGGAATACGCCTGGTTCAACAACGTCGAATCCAAGCCCGGCATCGGCTATCCCAAGGAATGGGAGAACCAGGACAAGTGGAAAGGCGGCTGGATCCGCAACGCTGACGGTTCGATCAACCCGCGCATCGGCGGTAAGTTCCGCGTGCTGGCGAACATCTTCGCCAACCCGGACCTGCCAAGCCTGGACGATTACTACGAGCCGTTCGACTTCGACTACCAGCACCTGCACACCGCACCGCTGGGCGAGCACCAGCCCACCGCGCGACCACGCTCGGTGGTGTCCGGCAAGCGCATGGAGAAAATCGAATGGGGCCCGAACTGGGAGGAAATCCTCGGCACCGAATTCGCCAAGCGGCGCAAGGACAAGAACTTCGACAAGATCCAGGCGGACATCTATGGCGAGTACGAAAACACTTTCATGATGTACCTGCCGCGCCTGTGCGAGCACTGCCTGAACCCGACGTGCGCGGCGTCGTGCCCGAGCGGGGCGATCTACAAGCGCGAGGAGGACGGTATCGTCCTGATCGACCAGGAGAAATGCCGCGGCTGGCGCATGTGCATCAGCGGCTGCCCGTACAAGAAGATCTACTTCAACTGGAAGAGCGGCAAGTCGGAAAAATGCATCTTCTGCTACCCACGCATCGAGGCCGGGATGCCGACCGTCTGCGCTGAAACCTGCGTTGGCCGCATCCGTTACCTCGGCGTATTGCTGTATGACGCCGATCGCATCAGCGAAGTGGCGAGCACCGCCAATGAGCAGGACCTGTACGAGAAACAACTGGAGATCTTCCTCGACCCGAACGACCCGGCGGTGATCCGCCAGGCCCTGGCCGATGGCGTGCCGCAGTCGGTGATCGACTCGGCGCAACGCTCGCCGGTCTACAAAATGGCCGTCGACTGGAAACTCGCGCTGCCGCTGCACCCGGAATACCGCACTTTGCCAATGGTCTGGTACGTGCCGCCACTGTCGCCGATCCAGAACGCTGCCACGGCCGGCACCGTGGGCATGAACGGGGTGATCCCGGATGTCGACAGCCTGCGCATCCCGCTGCGCTACCTGGCGAACATGCTCACCGCTGGCGATGAAAAACCGGTCAAACGTGCCCTCAAGCGCCTGTTGGCGATGCGTGCCTACAAGCGTTCCGAGCAGGTCGACGGCGTGCAGGACCTGCAAGTGCTGGCCGACGTCGGCTTGAGCGTGAACCAGGTGGAAGAGATGTACCGCTACCTGGCCATCGCCAACTACGAGGATCGTTTCGTCGTGCCAAGCGCCCACCGCGAAGACGCCATGAGCGATGCGTTCGCCGAGCGCTCCGGTTGTGGTTTCAGTTTCGGCAGCGGTTGCAGTGGCAGCTCCGACACCAACATGTTCGGTGGCAAGAAGGCCAACCGCCGCGACGTGATCAAAACCGTGCAGTTGTGGGAGGAATGAGCATGCGCATTCTCAAGGTGATTTCGTTGCTGCTCGACTACCCGACCGAGACCCTGGTGGCCGGTCGGGATGAGCTGGAACAAGCGATTCTCCAAACGCGGGAAATCAGCCCCAACCAGCGCGCCGGGCTGTTCGAACTGCTCGAGGTGATCTGTGGCAAGGACCTGATGGACGGCCAGGAACACTACGGTGCGCTGTTCGGCCGCGGCCGTTCGCTGTCGCTGCTGTTGTTTGAACATGTCCATGGCGAATCCCGCGACCGTGGCCAGGCCATGGTCGACATGATGGCCCAGTACGAAGAGGCCGGTTTCGCCATCGGCGTCAAGGAACTGCCCGACTACATCCCGCTGTACCTGGAGTTTCTTTCCACCCGCGAAGACATCGAGGCCCGCGAGGGACTGGCCGATGTAGAGCACCTGCTGGCCTTGCTCGCGGCGCGCCTGGACGAGCGTGAAAGCGCCTACGCCAGTTGCTTCCGGGCCTTGCTGCAAATCGCCGGGGCCGAGCCCCAAGTGGCCGTGGCCGAGTTGCGTGAGCAAGTGAAGGCCGAACCACGGGACGACTCCCTCGAAGCCCTGGACAAGATCTGGGAAGAAGAGGCGGTGGATTTCATGAAGGCCGAACAGCAGGACCGTTGCAGTTCACTGCCTAGCGCGCCGGGCAAGGCGCGGGACGAAAGTGCAGTGCCGCTGCACTGGGTGGATTTTCAGCATGAAGGGTTGGCCGCAGCGCCAGCCGGGGAGGTGGGCAATGTCTAAATGGGATCTGTTGTTGTTCGGGGTCTACCCCTATGTCGCCTTGGCGATTTGCCTGCTCGGCAGTTGGGCACGCTTTGATCTGTCCCAGTACACCTGGAAGGCCGGTTCCAGCCAGATGCTGAACAAGCGCGGCATGCGCGTGGCCAGCAACCTGTTTCACGTTGGCGTGCTGTTTGTGCTGGCCGGGCACTTCGTCGGCCTGCTGACACCCTCGGCGATCTACCACCATGTGCTGAGCACCGAGAACAAGCAGTTGCTGGCGATGGTCTCCGGCGGTTTCTTCGGCGTACTGGGCCTGATCGGCCTGGTGATGCTGCTCAACCGTCGCCTGACCGACCCACGGGTTCGCGCCACTTCCAGTACGTCGGACATCCTGGTGTTGGTGGTGTTGCTGGTGCAACTGGTGCTGGGGCTGATGACCATCGTGGCGTCCACCGCTCACATGGACGGTTCGGTGATGGTGATGCTGGCCGACTGGGCCCAGAACACCGTGCTGTTGCGTCCGGTTGAAGCCGCTACCGCGATAGCGCCGGTGGGCCTGGTCTACAAGCTCCACGTGGTGTTGGGCCTGACCCTGTTTGTGTTGTTCCCCTTCACCCGTCTGGTCCATATCGTCAGTGCGCCGGTCTGGTACCTGGGGCGTCGTTATCAAATCGTTCGGCAGAAGTTCTGAGGAGAAGATCATGGCGAGTGGATGCGGATGTGGCGGTAGTGGTGGCGGCAGCGGCGGCTGCGGTTCTTCGGCAAAAGCGGCACCGGTGATCGCGCCGGTAGCCGATGCCGAATCGGCGGGGGCGGTGCAGTTCGAGCCGGCCCAGGCCGGGCCGGTGGCGGAAGATGAAGCGCCACAGTTGATTGCCAGCAGTGAGCAGGAGTGGCCGATCATCAGCGTCAACGGGGTGTCGATCACCCCGCAGGCGATGGCCCTGGAGTTGCAATATCACCCGGCGGACAGCCGCGAGGAGGCGGTTTACCAAGCGGCACGGGCCTTGGTGATTCGTGAGTTGCTGCAGCAACGTATCGCCGAACTGGGCCTGGCGTTGCAGGTCGGTGCCGGTGAAAACGAAGAGGAAGCGGCCACGCGGCTGTTGCTCGAACGCGAGGTGCAGGTGCCGCAGTGCGACGAGGCCACCTGCCTGCGTTATTACGAAAGCAACCGGGCGCGCTTTCACAGCGCGCCGTTGCTGGCGGTGCGGCACATCCTGCTCGAATGTGCGCCGGACGATGCCGAGGCGCGCAGCCTGGCCCATGTACAGGCCGAGCTGCTGCTGGAGCGGCTGGATCAGTTCCCGGGCAGTTTTGCCGAGTTGGCGCTGAAGCATTCGGCGTGTCCATCCAAGGCACAGGGCGGCTCGCTGGGGCAGATCAGCAAGGGCCAGACCGTGCCTGAACTGGAGCGCCAGTTGTTCACCCTGCCGGCGGGCCTGGCTGGCAAACCGCTGGAAAGTCGCTATGGCTGGCACGTGATCAGCATCGACCAGCGAATCGATGGTCAACCATTGCCGTGCGAGGCGGTGGCGACGGCGATTCGTACCCAGTTGCAGCAGGGTGTTTGGCAAAAAGCGCTGGTGCAGTACCTGCAAACCCTGATCGGTGCGGCGGACATTCGCGGCATTCACCTTCAGGGTGCCGACTCGCCGCTGGTGCAGTGAGCACGGGCTCAATCGGGAGATCTTCATGAACGCGGTGTTGCAGGACGGATTTGGGCGCCAGATCGATTATTTGCGGATGTCGGTGACCGATCGTTGTGATTTTCGTTGTGTGTATTGCATGGCGAAAAACATGACTTTCCTGCCGCGTCAGCAAGTGTTGACCCTGGAGGAGTTGCAGCGCCTGGCGCGGCTGTTCGTCGGCCTGGGGGTGAAGAAAATCCGCCTGACCGGTGGCGAGCCGCTGATCCGTCCAGGCATCGTCGGGCTGTGTCGCGAGATCGCGGCATTGCCCGGCCTGCGGGAACTGGTGATGACCAGCAACGGCTCGCAGCTGGGGCGACTGGCCCAGCCGCTGGTCGAGGCCGGGGTCAAGCGCATGAACATCAGCCTCGACAGCCTGGACGACGACCGTTTTCGGGCGATCACCCGCAACGGCAACCTGGACCAGGTGCTGGCCGGCATCGAAGCGGCGAAGGTCGCCGGGTTCGAGCGGATCAAGCTCAACTGCGTGGTCATGAAGGGACGCAACTTCGATGAAGTCCCGGCGCTGGTGCAGTACGCCATCGATCAACGCATCGACATCAGCTTCATCGAGGAAATGCCGTTGGGGGAGGTCGGGCGTTCCCGGGGCGAGTCGTTCTGTTCCAGCGATGAGGTACGGGCCGAGATCGCCCGCCATCATCGCCTGCTCGACAGCGCCGAGAGCAGCGGCGGGCCGGCGCGCTATGTGCGCCTGGAGCGTCATCCGGATACCCGGATCGGTTTCATTTCGCCCAACACCCATAACTTCTGCGCCAGTTGCAACCGCGTGCGCATGACCGTCGAAGGGCGCTTGCTGTTGTGCCTGGGACAAGAGGACTCCCTCGACCTGCGCGGCTTGCTGCGGCGTTATCCGCTGGATGACCAGCCGGTGATCCAGGCGGTGCAACAGGCATTGCGCGGCAAGCCACTGCGCCATGACTTCAACCCGGGAGGGGAAGTGCAGATCGTGCGGTTCATGAACATGAGTGGGGGGTAGGCACCTGTGGCGAGGGAGCTTGCCCCCGCAGGACTGTAGGAGCTGCCGAAGGCTGCGATCTTTTGATCTTGATCTTGAGACTCAATGGGTGCCGAAAAGATCGCAGCCTCGCTTCGCTCGACAGCTCCTACAGCCCTCCAGCTGCATCGATCTCGACTGATCCACCGCTATCGCGAGCAAGCTCCCACAAGGGATCTGCGGCGCTTGCAAGAATGACTTTTCCCGCCTGAATGTGGGTTGCTCCCGATTCTTGACGTCGATCAATTGCAACCGTGCCTTTTGCCCGTACTCTCCACTGCATATTGTGTTTGAAGATCTCGAAAAGCCTATATGTAGTGTCTGGAGCCGAAATGCAGAGCACATTGATCTCAGTAGGGTGTAACCGCTTGCACAAGCGCGATGGCAGTGTGGTCGCCTTTGATGCGGACAAGATCCGCCAGGCGCTGATCGCCGCCGGCAAGGCCACCGGCGAATATGCCGAAGCCGAGGCCGAGGCGTTGCTGGAGGCGGTGTTGGCGCGGTTGGAAGGGCAGACACGGTTGAACGTCGAGCAGATCCAGGACCGCGTCGAACGGGTGCTGATGGACGCCGGTTTCTTTCTCTCCATGCGTGCCTACATCGTCTATCGCGAGCAACACGGACGCCTGCGTCGGGATCGCCGTACGCTGGTGGAAGTCGCCACGTCGATGAACGAATACCTGGACCGCGAAGACTGGCGCGTGCAGGCCAATGCCAACCAGGGGTATTCCCTCGGCGGGCTGATCCTCAACGTTTCGGGCAAGGTCACCGCCAACTACTGGCTCGACGAGGTCTACAGCCAGGCCATCGGCGAGGCGCACCGCGAGGCTGACCTGCATATCCACGATCTGGACATGCTCGCTGGCTACTGTGCCGGTTGGTCGTTGCGCACGCTGTTGCACGAAGGCCTCAACGGCGTGCCGGGGCGGGTCGAGGCCGGGCCGCCCAAACATTTGAGCAGTGCCCTGGGACAGATGGTGAATTTCCTCGGCACCTTGCAAAACGAATGGGCCGGTGCCCAGGCGTTCAGCTCGTTCGACACCTACCTGGCGCCCTATGTGCGCAAGGACCAGCTCAGCTACGACGAAGTCCGCCAGTCGTTGCAGGAGTTCATCTACAACCTCAACGTGCCGTCGCGCTGGGGCACGCAAACGCCATTCACCAACCTGACGTTCGACTGGGTCTGCCCGGAGGATCTGCGTGAACAGATCCCGATCATCGGCGGTGAAGAGATGCCGTTCGCCTACGGTGACCTGCAAGCGGAAATGGAACTGATCAACCGCGCCTACATCGAGGTGATGCAGGCCGGCGATGCGAAAGGTCGGGTGTTCACCTTCCCGATTCCGACCTACAACATCACCCACGACTTCCCGTGGGACAGCGAGAACGCCGACCGGCTGTTCGAAATGACCGCCCGCTACGGCTTGCCGTATTTTCAGAACTTCCTCAACTCGGACATGCAACCCAACCAGGTGCGGTCGATGTGCTGCCGCCTGCAACTGGACGTGCGCGAGCTGCTCAAGCGCGGCGGCGGCTTGTTCGGCTCGGCGGAACAGACCGGTTCCCTGGGCGTGGTGACGATCAACTGCGCCCGCCTGGGCTACCTGTACAAGGGCGACAGCAGCGCGTTGCTGCAACGCATCGATACCCTGATGGAACTGGCGAAAGAGAGCCTGGAGGTCAAGCGCAAGGTCATCCAGCATCACATGGATGCCGGCTTGTATCCCTACACCAAGCGCTACCTCGGCACCTTGCGCAATCACTTCTCCACCATCGGCGTGAATGGCCTGCACGAAATGCTGCGCAACTTCACCGATGACCAGCAAGGCCTGCATACCGAGCAAGGTCGTGAATTTGCCCTGAAACTGCTGGATCACGTGCGGGCCACGCTGCTGCGATTCCAGGAGGAAACCGGCCACCTCTACAACCTCGAAGCCACGCCCGCCGAGGGCACCACGTACCGCTTCGCCAAGGAAGACCTCAAGCGCTACCCGGATATCCTGCAGGCCGGCAGCCCGGTTGCGCCGTACTACACCAACTCGTCGCAACTGCCGGTGGGTTTCACCGAGGATCCGTTCGAAGCCCTGGAGCTGCAAGACGAACTGCAATGCAAATACACCGGCGGCACCGTGTTGCACCTGTACATGGCCGAGCAGATTTCCTCCACGCAGGCCTGCAAGCAACTGGTGCGCAAGGCCTTGGGACGTTTCCGCCTGCCGTACCTGACCATCACGCCGACCTTTTCCATCTGCCCGGTGCACGGCTACCTGGCCGGCGAACACGAGTTTTGCCCCAAATGCGACGAGGCCTTGCTGCTGCAACAGCAATTGGCGGGCAGCGTCCACTGATCCGATCCATCGACCGCAAGGAGCTTCATCCATGAACGCATCACAAACCCTGCCACAGGCACAGCGTCAACGTTGCGAAGTCTGGACCCGAGTGATGGGTTATCACCGCCCGGTGGCGGCCTTCAACCCAGGCAAGCAGTCCGAGCATCGCGAGCGGGTGCACTTCACCGAACGCGCGGCCGGGCGTCCATGAGTCGAGTGCTACGGATCGGGGGCATGGTGCCCCTGACCACCCTCGATTATCCGGGCCAACTGGCGTGCGTATTGTTTTGCCAGGGTTGCGCCTGGCGTTGTCGTTATTGCCATAACCCGCAACTGATCCCGCCGCGCGGCAGCGAGGAGGTGGATTGGTGCCGGGTATTGGCGTTCCTGCAACGTCGCCAGGATCTGCTCGACGCCGTGGTGTTCAGCGGCGGCGAGCCGACCTTGCAGGACGGCCTGGCGCCGGCCATGGAGGAAGTGCGGCAGATGGGCTTTCGCATCGGCTTGCACAGCGCCGGCATCAAGCCGGCGGCTTTTGCCAAAGTGGTCGGGCTTGCCGACTGGGTGGGCTTCGACGTCAAGGCCTTGCCCGAAGATGCCCTCGAGGTGACTCGGGTGGAAGGCAGCGGCACCGCCAACTGGCGCAGCCTCGACCACCTGCTGGCCAGCGGCGTGGACTATGAATGTCGCACGACGGTGCACTGGCATCTGTTCGATCCCGAGCGGTTGCTGACCCTGGCCCAGCGCCTGCGCGAACGCGGCGTCACGCGTTTCGCCGTGCAACTGGTGCGCACCGCGCGGATGCTCGATCCCCATCTTTCCAGCGTCTCGGCACAAGCCTTGCAGCCTGAGTTGTGGGCCGCGATGCGCGAGTTGTTCCCCTCGTTCGTCTTACGCAGTTGAGCGAGCGCAGGGGTGAACGACCGACAGCGGCCCGGGATGACCGGGCCACACTTTTTTTAAGGTTTTCAAATGCGCTGCCAACCGGCAGGTAGTTGAACAGGGAGCATTTGATATGACCAGACTCACCACCGCCCAACGCATCGTGATCGGCTTTGCCATCGCGCCGCTGGCCTTGATCGCTTTGGCGCTCTACGCCTTGAGCGACCTGGCGATGCTGCGCGACCAGGCCGAGCAGATCGTCAGGCAGGATTGGCCGAAGATCGACCCGATCATGGTAATTGCCACGGGTGTGCGCGACAACGCCAGGAACACCCGGGACTTGCTGATCGACAAGGACAATGCGCAGGTCCAGCAATCCATCGACGCCACCCGGCAACGGATTACCCAGGCCTTCGCCACGCTGGAACCGCTGTTCGATCAGCCTGAAGGCAAGGCCGCCTATGCCGAGTTGAAGAAGCGTCGCGAGGCCTATGTGGCGGCTTTCGTCCAGGTGCAGGCGTTGATCCGCCAGGGCGCGACGCAGGAGGCGATGACGCAGCTCAAGCAAGGGGTGATTCCGGCGGAGCGCGAGGTGTACAAGAGTCTCGAAGCGATCATGGCGATGCAGGGCAAGGTCTTCGTCGAGCGTGAGCATCTGGCCCAGACACGTTACAACGATGCGCGACGCAACATGCTGGCGTTGGTGCTGGCTTGCCTGGCCCTGGTGACGACCGTGGCGATCCTGGTGACCCGCAGCGTGACCCGTCCCCTGGGCGGTGAACCCAATGACGCGGCGCGGGTGCTTAACCTCATCGCCCAGGGCGACCTGACGATCCGCGTGCCGGTGGGCGTCGGCGCCAATGACAGTGTGATGAGCAACATGCACGACATGCAGCAGAGCCTCAACAGCATGGTCCGGCAGATTGCGGCCTCGGTGGATCGGGTGGCCAGTTCCTCCGAAGAACTGAGCGCGGTGAGCAGCCAGACCAGCAGTACCTTGCAGTTGCAAGGGCATGAAATCGAACAGGCGGCCGCAGCGGTGAACCAGATGACCGCTGCGGTGGATGAAGTGGCGCGCAATGCGGTGAGTACCAGCGAAGCCTCGCGAGTGTCCGAGCAAACGGCCCAGCGCGGTCGTGAACAGGTCCAGGAAACGGTGGCTTCCATTACCGCGCTGGCCGAAGGGGTGACGGACAGTTCCGGGCGAATCCAACAATTGGCCGGGCGGGTGCAGGACATCAGTTCGGTGC
Organism: Pseudomonas sp. PF05; assembly: GCF_056521845.1. Taxonomy (NCBI): domain Bacteria; kingdom Pseudomonadati; phylum Pseudomonadota; class Gammaproteobacteria; order Pseudomonadales; family Pseudomonadaceae; genus Pseudomonas; species Pseudomonas sp. PF05. The sequence goes on along the minus strand of NZ_JBWLPW010000002.1, from coordinate 394,433 downwards.
TGGACGTGATCCGCAGCATTGCCGAACAGACCAATCTTCTGGCACTGAACGCCGCCATCGAAGCCGCCCGTGCCGGTGATGCCGGGCGTGGCTTTGCGGTGGTGGCCGATGAAGTCCGGGCGCTGGCCCATCGGACCCAGGATTCGACTCGGGAAATCGAGGGCATGATCGGTAACATCCGGCTGGACAGCGGGCACGCGGTGAGCTCCATGCAAAACAACAGCGAACTGGTGCAGGCCACGCTGCTAGTGGCCCAGCGTTCCGGCGATGCTTTGGATGAAATCGCCCATTCGATCTCGCAGATCAACGAGCGCAACCTGATGATCGCCAGCGCCACGGAACAGCAGGCCTTGGTGGCCCGTGAGGTAGACCGCAACCTGGTGGGCATTCGCAACCTGTCCGAACAGGTCATGCTGGGCGCCCGCCATACCGATACCGCCGGCCAGGACCTGGCGCAGATGGCCGGGTCGCTGCATGAGACGGTGGCGCGGTTCAAGGTGTAGATCGCTTATTGCGGGGCGAGATGCCCGCAGAAGTCGTGCTCACCTAAAACTCCCTGTGGGAGCTTGCTCGCGAAGGCGGAGGGTCAGTTTGTGGTGATGTTGGATGTGCCGGCGCCTTCGCGAGCCAAGCTCGCACACAGGGTTTTGTGTCGAATCCGGATGTTGTGACCCCCCGCAATCCCTTGATCACCACCCCCAGAATTGCAACCACCAGCCATAACCCACCAGACTGCTGGCCAAGACCAGGCATGTCATGGCTGACAGGCGTTGAGTCGGTGAGCCATCCGTCTGTTGCAGGCGTTGGTAGCCCAGCCACAAACTCCAGGCTATCGCCGCTACCAGCAACCCGGCCCGTGCCGGTTGTACCCATTCCAGCAGCAGTCCTTCATAGCGCAGCAGTTTGACCGTGGTGGCCGACAAGCCGAGGAACAACCCTGCACCGCCAAGGGGCGTCAGGGTGATGGCCAAGGGCCAATATTGTGCGCTATCCCCCGAGAATCGTGCCGCCAGGCGCATCAGCAGCATCAGCGAAGTGCCTATCAGCAGCGCACTCAGGCCCAGGTACGCGACGATGCAAAAACCGTCGAGCCAACTGAAACTGTCATTGAGTTGCGGATAGTGCGTCAACAGCCACCAGGGCGCGTTGTCCTGGAGGGCCCAGAGCCAATCATGACTGACCAGCCATTGGGCCAGGCTTTGCTTGAGGGCAATGAACCATGGGCTGACAGTCCACTGGAAGGCGCCCATGGCCAGGCCGATGACACCGAACAACAGCAAGCGAACATCCCAGGGCGAGAGGGTGTCAGCCGTCGAGTGAAGGATTTCCTCGCTGCTGGAGCGGGCAATCAGCCGCACCGCATCGCGCTGGCCGCTGCAGCGCCCACAGGCGTGGCAATCGGCGGCGCCGCGCATACGGCGGATGTCCAACAAGGGCGCGCAGTTGGGAGGAGGGCGACGCGGTACGGGGTTTTCCAGCCAGCGTCGTTCGTCCACCTGAAAGTGCACCGGCGCCAAACGAGCAAGCAGGGAAAAGACGCCGCTGACCGGACACAGGTAACGGCACCACACCCGCTTGCCCCTGGCGAACAACAGGCCGACGATCACCGCAGCGACGGTCGAGCCCCCCAGGATCAACAGCGCAGCCTGGGCATAGTCGTAGACGCTGATCAGTTGACCGTAGAGGGTGGTCAGGCAGAACGCCAAGGTGGGCCAGCCAGCCCAGCGCAACGCGCGTGGCATTCCCAAGCCCTTGCCGTATTGGCTAGCCCATTCGCTCAAGGCGCCTTCCGGGCACAGCACGCCACACCAGAGCCGCCCGAACAACACGATCGACAGCAACACGAACGGCCACCACAGGCCCCAGAACAGAAACTGCGCCAGCAGCGTGAGATTGTCGAACAGACGCGCCTGGCCGCTGGGCAATGGCAGCAGGGCCGGCACCACTAGCAGCACCGCGTAGAACAGCACCACCGCCCATTGCACGGCACGAATGGTTGCACCGTGGCGCCGCATGCCGTCGCCCAGGCGTTGGAGCCAGGGGTTCAAGTCGGGCATGGCAGGTTTTGCGCCTTGCGCGGCCGCAGCCAGCCCGCGACGACGCCCCAATAGCCCAGCCACACCAGCAATGTCATCGCACTCGGGCTGGCCCGATAGCCGGTGAAATCCGCCACGAACCCGCCGAAACCATGGCCGTCGTCGAGTATCGCGCTGCTGTCCCACAGCGCGTCGCCAATGCCGCGATACACCGCCTCGGGCCAATCCATCGCGAGCAATTGCCCGCCGACCCGCTCGATACCGCTCACCAGCAACGCCGCCCCCAACAACAGCAGGATTGCTTCGCTGATGGCAAAGAACCGCGGCCAGGAGATGAACCGGCGACTGCCGTGCAGCAAGGACACGGTCAGCAGCGAGAGCACCAGCCCGGCCAGCGCGCCGATGGCGAACAGGCCCAGTTGCGGCCCTTGCAGGCGCGCACCGGCGCCATACAGGAACACCACGGTTTCACTGCCCTCGCGACTGACTGCCAGCAACGCCAGGACCAACAGCCCCAGGCCGCCCTGACGGCTCAGGCGCTGGTCGGCGTGGCGTGCCAGGTCGTGCTTGAGCGTCCTCGCGTTTCGATGCATCCAGCCGACCATCTGCACGATCAGCAGGCTGGCGACCAGTGCCAACGACGCCTGGAACCATTCATTGGCCGTCCCGCTCATGGCCTCGCCAGCGAGCAGGATCAGGCCGGCCAGTACGCCGGAAAGAAGCAAGCCCAGCGCCGCGCCCGTCCATACATAGCGCAACAATTGACTGGCCTGTTGCTGCCGACTGACCCAGGCCTGGAGAATCCCGATCACCAACAACGCCTCGACGCTTTCGCGCCAGACAATAAACATCGATTGAGTCATGCAAATGCCTCCTGCTGACTGATCACTGGGCGAGAATCCCGCCCTCGGGCAGCTGCGGATTGAATTCGTCGAAGAACGGATAGTGCCCGGGACGCAGCGGGTGGATAACCACGAAGGTCGTGACGCCGGGCGAGAGCACTTTCTCGACGCGCAAAGGCGTGCTTTCGAACTCCGCCGGGCCCTGGCCGACGTTCTTCAGCACGATCTTGAAGCGTTGCCCGGCCGGCACTTGCAGTTGCGACGGCGTGAAATGCCCGTCGCGCATGCGCAGCTCGTAGGTCGGCAGTTCGGCCAGGGCGATCGAGGGCAGCAGCAAGCCGGCCAGCGTCAACCAGGCCAGGCATGACGGCCAGGATCGGCGGCGCATGCTCAGTACCCGCCTTTTTTACCGATCCCGGCGTAGACGAATTCGTAATGCAGTTCGCAGCGTTCGAACCATGGCGCCACGCCGGTTTCCTTGTCGGTATGACGACCGAGGGAGCCATGGCCGCCAGGCGGCAGGAGGGTGAACATCAGTTGATATTTGCCAGGGCCAAGCAGCTTGACGTTGTCGCCATAATGCGGACCGTCGTTGGCGACCATGGCGTGGAAGTCACCCTTGAGCTCGGCGTCGTTGCCTTGTTTCTTCAGTTGGAACGACACATTGAGGTAGGGCACGAAACTGCCTTCCTGGAAGCCTTGCTGGTTGTCCGCCGTGGCGCGGATGTCGGCTTCCAGGTGCACGTCGGAATCTGCCGTGGGTCGCATCATCCCGGCCGGGGCCATTTCAATCGGCTGCAGGTACACCGCACCGACCTCCAGCCCTGGGCACAGTTGCGGTTCACCGATGGGGTATTCCTTGGCCTGGGCCATTGGCGTAAGAAACAGCAGGGCGAGAGGCAGAGTGGCAAGTGTGCGCATGATGACTTCCTGGTTGGCTAAATGATGGCGCCGAGTCTAGGAAGCTTTGCTGCGAATAATAATGATTCTTGTCAATTTTTAGCGCGATTTTTTGCCAGTGAACGTCGCGTCGCTCCTGCGCGGCTGTTGTTGATCAGAATCAAGGGCGGCAGTGCCCTGACGCGGTAGGGTGCGGGTACACCCATCGGTTATACGGGGTCGTCATGGCAAAGCCTTTTCCTATCAGTCCCAAACATCCCGAGCGCATTTGCTGGGGGTGTGATCGTTACTGTCCGACCAGTGCGCTGGCTTGCGGCAACGGTGCCGATCGTACGATGCACCCGGCCGAGATGATCGGGGAGGATTGGTATCTGCATGGGGATTGGGGGTTGGAGCTGGTCGACATTACCGCCAAGGATCATCGATCCAAGTGCCACTTACCTGAAGGAATGAAATAAACCTGTGGCCAGAGATTGCTCCTGCTGGGCTCTGTAGGAGCTGGCGAAGCCTGCGATCTTTTGATCTTTTGATCTTTTGATCTTTCGCTTGAGATTCAAGTGTCTGGGGAAAGATCGCAGCCTCGTTGCACTCGACAGCTCCTACACAGCTCCTACACAGCTCACAGCTCCTACACCGCTCCTGCACAGCTCTTATGCCGCTGCGGGGCAAACGCTGGCCACGGTGTTTTACAACTTCGGCAACTGCCCGATCCGCCCCATCATCTCGGTCACGATCTGCAAGTCCAGCAGGAACTGCTCGACCGTCTTGAACTCGTTGTCGTTGTGGCCGGTGTACTTGACGTCGGGCATGGCCAGGCCGAACTGCACGCCATTGGGCAAGTCATGAACCGAAGTGGCGCCGGCGGAGGTGCCGTACTTGTGTTCCATGCCCAGGTTTTCACTCGCCACGGCCAGCAGCGCCTTGACCCATTCACCCTCAGGGTTGCGGTACATCGGCTCATCAATGGAGTAATCGAAGGTTACGTCGACCTGGGAGTTCTTGCTCCAGGTCGCCAGTTTGTCGGCGATTTCAGTCTTGAGGGCTGCTGTGGTCTTGCCCACTGGCACCCGCAGGTTGACCGCCAGCTTGAAGGTCTTCTCATCCATTCCGACGTAGGTCAGGGACGCGGTCAGCGGGCCCATGAAAGCATCGGAAAAGCCAATGCCCAGTTTGCTCCCCAGGTAGTCCAGGCCCCAATTGTCGGCGGCGTAGCGGGCTGCATCGGTGATGTGGTTGCGTTTAAGCGCGACCTTGCCGTCCAGGCCATTGATGAAGTCCAGCATCCTTGCCACCGGGTTGACGCCTGACTCGGGCTCGGAGGAGTGGGCCGACACGCCAGTGAAGGTCAGATTGACGTCCTTGCCGACGACCTGGGTGCTCACTTCGAAGTTGCCACCGTTGTGCTTGGCATAGTCGCTAGCGGCCTTGAGCAGACTGGCGGCCAGTTCGGCGGGCTTGTCGCTGGCGAAGGTGGCAACGGACGTCGACGGAATCTGATTGGTCGCCAGGCCGCCCGTCAGCGCGGTGATTTCTGCGCCCTTGCCCTGTGCGGCGCGCCGGGTGAAGTTCGCCATGACGGTGCCGTAGCCTTTCTCGGCAATCACCACGGGATAGCCGCCATCCAGCGCCAAGTTGTAGTTGGGCGTCGGGTTGCGTTCGAAATAATAGGGAATGGCGTCGCCGGTGGTTTCCTCGGTGGTGTCGACCAGCAGCTTGAAGTTGCGCGCCAGTGGCAGTTTTTCTTCCTTGATGATTTTCATGGCATAGAGCGCCACGACGATACCGTTCTTGTCGTCCTCGGTACCGCGGCCATACATGCGGTCGCCCACCAGGGTGACCTTGAACGGGTCGAGGCGGGTGCCATCTTTCAATACCCAGTTTTCAGGGGTTACTGGCACCACGTCGGCATGGGCGTGAATGCCCACGACTTCGTCGCCGCTGCCTTCGAGGGAAATCTCATAGACGCGGTTGTCGATGTTGCGGAAGTTGAGGTTGAACGACTCGGCCAGGCTTTTGATCTTGTCGGCGATCTTGAGGAATTCCGGGTTCTCGTGCTGGGCAACGCCGTCCTTGCGAAAGGTCGGGATGGCGACCAGTTCCTTCAGCGTCTCAGTGGCCGCTTGGCCGTATTTCACTCGGGCATAGAGGCCCAGCAGGCGATGGATTTCATTGCGCTGTTCTGCCGAAAGGGCTTTGTCGCCCTGGAACGCGCTGATGGCTGGGCCGAGGTTGGCGGTTTTGCCCAGGTCGCTCTTGGCCACCTCTGCCAGGAACTGCCTGAAATCGGTGACGGAGGTGTTGGAGAAGGTTTTGACGATGGCTGCGCCCTGCTGGGCGGTGATGTTGGCGAATGCTGGTGTGGTGATCGAAGCGAGGCTGGACAGTAGCAGGGTGGTCACGGCCAGGTGTTTGAGCGAGAAATCCATTGCTGGGCATTCCTTTGCAGGCTGTAGGAGGGAAGTGTCTGATTTGATGACACAAACATTTACAACCTAACAGGCGAGCGCGGGGCAGGGGAGTCTTGCGGGGGAATCTGTCGCACAGCGAAGCAAAAACGGCGCAGAAATGAAAAATGGCGCAGGGCCATCAAACACCCGAGAACCCATGTGGGAGCAAGTTTGCTCCCACAGGGGCAGGGCTGGGTATGGGCTCAATGCGGCGCGCGTGGGATCGTCTTGAGCAGGTCCTCAGGGCTGATGTGGCCGACCACCGGCTGCGCCGTGCTGCCGGGCAATGGCAAGTCCAGGATGTGCCCCTTGATCTTGCCCACCACATGCATCTCGCAGGGCTTGCAGTCGAACTTCAGCGTCAGCACTTCATCGCCGTGTATCAGCTGCATCGGTGCCACCTTGGTGCGCACGCCGGTGACGCCCTTGGCCTGCTTGGGGCACAGGTTGAACGAGAAGCGCAGGCAGTGCTTGGTGATCATCACCGGCACTTCACCGGTTTCCTCGTGGGCCTCGAACGCCGCGTCGATCAGCTTGACGCCGTGACGGTGATAAAAATCCCGGGCCTTCTGGTTGTAGACGTTGGCCAGGAACGACAGGTGCGACTCCGGGTATACCGGTGGCGGACTGGTCTCGGCCTTGCGGCCACCGCGTGGGTGGGCTTTGATGCGGGCGGCGGTCAGGGCTTCGATGGCTTCGCGGCGCAAGGCCTTGAGCTGCGAGTTGGGGACGAAGAACGCCTGGGGCGCATCCAGCTCGATGGCGGTGGCGTGGTATTCGGTGGTGCCCAGCTGGCCGAGCAGGTCGTGCAGTTGCTCCAGGGCCTGCTCCGGCTTGTTGGCCTGGCCGAACGGTCCGTCCAGGGCGACGCTGGCGCTGATGCCTTCTTCGCTGGTGGCGGTCAGCTCCAGACGCTCTTCGCGCAGGCGTGCAATCCAGGCCAGGCCGACACGGCGTTCGGAGGAGGTCTTGAGCAGCGCTTGCTGCCAGTTGTGGTCCAGGTTGCGGCTCAACGGGTGGTTGGGGCGCAACTGGTACATGCCGGCCGGCATCTCGTTGGGTTCGACGCGGTAGCGGTAACGCTTCTGGCCGTCCTCTTCGAACTCACCCTTGGGCTCGGCGATGTTGGCGCGGAAACCGACGACTTCGCGCTTGACCAGCACATTGAGGCCGTCGCCGTTGGACAGCGGATCGAAGGTCACCACTTGCAGGTCGCGCTTGCCGACTTTTTCCACCACGCCCACCGGCACGCCGGTAAAGGTCGGCGAATCGAAGGCGCCAATGTCGATCTTGCGTTCGCTGACGAAATAGTCGGTGCTGCCACGGTGGAAGGTCTTGTCCGGATCGGGGACGAAGAAGTGCGCGGTGCGGCCGCTGGACGCGCGGGCCAGGTCCGGACGGTCTTCGAGGACATCGTCCAGGCGCTGGCGATAATAGGCGGTGATGTTCTTCACATAGCCCATGTCCTTGTAGCGGCCTTCGATCTTGAATGAGCGCACGCCGGCTTCGACCAGGGCGCGGATGTTGGCGCTCTGGTTGTTGTCTTTCATCGACAGCAGGTGTTTTTCGTAGGCGACCACCCGGCCCTGGTCGTCCTTGAGGGTGTAGGGCAGGCGACAGGCCTGGGAGCAGTCGCCACGGTTGGCGCTGCGGCCGTTCTGGGCGTGGGAGATGTTGCACTGGCCGGAAAACGCCACGCACAGCGCGCCATGGATAAAGAACTCGATGGCCGCGTCGGTCTCGTCGGCGATGGCGCGGATTTCCTGCAGGTTCAGCTCACGGGCCAAGACCAGTTGCGAGAAACCGGCCTGGTCGAGGAATTTTGCCCGGGCCAGGGTGCGAATGTCGGTCTGGGTGCTGGCGTGCAGCTCGATGGGCGGAATATCCAGCTCCATCACCCCCAGGTCCTGGACGATCAGCGCATCGACGCCGGCATCGTACAACTGGTGGATCAGTTGGCGGGCCGGCTCCAGCTCGTTGTCGTGCAGGATGGTGTTGATGGTCGTGAACACACGGGCGTGGTAGCGGTGGGCGAACTCCACCAGCCGGGCAATATCGCCCACTTCGTTGCAAGCGTTGTGACGCGCGCCGAAACTCGGGCCACCGATGTACACGGCGTCGGCGCCATGCAGGATGGCCTCGCGGGCGATGGTTACGTCGCGGGCGGGGCTGAGCAATTCCAGATGATGTTTGGGCAAGGACATTTGTTTTTAGTCAGGCTGGTCACGGTCGAAGCGACCATTGTAGCCGTCAGGCGCCTTGCAGGCACCTGTGGACTTGGGTTTGCACGACCCTGACCGATACGCGGCGGTCCCGCAGGGTTCACCCAGACGTCGAGCCGACGCTGCACCAACGGTTGCGCCCGGTGTTCTTGGCCAGGTACAAAAAGGCGTCCGCAGCCTTGATCAGCATGGCCGGGGTGACGTCCTCGCCGCTCGGCTGGCTGGTGGTGATGCCCGCGCTGATGGTCACTATTCCCAAGGGATGATCGCCATGTTCGATGGTCAGGGCCCTGACGGCTTCGAGGATTTGCTGCGCGACCTTGGCGGCACCGGCGCTGTCAGTGTTGGGTAGCAACACGGTGAACTCTTCACCGCCATAGCGGACCGCCAGGTCGCCCTGCCTTTTGATGGTCTGCCTGACCGCGGCGGCAATCGCGCGCAGGCATTCGTCGCCGGCAGCGTGACCGTATCTGTCGTTGAAACGCTTGAAGTAATCGACGTCAAGCATGATCAACGCCAGGGAAGAACCGTGACGCTTGGCCAGGCGAATCTCGTCGGCCAACGCGATGTCCAGCCGCCTGCGGTTGCCCAGCCCGGTCAGGCTGTCGGTCAGCGCCATGTCGCGCATGGTCTGGTGGGCACTGCGAATCTGCTTTTCCATGGTCATCCGGTGGCGCAACTGGCTCAGCACGATGAGCCCGAAGCCGACGAGGATCACGATCAGGAAAATCAGCACCATGCTGGTCTTGAACAGGTCACGCCGCCACGGGGCGATAATGGACTCGCGCGACAACCCGGCTTCTACCACCAGCGGGTAGGTGGTCAGGGCCCGATAGCCATACAGGCGTTCGGTGTCGTCGATCACGGCCCTGGCCTCGGCGATGCCCTGGTTCGACGTGGGCAGGTAGTTCCTGAAGATCACGCTGTTGACCAGGCTCTTGCCGATCACGGATTCGACGAAGGGGCGACGTACCAGGATGGTCCCGCTGCGTGTGGCCAGTACCAGCGCACCCTTGTCGTCGATCTTGAAGTCGCCGTAGTAGTCGACGAAATAGCTGACCTTGACCGTTCCGAGCAGTACACCGGCGAACGAGCCGTCGGGATTGTTCAAGCGACGGGACACAGGGATGATCAGGTCGTTGGTGGATCGACTCCTGATCACTGCGCCGATGTGCACGCCGCGGTCCTCGTGGGTACGGTGATATTGGAAGTAGTCGCGGTCGGCGTTGTTCGCCGTTTCCGGAAAGATTTTCTTGTCCGTTACCAGCCATTGGCCGTCCGGGCCATAGATAAACAACCCGTGCAATTGCGGCATGATGGCCGCCTGTTGCACCAATAGCTTATGGATGCGCGCAACGTCCATGTTCTGCAGGCCATCGCCCTCCACCCGTTCACTGAGGGCAGCGGTGACCACATCCACTTGTCGAATGGTATCTTCGGCGTGCTGGGCCGTCGCCCGTGCCAGGTTCGTCACCGAATCCTGGGCGGCCGAAAAGGCCGCGCGGTAATCGCGCCAGGTGCGCCAGCCTTCGACAGCCAGAAACGCGATGATGACCACCAGCATGAAACTCACGGTCAGTCGCAATGCCGCTCCAGCCCGTGTGCTCTGGGGAGAAAAGGCCTCATCAGGGTTTTCAATCTCTGGCTCTGGCCGTTTGCGTCCGAGCATCAACATTTCCTTTTACGACGGGTCTGCGCACTATTGATGCGCAGCCTATCCTATTCGATTTCAGCACGTTAGCTCGCTGCGACGAGGTGGGTATAACCGGCGACACACGATTGGGGAGAAAGGTTTCATGAAAGTTGGCGTCATTTCCGACACCCACGGTCTGCTCCGCCCGGAGGCGCTGGCAGCATTGCAGGGGTGTGAGCGGATCATCCATGCTGGCGATATCGGCAGCCCGGAGATCCTCTGCGCGCTGGCCGCCATTGGCGAGCTGCACGTGGTGCGCGGAAACAACGATCTGGAAGCCGATTGGGCGAAACACCTTGTCGATTGCCTGCAATTCGACCTGGGCGGATGGCAGGTATTGCTGGTCCATGACATCACGGACGTGCCCGCGTCGCTTGACTGCAGCGTAAGGCTAGTGATCACCGGCCACTCCCATAAACCATCGATCCAATGGCGGGGCGAGCGCCTCTATCTAAACCCCGGCAGCGCCGGCCGCCGACGGTTCAAGCTGCCGGTGACGCTGGCGCTGCTCGAGGTGAGTGACCAGGCGATCGAGCCGCGGATCGTGCCGCTGCTCCCATGATGAACACGGTTTACTTGCGATACGTGTCGACGGCCCTCCAAACGATGTTTTCTCAAAAAGCTGTACAAATCTAAGTTCTTGTACAATTATCAGGACTCCCTTGATAAACGGATACCGTTCTCATGGCCCGGTCGTTCGCGCTCAGGAAAAGCCTGGTCGCCATGGCGCTTTGCATGGTTACGCTTTATTGCCCCCAAGCCTTGTCGGACTGGCGCGGCGCATTGCCAGGCACGCGCCTGGTCGGGCAAGCCGATTTCCACTGGTATGGGTTCGATATCTATCAGGCCAGGCTCTGGAGTGCGGCCGCTGCGCCAAGCCTGGAAACGGCGTTTGCCCTGGAACTCAACTACCGACGCGCCATCGACAAAGAGTCTTTGGTCGAAACGAGCCTGAAGGAAATGCAGCGTCTCAACGCTGCGCCCCTGGACGCCAAGCGCCGGGACGAGTGGGGCGCTCAAATGCGCCGTGCCTTTATTGATGTGAAGCCCGGAAGTCGTATCACTGGCCTGTACCTGCCGGGGCAGGGCTGTCGTTTCTATGTGGGTGAAAAACTGTCTCTGGCGGTCATGGACCCGCTATTCGCCCGGGCTTTTTTTGCCATCTGGCTCGATCCTCGTACTCGAGAGCCTGAGCTTAGAAATCAATTGCTTGGAATCCAAATCTCAAGTGAAAGGAGAGAAAAACAGTGAGGCATTTTTTGATGGCATTGCTGCTGGTACTGGGCCTGACCAGTTGCGGGAATGTAAATGTCGAACGTTATGCCGACCAGCAACCCCGACTGGATCTGGAGCGTTTTTTCAGCCATCCCGTCAAGGCCTGGGGGATCTATCAAAAGCGCTCGGGGGAGGTAATCAAGCGCTTTGAGGTGGACATTTCCAGCCGTCACGAGGGAGAGAACCTGATCCTCGATGAGCGCTTTCTCTATAGCGACGGCAGCCGTCAGCGACGGGTCTGGACGTTGACCCCCGAGGGCCCGGGCCTGTGGCGCGGTCGCGCTGACGATGTGATCGGCCAGGCGCGAGGAGAAGTGGCCGGCAATGCGCTGCGCTGGCGTTATCGGTTGAACCTGTCGGTCGATGGCTCGACCTATGAGGTGGACTTTGATGACTGGATGTACCTGATGGACGAGGACACGCTGATCAACCGCTCCAGCATGAGCAAGCTGGGTGTCGAGTTGGGGCAGGTGACCCTGTTTTTCCGTCGTCAGGCCGTGAGCTTGCCATGAACTTGCAGGCGCTTACGGAGTTGGCCATCGACGGGCGGATCCATGAATTGGAGTTGTTGTCGCTGGAGGGCGGCATCTACCTACTGCGTGCCCGGCTGGACGGTGGCCTGCGTACATTGCTCGATGAGTCGGGAAAGACTTTGCACATTCGTTCCACCACCCATTTGCGTGAGCTGCTGCGTTTCGTCCCGCGGCTGCCCTGCACGCTGGTGCAATACGTTGTCCATGATGAGATGTGCGGCCAGCGCGAGGGGCCGATCGAGCCGTTGCGCATGCCACTTTTCCTCGACGAGCCCTGGTAGCGACGGCGTTCTGGGGCCAGTTCAGCTCAGCTCAGTTCAGCTCAGCTCAGTTCGGATCGGCCAGGCGCAGCGCCAGCGGGAGCCATAGCGCCCAGAGCGGTGCCAGGAACAGGGCGGTGCCAACGACCCCCAGCGGCAAGGCGACACCCGCCAGCGGCGCCCCCACGCAATAGGCCAGCGGGCCGCCGACCAAGCCCAGCAATACACCACGCCATACCGGCCGCATGGCCCAGGCCAGGCTATGACGCAGGCCGGTGGCAAACACCAGCCAGAGCAGTGCCAGCCAGAGCGGCAGTGGGGTTTGTTTGAATATGAACAAGCCTTGCGCGCCCAGGCTCCAGTCCAGCAGCATGCCACTGAGCCCGACACGCATCACCGCAAACAGCTCTGCCCGGGGAGCCGGGCACAGCCACAGGTGGGCGAGCAACCCGATGACTACCAGCAACAGCCACCACGGATCCTGTGCCCCGAGCACACAGCCCCACCAACCCAGTTGCAACCAGAGGGCATTGACGATCAGGCCGGTGCGGCTCATCACGTATCCTGGTACTCCAGCAGGGCGGGTCGACGAGCGCCGGGCCCGGCGAAGAGCAGTTGGGCCACGCCGATCGCACGCTCGATGAACCCACCTTCGCAGTAACACAGGTAGAACTCCCACAGGCGCTGGAAGGTTTCGTCGTAGCCCAACTGCGCCAATGCCTGGTGCGATTGGCGAAAGTTGTCGTGCCAGTGCCGCAGTGTGCGGGCGTAGTGCGCGCCGAAATCCTCGAGATGCAGGAGGTTGAGCGGCGTCTGGGTGCTGGCAGTCTTGAGCAGGATCGACAGTGACGGTAACGCGCCACCGGGAAAAACATGCCGCTGGATAAAGTCCACCGAGCGTCGGGCTTGCTCATATCGCTGGTCGCGGATGGTGATCGATTGCAGCAGCATCAGCCCGTCGTCCTTGAGCAGCGCGGCGCAGCGCCGGAAGTACTCGGGCAGATAGCGATGCCCGACGGCTTCGATCATCTCGATGGACACCAGCTTGTCGTAGCGTCCTTGCAAGTCACGGTAGTCCTTGCGCAACACCTGAACCTGCTGTTGCAAGCCCAATTCTTCGACACGCCGACGGGTGTGGGTGTATTGCTCCAGGGACAGCGTGGTGGTGGTCACCTTGCAGCCATAATGGCTGGCTGCGTAAATGGCGAGGCTGCCCCAGCCCGTGCCGATCTCCAGCAAATGGTCGCTGGGACGCAGGTCGAGTTTGCGGCAGATACGGGCGAGCTTGTTGAGTTGGGCCTCTTCCAGGCTCTGTTCCGGGCTTTCGAAGAGGGCGGCTGAATACATCATGGTGGGGTCGAGCAGGCGCTCGAACAGCGCATTGCCCAAGTCGTAATGGGCAATGATATTGCGCCGCGAACCCCGTCGGCTGTTGCGGTTGAGCCAGTGCAGCCAGCGCAACAGCGGGCGGCCGATACGTGCCAGGCCGCTGTCCATGGCATCGAGCACATCCAGGTTGGCAACGAACAGGCGCGTCACGGCCGTCAGGTCGCCGCTGCGCCAATAGCCGTGGACATACGCCTCGCCAGCGCCGATGGAACCGTTGCAGGCAACCATGCCCCATACCGCGTCGTCGAGGATCTCGACCTCGGCCATCAAGGGGCTGGCCAGGTCGCCGAAGCTCAATGGCTCGCCATTGAGTAGCAGCCGCAGGTGGCCGTGACGCAGGCGGCGCAACTGACCCAGCACGGCTTGCTTGAAAAATCCTCCGTTAGAGAGGTCGCAACTACCAGCCTTGGTAGCGCTCAGGGTCGGTTCGGGCATGATCGGGATCCTTGTGGGCGGTTTGACCCAGGCTCAGGCCGTCTTCGCTGGCCTGGTGGGCGTAGAGGGGCGTGCGTTTGAAAAGCAGGCGCAGGGCCTGCCAGTAAATGGCGCTTACGGTGCGCAGGCTCATCCAGGGGAAGGCCAGGACATGTCGGCGCAGCGAGGAGGCGTCGAGGGGTTGGCGCTTGAGCGCCAGGTCGGCCTCGAACACCTTGTGGCCGTCGCGCCAGTTCTCCATGCGTATGCGGATGTGCGTGTCCTGGACCAGGAACCCCATGTGATAGTCCATATCCCGGGGCAGGAACGGCGATACGTGAAACGCCTTGGCCACCCTGAAGGCACAGGACTCGCCAGGAGGCACCGGCAATACGTAGTGATAGCGCTCGCGCCATGGGGTGTTGCGCACTTCACAGAGGATCGCCCCCAGGCGCCCGTTGGCTTCATGGCAGAAATAGAAGCTCACCGGGTTGAACGACAGGCCCCAACTGCGCGGTTGAGTCAGCAGGTGAATTGCCCCTTGGGGAGCGGCACCCAGGGCTTCGTCGAGGACCTGGCGCACGGCATCGACCAAGGGAACCCCACGGCGGGTGTGCGATGGCAGGTAGTCGCGCTCGCGCCAGCACAGGGGGGCCCAGGACCAGGGCCGCAGCAGGCGTGACAACCCCAGCATGTGTTCCTGTTCGGCGAGGTCCACGTAAAGCATGCCGATCCGATAGCGGAAGGCATGGATTCGCGGCGTATGGCGCCGATGATCGATCCAGCCTCGACACACACTGCTGTTCAAAGCTGTTCTCCGAAATGCTTGGCCACGTCGAGCGCACTGACCACGCCATCCTCATGGAAGCCGTTGGCCCAGTAGGCGCCGCAGAAGTAGCTGTGCTGATGCCCTTGCAGATCACCTTGGCGGGCCTGGGCGGCAATGGCGGCAAGGCTGTACTGGGGATGCGCATAATCGAAGCGCGCAAGCACCTTGGCCGGATCGACCGCGTCGCTCTGGTTGAGGCTTACGCAGAAGGTCACCGGGGCGTCCAGGCCCTGGAGCAGGTTCATGTTGTAGGTCACCGCGGCAGGTGCTTGCGCAGGGCCGCCGAGGCGATAGTTCCAGCTCGCCCAGGCCTGGGGTCGCTGGGGAAGCAGGCGGGTGTCGGTGTGCAGCAGCACTTCATTGCTGGCGTAGGCCAGGGCGCCGAGTACCTCACGCTCTGCCATGCTCGGCGCCTCGAGCAGGGCAAGGGCCTGGTCGCTGTGGCAGGCGAACACCACCTTGTCGAAATGCTCGGTGCCAGCGCTGCTGGTCACGCTTACCCCGGCAATGTTGCGACTCACACACTGCACTGCGCAGTTGAGCCGGATGTGTTCGCGAAAGGAAGCGCACAAAGGCTCGATGTAACCACGTGAGCCGCCTGCGATCACTCGCCATTGGGGGCGCTGATTGACCGACATGAGGCCGTGGTTGTGGCAAAAGCGCACAAAGAACTCGAGCGGGAATTCCAGCATCCCGGCGGGGGACATCGACCAGATTGCTGCGCCCATGGGGACGATGTAGTGATCGATGAAACGCTGGCTATACCCTTGGCTGTGCAGGTAGTCGCCGAGCCGGGCGCTGCGGTCGATGCGCTGCGCCTCCAGGTCGGCGGTGGCCTGCCGATTGAACCTGAGTATGTCCCACAGCATGCCCCAGAACCCGGGCGAAAACAGATTGCGTCGGCGGGCGAACAAGCTGCGCAGGGTGTGGCCCTTATACTCCTGGCCGGTGGCCGGATCATGCACCGAGAAGCTCATTTCAGTGGGGCGAGACACGACACCCAACTGGTCCAGCAGACGGATGAAATTCGGGTAGGTCCAGTCGTTGTACACAATGAAGCCTGTGTCTACGCCATAGCGCTGCCCCTGCCAATCGACATCCACGGTGTGGGTATGGCCACCGATCCTGTCGTCGGCTTCGAACAGGGTAATCTGGTGCCTGCGGGCCAACAGGTAAGCACATGTCAGCCCGGAAATGCCGCTGCCGATGATCGCGATGCGCATGCTTCAAGACTCCTTGGAAGGGCGTGCCAGGCGTTGGCCAAGAGCCAGCCGCCAGCGGGCGGGCAAATGCCCCAGCAGGCGCAGGACCAGCGTGAAGGACCATGGAAACGTAATGCCCAGCGGGCGCGCCGGCAGGCGTTGCGCGATATGGCGGGCGGCTCGTTGCGCCGACCAGCGCATGGGCATGGGGAAGTCGTTGCGTTGGGTCAGTGGCGTGTCGACGAAGCCGGGACTGACCAGGGTGACATCGATACCCTCGGCGGCCAGGTCGATGCGCAAGGATTCGATCAGATAACGCAACGCGGCTTTGGACGCTCCGTAGGCGCCGGCACGAGGCAAGGCCAGCCAGGTGACCGCGCTGCTCACCGCCACCAGATGTGGACGCTGGCCCCGGCGCAGCAAGGGCAAGGCGGCCTCCAGGCAACGGCAAGTACCCAGCAGGTTGGTGTTGATGAGCCGTTCGACCAGGTGGGTGTCGAAGTGGCCCGGCTCCAGGTATTCGCAGGTGCCGGCATTGAGGATCACCAGGTCGAGTGCCCCCCAATGAAGGTCAATCTGTTGGCAGATCGTGGCGACCTGATGCGGGTCGGTCAGGTCGCCCGGTAGCACCAATATCTGGTCTGGATAGCGCGTGGCCAATGTCTCCAGGGGTTGGCTGCGGCGCGCACTCACAGCCAGGCGATGCCCTTGTTCCAGAAGGACTGCCGCCAATGCCGCGCCAATGCCACTGCTGGCGCCGGTCAGCCAGACACGGCTCATGCCAACCTCCGCTTGAGCCAGCGAATCACCGATCCAAACAGCGGCAGATGTTCGTAGAGCAGGGCGCCGGCGTCGAAAAAATCTTGATGCAGGTAGATTCGATCATTCCAGCGCAGATAACTGCAGCCTTGCAGCGCGATGGGTGCTCCTTGCGCCAGGCGAGGATGGCTGAAGTGCAGGGTCCAGCGCAGATAGCCCTCTCCGGGGCCGACTTCATCGAAGGCGTGGAAGTCATAGCGCAGGTTGCTGGCGTTGGCGTACAACTGCGCAAAGTAAGTGCGCAGGGCCGGCAAGCCTTCGATGCGGTGCAAAGGGTCTTGGAACTGTATGTCGGCGCTGTAGAGCTCATCGAGCTCAGCCAGGCGACTGGCGTCCAGCTCGGCGAAAGCGTGGGCGAAACGCTGGAGGTAGACGGACATGCATAGGCTCCGATTGTTGTACAGGAAATGATTCCTGTACAAGTTTTCAGAAGCCTACTGCACGCCTTGTACAAATTAAAGGGTTTTGTACAAGTAATTTCACTATTTTGTACGAGCCCAAGCGAAGCACGCGCAAATAAGCCGGGCCATAGCGGCTGAGCATCCTGACGGTGTAGTCGAAGATCACCAGCGGGTTGCTGATGAAGCAGGTAAGTCTATTGGCCTTGCCCCATCCCTGCGTCGACCTCGTTACACCACCTTCCACGGCCAGAAAATCTTCGATACCCAGGCCAGTTGCACCCCAGTTTTTTCCTTCCCTGCAACGATAAAAACCCTCGTTTCGCAAATCTCCCCCCGCCAACACAATCGCCTCGACACCTGATCTCGATAACTGCAAGCGCCGAACAACAAAAAACCGAACCCGAGGCGGCGCCATGTCCGCCTGAACCAAACCTACTGCCGGAAGTGCACAGACATGCCCGTTGAAACCCTACGCATCGATACGCTTGTTATAGGCGCCGGCCAGGCCGGCGTGGCCATGAGTGAGCACTTGAGCAGGCAAGGCGTGCCGCATCTGGTGGTGGAGCGAAGCCGCATTGCCGAAGCCTGGCGCACCTCACGTTGGGATTCGCTGGTGGCCAACGGGCCGGCCTGGCATGACCGTTTTCCGGGGCTGGAATTCGAAGGGCTCGACCCGGATGCCTTCGCGACAAAGGACCAGGTGGCCGATTATTTCGAAGCCTACGCCAGCAAGTTCAACGCACCGATCCGTACCGGCGTGGACGTCAGGCGCGTCGAGCGCAATGTCGGCCGTCCGGGTTTCACCGTGGACACCTCTGAAGGCCTGATCGAGGCGATCCATGTCGTCGTCGCCACCGGGCCTTTCCAGCGGCCGGTGATTCCACCGATTGCGCCGCAGAGGGCGACGGTCACCCAGCTGCACTCGGCCCAGTACCGCAATCCTCGGCAATTGCCCGAGGGGGCGGTGCTGGTGGTGGGCGCCGGGTCGTCGGGGGTGCAGATCGCCGATGAACTGCGGCGCGCCGGCAAGCAGGTCTACCTCTCGGTGGGGGCCCACGATCGTCCGCCACGGGCCTATCGCAACCGCGATTTCTGCTGGTGGCTGGGCGTGCTGGGCGAGTGGGATGCGGAGGCGGTCCAGCCTGGCAAGGAGCACGTCACCATCGCGGTGAGCGGTGCCCGTGGCGGCCATACCGTGGATTTCCGCAGGCTCGCCCACGAGGGCATCACCCTGGTGGGGCTGACGAAATCGTTCAACGGCGGCGTGGTGACCTTTGAACCGAATCTTGCCGAAAACATCGCCCGTGGCGACGAGAACTACCTGGCGCTGCTGGATGCCGCCGATGCCTACATTGCCCGCAATGGCCTGGACCTGCCGCTCGAACCTCAAGCCCGCGACCTGCTGCCCGACCCGCAATGCCTGACCCAGCCGATCCTGGAGCTGGACCTGGTCGCCGCCGGTGTGACCAGCGTCATCTGGGCCACCGGCTATTCGGTGGATTACAGCTGGCTGAAGGTCGACGCCCTCGGTGCCAACGGCAAGCCTCGGCATCAGCGTGGCGTATCGAGCGAACCGGGCCTGTATTTCGTCGGTTTGCCCTGGTTGTCGCGACGAGGCTCGGCGTTCATCTGGGGCGTGTGGCATGACGCCCGGCATATTGCCGACCACATCGTGAAGCAACGCATTTACCTCGCCTACCAAGATGCCGACCAGCGCCAGGCCCTTGCACTCGACAGCGATTCGTATCGTTCGAAAACCAGTCTCACGGGAGTCCGTTGATGCCTACTCACACACGTATTCGCATGTTCAACACCAAGGACACCTACCCGAACCAGACCCTGGACAACGATCTGTGCCAGGCCGTGCGCGCCGGCAACACGGTCTATGTGCGCGGCCAGGTCGGCACTGATTTCAACGGTCAACTGGTGGGCCTGGGCGATCCTCGCGCCCAGGCCGAGCAGGCCATGCGCAACGTCAAGCAACTGCTGGAAGAGGCCGGCAGCGACCTGAGCCATATCGTCAAGACCACGACTTACTTGATCGACCCGCGTTACCGCGAGCCGGTGTACCAGGAGGTCGGCAAGTGGCTCAAGGGTGTGTTTCCGATCTCCACCGGGTTGGTGGTCAGTGCCCTGGGCCAGCCGCAGTGGCTGATGGAAATCGACGTGATCGCGGTGATCCCTGAATAAGGAGCGGAGCATGACTTTTTCCATCGTTGGGCGCTGCGCCGAAACCGGCCAGTTGGGCATCGCCATCAGTTCCTCGAGCATTGCCGTCGGCGCCCGTTGCCCCTGGTTGCGCGCGGGTGTCGGCGCGGTGTCGAGCCAGAACATTACCCTGCCGGCCCTGGGGCCGCAGATTCTTGATGAACTGGCCGGCGGCCTGGCGGCGCAAGCGGCGCTGGAGCGGACCCTGGCGCGCAATGGCTACAGCCAGTATCGCCAGGTGGCGGTGATCGATGCCGAGGGGCGCACGGCGATTTTCAGTGGCGAGCATACCCTGGGCACCCACAACGCCGTGGCCGGTGAGCAATGTGTGGCGGCCGGCAATCTGTTGGCCGACGGTGCGGTGATCGAGGCGATGGTCGCGGCCTTCGAGCATAGCGGCGGTTGCCTTGCAGCCCGCTTGATGAGCGCGTTGCAGGCCGGGCAGGCGGCAGGCGGGGAGGCCGGCGCGGTGCACTCGGCGGCGCTGTCGGTGGTCGATGACCTGACCTGGCCCATCGTCGATTTGCGGGTGGACTGGGCTGAGGAAAACCCCATCGGCGAACTGGACAAGCTTTGGCTCGCCTATCAGCCGCAATTGCAGGATTACCTGACCCGCGCGCTCAACCCGACCCTGGCGCCCAGTTATGGAGTGCCGGGCGATGAGTGAGCTGCGCAGCCGCGCCCTGCTTGAGCGGTTGGTGGGCTTTGCCACGGTCAGTCGCGAGTCGAACCTGGCCCTGATCGAGTTCGTGCGCGATTACTTGCAAGGGTTGGGCGTGGATAGCGAGCTGATCTACAACGCCGAGCGAACCAAGGCCAATCTGCTGGCGAGCATGGGCCCATCGGTGCCCGGTGGCGTGGTGTTGTCCGGGCACACCGATGTGGTGCCGGTGGATGGGCAGGCCTGGACGGTCGAGCCGTTCTGCCTGACCGAGAGGGACGGCAAATGGTTCGGGCGTGGTACGGCGGACATGAAGGGGTATCTGGCATCGGTGTTGGCAGCGGTGCCGACGTTCCTCGCCAGCGGGCTTTGTCGACCGCTGCACCTGGCGTTTTCCTATGACGAAGAGGTGGGCTGCCTGGGCGTTCACAGCCTGTTGGACGTGATGGTTCGGCGAATTCCCCAACCCGCCCTGTGCCTGATTGGCGAACCCACCCAACTCCAACCGGTGCTGGGACACAAAGGCAAGCTGGCGATGCGTTGTCATGTGCGAGGGGCGGCCTGTCATTCGGCCTATGCACCTTACGGGGTCAACGCCATCGAGCAGGCGGCGCGCCTGATGGGTCGCTTGGGCGAGATCGGTGCACAGCTGGCCGAACCATCGCGGCATGACTCGCGCTTCGATCCGCCGTTTTCCACGGTACAGGTCGGGCTGATTCACGGCGGCACGGCGCTGAACATTGTCCCGGCCGATTGCCGTTTCGATTTCGAAGTACGCGCCTTGCCGGATTTCAATCCCCAGGGGGTGGCCGAGCAATTGCAGGACTTTGCCGAACAGGCACTGCTGCCGGCGATGCAGGCGGTGGCGGGGGATACGGCGATCCGTTTTGAACCACTGTCCGCCTACCCGGGCCTGGCCACTTCGCCCGACAGCGCTGCTGCACAACTGGTTGCGCGCCTGTGCGGCAGTGACGCGTTCAGCACCGTCGCTTTCGGCACCGAAGGCGGCCTGTTTCACCAGGCCGGCGTGCCAACGGTGGTCTGTGGCCCAGGCAGCATGGACCAGGGGCACAAGCCCGACGAATACGTGAGCGTTGAACAAATGGCCGCCTGCGATCGCTTGATGGATCGGTTGGCGAGCTATCTCGCTGAACCCACTGGCCTGTGACCACGAGGTGTCCAAGGTGAACGATTTCAATATCAGGAAAATCCTGGCGGCCAGTCATGCCGACATCAACGAATGGGCCGACAAGAGCCTTATTGCTGTAGACCACACCGCCCGCGCTTACGGCCACCCTTGAGTCCCGTCGCCGGCTCGTGCGGGCGAGCCGGCATTTTCGAGGAACCGCTTCATGTCCAGATCCTTGCGTTGCAATATTGCGTGTGCGTTGGCGTTGTTGAGTTCCAGCGTCATGGCCGCGCCCCAGAGCTTGACCGTGATTTCCTTTGGCGGCGCCACCAAACAGGCCCAGGACAAGGCCTACTTTCAACCCTTCAACGCCAGCGGTGCAGGAAGCATCGTGGCCGGCGAATACAACGGGGAATTGTCGAAGATCAAGGCCATGGTCGCGGCCGGTCACACCAGTTGGGACGTGGTCGAAGTGGAAAGCCCCGAGTTGCTGCGAGGCTGTGAGGAAGGCTTGTTCGAAAAGCTTGACCTGGCAGGCCTTGGCGACCCGGCCAACTACGTGCCCGGCGCATTCAATGAGTGTGGCGTCGCCACCTACGTCTGGTCGATGGTCCTGGCCTATGACCAGAGCAAACTCGCCAAGGCGCCCAGCTCCTGGGCGGACTTCTGGAACGTTGCCCAGTACCCGGGCAAGCGCGGGCTGCGCAAAGGGGCCAAGTACACCTTGGAAATTGCCTTGCTGGCCGATGGGGTCAAGTCGCAGGACTTGTACAAGGTGTTGAATACACCGGAGGGCGTGTCCCGGGCCTTCGCCAAACTGGATCAGATCAAGCCGAATATCCAATGGTGGGAAGCCGGCGCCCAACCGGCGCAATGGCTGGTGGCGGGGGATGTGGCGATGAGTGCCGCCTATAACGGGCGCATCGCGTCGGCGCAAAAAGAAGGCATGAAGCTGAGCATTGTCTGGCCGCAGAGCCTGTACGACCCGGAGTACTGGGCCGTGGTCAAGGGCACGCCGAACAAGGCCCTGGCCGAGCAGTTCATTGCATTCGCCAGCCAGCCGCAGACCCAGAAGGTGTTTTCAGAAAACATCCCCTATGGGCCGGTGCACCGCAAGGCACTCGCCTTGTTGCCGACGGCGGTACAGGAACAATTGCCCACCGCCGAGGCCAACCTGGCTGAAGCGCAAGCCGTGGATGCGGAGTTCTGGGTTGACCATGGCGAGGAACTGGAGCAACGCTTCAACGCCTGGGCGGCTCGCTAGCCACCGAACCGCTCTTGTGGCGCGGGAGCCCGCTCGCGCCGGGGGCGCAGAAGCTGTGTAGGAGCTGTGTAGGAGCTGGCGAAGCCTGCGATCTTTTGATCTTGATCTTGATCTTGATCTTGATCTTGATCTTGATCTTGATCTTGATCTTTCGCTTGGGATTCAAGTGTTAGGGGAAAGATCGCAGCCTCGTTGCACTCGACAGCTCCTACACGGCTCCTACACAGCTCCTACACAGCTCCACATAGCTCCTACATAGCTCCTACAGGACGCGAGCTGGCTCCTTCGCCGCAGGGTTTGGTGTTTGAGTGGGCGTCAGGCCAGCCATTGCCTGAACTGCTCCTTGCAGTAATCCACGAACAACTGGGCCGGTTTGGTCAGGTGCGTGCGTTTGAGCCAACCCGCCACCAGGGCCGAACCGGTCACGTCCTCGGCGATGTCGACGCACACCAGGTGTTGCCCATCGTAGGTGCAGGTGGAGTGCGGTCGGGTTACCAGCACGGCAAAACCGAAAGACTGGCCGACCATGCCACGGACCATCTCGATGGACGGCGAGCTGAAGACAATGTTGGGCGTCAGGCCCAGCTCCTCGAAGATGCTCACGAAATAGGTGCGGCTGGGCTGCACGTCCAGCAGGATCATCGGTTCCAGCGCCAGGTCGCGCAGCGACACCTGGGCCTGATCGGCGAAGCGATGCCCCGCCGGCAATAACGCATAGGGCCGTTGTGGCGCCGTCAGCGCCTCGGTCTCGATGGTGCTGTCGAGGTCGTGCTCATAGAAAATCGCCAGGTCGAAACGCCCCCCCGTCAAACCTTGCACCAGCTCTTGTTGCTCGCCATCCTGCACGCGGATCTCCACCCCCGGGAAGCGTTGGCGAAAGCCCGCGATCAGGCGTGGCAGGTAGAGCGGGGCGACGGTTTCGAAGCAACCGATGTCGATCTGTCCGCTGACCACATCGTTATCGGCCAGGGCGTTCTGCTCGAACTCCCGGGCCATGCGCAGCAGCTCCTGGGCCTTGCGATAGAAGCGCGCGCCGCCGGGCGTCAACGATACGCCCTGGGCATGATGACGGATGAGCAATTGCACGCCGAAGCTGTCCTCCAGCCCTTTGATGGCGGTGGCAATCGATGGCTGGGCGATGTACAGCTTGCGGGATGCCTCGGCGACGCTGCCACATTCGACGGTGGTGACGAAGTATTTCAGCTGACGCAGGGAATAGGACGCCACGGCACACCTCGATCCGGATGGTTTCTACCTACCATACCTTGTGCACGTGGAGGCAGGGGGCGGGTATTGATACGGATTTTGCTGGGCAGTGACGATATTCAGACTGGCTTGGGTGGACGCCTGGGCAAAAAAGACGCCCGCCCAAGGAACACTGGCAGGCGTCTGGGAAAACCGGCGCAGAAAGTAGGGGGCTGGCCGGGGTAGGGAACGGAAGTCAGGCCACCGGAATCAACGGGTCGGCTGCGGCGAGGGCGGTCGCGCGATCAGCGACCGGCGGGTAGATCCACACCGTGTTGATCTGGGTCTTGAGTTCCTTGGCTTCTTGCCCGACCAGCTTGAGCTGGCGATCCCACCCTTCGGTGTATACCGCGCCCCAGGCGCCCAGGTCCAGGCAGGTCACGTACTTGGGTTGGCTGTAGGGCATCGGCGCCACGCCCAGCAAGTCGGCCGCGACGTTGTTGCCGGCATAGCGACCCAGGGCGATGGCGTGTTGGCAGGACATCGCTGCGTAATTGCCCAAGGTATCGGTGGCGGCATAGGCCACGTCGCCGGCGGCGAAGATGTCGTTTTGTCCCAACACTTTCAAATGACCGTCGACGTGCAGGCGACCCTGGCGATCACGCGTGCCCGGCACATGCTGGGTCAACGGGCTGGCACAGAAGCCCACGGTCCAGATCACGGTATGGGACTCGATACGCTGGCCGTCCGACAGGGTGACGCCACCGGCATCGACCGATTCGACCGAGGCGTTGAGGATCCACTCGATACCCAGGTGCTCGGACGCTTCGACAATGGAGGGACGAATGCCGTCGCCCAACGCTGCGCCGATCTGTGGCCCGCGATCCACGACGATGACCCGGATGTTCGCGTCATCGCCGAGGACAGCGCGCAGGCGTGCGGGCATCTCGGTAGCGGTTTCGATCCCGGTAAAGCCTCCACCGGCCACCACCACGGTGTTGCGGGCCGGGCTGTCCGGCAGCTTCTCCAGGGACCTGATATGGGCTTCGAGGCGGGCTGCCTGTTCGATTTCATCAACGTCGAAGGCATGCTCGATCATGCCTTCAAGGTCGGGGCGAACCAGTTGGCTGCCTGCCGCGAGTACCAGGCGGTCGTAGCCCAGGGTGCCCTGGGTACCGGATACGTCCACATAGCCAACCTGCTTACTGTTGACGTCGATGCTGTTCGCCGAGCCTTGTACGAATTGCACGCCCACCGCATCGAACAGGCCACCCAGCGGCGCGGCCATGGTGTGGACGTCCGGCTCATAGAAACGAGGTCGGATACGCAGCTCGGCCTGGGGGGCCAGGACGCTGATCTGCACGTCATTGCGATCGTGTTGGTCCAACAGCCGGGCCGCGCTCAATGCGCTCCAGACCCCGCCGAAACCTGCGCCAACAACCAGAATATGTTGTTTCATAATGAGCTCCCGAAGACAAAATCGATACGTTGAATTGTTTAACTGCTTCAGCGTGACCGTATCGCGAAGTACTCCAAAAGCGCCTGGCTTCAATGAATTGACATTGAGCACATTCAGTTTCGGTTCGCTGAAATAAATCTTATTGGTTGGGCCCGTGTTTAACACTTCTACATAAGGTCATCGGACCTATGCCTGGGTAGGGGGGTTCTATACGAAGGTATGAGGGGACGACGCAGTCAAGCAGCCCCGGCCATTACCGATTCAATACAGGCAATCAATTCAGCGCAGTCGAACGGTTTCGGAAAAAATGCCACCGGCTCGGGCGTAGCAGCGCTGACACGGGGCGGCACGCCTGGGTATCCGGTAATGAATATGATCGGGATATGAACACCCTGGGTCGACAGGCGATCGTACATCTGAATACCCGTCATGCCCGGCATTTGTATATCCGAGATCAGGCATGCTGTGTTTTGAAGTTCGCAGGAAGATAAAAAGTCCAAGGCGCTGGCGTATGTTCTAACCCGATATCCGTGGGCGCGTAACAAGCCATCGAGGGCAATTCGAACGGATTCATCGTCATCAATAATTGAAATAATTGCGGTATTGGACATGTCGATACCTGGAGGTGATATCGGATAGCCATAAAGGCGCCCGTTATCAGTGCAAGATACGCCCTCCAATGGTCCCGCCAAGTATACGTGTGTATGAACTTTCTACTGTTCGCCAAGCAATTCCAGCACTTGGGCCATGCGCACCAGATCAGCAAACGAACGCGCGCACATTTTGCGCATGGCTTGGCCGCGGTGAATCTTGACCGTGATTTCACTCAGGCCTATTTCCCCGGCGATCTGCTTGTTCATCAGGCCCGACACCGCCAGCGCCATGACCTGCTGCTCCCGAGGCGTCAATGTGGCGTAGCGACCGATCAGTTGCTGATGGCTGCGTTCGGACTCTCGCCGCAGCCGATCCAGGTGATGGGCAGCGGCGACGGCATCGATCAGGTCCTGCTCGCGGAACGGTTTGGCGAGGAAATCCACGGCACCGGCCTTCATTGCCCGCACGGTCATGGCGATGTCCCCATGACCGGTCATGAACACGATCGGCAAGTGGACGTTGGCCGCGGTCAGTTCGCGTTGGCAATCCAGGCCGCTGGTGCCTTGCAGCCGTACATCCAGTACCAGGCAACTGGGCAGGTCGAGCCTTGGATGGTTCATGAACTGCGCAACCGAACCGAACAGATGGACTTGCAGGCCGATGGAACGTAGCAGGCTGCCGAGGGATTGGCGCAGCGGTGCGTCATCGTCGACGATGTAGACAACGGGCTCGGTGCCGATGACCGGGTTGCTGGTGTGTTCGGGGTTCATTGGACGTTCCCCGCCAGGGCGGTGCAAGCGAGCAGCGGCAACGCGAACCTGAATGAAGTGCCCTGGCCGGCCTCGCTGGTCGCCCAGATCCTGCCTTCATGGAAGTCGATGATCGACCGGCAGATGGAAAGGCCCATGCCCAGGCCGTTCTCCTTGGTGGTAAAAAACGCATTGAACAAGGACGGCAGGATCTCGGGTGCAATGCCGGTTCCATGGTCAGTCACCTCCAGCAACGCTTGATCATCCTCCGTCCAGGTGCGTATGTGCAGGATTCGTTCGTGTACCTTGACCTCGTCCATGGCGTGGCAGGCATTGATGATCAGGTTGATGATCACTTGCTGCAATTGCACCCGGTCTGCGTTGACCGGGCCGCCGGCCGCTGCCAGGTCCACCTTCGCCCGCACTTTATGATGAGTCATTTGTTGCTGGACCAGGCTCAGGGTCTCACTGACGATATCGTCCAGTCGCTCGGGTTGGCGCAATGGATCGCACTTGCGCGACAGCGCCCTGATACCGCTGATGACCTCGCTGGCACGACAGCCGTTGGTGACGATCCGGTCAAGGCAATCCAGCGCTTCCCCGAGATCGGGCTCCGGACGCTTGAGCCACCGGCGGCAGGCCTCGCCGCTGCTGGTGATGGCCGTCAGCGGCTGGTTGACCTCGTGGGCAATGGACGCGGCCATTTCCCCTAGGGAGGTCAAGCGAGTGACATGGGCCAGTTGGCTCTGGGCGCGGAACAACGCTTCTTCGGCCTGCTTGCTGGCGGTAATGTCCATGAGTGCGCCCAGGTACTGGAAACGGCCATGCTGCAGGAGCAGGGGACTGGCGATCATGTGGATATGCTTGATACGCCCATCAGGCATCAGCAGGCGCAGCTTGACCTCGATCTGCGGTTCGCCGACGGCGGCCTGCTGGAAAACTTGGCGTGCCGACTCCAGGTCTTCGGGGTGGATGCGCTCCAGCATCATCGACACCGTCGGTGGTTTGTTGGGCGGGTATTCGAAGATCCGTGCCGACTCCTCCGACCAGGACATTTGCTGCCGATCACCGTGAAAGCCCACGCTGCCGGTCTGGCTCAGGCGCTGGGCACCGATCAGATAGGCCTCGTTATGCCGCAGGCTGTCGGACGCCTGCTTGCTGCGCAACGCCAGGAAGGCGATGGCCGACAATGCGGTCAGGCAGCGGAAGAACCCGGTGGTCGTGTCCCAGCGGTAATAGCCACCGTTGTACAAGAATGTCGCGGTGAGCAAGAGCATGCACATCAGCGCGACGGTGATCACCAGGTTGATCGAAAACAGGTTGGCTGCCATCAACAACAAGGTGATGTACAGCAGGGTCGGGGCCAGGTCGGAATGGGTTTCGGAATTGATGATGAGAATGCCGCAGGCCACCACCAATCCCACCGCCCAGCCCAAGACGTTGACCAGCGGGTTGGCGCTGATGCCCATGGACGGTCGGCCCCCCCGCTGGCTTGGGGTGTATCGCAGGCTGTCATAGACATTCTTGAGCATCGCGGAGGGTAGGGGCACGCTGGCAGACCTTTTGTTTTTACTGGGTCTCGCTCTGGGATGTCGGGGAAACAGAGCATCGGTTCGTATCTTAGAAGCGCACCTTTGCCTGAGGTAGGACATAAAACCCTGAAATCGCGCCAAGTCGCACCGACACATCCTTTGTGGCGAGGGTATATACCGAAGTATCGATGACGCCGCCCAAAGGGTGAGTCAAGTGTCCCCACGTACGACAGACATGGGGCCGCCTCGGGGATTACGCTTTCAACACCTCGTCGCCGTGGCCTTGATGAAGGGCGCAGGCGATGATTTTGTTCACCCCTGACTCAATGGCCTGGCGCCTGAGGCGATGACTATGATGAACAGAAATGACCTGCGTCGTGCTGACATCAATTTGCTGGTGGTCTTCGAAACCATGATGCACGAGCAAAACGTTACCCGCGTCAGCGAAAAGCTGTTTCTCGGCCAGCCCACGATCAGCAGTGCCCTGGCGCGCTTGCGGTTGATGTTCGACGATCCGTTGTTCATCCGTTCGGGGCGGCTGATGGAACCGACCTCCCGGGCCCAGGAAATCTTTTCCAATCTGTCTCCGGCACTGGACGGCATCGCCGCCGCCTTGAGCCAGTGCCAGGCGTTCGAGCCGGCCACCAGCGAGGCGACCTTCCATATCGGGCTGTGCGATGACGTCGAGTACGCGCTGCTGCCGCAACTGCTGCGACGCCTGCGGGTCGAGGCCCCTGGCACCACATTGGTGGTGCGCCGGGCCGATCAATGGCAGTTGTCCCAGCTGTTGGGCAGCGGGGAGATTTCCCTGGGAATCAGCCCGACCTTGGAACTGCCGGCCAATGCCCGGCGCAAGACACTGCGGCCGATTCGACCGATGCTGTTGCGCGCCGATTCGCAGCCCGGTGAACTGACCCTGGACGAATTCTGCCGTCGGCCCCATGCAATGGTGTCGTCCATGGGCAATGTCATCGATGACTCGGACCGCGCGTTATGCCTGATGGGCCGACAGCGCCGGGTGGTGTTGAGCGTGCCGCAGTTCAGCGCCTTGCCTGTGCTCTTGGCCCAGAGCGATATGATCGCCATCGTGCCGGATTACGTCGCCCAGGCCATGTCGGTGGCGACAGGCATGAGGGCGCAAGCGGCACCGATCTGCTTGCCCGAGCACGAGCTTTCCATGGCCTGGCGCGGCGCCTCGCACAATGATCCCGGGGAGCGGTGGCTGCGTTCGCGTTGCAGCGCGTTCCTGGCCGAGCAGGCCGACCCGCAGGAGCGTTCCAGGCGAGTGGCCTGACGGGGCTGTATCGCAAGGGTTTTGCGCTCAGCGGGAAAACCGCTTGCGATACTCCCGGGGGGAAATCGAAAGATGGCGCTGGAAGGTGTGGCGCATTCGTTCCTCGTCACCGAAGCCGCAGGACCGGGCGATCTGGTCGATGTTGCGCTGCGAGTCTTCCAGCATTCGACGCGCGGCTTCAAGGCGGAACATCTCGACGGCTTTGGCCGGGGTTCGGCCGGTCTGGCATTTGTAGACCCGGGCAAAATTGCGCGGGCTCATCCTGGCCTGGCGGGCCAGCCGTTCGACCGTGAGGTTATTGTCATCCAGGTGTTCGCTCATCCAGGCGTGTAGTTCGTCGAACCCGGCGCTGTCCTGCATCTGCACCTGCAACAGTTGGCTGAACTGCGCCTGTCCGCCGGGGCGCTTGAGAAACACCACCAGCTCACGGGCTACCTGCAGGGCCACGTCGCGACCACAATCGGCTTCGACCAGTGCCAGGGCCATGTCGATGCCGGCGCTGACACCGGCCGAGGTCCACACGGTGTCCTGCTGTATGAAGATCGCGTCGAGGTCCACTTCAATCGACGGGAAGCCGCTCTTGAGCATGTCGCACATGGCCCAGTGGGTCGCGGCCCGACGCCCGTCCAGCAAGCCGGCCTGGGCCATGAGGAACGTGCCGCTGCATACCGATGCGGTGCGCCGGGCCTTGGCCGAGGCATCGCGTAGCCACTGGACCAGGTCGACACAGTCAATCATTGCCTGTCGTATGTCCGGTGCGCCAGGCACGATCAACGTGTCGATGGCCGTTGCGTCGAGCTCGCGCAGGGCACGGGTGTCCACGACCAAGCCTTCGGCGGTCTGCATCAACCCGCCTTCCAGGCTCGCGGTGTGCAGGGTGTAGCCGGGCAGGCCGCGTTCGGTCATGGCTTTGGTGGCGGCCCAGAACACGGTCTGGGCACCGGTCAGGTCCAACAGGCCCATCTGCGGGTAGGCCAGGAATACCAATGTGCGCGGTTGGGAAATGGACTCGGTGGTGGTGCCGACATCCAGGGTCATCTCGTTCATGGTCGTTTCGCGCTGGGTTCTTCAGGGACGATCAGGGAGTCTATCCGTTTTCGGCACAATTGAACGACTGGCCCACGGGGCGGAATGGAACTTGCCTGAGCTTTGACCATAAGCCCTGGAATCATCAAAGGTCGGGTCAATGAACAATTCCAACATGGTGCAGCCGGCGGTCTCGTCGGACCTGTTGCCGACGCTGCCGATCAATCGGTTCCGCACCGCAGACATCGACGAACACGCCCGGAACATGGGCGGCTGGCAGGTTTGCTATGACCAATTGACCCCCGGACGCTTCGACGGCGAGTTGATCGAGTTTCGCTCGGACTGGATGCAACTGGTGCGCGACCGCTCTAACCAGGCACTGACCAAGCAAGGCATGGCCTGGGAGGGCGCTATCACCTTCAGCGTGCCGCTGAGTGCCGATGGGCCGGTCTTTTGCTCCGGGCACCCGATCATCGAGCCCAGCCTGATGGTTGCCCGTGGCCGTAACCTGCCCGAGCTGCGCACACCCCAGCATCTCGATCTGCTCGGTGTCGCCATCGAAGAGCAGGCGTTGGAACATGTGCTGGAACGACAGGGCAGTCGCTTTCGAATTACCGATCTTCCCAAGTGTTACCGTCTCGGCAATTCGACACTGCCGGCCGAGCTTGCGGCGTTGTTCGATGAGCTTGAGGGCGGCGAGCAGGGACGTGACTCGTTGCTGGGCTACGAGTCGATCCGCCGTGGCCTGCGTGACACGGTGATGCTGCACATGTTGGAACTGGTGGCACCGGATGAGGCGCCGCCGCTCAACCCCACGGCGCGCAAGCGCATGGTCGACCGCGCCCGGGAATACGCCTTGGCCCATGTCGATGAGCCGCTGTCGATCCTCGACCTGTGCAACCACATCGGTGCCAGCCGGCGAAAACTGCAGTATTGCTTCCAGGAGACGCTGGGCATCAACCCCGTGGCCTATTTGCGGGCGTTGCGCCTCAATGCCGTGCGTCGTGAACTGCGCAGCGGCAGCCCCGCCCAAGGTGTACAGGAGGCGGCGGCACGCTGGGGCTTCTGGCATTTGAGCCGGTTTTCCAGCGACTATCGGGTGCTGTTCGGCGAGACCCCGTCACAAACCCTGCGGCGCTCGCATCTGTGCTGAAAACGGATAACGGCTGACCGGCCAGCTCCCTAGGATGACCCCAACACCACTTGGTTGGAGGGGCATTCGATGTATCAAAACAATAAAACCAACGTCTTGCGCTGTACCTGGTTAAGCCTGGGGTTGATCGCTGTCTGTACCGCTGCCCATGGCACCGAAAATGGCGCGCCGACCACGGCGGTCGGGGTCTACGATTTCGGCGCGGGCATGATGCCGCCGGCCACGCCCTTTGGCACCGTCGGCCTGCGAACCGCGTTCTATTCGGCCAACGTGCAGAAAGATCGCCACGGCAAGTCTGCGGACAACAATTTTTCCCTGGATGTCTTGTCCATCGGCGTCGCCTACATGCGCATGACCGATTACACCGTGCTGGGCGCCAAGTATGGCTTCGGCACCGTCGTGCCGTTTTTCCAGATGGACGCCTCGGTACAGGTGCAGACGCCTGTCGGCCCGCTGGATCTGGAAGCCGATCCGTTTCGCATGGCCGATATCCAGGTGTTGCCGGTGATCCTGCAGTGGACCCTTTCACCGAATTTGTTCGTCAATGCCCAGTTCCAGATCCAGGCCCCCACCGGCGACTACGACAAGGATCGCTTGATCTCGCCGGGCCTCAATCACTGGACCTTCTCGCCGATCCTCAACGCCACCTACATCTCCGACAGCGGCTTCGAGGTGTCTTCCAGCTTTGAGGCCGATATCAACACCCGCAACCACGCCACCGACTACAAGAACGGTGTCGAGTACCGTCACGAATTCGCCGTGGGTCAACACGTCGGCCCGTGGACGGTGGGTGTGGGCGGCTATTACTACCGGCAATTCACCGATGACGATGCGCCGGGCCTGGAAGCGGGCAATCGCGCTCGGGTGTTGGCGGTCGGGCCGGCAGTGAGCTACTTCAAGCCCGGCATCCCCCCGGTGTGGCTGCATGTCTACAAGGAGCTCGATGCGCGAAACCGCGCCGAGGGCTACACCGCGGCGCTGCGTATTTCTCACAGTTTCTAAAAGGGGCTCGCCATGAACCAATCAAGTTCTGTTTCAGCGGCGGCCAGCCCGTCGCGCCAAGCCAGTTGGCGTGAAGGGCTGGTGCTGATGCTGGGCAGCAGTCTGACGATCATGGGCTCGGTGATGGTCGCACCCATCCTGCCCAGGTTGGGTGCCGAATTCGGACCCATGGAGCCTCGCGCCGATCTGCTGGTGCCGTTGGCGGTCACGGGACCTGCCCTGACGATTGCCTTGTGTGCGCCTTTGGCCGGCTGGTTGGCCGATCGAGTCGGGCGCAAGGCCCTGCTGGTGATCGCCACGGTGCTCTATGCCTTGCTCGGCGCACTGCCGGCGCTGCTCGACGGCCTGCCCTCGATTGTCGGTGCGCGGCTGTTGTTCGGTTGCACGGAGGCGGCGGTGATGACCTGCTGCGCAACCTTGATCGCCGACTATTGGCAGGGCGAGGAGCGGTTGCGCTACGTCAACCGGCAGGTGGTGACCATTGGCCTGGTGGGGGCACTGTTTTTCGTGGTGGGCGGTGCACTCGGCGAGCACTCGTGGCGCGCGCCGTTCCTCCTGTACTTACTGCCCTTGCTGCTGGTGCCGGCCATGATGAAGGTGCTCTGGGAACCACCGGTGGCGAAGCTACAGAGGGTCGAGCAGCGCGTCGATGAGCCGGGTCCGGCCAAGGTCGCCTTGCTGCAATTGCTGGTCGGCTACCTGATGATCCTGTGCGGCATGGTCTTGACGTTCATCATGCCGATCCAGGCGCCGACGCTGTTGGTCAGCCTGGGTATCACCTCCAGCACGATGATCGGCCTGGCCGCGGGGTTGAGCCTGTTGGCGACCTTGGGCGGTTCGCTGATGTGGCCGTTGCTGCGTCGCCGTTTCGGTATCGCTGGTTGCAACGCGCTGCTGCTCGGGCTGATGGGCCTGGGGCTGTGGCTGCTGATGCGCGGGCAAAGCTACAACGCCGTGCTGGTGGCGGTATTCATCCAGGGCCTGGGGGCCGGGTTGCTGGTGCCGAACGTGATGGCGCCGGTGATGAATGCCTTGACCGCCAGCACCCGCGGCCGAGGCTTGGGTGGGTTTACCTCGTGCCTGTATATCGGCCAGTTCGTCAGTCCGCTGGTGGTGGCCTTGGTGATTGTCTTCGCCGGTGACCTGCGTCACGCCATCCAATGGCTGGCCCTGGCCAGTTTTGCCCTGGCGCTGCTCTGGGTCGTTGCCGGCCTGCGGGCACGGGGCCAGAGGCAGGCGAATACCGTCGGATCACATCAATCGTCATGACATAAGGAATCGGAAACATGGGTATGCAAGACATCCACCACTTGATGGACAGTGAAGATGCCACGGCGTTGGCCGAGTGGGTCAGGCGTGGCGAGGTTCAGCCCGGCGAACTGCTGGAGACTGCCATCGAGCGCCTCGAACAGGTCGAGCCGCAGCTCAATGCAGTGGCCGAACGCTTGTACGATTCGGCCCGGCAGGCGGCGCGCACGCCGGAGGTTGGCCGGGGCTTGCTGGCCGGTGTGCCGACCTTGATCAAAGACCTGTTTTCACCGGTCAACAGCGCGGCGATGACTAACGGTTCGCGGGCGCTGGGCGACTGTCGTGCGGATTTTGAATCGGAAGTCGTGGCGCGTTTGCGGCGTGCCGGATGCCAGGTGATGGGCACCAGCACCTCGCCGGAGTTCGGCACCTCGTACACCACCGAATCCGCGCGTTTCGGCGCCACCCGCAATCCCTGGAGTATCGATCATAGCGCCGGTGGTTCCAGTGGCGGCGCGGCGGCCCTGGTGGCGGCTCGCGTGGTGCCGTTCGCCCACGGCAACGATGGCGGCGGCTCATTGCGCGTGCCGGCGTCTTGCTGTGGCGTGTTCGGGTTCAAGCCCAGCCGTGGCCTGCTGCCGTCGGGCCCGATAGTGGGCGAGGGCTGGGCCGGGATGGGCACGCCGCATGCCATCACCTTGTCGGTGCGCGACAGTGCGGCGCTGCTGGATGCCACCGCCGGGATGGACTTGGGCGCGCCGTATGCCGCACCGGTCCAGGCGCTGCCTTATGTGCTGGCGCTGCAAGCTGATCCGAAGCCCTTGCGCATTGCCCTGGTCGAGCAACTCGAGCCTTGGCCTACGTCGCCACAAAGCCTTCAGGCGGTGGGCGAGGCCGCGCGGTTGTGCGAGTCGTTGGGGCACCGTGTCGAACCGGTGACCTTGCCGGTGGGGTTGCTGGAGTTTCTCGACCACGTGTTCACCATCATTGGCGCCAGCTCTCGGCACTATGTCGACCTGCTGGGCCAGATGCGTGGGGTCGCCGTGCAGGCGGAAGAACTGGAGGTGCGTACCCGGATCATCTTGCGGGACAAGGGCAACGTCAGCGGCGCCCAATATGCTGCGGCGGTGGAGTGGATTCATGCCCTCGGCCGGCAGTTGGCGATGTTCATGCAGGATTATGATGTGATCCTGACCCCGGTCCTGACCCGTGAACCGGTGTCGATTGGCGAACTGGATCTGCAGGATGTGTGCATGAGCCTTGATCAACTGATCGAGCGTTTCCACAGCTATTCGCCGTTCACCGCGCTGTTCAACGCCAGCGGCCAGCCGGCGATGTCAGTGCCATTGTCCTGGAGCGCCAATGGCCTGCCGATGGGGGCGCATTTTGCCGGTCGCTTTGGCGAGGAAAGCACCTTGCTGGCCCTGGCCGCCCAACTGGAACGCGCCCAACCCTGGCGCGGCCGAGTACCCCCGGTCAACGCCTGCCGGCGCTAAAAATGTGGGAGCGGGCTTGCTCGCGAAGGCGTTGGGTCAGTCGGCATCATCGTTGACTGATAGTTCGCTTTCGCGAGCAAGCCCGCTCTCACAGGAGAAACGCGATTCAGGAGTTCCCAGCGACCGGCTCAGAAGCACCCAACCGCGGCCCGGCCGAATAACGAACCACACTGAGAATAGCCAGCGTCGCAACCACCAACCCAGGCGAAGTCGCCAACAATACGGCAGTGGTCCCACCCCCGGCCGCCAGGATCTGTCCAGCGGCCAGAGGCCCGGCCACTGACCCCAAACGTCCGATGGCCACCGCTGCACCAACACCCGTCGCACGTACGGCCGTAGGGTAGGAGGGCGGTGCCAAGGCATAGAGGACCAATTGCGCAGCCATGACAAACAGCCCAGCGGCGAATCCGGCCATGGCCATCGGCACGATACCGACGGACAGCCCGACCCCGGCCAGGGCGCTCAGCAGACCGGCATAGACGAACAGCACCACCTTGATGCCGTTGCAACGGTCCAGCAGCAGGCCTCCGAGTAACGAACCGAGGGCGCCGCCGATGTTGAACAGCATTTGCACCAGGCCGGCCTGGGGTTTGCTGAAACCCTGCTCCAGCAGCAACGACGGCAGCCAGTTGAGCAACATGTACATCACCGTCAAGGTGAAGAAATAACTCAGCCACAGCGCCAAGGTGGTACGGCCGCGACCTTCACCGAACAGCGCCTGGGCGGTGGAGCCGCGCGATGAGCCGTCGCCATCCCGCGCCTGGCGAAAGGCGCTGGACTCGGGGAGCCACAGGAGCATCAACGGGACCACCAGCAAGGGCGCCAACCCACCGATGAAAAACGTCATCTGCCAGTGTTCGCCAAACAACATGGCGACCACTGCCGCCAACGCACCACCCAACGGCACTCCCGCATACATCACGCTGATGGCCGTGCCGCGGCGCTGCTCGCCCACGGCTTCGGCGCACAGGGCAATGAGGTTGGGCAGGGCGGCGCCCAGGCCCAGGCCGGTCATGAAGCGCACCAGCAACAGGCTTGAGAAGTGTTCGACATAAGCGGTGCTGAGGGAAAACACGCCGAACAGCAAGACCGCGGCAACGAGGATTTTCTTGCGACCGATGCGATCAGCGATCCAGCCACCGAAGAACGCACCTGGCAACAACCCGATGATCCCGGCGCTGAACACCCAACCCATCATTTTCGGATCGAGGGCAAACGTCTGTCGCAGCCCTGCAGCTGCGGTACCGGCTGACTGAAGGTCGAAACCCTCGATCAACGCGACGATGAAACACAAGGCGATGGTCAGCGTCGCACGACGCGCCGGACGGTTCATGGCAAATCCTCTTATTGTTTTTGTGAGGGACACCGGCTCGGAGGACTACCGGTCGGTGCATTTAAGATTAACAAAGCTAACTAAAAAATGAAGGGTGCCAAGAGGGAGCCCATAACGGGTGAGATCATTATGAAAATCAGGGGGTTGGAAAGAATCCACGAGTAAATTGGTAAATTAGTTAATGATATTAACGTTCGATTATCGGTCATTGTTGATTGACGAAGCGCCCGTACCGTTTCCATTCTTGGTGCGCACGGCCCCCATCACCAAGGCTGGGCCGATCAAAACAACAACAATAACTGGATATCGAACATGCCAAACCTTGCCCGGGCCGCCCTGACGGTGCGCCCTGTTTTATCGCTCGTCCATCTACTGGCCTGCCTCGGGCTGAGCCTGGGATCTGCCGCCTTACGGGCGCAGGGTTTCATCGACGACAGCCACGGCACCCTGACCCTGCGCAATTACTACATCGATCGCGACTACAAGGACGACGGCGCCAAAACCGCAGCCAGGGAGTGGGCCCAAGGCCTGATCATGAACGTGGAGTCGGGGTTTACCCCCGGCATGGTTGGGTTCGGCCTGGACGCTCGGGGGTTGGTGGGGATCAAGCTCGATTCTTCGCCGGATCGCAGCGGCACGGAGTTGTTGCCAGTGTCCAGCAGCGACAAGCGCGCCGCGGACGAGTATTCACGCCTGGCACTGACTGGCAAACTGCGCGTGGGCCAGACCACGGTGAAGACCGGCGATGTGTCGATCTTCCTGCCCTTTGCCTTTGCCAGCCCGTCTCGGCTGCTGCCGCAGACCTTTCGTGGGACGACCCTCAGTTCCAAGGACATCGACGGGCTGACGTTGAACACAGGTTACATCGACCGCATCAACCGGCGTGACTCCACCGACTACCAGGCGATGAGCATCGCTTCGCCCAACCGTCGTTTCAACGGCGCGGCGACGTCTTCCCATATGGCGTATGTGGGCGGCGACTACCAGGTCAACAAAGACCTCAGCTTGCGGGTTTACCATGCCGAAGTGGCAGACTTGTACCAACAGGACACCCTGGCGCTGTTGCATAACCTGCCTTTGGGCGATGGCGTCCTGACCACCGACCTGCGCAGTTTTTTCAGTGACGAAGACGGCGCGGCCAAGGCCGGGAAGGTGGATAACCGCAATGTCTCGGCGCTGGTCGGCTATCGCCTGGGCGGGCATCGCGTGAGCCTGGGCTACATGCATGCCAGTGGCGATACGGCCACGCCTTATGTGTCGGGCACCGAACTGATGGGCTTGAGCGAAATGACCATGAGCTCGGACTTCCTCAATGCCAAGGAACGCACCTGGCAGGTGATCCATGACTATGATTTTGCCGCCGTGGGCGTGCCGGGCCTGCGGAGTCGGCTGCGGTATGTGCGTGGCGATCACATCGAACTGGCGGCCCTCAATGCCGAGGATCGCAAGGAGCGCGAGTTCCAGATGGAGCTGGGGTACGTGATCCAGAGTGGTCCGCTGAAGAACGTCGGGCTGCTGGCACGCAAATCGATCTATCGCAACGACTTCCCGGGCACGGCGGCGTTTCGCGACGAGAACCAGACCCGGTTCCTGGTAACGTACAGCGTGCCGATCTGGTGATACGCCGAGGCGCAGCTCAGGTCTGCGTAGGAGCTGGCGAAGCCTGCGATCTTTTGATCTGGATCTTTCGCTTTCGATTCAATGGACAATGGAAAGATCGCAGCCTCGCTTCGCTCGGCAGCTCCTACAGGTAAACCTTCTTCAACAACCGCAGCAACTCCTCACGCTCGGCCCCGGAGAGGGTAGCCGTGGAGTCAAGGTCGCTCTGGGCGGCGATCTGCTTGAGTTCCTTGAGCAGGGTTTCGCCGGTCTTGCTCAGGAAAATCCCGTAGGAGCGCTTGTCCGGCTTGCAGCGCACGCGCACAGCCAGGGCCCGGCTTTCCAACTTGTTCAGCAGCGGCACCACTTGCGGCGGTTCGATCGTCAGGGCCTTGGCCAGGTCAGCCTGCATCAGGCCGGGATTCTGGTCGATGATCGCCAGGGCAGAGAACTGGGCAGGGCGCAGATCGTGGACGGCGAGCCGGCCAATCAGGTTCTGGAACAGTTTCAACTGAGCGCGGCGCAGGGCGTAACCGATCAGGTCGTCCAGTGCAGAGTCCAGCGGCGCTTGCGCATCGGTACCGGCGGCCAGGGGCTCGGCGGGTTCGGCAAGCTTGGAAGACTTGGCCATCGAAGTGAGCTTCCTCAAGGTAAGTGATTAACAAGGCTATCCAGTTTGCCGGTGTTGTGGCGCCCTGGCTATGGCCTTGCGCATATTCGAAATTTTTAACCTTCGATCCAGGGTCGGGAAAATACAGATAAATCGATTAATAGTTAATTGACATAACTAATTTTCCGGTTTAGTTTTTGATCATCTTCAGCCAAGAACAAGAGAGCACGCATCATGAGCAATTACGAAGGTCGCTGGAAAACGGTCAAGGTCGATATCGAGGAGGGTATCGCCTGGGTCACCCTCAATCGCCCGGAAAAACGCAACGCCATGAGCCCGACCCTCAACCGCGAGATGATCGACGTGCTCGAGACGCTGGAGCAGGATCCGGCCGCTGGCGTATTGGTGCTGACCGGGGCCGGTGATGCCTGGACCGCCGGCATGGACCTCAAGGAGTATTTCCGCGAAGTGGATGCCGGGCCGGAAATCCTTCAGGAAAAAATCCGTCGCGAAGCGTCGCAATGGCAATGGAAGTTGCTGCGCATGTATGCCAAGCCAACCATCGCCATGGTCAACGGCTGGTGCTTTGGTGGCGGTTTCAGCCCGCTGGTGGCGTGCGACCTGGCGATCTGCGCCGACGAAGCAACCTTCGGGCTCTCGGAAATCAACTGGGGCATCCCACCGGGCAACCTCGTCAGCAAGGCCATGGCCGATACCGTGGGCCATCGCCAATCGTTGTACTACATCATGACCGGCAAGACGTTCGGCGGGCAGAAAGCCGCCGAAATGGGCCTGGTCAACGAAAGCGTGCCCCTGGCGCAGCTGCGTGAAGTCACGGTGGAGCTGGCGCGCAACCTGCTGGAGAAGAACCCGGTGGTGCTGCGGGCCGCCAAGCATGGTTTCAAACGCTGCCGTGAACTGACCTGGGAGCAGAACGAGGATTACCTGTACGCCAAGCTCGACCAGTCGCGTCTGCTCGACACCGAAGGTGGCCGCGAGCAGGGTATGAAGCAGTTCCTGGACGACAAGAGCATCAAGCCAGGCTTGCAAACCTATAAGCGCTGAATCGACCGGTGAATGGCGGGCCGCATCCCGCTGTTCGCTGCGTCGCCCTGGCGCTACTGTTACACCGCTGCGCTGTATTCCCGATAAAGACAATAAAGAGGAATCACCATGCTGGACGTGCCCCTGTTGATTGGCGGCCAGTCGTGCCCGGCCCGTGACGGCCGGACCTTCGAACGCTGCAACCCGGTGACGGGTGAGGTGGTGTCTCGCGTGGCCGCCGCCACCCTTGAAGATGCCGACGCCGCGGTGGCCGCAGCCCAAGCGGCGTTTCCCGCCTGGGCCGCGTTGGCGCCCAACGAACGCCGCACGCGGTTGTTGCGTGCGGCCGAGCAGTTGCAGGCCCGCAGCAGTGAATTCGTCGCTGCTGCCGGCGAGACCGGTGCCATGGCCAATTGGTACGGTTTCAACGTGCACCTGGCGGCGAACATGCTTCGCGAAGCCGCTTCCATGACGACCCAGATCAATGGCGAAATCATTCCTTCGGACGTGCCTGGCAGTTTTGCCATGGCCCTGCGTCAGCCTTGCGGCGTGGTGCTGGGCATCGCGCCCTGGAACGCCCCGGTGATTCTCGCCACCCGGGCCATCGCCATGCCGCTGGCCTGCGGTAACACCGTGGTGCTCAAGGCTTCGGAAATAAGCCCGGCGGTGCACCGGCTGATCGGCCAGGTGTTGCAGGACGCAGGGCTGGGTGACGGCGTGGTCAATGTGATCTGTAACGCACCCGCGGATGCGCCGGCCATTGTCGAGCGGTTGATCGCCAACCCGGCGGTGCGCCGGGTCAATTTCACCGGTTCGACCCACGTCGGGCGCATCGTCGGCGAACTGTCGGCGCGCCACCTCAAGCCGGCCTTGCTGGAACTGGGTGGCAAAGCGCCGCTGCTGGTGCTGGACGACGCCGACCTTGACGCCGCAGTGCAAGCGGCAGCCTTCGGCGCGTACTTCAACCAGGGCCAGATCTGCATGTCCACCGAGCGACTGATCGTTGATGCCCGCGTGGCGGATGAGTTCATTGCCCTGCTGACCGCCAAGATCGCCACCCTGCGCGCCGGCGATCCGGCGGCCGCTGATTCGGTGCTGGGCTCGTTGGTCGATGCCAGTGCCGGTCAACGGATCAAGGGGCTGATCGACGATGCCCTGGCCAAGGGCGCAACGCTGGTCACGGGTGGGCAGTTGGAAGGCAGCATCCTGCAGCCGACTTTGCTCGACGGCGTCACTGCGCAGATGCGCCTGTACCGCGAAGAGTCCTTCGGGCCGGTGGCGGTGCTGCTGCGCGGCGACGGCGATGAAGAACTGCTGCGCCTGGCCAACGATTCCGAGTTCGGCCTCTCGGCCGCCATTTTCAGCCGTGACACGAGCCGTGC
Organism: Pseudomonas sp. PF05; assembly: GCF_056521845.1. NCBI lineage: Bacteria > Pseudomonadati > Pseudomonadota > Gammaproteobacteria > Pseudomonadales > Pseudomonadaceae > Pseudomonas > Pseudomonas sp. PF05. The sequence continues at coordinate 353,203 of NZ_JBWLPW010000002.1, read as the reverse complement.
TCTAGCCTTGGCCCAGCGGGTCGAGTCAGGCATTTGCCACATCAACGGGCCGACTGTGCACGACGAGGCGCAGATGCCCTTCGGTGGGGTCAAGTCCAGCGGTTACGGCAGCTTTGGCGGCAAGGCGTCCATCGAGCATTTCACCCAGTTGCGTTGGGTGACCTTGCAGAACGGTCCCCGGCATTACCCGATCTGAAACCCGTTGCATCGCGGGCGGTCGTGCCTTGAACGCCGTCGCCCCGATGCAGGCCAGAATAATAATGACAAGGCCGCAGCCCAGTGCTGCCACGCTCCGCTCGCACCGCGACCCGAGCGTGCCTTGGTGGAGGAAATGTACGTGAGTTCCGAGTCCAGATCGTCCTCCCGACCCGAGGCCGGGCGGTATCGCCAGGTGTCGATTGGTCATCCTGCCGTCGAAGTCCGGGAAGAGCGTGGCATCTTGCACATGCGCTCGCTGGAACCCCTGGCCCCGCTGCCGGCACGTTTGCTCGAGCGTCTGGTGCACTGGGCCGAGGTGCGCCCACAGCAGACGTTTATCGCGGCCCGTGAAGCGGGCGGTGACTGGCGTCGAGTCAGCTACGGGCAGATGCTCGACAGTGTCCGGGCCATCGCCCAAAGCCTGCTTGGTTACGGTTTGTCGGCGGAAAAACCCTTGGCGCTGCTCTCCGGCAACGACATCGAGCACCTGCAAATGGCCCTCGGCGCGATGTACGCCGGCATTCCCTATTGCCCGGTGTCACCGGCCTATTCATTGCTGTCCCAGGATTTCGCCAAGCTGCGTCACGTCTGCGATCTGTTGCAGCCGGGGCTGGTATTTGTCAGCGAAGCTGCACCGTTCGAGCGGGCGATCAGCACCGTATTGCCGGCGGACGTGCCCTTGATCACGGTGCGTGGCGAAATGGCGGGCCGGTCGAGGACAAGCTTCGCCAGCCTGCTGGCCCAACCCGGCGGCGTCGAGGCCGAGCAGGCGTTCGCCGCCACCGGCCCGGACAGCATCGCCAAGTTCCTGTTTACCTCGGGCTCCACCAGGCTGCCCAAGGCGGTGATTACCACCCAGCGTATGCTGTGCGCCAATCAACAGATGCTGCTGCAGACCTTTCCGGTATTCGGCGAGGCGCCGCCGGTGCTGGTGGACTGGCTGCCGTGGAACCACACGTTCGGTGGCAGCCACAACGTCGGCATCGTGCTGTACAACGGCGGCACGTTCTATCTGGACGACGGCAAACCCACTGCCCAGGGCTTCGCCGAAACCCTGCGCAACCTCAAGGAGATTTCGCCGACTGCCTACCTGACCGTGCCCAAGGGCTGGGAGGAACTGGTCAACGCCCTGGAGCAGGACGGTGAGTTGCGCGAGCGCTTTTTCAAGCGCATCAGCCTGTTTTTCTTTGCCGCGGCGGGCCTGTCCCAAAGTACCTGGGACCGGCTGGACAAGGTCGCCGAGCAGCACTGCGGCGAACGTATCCGCATGATGGCGGGCCTGGGCATGACCGAGGCGGCGCCGTCTTGCACCTTCACCACTGGGCCGTTGTCCATGGCCGGCTACATTGGCCTTCCGGCCCCCGGCTGCGAAGTGCGCCTAGTGCCGGTGGACGGCAAGTTCGAAGGGCGTTTTCGCGGGCCGCACATCATGCCCGGCTACTGGCGCTCGCCGCAGCAAACTGCCGAGGTGTTCGACGAGGACGGTTTCTACTGCTCGGGGGATGCGATCAAGCTGGCCGATGCCCGCCATCCGCAACTGGGGCTGATGTTCGATGGGCGCATCGCCGAGGATTTCAAATTATCTTCCGGTGTATTCGTCAGCGTCGGGCCGTTGCGCAACCGGGCGGTGCTGGAGGGCACGCCCTACGTCCAGGACCTGGTGATCACCGCCCCGGATCGAGAGTGCCTGGGAGCGCTGGTGTTCCCGCGGCTTGCTGAATGCCGACGCCTGTCAGGCCTGGGCGCGGACGCCAGCGACGCCCAGGTCCTTGCCAGTGCGGCGGTGCGTCAATGGTTCGCCGACTGGTTGCAACGCCTGAACCGCGAAGCCAGTGGCAACGCCAGTCGCGTGGAATGGATAGCCTTGCTCGATGAACCGGCTTCCATCGACCGCGGTGAAATCACCGACAAGGGCTCGATCAACCAGCGGGCAGTGTTGCAGTGGCGGGCGGTGAAGGTCGAGGCGCTGTATCGCGGGGAGGATGCGTCGATCCTGCGGGCGGGAGCCTTAGGCTAGGCACAAAACTGTGTGGGAGCGAGCTTGCTCGCGATAGCGGTGGTTCAGCAGCAAAGATGTTGCCTGACACACCGTCATCGCGAGCAAGCTCGCTCCCACATCAGGTCCAGGGGCTGGTGTGTGTTATTTAACGCCGCCCCAGCAGCAAACCCACCACCAACCCGAACCCCGCGGAAATTGCTACGGTCTGCCAAGGGTGGCCGCCAATGTAGACCTCAGTGGCGTCGACCATGGGACGTGTGCGCTCCCGTGCGCTGGCGACCGAATCAAGCGCTTGCTGCAGTTTCTGGGAGATCTGGCCGCGCAGGTCGTCAGCTTCTTCACCCACCAGCGAGGCACTGCTCTTGAGCAGCTTCTCCGACTCCTCGATCAATGCCTTCAGTTCGCTGAAGGCTTGATCCTTGATTTGCTCTCCATTCGCTTGCACGGTGCTTTTACGGGCCATTGAAGTACTCCTTGCTGATGATGGCATTGAACAATGGAGTGCTGCGCTTGTACAAAAGTTGCAACGTTCGCCTTGGCAGCGCAGCCCCATCACAAATCGTGGTTAAGACGTTTCCCTTCAAGGTGTAAGATGGCGCCTATTTACGCAACAGGTAATTCCCATGAGCTTCAATCTGGCTGACAAGCCCCTGGCCGAGCGCGCCGCGCTGGAAGACGAAAAATCCCGACTTTTTGAACTGTGGCAAAACAACCTGGGCAAAGCCAAGGGCGATGCTGCCCGCTTGTTCGGCGAGCGCTCCAAACGCAAGGGCAAGTGGGCCGAGTGGGTGCGTGCCGAACTGGACGGCATGTCGCCCCCGGAGTACGCCAACATGGTGCGCAGTGAAGTCAATCGACTGATGGCTGCCAACAAGTAAGCCTTAGGCGAATGTTGCCGCAATGGCCTCGCGAACCTTGAGCATTGTCGGTTCCATTTGCGTGTGGGTTCGCCATCCCAGTTCGATGGGGTAGCGGGGCAAGGCCAGGGGGCAGGGCAGCAAGGCCAGGCCGCTGAGGTCGGCGACGGCCCGGGCGGCGTGAGCCGGGATGGTCGCCACGGCCTGGCTGCCCTTGAGCAGGAACGGCAATGCGGCAAAGTGGGTGGTCGAGGCGCACACCCGTCGGCTCAGGCCAAGCTCGGCCAGCCCTTCGTCGGTGATGCCGATGAAACCACCCGAAGACACCAGCAGATGTTCACGGGCCACGAACGCCTCCAAACTGAGGGACTGTTGGCCTTGCGTCAGGCTCGCCGGGTCCAGGAGGCAGGCGTAATCACCTTCGCCCAACACCTGGCGGCTGAGCAACCGCTGGGCGAAACCGCCCGCCGTGATCGCCAGGTCAAGGTCGCGCTCCATCAGCGCCCGGCCGACGATCTGACTGTGGGTCTGGCGGAAAATCAAGCGCAGGCCCGGCGCGCGTCGGGCCACTTCGTCAATCAGGCGCCGCCCATGGGCAATCTCGAAATCGTCCGACAGGCCGACGATGACCGAGCGGCCTTCGTAATGGCTGGCGTCCGGGTCGACCATCGCCAGGCTCTGGCGGCATTTATCCAGTGCTTCGCTGATCACCGGCTTCAGCTGGTTGGCTCGCAGCGTCGGCGCCAGGCCCCGGCCCGTGCGCACGAATAATTGATCGTCATACAAACCGCGGAGCCTGCGCAGCGCAGCGCTGATGGCCGACTGGGTCACGCCCAGGCGCACGGCAGCGCGGCTGGCGCTGGATTCGTCGTGCAGGGCTTCGAAGGTCTTGAGCAGATTGAGGTCGATGTCGGCGATATTCATAAGGCTCATATCATTTAGCAGCATTCGGGGCTTTATTCATGATCGGCCGCTGCTTGAGAATCAGCAACACCTGATGATCAAGGAGTTGAAAACCATGCCCAAATCCATTGTGGCTGCCCTGCAGATCGGCTCGTTGCCTGGCGGCAAGGGCGAGACCCTGGCACAGATTCTTTCCTACGAAGAGGCCATTCGCCAGGCCGGCGCGCGCCTGGTGGTGATGCCTGAAGCACTGCTGGGTGGCTATCCCAAGGGCGAGGGGTTCGGGACTCAACTGGGTTACCGGCTGCCGGAGGGGCGCGAGGCGTTTGCCCGCTATTTTGCCAATGCCATTGACGTGCCCGGCGTGGAAACCGAAGCGTTGGCCGGGCTGTCGGCGCGTACGGGGGCGAGCCTGGTGCTGGGCGTCATCGAGCGTGTCGGCAGCACCCTGTACTGCACGGCGCTGTATTTCGAGCCCGATGCGGGCCTGGTGGCCCGGCACCGCAAGTTGATGCCCACCGGCACCGAGCGGCTGATCTGGGGCAAGGGCGATGGTTCGACCTTGCCAGTGATCGACAGCCAGGTCGGCCGGGTCGGCGCGGCGGTGTGCTGGGAAAACATGATGCCGCTGCTGCGCACCGCGATGTACGCCAAAGGTGTGCAAGTCTGGTGTGCGCCAACCGTCGATGAGCGGGACATGTGGCAGGTGACCATGCGCCATATCGCTCACGAAGGTCGCTGCTTTGTGGTCAGTGCCTGTCAGGTCCAGGCTTCGCCGCAGGCCCTGGGTATCGACGTTGCTAACTGGCCGGCCGAGCGGCCGTTGATTGCCGGTGGCAGTGTGATTGTGGGGCCCATGGGCGACGTGCTGGCCGGGCCGCTGAAAGACACGGCGGGGTTACTGACCGCCGAAATCGATACCGATGAACTGGTGCGGGCGCGCTACGACTATGACGTGGTCGGGCATTACGCCAGGCCGGATGTGTTCGAACTGGTGGTGGACGAGCGCGCCAAGCCCGGTGTTCGCTTCACCGCCTGATCACCAGTTGGCGGCGGAGCCCGGCAAGTCGAGGGTTCCGCGGTCAACGAAGCGCAGGGTGCCGAATACGCCACCGGCGAGCTTGCCCTTGAGCACATAGGGCAGGTTGTCCAGGCTTTGGGTCTGGCTCAGGCCCAGGGTCTGGCGCAACACCGAAAACGCCGAAATGCTCACCGGGACGCTGAGAATTGCCTCGGAAAAGCGCGGGATCGAGCCGGTCTGGTCACTGACCCCTGTCGCCAGCGTACGGCCGTTGACCTCCAGGTCCAGCGCCACGCCGTTGTAGTCGATGGCCGTTTCGTTGGGGTTCTGCACGCGCAGCTTCACGGCGAAACGCACCTCCAAGCCCTGGTTGGGCAAGGGTTCGATGCCGACCACGTTGATGTTCAGCGGGTCACGGTGCGGGAAGAGGGCGCAGGCGCTCAGGCTGAGCAGTATCAGGAAGACGAAAAGGCCGAGGATTCTGCGCATGGATAGGCTCTCAATGAATGAAAAAACGCAAGCGATCAAGCACGATACCCCACAGCGGCCCCATGACAACGGCAAACCACCCAGTGGGAGCAAGGCTTGCCCGCGATGAAGGCGATGCGCTCTTTCAGGAACCGAGGTGTCTGTTTCGCGAGCAAGCTTTGCTCCCACGGCCTTGTGGGCAAAGTCCGCCCTGCTTTGGGTCCAAAACAAGGTTCATGGCTCCTGACAGTTTCTGACACCAGCCTCTGCTAATCTGCGTCAACTTTTTCCTTCTGGATAGTCCATCGTGTCGCGTACCTCTCGGCTGCTCACTTTGCTGCAAGTCTTGCGTGGCAAGCGTTGCCCGGTCACCGCTGCGACATTGGCGGGCGAACTGAACGTCTCCGAGCGCACCTTGTACCGCGACATCGCCGAACTCACCGCCCTCGGCGCGCCGATCCAGGGTGAGGCGGGTATCGGTTATGTCTTGCGCAGCGGCCTGTTCCTGCCGCCCCTGATGTTCACCGCCGATGAAATCGAGGCCATTGTGCTGGGCTTGCGCTACGTTGATCAGCGTGCCGACGAGGTACTGGGCAAAGCGGCCGCCGACGCCCTGGCGAAGGTCGCCGCAGTGCTGGCTCCCGATGTGCGAGACGCCTTGCGCAACCCCACGGTACTGCCCGGCCCACCGGGTTATGGCTATCCGCAGAACGCGGTGGAACTGAATGTGTACCGCCAGGCCATTCGCGCCCAGGCCAAGCTGCACATCGATTACGCCGACGTGAACAAGACCCCGAGCCAACGCTTGATCTGGCCGCTGGCCCTGGGCTTTTTCAATGAGGCGCGGGTGGTGGTGGCCTGGTGCGAATTGCGCGGCGCCTATCGGACTTTTCGCACCGACCGGATTGCCTCTGCCATCGAGCAGGGCGAGCGGTATCCGGGCCGACGCAGCGACTTGCTGCGGGACTGGTTTGCGCTGATGAAGCTGGACGAAACCGGGCGTTTCACTCCTGACAAAAACTGACACAGTGCTGTTCTAGCATGGTGCCAGATCGATAAAACAAGGAGCCGTACCATGTCCAATCCCGTCTCTTCTCTGGCCCCGGCCATCGCCGGCTACATTGCGGCCGCCAATGCCCGTGACAGTTCGGCGGTGACGCGTTTCTTCGCCGAGGATGCCAACGTGTTCGATGAAGGCCAGCACCGTGTCGGCACCCAGGCCATCGCCCAATGGATGGAAGACACTGCCCGGCGCTTCCAGCCGCGGGTGGAAGTCCTCAATGTGCAGCAGCGCACCGGTAAGGTATTGGTGCACAACCTGATTTCCGGGACTTTCCCCGGCAGCCCGCTGGAGTTGCGTTATACCTTCCGGCTCAATGAGCAGGGCAAGATCAGTCGGTTGGATATCTCGATCTAAGTTCTGCGCCTGGCGCTGTTGTGCCAGGAGAACGCTATTGTGGCAAGGGAGCTTGCTCCCGCTGGGCTCTGTAGGAGCTGGCGAAGCCTGCGATCTTTTGATTTTGATCTTTTGATCTTTTGATTTTGATCTTTCGCTTGGGATTCAAGCGTCTGGGGAAAGATCGCAGCCTCGTTGCACTCGACAGCTCCTACACAGCTCCTGCACAGCTCCTACACAGGCACCTACACAGCTCCTACGGACGCAGCCCAGCAGGAGCAAGCTCCATCCGCCATCGCTGTCATGGCATACTCCCCACCTTCGTTTTCCGGACCCGGGCCGTATGACTTTCGACTCCCCCTTGAGTGCCTGGCAGCATGCCATCGAACACCACGGCTTCGTCCAGGACGAGGCCCAGGAATTGGCCATCATGACACTGGAGCAATGCCACGAGGCGTTGCACGAAGGTCGCAAGTCGATCAAGGGCGTTTATCTCTGGGGCCCTGTGGGGCGTGGCAAGACCTGGTTGATGGACCGCTTTTACGAAAGCCTCAAGGTGCCGGCCCGTCGTCAACACTTCCATCATTTCATGGCGTGGGTGCATCAGCGTTCGTTCCAGCTCACCGGCACGCCGGATCCTTTGCAAGCCCTGGCCCGGGAGTTGAGCGCTGAAGTACGGGTGCTGTGTTTCGACGAACTGTTCGTCAACGACATTGGCGATGCAATCATTCTCGGGCGTCTGTTCCAGGTGATGTTCGAGCTGGGCATGGTGATGGTCAGCACCTCCAACCTGCCGCCGGAAGAACTCTATGCCAACGGCCATAACCGTGAGCGTTTCCTGCCGACCATCACCGCGATCAATCGATATATGCAGGTCGTGCCGGTGAACGGTTGGCAGGATCATCGCCAGCATCCAGGCCAATTACAGCAGCGTTATTGGCTGCGCGATCCCGGGCAACCTGATCCGCTGGGCAATGTCTTCAACCAGTTGACCGCCGGGCAGGTGTCGAGCAGTGCACCGATCGAGGTCGGTCATCGCCTGCTTGAACCGGTCCGGGCCAGCGATACCGTGCTCTGGAGCCGTTACTCCGACCTGTGCGAGCAACCGTTCTCGGCGCTGGATTTCATGGCGCTGTGCGACCGCTTCAGCGTCATCCTGCTCAGTGATGTGCCGTGCCTGAGCGCCGAACAGCGCGAAGGGCGCATTGCCCGCGGCACCGAAGACGGCGTTGAGCGGGTCGTGGCCGGTGATCGAGAATTGCCGCAGTTGTCGATCCATGACGACGGCGTAAGGCGCTTCATCGCCCTGGTCGACGAATGCTATGACCGCAAGGTGCCGCTGTGCCTTTCGGCCCAGGTGCCGATGGATGAGTTGTATACCGAGGGTTATCTGCAATTCCCGTTTCGCCGTACCCTCAGCCGTCTCCAGGAAATGCAAATGCAACGTTTTGGTCAGTAGGCCTGACCTGTATCCCGCCGCTGGCCTTGAGTCACCGGTACTATCGAAGTGAGATGGAAGATCATGGAAGAAGCCAAGGACATCCTTGTACTGCAAGCCAGCTACACCAACCCGGTCCACGCTGAAGCGATTCGTCATGTACTCAATGGCTATGCGCTGGACCCAATGGGCGGCGGTCATCCATTGTCGGCCGAGGTGCTGCTGCATCTGCCCGAGGAACTGGCCAAGCGCCCTCATGCCTTCAGCGTGCTGGCTTTCGTCAACGGCGAACCGGCGGGACTGGTCAATTGCTTCGAAGGTTTTTCAACCTTTGCCTGCCGGCCACTGGTGAACATCCACGACATGGCGGTCATGAAGGATTTTCGCGGCCTCGGGTTGAGCCAGAAGATGCTGCAGAAGGTCGAGGACATCGCCCGTCAGCGTGGTTGCTGCAAGATTACCCTGGAAGTGCTCGAGGGCAATGCCGTGGCCCAGGCCAGTTACGCCAAGTTCGGTTTTGCCGCTGGCATGTTCGACCCGGCCCACGGGCCTATGGCGTTCTGGATCAAGCCCCTGTAAAGCGGGGGCTTGATGGGTTTCAGTTATTTCTGCACGACTGTCGCCACCGGTGCCTTGGGTTGCATCAGGCTGAAGTCGATCAGGGCCTTGCGTGGGGTTTGATAAGGATCGCCGATCAACAGCGGGCGAGCCTTGAAGTCCGCGCTGACCAGGCTCTTGCTGTGGTCCAGCTCATCAAAACTCAAGCCAGCCATGTCCGCCCAGGTGTGAATCAGGTGCGAGCTGCTGTAGGGCCGTGACAGGTCGCCGGCAAAGTTCCAGTCATGGCTTTCGCGCCACTTGGGCGAGGCCCAGGCCATGAAGGGGATGGTGTACATCGGCGCGGTCGGCTTGCCTTCGTTACGGCCCAGGGTGCTGTGGCCCGCAGAGTCGAACACGTCTTCACCATGGTCCGACAGGTACAGCAGGAAACCGTTGGGGTCGGTCTTGGCGTAGTCCTTGATCAGGCTGGACACGACGAAGTCGTTGTACAGCACCGCGTTATCGTAGCTGTTGTAGGTCGGGACCTGATCGTCTCGAACGCCCGCCGGTACGCCCTGGCGGTCGGTGAACTTGTTGAAGGTCGGCGGATACCGGTACTGATAGCTCATGTGGGTGCCGAGCAGATGCACCACGATCAGCTTGCGCGGGGCGCTGTCGGCCAGGGCCTTGTTGAATGGCTCGATCACGTCGCCATCGTACTGCGCGGCATTCTGGTTGCGGTTGTTGTTCAGGTACACCGGCTCGTCGGCCTGTTGGGAAAAGGTCGTAAGCATAGTGTTGCGTTTGGTCATGGTCTGCTGGTTGGTGATCCAGAAGGTCTTGTAGCCGGCCTGCTTCATCATGCTCACCAGCGACGGGGTGCTCAGGTAGAGCTCCGGGTTCTGTTCGTCGGCGAACGTCAGCACCTGCTGCAACGCTTCGATGGTGTAGGGGCGCGGGGTGATGACGTTGTCGAACACCGACAGCTGGCTCTTGAGCTTGTCCAGCTCCGGCGTGGTTTCCCTTGGGTAACCGTAGAGGCTCATGCGCTGGCGGTTGGTGGATTCGCCGATCACCAGCACCAGGGTTGCCGGCTCGTTGGCCATGGCATCCTTGAGGTTGCGCAACGGCGCGATCTTGCTGGCGCTGTGGAGCATGCCTTGCATGTTCTCCAGTTGTTCACCGTAGCGACGATAGGCCACCAGCATCTGCCACGGCACCGCAGGCTCGATGCGATCCTCGAATTTTTCCAGGCCACCGGCAAAGCTGCCGGTACGCTGGGTCTGCTTGATCAGCGGATAACCGACCACCGCCAAGACAATGGCGACTGCTGCGACCATGGCCTGGCCCCGGGGCAGGTACACCGGACGCAGGCGGGTCCAGAGCCAATAACCGACGGCGGTGTGGGCCAGGAACGCCGCCACCATCCACCAGGCAAAATATTGTGTCAGGTACTCGCCGGCTTCAGACACGTTCGATTCGAACATGATGAAGATGACGCTCTGGGAAAATTCCTGCTGGTAAATGAAGAAGTAGCCCAGGCTGGCCATGGAACAGGCCCACAGCACCACGCCGATCAAGGCGGCGAGCAAACGCGTGCGGGCGGGGAAGAGCAGCAGGGGCGCCAGCCATATTGCGCTCATCACGAACGCTTGGCGAAAGCCGGTGAAGCCGGAGGTGTTACTCAACAAAATGAGCAGTTGGGTGATGCCCGAGAAGTACCAGAAGAACAGAAACAGCCAGCCGAACCCGGCCCAATCGAAACCTTTCGCAGTCGTTTTGCTGCGTTTGAACAAGCTCATCAAGCGCTCCAGACCTTGTCGACGAAGCTGTCGGCACCGGATTGGTGACCGCAGGCATACGCCGAGCACCTTAAAGGCGGGGAGTATCGCGAGCCGGTTGTGAAAAGTTTGTGAGTTTTTCGGATACAAATCGCAGGAAAGGGAATAAGCCGTTAGCAACACAGGCGAAGAGGCTCCCATCCTGTGGCCAGGGAGCTTGCTTCCGCGGGTCTTCGCCTGCAGGAGCTATGCAGGAGCTATGTAGGAGCTGTCGAGTGCAACGAGGCTGCGATCTTTCCCCAGACACTTGAATCTCAAGCGAAAGATCAAGATCAAGATCAAGATCAAAAGATCGCAGGCTTCGCCAGCTCCTACCCTCTGGGGCGGTTACCGAGCCAGGGACTGGCTCTGGTAGGGCAGTTGTGCGTGTTGCAACTGCATGCGCAATTGCGTCACTTCATCGAGCAGCAGATCGCGTTCTTCCTTGAGCAGGCGCAATTCATCGCGACGAATGGTCACATAAAGGGTTTGGGGAGGACGTGCGGTAACGACAGGGTCCATTGCTCACCTCGCAAATGGCGTACATCAACTAGAGAGATGTCGCCAGTTTTTTGGTCGACACCTCTTTATCGGCGCCGATTCTGAATACTTTTGCTCGTGAATGGAACTTTTTTATTTTTCATGGTCATCGTGTCTTCGGCCGGTTTTTGAACGTTATCCTTTGTGATCGGGCGATTTACCCGGAAACTATGCAGCAATGCTCTGGACTAACCTCCACAAGTCACTTTGAGCTAAACCTTTGACACACCTTTATTTGTAGTAGGGAGCATCAGCACATGCAACTCGGGATCATTGGACTGGGCCGCATGGGCGGCAATATTGCGCGGCGCCTGATGCTCAATGGGCACACCACTGTCGTCTATGACCGCAATGCCGCTTTTGTCGAAAACCTGCGCCAGGAAGGCGCGACGGGCGTCGCGGACCTGCCTGCGCTGGTCGCGGGCCTGGAGAAACCACGGGCGGTCTGGGTCATGCTGCCGGCCGGCGCCCCTACCGAAGACACCATCAACGACCTGAGCGAACTGCTTGAGCCGGGCGATGTGATCATTGACGGCGGTAACACGTACTACAAGGACGACATCCGTCGGGCCCAGGCCCTGTCGGAAAAAGGCCTGAGCTACATCGACGTCGGCACCTCCGGTGGCGTTTGGGGCCTGGAGCGCGGTTACTGCATGATGATTGGCGGTGATGCCGACGTGGTGAAACGCCTGGACCCATTGTTCGACAGCCTGGCCCCTGGCATGGGCGACATCCCGCGCACCCGTGACCGTAAATCCGACGATGACCGCGCCGAACGTGGCTACATCCACGCGGGCCCGGCCGGTTCGGGGCATTTCGTGAAGATGATCCACAACGGCATCGAATACGGAATGATGCAAGCCTTCGCCGAGGGCTTTGACATCCTCAAGACCAAATCCAGCGAAAGCCTGCCACCGGAGCAGCGCTTCGACCTGAACGTGGCGGATATCGCCGAAGTCTGGCGTCGCGGCAGTGTGGTGTCGTCCTGGTTGCTGGACTTGACCGCCGACGCGCTGGCCAGCGATCCGAAACTGGACGGTTTTTCCGGCGAAGTCGCCGACAGCGGTGAAGGGCGCTGGACCATCGAGGCTGCCATCGAACAAGCGGTGCCGGTTCCAGTGCTGTCCAGTTCGTTGTTTGCCCGTTTCCGCTCGCGTCAGCAAAGCACGTACGGTGACAAAATGCTCTCAGCCATGCGCTTCGGCTTTGGCGGCCACGTGGAGACGCCGAAAAAATGACCTCGATCAGCAGCAAATCCAAGGCAGAACCCGCGCCGCCGACCACGTTGTTTCTGTTCGGCGCCCATGGCGATCTGGTCAAGCGTCTGCTGATGCCGGCGCTTTACCACCTCAGTCGTGACGGTCTGCTGGGTGATGGGCTGCGCATCATCGGGGTTGACCACAACGCCATCAGCGATGTGGATTTTGCCAAGAAACTCGAGGACTTCATCCGTAACGAAGCGGCGAGCAAGGGAGGCGATGCCGACCGGGCGCTCGACCCAGCGCTGTGGGCCAAGCTGGCTCGTGGCATCAGCTACGTCCAAGGTGATTTCCTCGATGAGGGCACCTACCAGGCGCTGGCGGCGAAAATCGCTGCCAGCGGCACTGGCAACGCGGTGTTCTACCTGGCGACCGCGCCGCGCTTTTTCAGTGAAGTGGTCAGCCGCCTCGGTGCGGCCGGGCTGCTTCAGGAGCAGGAGGGGGCCTTCCGGCGGGTGGTGATCGAAAAACCGTTCGGCTCCGACCTGCACACCGCCGAAGCGTTGAACGCCTGCCTGCTCAAGGTCATGAGCGAGAAACAGATCTATCGCATCGACCATTACCTGGGCAAGGAAACGGTGCAGAACATTCTGGTCAGCCGTTTCTCCAACAGCCTGTTCGAGGCGTTCTGGAACAACCACTACATCGACCACGTACAAATCACCGCCGCCGAAACCGTCGGTGTGGAAACCCGTGGCAGTTTTTATGAACACACCGGTGCCCTGCGGGACATGGTGCCCAATCATCTTTTCCAACTGCTGGCGATGGTGGCCATGGAGCCGCCAGCGGCGTTTGGCGCCGACGCCGTGCGCGGGGAAAAGGCCAAGGTCGTCGGGGCGATCCGGCCCTGGTCGGTAGAGCAGGCCCGGGCCAACTCGGTCCGAGGCCAGTACACGGCCGGTGAAGTCGGTGGCAAGGCGGTAAGCGGTTATCGCCAGGAGGCCAACGTGGCGCCCGACAGCAGCACCGAGACCTACGTTGCCCTCAAGGTCATGATCGACAACTGGCGTTGGGTCGGCGTGCCGTTTTACCTGCGCACTGGCAAACGCATGAGCGTGCGGGACACGGAGATCGTCATCTGCTTCAAGCCAGCACCTTACGCGCAGTTTCGCGACACCGACGTCGACGAATTGCAACCTACGCACTTGAGAATCCAGATTCAGCCCAATGAAGGCATGTGGTTCGACCTGCTGGCCAAGCGGCCGGGGCCGGCACTCGACATGGCCAATATCGAGTTGGGCTTCGCCTATAAGGATTTCTTCGTAATGCAGCCCTCCACAGGTTACGAAACCCTGATCTACGATTGCCTGACCGGCGACCAGACGCTGTTCCAGCGTGCCGACAATATCGAAAACGGCTGGCGCGCCGTGCAACCGTTCCTCGATGCCTGGCAGCAGGACGCAGCGGTCCAGCCCTACAAGGCCGGCGAAGATGGCCCGGCAGCCGCCGATGACTTGCTTGGCCGCGACAGTCGCGTCTGGCACGACCTCGGATGAGTGATCTGATGAAGCATCCCATCCGTTTCCTGCTCAGCGACATGGACGGCACATTGCTGTTGCCCGACCACAGCCTGAACCAGCGCACCATTGAAGCGGTTCGCTCATTGCGTGAGGCCGGTGTGTTGTTCAGTCTCGCCACCGGGCGCCCGCCGCGGGCCATGTTGCAGCAGATCGAGGCCCTGGGCGTCGACCTGCCCACGGCGGCATTCAATGGCGGCACGCTGGTTCATCCTGACGGCAGCTTTCTGGCGGTCCATTACCTGCCACCCGAAGCGGCATTGGCGACGCTGGCCCTGTATGCCGATCAGCCCGGCATCGAAGTCTGGGTATTTGCCGATGGCGACTGGCTGGTGCGCGACGCCAACGGTCCGATGGTGCCGGTGGAGACGCGTGGCTTGGGCTACCCACCCGTAGAGGTAGGAAGCTTCGAGCCTTACCTGGAGCGGATCGATAAGATCGTCGCCACCAGTGCCAACACGGACTTGCTGGTGGAGCTGGAGGCGCGGTTGCATCCGCTGCTCAAGGGCCAGGCCCAAGTGTCGCGTTCGCAACCGATCTACCTGGATGTGACGGCCATGAAGGCGAACAAAGGAGAAGCGCTGTCGACCCTGGCAGCCTTCCTCGATGTGCCGCTGGAACAGACGGCGGCCATGGGCGACGGAGGCAACGATCCGGCGATGTTCCACCGCGCGGGATTGTCCATTGCGATGGGGCAGGCGGAGGAAGCGATCCGGCGTCAAGCGGATGTCATTACCGCTGCCGTTATTGATGACGGTGCAGCGCTGGCGATCGAGCGCTACATCTTGCCGCGGTAGGATGTCCTGGCCTTTGTGGCGAGGGACATGCTCCCGCTGGCCTGTAGGAGCTGGCGGAGGCTGCGATCTTTTGATCTTTTGATCTTTCGCTTGGGATTCAAGCGTCTGGGGAAAGATCGCAGCCTCGTTGCACTCGACAGCTCCTACACAGCTCCTACACAGCTCCTGCGCGGCTCCTGCAGGCCAGCGGGAGCAAGGTTTCCTACTAGGAACTTGCTTACAGCCAGTAAGTCACTGCGTACCAGCCCAAGCCACCCATCACTGCGGTGTAGGGCACAGCCATCCAGACCATCCGGCCATAGGACAGGCGAATCAGCGGGGCGATTGCCGAGGTCAGCAGGAACAGGAACGCAGCCTGGCCGTTGGGTGTGGCGACGCTCGGCAGGTTGGTGCCGGTGTTGATGGCCACCGCCAGGGTCTCCAAATGCTCACGACTCATTTGGCCGGAGACGAAGGCCTGCTTCACCTCGGTAATGTAGACGGTTGCCACGAATACGTTGTCGCTGATGGCCGACAGCAGGCCGTTGGCAATGAACAGCATGCCGGGCTGTTGATCGGCGGGCAGGGCCAGGACCCATTGGATCAGCGGCGTGAACAGATGCTGGTCGTGAATGACCGCCACCACTGCGAAGAACACCACCAGCAGAGCGGTGAAGGGCAAGGCCTCCTTGAATGCGTTGCCGAGCCGGTGCTCGTCAGTGATCCCAGTGAAGGCGGTAATCAACACGATGACCATCAGGCCAATCAGGCCGACTTCGGCAAGGTGCAGCGCCAGGCTCACGATCAGAATCAGCGCGGCGATACCCTGGACGATCAACGCCGCTCGTTGCCGTGCGGTGCGTTCGCGGTTGTCCTGCTCGGCATAGTCGGCCAGGATGGTGCGTACACTTTCTGGCAACAGCGTGCCGTAACCAAACCAGCGCAGCTTTTCCAGCGCCAGGCAGGTCAGCAGCCCGGCTATCAGTACGGGCACCGAAACGGGCGCGACCTTCAAAAAGAACTCTACAAAGTGCCAGTCCAACTCATGGCCAATCAACAGGTTCTGCGGTTCGCCAACCAGGGTGCATACACCGCCCAGCGCCGTGCCTACGGCGCCATGCATGAGCAGGCTGCGTAGAAAGGCACGAAACTGATTGAGATCTTCATGATGACGCGACGGCAGATCGTGGTCTTCATCGACATTGCTGTCCTTGCGCGGATCGTTGCCCGAAGCCACGCGGTGATACACCGCATAGAAGCCCACCGCGGCGCTGATGATCACCGCGGTGACGGTCAATGCGTCAAGGAACGCGGACAGGAACGCCGAGAGAAAGCAGAACATCAAGGACAGCATCGCCTTGGAGCGCACCCCCAAAAGCAGGCGCGAGAACAGGAACAGCAGCAGATCCTTCATGAAATAGATCCCCGCCACCATGAACATCAGCAGCAGGATCACCGGAAAGTTGTGAAGCAGTTCATCGTAGAGCATCTTGGGCGTGGTCAAACCCAGCGCAAGCGCCTCGATCACCAGCAGCCCACCCGGCATCAGCGGGTAGCATTTAAGGGCCATGGCAAGGGTGAAGATGAACTCCAACACCAGCATCCAGCCGGTAATGACCGGGCCCAGGGTCCATAACACCACGGCATTGAGGATCAGGAAGGTGATGATGCACGCCTTGTACCAGCGAGGTGAGTGCCCAAGAAAGTTGTGCGCGAACGCTTGAGCCATTGAACCGGACATCGGCCGCTCCTTTTAATTAGAAGCGCGCAACTTGCCGTAAGAAATGAGGAATATCAAGCGTAAGAATAAATACCGTTCGCCCATGACAATCCGACTCAGCCCCAATACCGCGAAACTACCGCTCGATAATGCCCCTGGAGCGAATAACCGCCCACCAGGATTCTTCCATCAGCCTGCATAGCCAGGGTGGTGGCGGTGTCCAGGCTGTAGCCGAGTCGAGTGCGAACCCAGCCTTTGCCCTGGCCGAAATCCGGGTCGAGGCTGGCATCTGGCAAATGTCGGGCAAGTACGAAATCGGCCTCGATACCGCCGATGGTGGCGCCGGCGGTCACCAGTTTTCCGTCGGATTGAAGCTGGGCGGCGGTCCACTGGCTGGCGTTGTGCCCAATTGTCATGAGCCGGCACTGGCCCTGGTTGCAATGACGGTCCGGCTTGCCGTCGGGGCGAACTTTCAGCGACAGGCTATGCATTGGATCACGGCTGCTGCCGAACACCTGCAGATCACCGTTCGCATCCTGAACGACCTGGCTGACCATCACGCTGTGACCCTGCGCCAGGATGGACAGGAAGCCGTTTTCGCCGAAGCTGTCATCGAGTTGGCCGCTGCTGTCGTAACGGGCAATCAAGCCATGCTGGGGCAAGTCGATGGCGCCGCCGACGACAATATGGCCGTCAGCCTGGAGCACCAGGCAGCCGAGCCAGGTGTTTTTCAACAAGCGCCGGACCATTACGAAACCACGACCGTTGAACGAGGTATCCAATGCCCCGTCCGGCAAGAGCCGGATCAGTACGCCGACATGGTCGGACAATTGATAGTGGTGGTTGGCGAGCACAAGGATCCGGCCATCGGCCTGCACTTGCATGTCGCAAGCCTCGAGCCCCGGCACGCCGGGCGGCAGCCAGGGGTCGCGCAGGCCTTGGGAGAGATTGCCGCAAAGCCTGATGATGTGCCGACCGGCATTGCCGAAGCCTTGAACGGCGCGGCCCTGCTGGTCGAACAGCGCCAGGGCGGGAAGGGTGTGGTCGTTGCTTTCGTAATGCAGGCCGGACAGCAGGATATGCCCGTCGGGCAACACGATCACCTTGCTCGCCGTCGCTTCGAAACCGTGTTCGAACGCGCCGATCACGCAGCCGCGAGTGCCGAAGCCCGGGTCGGCCAAACCGTCATGATTGAGTCGCGCCAGCCCAAACCGGCTGCCGTGGGCCGTCTCGATTCTGGCTGCCACCAGGATTCGTCCGGCGTGATCGAGGGTCAACCCGGTGGTGAGGCTCGAGGTGCTGTCTTCGAAATGAACCCAGGCTTTGCCGTTGGCGGCAAAGCCTGGGTCAAGTTGCCCGGCGTGGGCCATGGCCCTGGGGGGCACAAATGCGAACTGATCGAGCATGCCTGCCTCTCCTTGCGTGTCGAGCGGCCCGAAAGGGCGACGACTGCATGAGGGCAACATTCAATCCCTGAATGTGACAATGCACAACTGTCATGTTCTACAGAAACAGCAGCGATTCGTGCCATAACGATGGCTTTACAACCCAGAGCCAAGCCTGCAATCGATAACAGGCTTTACCAGTGGTTATTCAGGCATCGACCACGATTGCAATGTGTAGCCTTCCTGGCTCAGTTCGGCACGGGCCTGTTTCAACAGGTCGGCCAGTTTGATCGGGTCGGTATAGGCACTGCTTGGAATCTTGGTGCGGCCAATATGTGCATTGGTGCGGTCGATGACGGTCAGGCTAAGTTCACCGTTACCGTCTTGTGGAGCCCAGGCCACGCATTGGAAAGGACGGAATGCGCGGTCGGCAATCAAAAGAGCTTCGTTGATACGGAGCGGGGCGTTCATGGCGTTTTCTCTTAAGTGTGCCCAAACAAATGATGTGCCGTCGGTTGGGCGTACCGTGCGGCTGGTTACTTGTACTGATGTCCCGAACCTGCAGGCGGGTCACACATTATTTAAATAAATTTCGATTTTCTTTCAGACCAGGCTTTTTGGCTTTTGTTTGAAAGCTGCCTGAAAGAAACAAACCTGCAATAACTAACGGGGTGCTTGCTTATAACCAGTTTGATGCACTCTCGATAATCAATTGATACAAGGGTGCGTCAACTTCTTGCTACTGTTACATGCAGGTTTGCCAAACGCCTGTTTCTACTCATATTTCCTTATTTTGGCGCCAAGGATCAGTCATGATCGAAGCCAGTGCGTCACGTCGTCTGCTCGTGGTTGATCCCTGCGATGATTGTCATCGCTTATTGCCAGGTCTGCGCACCATCGGCTGGGATGTGGACAGTTGCTCCCTCGAACACGCCAGCGATAGGACGTGTGACGTCGGCCTTTTGCGGCTGCAGCCTTTTCACCTGGAGCGCCCGGAAGCGGTCAAGGAGTTGATCAGCCGTAGTGGCACCGAATGGATCGCCGTGCTCAACCAGGAAGTGTTGCGCCTGCAAAACGTTGGTGATTTTGTCTGCGAATGGTTTTTCGACTTCCATACCTTGCCGTTCGACGTGTCCAGGGTCCAGGTGACACTGGGCCGGGCGTTTGGCATGGCGCGCCTGCGGGGTCAGGGTTCGATCCATATTGACCAGCCAGAACATGAACTGCTGGGCGACAGCAAGCCGATTCGCGAACTGCGCAAATTGTTGAGCAAGCTGGCGCCCGCCGAGTCGCCGGTATTGATTCGGGGTGAGAGCGGTACCGGCAAGGAATTGGTGGCGCGCACCCTGCATTATCAGTCTCACCGTCGTAATAAGCCGTTCATCGCCATCAACTGCGGCGCCATCCCGGAGCACCTGATCCAGTCCGAATTGTTCGGGCATGAGAAAGGCGCGTTCACCGGGGCCCACCAACGCAAGGTCGGGCGCATCGAGGCGGCCCACGGTGGCACGCTGTTTCTCGATGAAATCGGCGACCTGCCGTTGGAGCTACAAGCCAATCTGCTGCGTTTCCTGCAAGAGAAACACATTGAGCGGGTCGGTGGCAGCCAGCCGATTGCGGTTGATGTGCGGGTCTTGGCCGCCACCCATGTGGACCTTGAGGCGGCCATCGAGCACAAGCGGTTTCGCGAGGACCTGTATTACCGCTTGAACGTGTTGCAGGTGGTGATGGCGCCGCTGCGCGAACGCCATGGTGACCTGGCGATGCTGGCCAACCACTTCTCCCATTTCTACAGCCAGGAAACCGGCCGCCGTCCCCGTAGCTTCAGTGAGGATGCCTTGGTGGCGATGGGTATGCATAAATGGCCTGGCAATGTGCGGGAGCTGGCCAACCGCGTCCGTCGCGGTTTGGTATTGGCCGAAGGGCGCCAAATCGAAGCCAGGGACCTGGGCCTGGCCAGCTACCATGGCGTCGTGGCGCCGATGGGTACGCTGGAGGACTACAAGACCCGCGCCGAGCGCCAGGCCCTGAGCGATGTGCTCAACCGTCACAGCGACAACCTGAGCGTGGCCGCCAGGGTGCTGGGCGTGTCCCGGCCGACGTTCTATCGTCTGCTGCACAAGCATCAGATCCGCTGACTCAAGCCGGCACAAACACCCTTGTGGGAGCGAGCTTGCTCGCGATGACGGTCTTTCCTTCACATCCATGCTGATTGAAAGGGCCCTATCGCGAGCAAGCTCGCTCCCACGGGGGGGTGTGCAGTGTCCTTGGATATGTGTCTTTCACATACCCCAGAGGGCATCAGAAGTAGTACGGAAACTTCAGGCTAAAGGTGAAATCCGGCGCATCGTCGGTCAGCCCGATGGACAGGTTGGGCACGATGGTCAGGTTGTCGGACGCGGCGACGGTCATGCCGATGTTGAAGTAGCCGGCGTTGGCGTCGCTGGACGTCACCGATTCCCAATCGCCGCCGTCCTGTTTGAGCTTGCTTTTCTTTTGGATCAGGTCAGAGACCGAGAATGACATGCTCATCTTCTCGTTCAAGGCAAAGGCGATGCCCGCGCCGATCTGGAAGCTGTCACCGATTCGCACCTTGCCCGGGACCTTCTGGTTGACCGTGGAACTGATGTCGTCGAACGATTCTTCGAAGTTATGGGTGTAGGAAAGGCTGCCGAACAGCACGGCCGGGTCGAAGGTCTTGACCAGCGAAAGCCCGGGCGTGATCGACCACACGCCGTTGCCGGTAGGCAGGTCCTCTGGCACGAACAGGTTGGTGTTGGCCTGGGATTGGCGCAGCTTGATGCCGAACGGGTCCTTGCCGGTGGGGGCCTTGATCCGCAGGGTAGCCACCGCGTCCGGGGCGTTGATCGACTCATCCATGAACTTGTAGGCGATGCCGAAGTTGACGTCACCGATGGTGGGGTCCTGGGTCACGGTTTCTTCGCTGGTGACACCGGCTGCGCCGTTGTTCGCGCCGCCTGACTGATAGGTGGATTCGCGGTAGATCACCGGGACGTTGAGGTCGAACTGCCAGCGGTTGTCAAAGTTATAGCGACCGGTGAGGTCCAGCGTCCAGGTGTCGGCCTTGATCCGGTCGAGGTTGATGTTGCCCAGGAAAATCGAGTCCAGGGCCAGGAAACCGTTGAGGATCAGTTGTCGCGTGTCGTAGCGCGAATACGTCACGCCGGTCTCGAAACTGAATTTGCCGCCGCCGAAGAAGCCGCTGGCCTCGTCATAGAGGTTGGAGACGCTCTGGGCCGGCTGGGAATCATCGGCCAGGGACTGCCCGTAACCGCTGCCGCCAGCCGTTGCCGCACCGCCGCCGGCCACGGTCTGGTTGCCTTTCATGTCGGCCGGGGATTTGGCCAGGCGCTTGGGCGGTGGAGCGGCGGGTTGATCCTCCACCTGACGAACTCTCTGTTCAAGCACCGCCAAGGCCTTCTGCTGGACCTCGTATCTTTGCTTGAGCTCGAGAAGTTCCTGTTTCAGGGCCTCGATGTCCGCATCCGGGGCCGCTTGCAACACGGTCGCCGGGAACAACGTGCTTAAACACATCACAGCGCGCAACGATACGGATCGATACATGAAATATGCCGCCCCTATTTACCCAATGGTCGCAAATCAGCGTAGTTCAATAACCGAGGTTACGCAGGCCGCGCAGTTGGGTCAGGTTGCAGTCCAACGCGCCGGCACTGGGGCCGTTACTGTTCAGCACCACGTTGAGCTGCGTCATGTTGTTGACCAGGTTGCTGTTGCCCAGCAGGCGGGTGTTTTGCAGCAAGCCGCCCTGGGCCACTTGTTGCAGGGTGCTGCCCTGGTTGTGGTTGGCCTGGA
Source organism: Pseudomonas sp. PF05 (assembly GCF_056521845.1). Classification (NCBI taxonomy): domain Bacteria; kingdom Pseudomonadati; phylum Pseudomonadota; class Gammaproteobacteria; order Pseudomonadales; family Pseudomonadaceae; genus Pseudomonas; species Pseudomonas sp. PF05. Next base: position 331,532 of record NZ_JBWLPW010000002.1, on the reverse strand, counting down.
TCGCCATCTGCACGCCGCTGCCGGTGGCGGTGACCGCGACGCTGCCGGCGGAATTGCTGCCGCTGATGGTTTGGCCCTTGGTCAGCAACTGGCCTTGGGAAGGCATGAGCGCCGGCGCCTGGCTGCTCTCTTTTACGTTGATGTTGACGTTGTTGTAGGCCGTGTTGCCGTCGCCGGCGGCGCGTACGCTCTGGGTCACCCCCTGGCTCGTGCCAAGGCCGGCGCCACCGGTAATGTTGCCGCTGCCCTGTTGCGGGGCGCTGCCATTGCCGGTCTGCTTGATGGTGGAGACATAAAACTGGGGTTTGACGGTGGCAGCCTGGATCTGCATGGTGCTGGTGGCGCCGATCAAGTCGCCGCTGGCGTTGCGCCAGGTACTGCTCATGACGATGCCGAAGCTGATGACTCTGCCGGGCATGACATAACGACCGCGCAGCTCGGCAAGCTCCTGGTCCTTGACTTCGATGGGTTTGAAGCCGGCATGGGCATAGCCCGAGGCGGTCGCGAGCAGGCAGGCCAGCGACAGCCAGTGTGAGGTTTTCATGTGCTGCTCCCGGAGCATCCTGCTCCTCTGATACTTATGTTGGCAGTTAAGTCGGCGATTAAAAGAAGTCGCTCTGTATGAAGCCGAAATCCATCAGTTCCGCATCCCTGACCGGGTTGAAACCGTCCAGCTTGTTACGGGCTGTCAGGGGTTGAGGAGGACTGCGTAGTGCATTGGTCTTGTCGTAGCCCGGGCCGACGATCGCGAAGACGATGCCGTTCCAGCCTTTGACGAAATCATCATGGGCGTAGCGCTTGTGGCCCAGCACCGGGTCGCCGATGTAGACCCATTGCTTGTCGGCCCGCTGCAACACCACGAAGTGTTTGTAGCCACGTATTTCCATCAGGACCACCACCGGGATCGTCACCGCTTCGAGTTTCTCTGGCGGTATCCGGTAGCCTCGGGCGCGCATGCCGATGGCTTCCACGTAGCGCTTCATGTCCAGCATGGAAAAACCCTGGGTGCGAACCAGGTCCTGGTCAGCATTGACCAGCATGCCTTTGATGACGTGCTCTTCATCGACGTCAAGCCAATAAGCCTGGCGCAACACCGTGGCCAGCGCGGCGGCGCCGCAACTGAAATCGGTTTTCTGTTCGACGATGTCGCTGAATTTGCGCTCGCGTATGCTTTGCACCGGTTTGTAGACCAGCATGCCGCCAGGTAGGGCAGCGACCGGTATCTGCGCGGCCTCGGCCGTGCAGGCCAGGCAGAGCAGCAGGGAAACGGCAGTGACACGCATGATCAATCCGCCTAGTGGGCATCCAGGAAAAGCTCCCTGTGGAAACGAGCCTGTGGGAGCAAAGCTTGCTCGCGATAGCGGTTTTAAAGCCAGCAGAGGGGCCGTATGTGACGACCTCAATCGCGTGCAAGCGATGCTCCTACAGAGCTACTACCCCCACAGGGGGACTTTTTTACATGCAAGCCTTGCAGCCGGCCGCGATGGACAGCGAGTTGCTCTGCTGGTTGCCCACGCCTGCCGACACGTTGGCGCCGCCGTTACCGGAGAAGCCGTTCATGGAGTTGGTCATGGTGGCGTTGTTGATCACAGGGTTTTTCCAACCGTCGCGGGTCAGCACCTGCTGGGTGTTGCTGCCGGCCAGTTCAAAGGTTCCCACAGCGGAGAACTTGAACTTGTCGTCATCGTGACCGCCGCCGTAACCGCCTTTGTTGCCCCAGCCGCCGTCGTCTTCGACGGTGCCGGTGCCTTTGGCCTTGAATGTGCCGGACGCGCTTGAGGTGCTGGTGAGGGTGTCGGTCTTGTAGGTCCGCACGCCTTTGTTGTCGACCACCAGGCCAGTGGAGGACTGATTGGCCTCGGCAGAGGCCTGTGCGACACGGCCACCCGACACTGCGATGGCCAGGTTGTTTTTCTGTTGGTTGAAGTTCCCGGCGGTCACGTTGATGCCGATGTTGCCGGAGCCATTGTTGCCCGCGTTGGTGAGCGAGGCGTTGTTGTGGGTCGAGTTGTTTTTTACATAGTTGTTGGTATTGGTTTGCGTGGCACTTGAGGCGGCGACAGCCGAGCCGAAGATGAAGCTTTCGTCAGCGGTAGCCAGCGCTGCGGCGTTGTCTTGTTGGTTACCGTCGCCAGCGGCGATGTTCGCCCCCATGTTACCGTTGCTGCCATTGAGGGAATCGGTAGCTTCGGCGGTGTTCTTAGTGCCCTGGTTGAGCACCTCGTTGCCGTCGCTGTTCTGCTCATCCATCACGGTAGCCATCGCGCTGGCGTTGATGGAAAGCTGTTCTTCCCATGTTGGGCCTTTGGGACCATGGTGGCCATGATCATTGCCGTACCCGTTGCCGTTTCCTTGAGCTTGTGCAGCCATTGCCATGACAGCGGCGAGAGCGAAAACCAATGGTTTGAGTGCCATTGTAGGTTTCATGGTGTTTCTCCTTGCGTGTCGTTGGTTAAGTGTCAGTACTTTCTTATGTAGCCTACGGGTCAATCAGCAACCCGGATGCTCAGGGTGTTAGCCATACGGTTTCCCACCCCGGCGCTCTGGTTCACCTGGATTACCCCTCGGCTGCCGGTGAAGGCCTGGTCGCTGGTAACGACCTGGCGACTGCCGGTTGGGGCGCCAGTTGCTCCTGAGTTCGGTAGCAACGCCACGTTCTGTTGAGACAGGGCGCTGTCGTCAATGCTCTGCGGATGGGCACTGATGCCCACCCGCATGACATTGGCCATCTGGTTGTTGGCCCCGGCGGACTGGTTGACGCCCAGCACACCGTTGCCATTGGTAAAGGAGTGGCCGCCGATTCGAGCGGTGGCATTCATGGAGGGGTTGGCCGGCGTGTCGACGCGTTGCTGCACGCTCGTGCTGGCCTGGGCGTGGCTGCCGATGGCGATGGCCCGCGCGTTGGTTTGCTGGGTCTGGTCGCCGGCCGCCTGGTTGACGTTGAAGTTGCCGGTGTAATGGCTGCCGGAATCCTGCAGGTTGGCGCTGCTGACCGCTGCAACACCCGAATCGGCAAATACGTTGAAAGAGCTGAGCAGGGAAAGCATGAACAGGGCGAGAAGAAACAAGGCTGGCTTCATCTCACTGGCCTCCCGCCAGCCGACCCAGCGGAGCCAGGCCAGAACTCAACGAGCGGTTGATGGTGCCGGAGATCGCGCCGCCGCTACCGCCACCGTGACCGGCACTCATGCCTGGCATACCGTTGGGGTTGGTCACGACGTTCAGGCCTTGCACACTGGTATTGGGATTGATGGTGTTGCGGATCGACGAGCCGCTGGCCACGGCGGCGAATTCGCCATCGCTCAGTTCGGTGCTGGCGGTCGCCTGGTTGATTCGTTCGGAGGGGTTGGCATTGACGGTGGTCGGGTAGGGGTCTTTGCCACCGTTGCGACCAATTGCGATGGGCTGCACGTCACGGTTGAGCACAATGACGCCGTTGCCCTCAGCCTGCACTGGCAGACTGAGCGTTGCGCTGGCGGCGCAGCCGATCAACAGCAGACAGGTCAAACTTCTCTCGAAAGTCCCCACGGCATCAATTCCTTCTTCGGTGGGCTGGCCCTGGTCCAGCGTGCGAAGAGGGGCAGAGCAGGTGTCGTGCCGAGTTTCTAAAATCCTTTTAATTCAACGAGTTGTATTTGTGGGTGGCGTGCCGTGGGACGAATCTGTTTCAGCGTTGAGACAAGGGGGAGGGTGACCAATCGGTCACATACTGTTCCAGGGCTCTGGATCCAGGCTTTTGGGCAGGTGTTTCAGAAGCTTGACAGTCTTGATGGCAATTTGGTGAAGCGGCGTTGGATCCGGCTCTGGAGTGACTGCGTTGTTTCAAGAATGAAACAGATCATCCTTGTGGTCCGGCATCAAGCAGGCGGCAAATGGCTGTGAACACCTGTTGTTGGCGTTGTACCCAATCACCTTCAATAATCTGGAAGGGTTGTCGATGGTGACTGAGCCAAGCCTCGATCGCTTCAAAAAACGCCAGCCGTTCTGCCAGTTCGGGCTGGCAACGCAAACCGTCGCCGGTCCATTCGACCTGCTCGGGGCTCAGCAGCAGGTGCAGGTCATAATGGCGGGCCAGCAGGGCCGGCTCGAGCCAGTCCGGGCAGTCGCCGAACAGGGTCTGGCTCCAGAGGATGTTGCTCAGCAGGTGAGTGTCGAGGATCAACAGCGCGGGCCGGCGGGCCCGTGCTTCATCTTCCCAGGCCAGTTGGCCGGCGGCGATGTCGGTGATGTCGGCCAGGCAGGTGTCGCGCTGGGTCTGCTCCATGAAATGGCGCACATATTCATCCACCCGCACGCCACCAAAGTGCTCCTGCAATTGCGCCGCCAGCCAACTCTTGCCGCTCGATTCCGGGCCGGTCAGCACCACCACCTTCATGCGCGCAGGGCCGGGTCGGCGCGCCATTGCCGCCAGCCTTGCACGGCCAGCAGGGTGAACAGGGCATAGAGTGCGGCGGTCAGGTGCAAGCCCTTGTAGATGAACAGGCCGACGAAAATCACGTCCAGGGCAATCCACAGCGGCCAGCATTGCACGCGTTTTTGCGCCATCCACCACTGGGCCACGAGGCTGAAACCGGTGAGCGCGGCATCGAGCCAGGGCTGGGCGGCATCGGTCCAGTGGGCCATGGCGGCGCCCAACAGCAGGCTGCCTGCCGCACCAATGGCCAGGCCGAGCAGCACTGACGAGCCGCCGAGGTGGCTGACCTGGCGTCCATCATGATTGTGCCCGGCGCGGGTCCATTGCCACCAACCGTAGAGTTGCAGCACCGCGTAGACAACTTGCAGCAGCATGTCCGAGTACAACTTCACCTCGAAAAAAATCCAGCTGTACAGCAACACCATGACCAGGCCGATCGGCCAGCACCAGGGGTTCTGCTTGACGGTCAACCAGACAGCGATTACGCCGAGGGCTGCGGCAAACAGTTCAAGCCCGGACATGGCGGTTCCTTGGGGAAATAGAAGAGGGCGGCGATTGTAAACGCTATGGCGTGGGCAGCTCCAATACCAATGTTGAATGGGCCGCTGTTGTCGCGAGCGGCTCGCTCCACATTGGTTTTGGGTTGGTCTCAGGTTTGGTGTCCACCGCGAATCCCTTGTGGGAGGGAGCAAGCCCGCTCCCACAAAGGGTCCATCAATCCTTAGACCCGGAACTGCGTGAGCAACCCGTTCAACTGTTCACTCAATGCCTTGAGGCGGGTGCTTGCCTGGCTGGACTGCTCGGCGGCCATGGCGGTGCTGTGGGACAGGCCGGCGGCCTGGGTGACGTTCTGGTTGATGTCTTCCACCACATGGGCCTGTTGCAGGGTGGCACTGGCGATGGAGGCGTTCAGGCTGTTGAGGTTGCGCAGGGCCTGGCCGATGGCGTTGAGGCTGGCACCGGCCAGGCCGGCTTGTTCAATGGTCAGTTGCGAAGCACGGCTGCTGTCGCCGATGACTTTCACGGCGGCTTCGGAATGGGTTTGCAGGCGCTCGATCATCGCCTGGATCTCTGCAGTGGACTTCTGTGTACGCTGGGCCAGCAGCCGTACTTCATCGGCGACCACCGCAAAGCCCCGGCCTTGTTCGCCGGCGCGGGCGGCCTCGATCGCGGCGTTGAGGGCCAGCAGGTTGGTCTGTTCGGCAATGGAGCGAATCACTTCCAGCACGCTGCCAATCTGGGTGCTTTCACTCGCCAGCGTGCGGATCACTTCCACCGCCTGGTCGATGGTCTGGGACAGGTGGTCGATCTGCTGCAGGCTGCCATCGATGTTGACTTGGCCTTGCTGGGCCTGGGATTCGGCGTCGCGCATCTCACTGGCCGCGTGCTCGGCATTCTTGGCCACGTCCTGCACGCCATAGGTCACTTCATTGATCGCGGTAGCCACCAGCTCCATTTGTTGCGACTGCTGCTGGCTGCGTTCCTGCGCCTGCGCTGCGTCGTTGCCCAATTCGCTGGAGGATTGCCCCAGTGCACTGGCCGAAGCTTGCAATTGGGTCACCACGTGCCGCAACTTGGCGGTAAAGGCGTTGAAATGCCGAGCCAGTTGCGTGACTTCGTCCTGGCCGTGGGTGTCGAGGGTGCGGGTCAGGTCACTTTCGCCACTGGCGATGTTGGCCATGGCGTTCACCGTTTCCTGCAGGGGGCCGACGATGCTGCGCACGATCAGGGTCAACAGCAGGCCCATGAGCAGGGTGATGACCAGACCGACCACCGAAGCCTTGATTACCTGGGACAGAAACTCGGCCTCGACGTCATCCACATACACGCCAGAGCCGATGATCCAGCCCCAAGGCTCGAACAATTGGACGTAGGAGGTCTTGCCCACCGGGGCCTCGGCGCCCGGCTTCGGCCAGAGGTAGTTGATCATGCCTGCGCCCTTGGATTTGGCGATGGCAACCATCTCGTTGAACAGCGCATAGCCGTTCGGGTCACGGATGGCCGAGAGGTTCTGGCCTTCAAGCTTCGGGTTGGCCGGGTGCATGACCATCACGGGCGTCAGGTCGTTGATCCAGAAATAGTCACTCTGGTTATAGCGCAGGCCACGCACGGCGCTGAGGGCCTGCTTTTGCGCGGCATCACGGGTCAGGGTGCCAGCGGTTTCCAGGCCATGGTAGTAGCTCAGCACGCCGCTGGCGGTCTGTACCACGTGCTGGGTTTTCTGCACCTTGGCTTGGTAAAGGTCGGTGTGGATCTGATTGAGCATCAAGGCGCCGAGCGTGAACAACATCACGATGGCCACGACGAGGATGAGCCACAAGCGTCGGCTGATCGACACACTGCGCAAGCTATTCATACGCTGTCACTCCGGTTTTTTATTCTTGTCATATCGACGGCCGGCACTGTAGCGCCCGGCAGCTATCCCTAATTGACTTGAGTCACAACGCGGCAGCGTTATCAGGGCTTGTCTGATAGGATTTCGGCCCCGCAGCGCAAAACCTGAGCCTGTTCTCATTTTTCATTGGTTTTTTTTGAAAGGTCGCGGTTATCGTGCACCCGCCGCGGGGTACCTGCATGACACTTGAATATTGATAAGACCTGCATGAACAGCGTCTTTTTTGGGGGATGAATGGATTTGTGGACCGCCTTTTCGGCACTGATTCTTGGCGTAGTGGAAGGCCTGACGGAATTCCTGCCGATTTCCAGCACGGGGCACCAGATCATAGTTGCCGACTTGCTTGAGTTTGGTGGCGAACGTGCGATGGCGTTCAACATTATCATCCAGCTCGGCGCGATCCTGGCGGTGGTCTGGGAGTTCCGCCGCAAGATATTCGACGTGGTGCTGGGCCTGCCGACGCAACCCAGCGATCGCCGCTTTACCGCCAACCTGCTGATCGCCTTCATGCCCGCCGTGGTCTTGGGTGTGCTGTTTGCCGACTGGATCCACCACTACCTGTTCAACCCGATTACGGTGGCCGCCGCGCTGGTGGTGGGCGGCCTGGTGATGCTCTGGGCCGAGAAGCGCCAGCACCAGGTGCACGCTATGACCGTGGACGAGATTTCCTGGAAAGATGCGCTGAAGGTCGGCCTGGCCCAATGCATTGCGATGATTCCAGGCACGTCCCGTTCCGGTGCGACCATCATCGGTGGCTTGTTGTTCGGGCTGTCGCGTAAAACCGCGACCGAGTTTTCGTTCTTCCTGGCGATGCCGACCATGGTCGGTGCGGCTGTCTACTCGGGCTACAAATACCGTGAGTTGTTTGTCCCGGCGGATTTCCCGGTGTTCGCCATTGGCTTCGTCACGGCGTTCATTTTCGCCATGATTGCGGTCAAGGCCCTGCTGCGATTCATCGCCAGCCACAGCTACGCCGTGTTCGCCTGGTATCGAATCGCCTTCGGCCTGTTGATCCTGGCAACCTGGCAGTTCGGCTGGGTGGACTGGACCGCTGCCAAGCCATGAACGAACCAGGCAACCGCAAGCGCGCCGGACGCAATGCTGAAGGTCGCGTGCAGCATCTGCGGCTCAAGCTGATGGCGTTTGTGCTGCTCTGTGCCTTGCCGGTGTTCGGTTCGCTGCTGTTCGGGCTGCGGGCGGTGTCGTGGGTGCCGATGGTGGCTTATGGCGTCGTCAGCGTGGTGGCGTTCCTGCTGTACTGGAGCGACAAGCGCAAGGCGCGCGCCGACGCCTGGCGCACCCCGGAGAACGTGCTGCATGCGGTGGAGCTGGCCGGCGGTTGGCCCGGCGCCTTGCTGGCCCAGCAGCTGTTTCGCCACAAGACTCGCAAAGTGTCGTTTCAGGTCGTGTTCTGGTTCATCGTGCTGTTGCACCAGGTGTTCTGGATCGACCAGTTGTTCCTGGGCCGCTTTGTGTTTTGAATAACTAGAGCAACAAGCCCGCCTGGGTGCGCTTGGGCAATTTGCTGACCACCAACTGGTGTGAACGTTGCAGCAGGCCACGCAGCTCTTCGCCATCCAGCGGGTAGGGCACCTGCATGATGACCCACTGGGCCCGCGCCAGGTAAGGCGCGGGGTGGATGCCCGGCCGATCGCAATGGCCCAGGAACAGGTCCTTGTCGACCTTGAACGCCAGCGAGTCGCCTCGCAGGCCCTGCAAGGCGAACATCTTGTTCCCAGCAATGGAAAACACCCGCACGCCGCCCCATTTGTAGTCCTCCCTGGCACCGGGCAGGTCCAGGCAAAACTGCGCGACATCCTCTTCGCTCAACCTCATATCGTTCTATCTCCACAGCCCTCGAAGGCTTCCACCAAATGATCGATCCATGCACGCACCGCCGGCAACATGCCGCGCCGATGCGGGTAGACCGCCTGGAGCCAGCCATCGGGTGACGACCATCCAGGCAAGAGTTCCACCAGTGTGCCGTCCTGCAATTCCTGCTCGCAATACATGCTCGGCAATAAAGTGAAGCCCAGGCCGGCGAGGGTGCAGGCCCGGCGCACAATGAAGTCGTCAATGCCCAGGCGGGCTTCCAGGCTCAGTTCCACACGCTGCCCGTCGGCGCTGACCAGGCGCAGGTGCACCTGGCGATCGGCTTCCAATGCCCCCAGCACCGGCAACTGCTTGAGATCATCCGGGGTTTCGATCCGCCGTCCTTCGACAAAGGCCGGGCTGGCGACCATCATCAGCCGCGCCTGGCGCAGACGCCGGGTCATCAGCAAGGGGTCTTCGTCCCCCAGGTCGCGCACGCGCAACGCCACATCGATGCCTTCGCTGATCAGGTCGACCCGCCGGTTAAGCAGGGTCATCTCCAGTTGCACCAAAGGGTATTTCACCAGGAAGGTTTCGATTATCACCGGCAGGAACTGGTGGGCCAGGCCCACCGGGCTCGATACGCGCAATCGGCCACGCGGTTCGCTGGACATGCTCGCCACCGCCTCGTCGGCCATCTCGGCCTCCAGCAACATCGCCTGGCAATGGCGCAGGTAACGCTCACCGACCGCGGTCAACTTCAATTGGCGAGTGGTGCGTTGGAGCAACCGGGCGCCGAGGCGTTCTTCCAGCTCGGCAATCCGGCGTGACAGCCGCGATTTGGGAATCCCCAGCAATCGCCCGGCCGCCGCGAAACCGCCGGCTTCGACGACTTTGGCGAAGTAGTACAAGTCATTGAGGTCTTGCATGTTGAGCTCGATTGTCCTGTCAGTGGGACAAACTATCGCATTTATGCTGTCTTATCGATCATTAGCTTCGTCGATAGGATGGTCACCCATTGATCGCCCGGTTGCGGTCCTCACTTGGAGAGCACTGACATGAAACTGCTGCACATCGACTCGAGCATCCTCGGCGACAACTCCGCTTCCCGCCAATTGAGCCGCGAAGTGGTTCAAGTCTGGAAAGCTGCCGAGCCAGGCATCACGGTGACCTACCGCGACCTGGCCGCTGACGCCATCAGCCATTTTTCCGCCCAGACCTTGATCGCCGCCGGCACCAGCGCCGAATTGCGCGACGCAGCGCTCAAGCATGAAGCCGATCTCAGCGCGTCGGCGATGGCCGAATTCCTGGCCGCTGATGCGGTGGTCATCGCCGCGCCGATGTATAACTTCAGCATTCCGACCCAACTCAAGGCCTGGATCGACCGCATCGCCGTGGCCGGCCAGACGTTCCGCTACACCGAAGCCGGTCCCGAAGGCCTGTGTGGCGGCAAGAAACTGGTGATCGTTTCCACCGCAGGTGGTTTGCATGCCGGCCAACCGAGCGGCGTAGGGCACGAGGATTATCTGAAGCTGATGTTCGGTTTCCTCGGCATCACCGATATCGAATTCGTCCGCGCCGAGGGCCTGGCCTACGGTGACGATATGCGCACCAAAGCCATGAGCGAAGCCACGTTGCAGATCGGCCAGCAGTTCGCTGCTGCGTAAGGCTTGCGTAAAGGCTCTAAGCTATTGGGGCAGCCTTCGTAAAACCCTGTATTCTCGTTGTCATTGGACGGTCGGGATGCAGGGTTTTGCTGCATTCGGCGCTGGGCTTTATGGCGCAGGTTATGCACGGCCAAGACGGCGAGCGACGGGGCCTTCCCGTGCGCTGGTGAAGGTGGAAGATTCGATGACGCGTTTTGGTGCAGCGTTGCTGCTTTGCTTGTGTGCCAGTCTCGGTTCAGTGCAGGCCGCCCCGGGGCCACATCCGCATTGGAGCGCCGGTTTCCATGAGCTGAGTTTTCTCGATCCGCTGGATCAGCAGCCGATGCATGCGATCGCCTTTTATCCGTCCACCGACCGGGAACAGTCCAGCCTGCTGGGTGGCTACCAGATCGATGCCGCGCCAGACGCCAAGATCGCTATCGGGCGCTTTCCGCTGTTGATGCTGTCCCCTGGCAATACCGGTACGCCGCTGGCCCTGCATGACCTGGCCACTTCGCTGGCGCGCAAGGGGTTTGTCATAGTGGCGGTGACTCATCCCGGCGACAACGCTCAGGATCACAGCCGGCTTGGCACCCTGAGCAACCTGTACGGGCGGCCGATCCAGATTTCCGAAGCCATCACCGCAACGCTCAATGACCCGATGCTCTCGCCGTTCGTCAATGCCGGGCAGGTCGGGGTGATCGGCTATTCGGCCGGTGGCGAAACCGCGCTGATCCTGTCCGGTGCGACGCCCGACCTCAATCGCCTGCGCCGCTACTGCGTAGAGCGGCCGGACGACCGGGACGCCTGCAATACCCAGGGCGAACTGATCGCTGATCGCGATGACCTGCAACCGGTGGCTGACCCCAGGGTCCGGGCGTTGTTGTTGATGGCGCCGCTGAGCCTGAAGTTCGGCCGTCATACCCTGGCTGATGTCCATGTGCCGGTGCTGCTGTACAGCGGCGATGGCGACAAACTCGTGGCCTTCGACAAGAATGCCGCCGCTCTGGCCCGTAAGCTGCCCACTGCGCCGGACTTCAAGACCCTGGCCGGTGCGGGGCATTTTGTCTTCCTGGCACCGTGCACAGACGAGCAGATCGCCGCGATGCCGGCGCTTTGCACGGATGCTGACGGTGTCGACCGCAAGGACATCCACCGCACCATGATTTCCGAGGCCAGCCGCTTTTTCGGCGAGGCCTTGGGCAAGCCGACCCGGGCGGGGATGAGGACGGCTGATCAATGAGGTAGTGCTGTTCACTTAAGCGTTCCCGGTGATCTTCCGTTCCGAGTTTTTGGTGTGTATATCCGTTTCTGCGGTAACGGCTACTTAGGGTTCCGCCCTGACGGCGGCTCACTTTTGGAAGAGCCGGGAGCCGGACCAGCCAAAAGTAAGCAAAAACGCTCATGCCCCACCACTTGGCAACTCGCTTAGGCTCGGTGTGCCCGAACGAAGGCATTGCTCCGTGGGCCCACTACGCAATACCTGCGTTCGGCCAGCGTGGTTAACGGGGCGCCCGAGATCAACGTCCACCGCGAGGCGGCCTTATAGCCGACCTGGCTCTTTCGGTCGTACACCCATCAGATCTGTTTGAGCAGGACCTGTGGGAGCAAAGCTTGCTCGCGAAGCGGCCTCACAGCCGACCTGATTCTCCCGTTCGTACGCCCATCAGATCTGTTTGAGCAGGACCTGTGGGAGCAAAGCTTGCTCGCGAAGCGGCCTCACAGCCGACCTGGTTCTCCCGTTCGTACACCCGTCAGATCTATTTGAGCAGGACCTGTGGGAGCAAAGCTTGTTCGAGAAGCGGCCTCACAGCCGACCTGGTTCTCCCGTTCGTACACCCATCAGATCTGTCTGAGCAGGACCTGTGGGAGCAAAGCTTGCTCGCGAAGCGGCCTCACAGCCGACCTGGTTCTCCCGTTCGTACACCCATCAGATCTGTCTGAGCAGGACCTGTGGGAGCAAAGCTTGCTCGAGAAGCGGCCTCACAGCCGACCTGGTTCTCCCGTTCGTACGCCCGTCAGATCTGTTTGAGCAGGACCTGTGGGAGCAAAGCTTGCTCGCGATAGCGGTCGATCAGCTTGCATCAGCGCTGGATGTGCCGCCGTCTTCGCGAGCAAGCTTTGCTCCCACAGATCTGACGGGTGTACGACCGGAAGAGCCAGGTCGGCTATCAGGCCGCCTCGCGATGGACGTTGATCTCGGCGCCCCGTTAACCACGCTGGGCCATGGATGGCCCTTCGCGGCGGGCCCACGGAGCAGTGCCGGAGTGAGGGCACACCGAGCCTAAGCGAGGTGCCAAGTGGTGGGGCAGAGCGTTTTTGCCATTCCTGAAACAAGCGCCGTTTCCCTAGTGAACAGTATTACGAAGACGCGTTCATGGCTCGGCGACGCAGCAGCAGAGTCAGGCCCAGCCCAGTGACGGACAACAAGGCGGCAAAGAAGAAAATCGACGAATAACCCAGGTTCAACGCCACCGCCCCCATCAGCGGACCGGCAATCGCCAGCGCCAGGTCAAAGAACACCGCATAGGCGCTCAAACCCGCACCCCGGCTGGTGTTCGGCACTTGCTTGATGGCCTCCACCCCCAGCGCTGGGTATACCAGCGACAGCCCGAAACCAGCCAGCCCGGCACCGACCAGGGCGAACGCGGTGGACGGCGCCAGCCACAGCAATACCAGCCCGAGGGTTTCAATGCTCATGCAGGCAATGGCCGAGTTGAAGCCACCGAAGCGGGCGATGCTGGAAATGAACAACAACCGTGCCAGGATGAAGCAGATCCCGAAGACCGTCAGGCACCAGGCCGCGCCGGTCCAGCCGCGACTGATATAGAACAATGTGATGAACGTGGTGAGCGTGCCATAGCCGATCGACGCCAGGCTCAGGCTCGCGCCGAACGGTGCAATGCGTCCAAACACCGCCCAGAAAGGCAAGCGTTCGCCACGAATGACCGGCACCGATGGCTTGTTGCGAATCATCAACAGCGCCGCCCCGGCCAGCACCGACAAAGCCACACCCAGGCTGGCGAACCCCAGCTCACCGACCATCACCACGCCCAGCGGGGCGCCGATGGCGATGGCTCCGTACGAGGCGATACCGTTCCAGGAAATCGAACGGGCTGTGTGCTCCACACCCACCTGGCCCATGCACCAACTGATGGTGCCCACGCCAATCAGCCCTTGGGCCACGCCAAGCAGCAAGCGCCCAGCAATCAGAATCAACAGGCTGGGCAGGGGAAAGCTTTGCAGCAAGATCGAGAGCAGCGTCAGCAAACCGCTGAGCACAATCCCCGACAGCCCGTAGACGATTGCCCGCTTCGTGCCGACGCTGTCCGACAGTCGCCCGGCCATGGGGCGGCTGAGCAGGGTCGCCAGGTACTGTGAGCCGATGGTCAACCCGGCCACCACTGCGCTGAAGCCCAGTTGCTCGTGGACGTACCCCGGCAGCACGGCGATGGGCAGGCCGATGCATAGAAAGGCGATGAAGGTGTAGAAAACGATGGAAACGATCTGCAGGGTGATCGACAGGGAGCTGGAGGCAGGTGAGGGCGTGGGCATAGGGCTCGTTCGCGGGCGGCGGTAAGAGAGCCTCATCATGGCGTGAGGTGAGGATAAAAGAAAGCAGGCTAACTAAATGGGTTTGGGAGGCTGAGTGCTCAGTTTGAAATGAGGTTGAATGTACCGGCCTCATCGCGAGCAAGCTTGAACTCCCACAGGTTGTTGCTCTTTGGGATACAAAAAAGCCCTGTCACATGGACAGGGCTTTGCTTTTGCAGCGAACAGCCAAGGACTGTCCTTAGAACACCACACCCTGGCTACGCAGGTAGTCGTCATAGGTGCCGCTGAAGTCGACCACGCCGTCGGCGCTCAACTCGATGATGCGGGTGGCCAGGGAGGAGACGAACTCACGGTCATGGCTGACGAAGATCAGCGTGCCCGGGTAGTTTTCCAGTGCCAGGTTCAGCGCTTCGATCGATTCCATGTCCAGGTGGTTGGTCGGCTCGTCCATGACCAGCACGTTCGGCTTTTGCAGGATCAGCTTGCCGAACAGCATGCGGCCTTGCTCACCACCGGAAATGACCTTGACCGACTTGAGGATCTCGTCGTTGGAAAACAGCATGCGGCCCAAGGTGCCACGAACCAGTTGTTCGCCACCCTGGGTCCACTGGCCCATCCAGTCGAACAGGTTGACGTCGTCTTCGAAGTCGTGGGCATGATCCTGGGCGTAGTAGCCCAGTTCCGCGGCGTCGGTCCATTTCACGGTACCGGCATCGGGTTCCAGTTCATTGACCAGGGTGCGCAGCAAGGTGGTCTTGCCGATACCGTTCGGGCCAATGATCGCCACGCGTTCACCGGCTTCGACGGTGAAGCTGAAGTCCTTGAACAGCGGCTTGCCGTCAAAACCCTTGGCCATGCGTTCGACAATGACCGCCTGGCGATGCAGTTTCTTGGTCTGTTCGAAGCGAATGAACGGGCTGACGCGGCTCGATGGCTTGACCTCGGCCAGTTGGATCTTGTCGATTTGCTTGGCGCGAGACGTAGCCTGCTTGGCTTTCGAGGCGTTGGCCGAGAAACGGCTGACGAACGACTGCAGCTCGGAAATCTGCGCCTTCTTCTTGGCGTTGTCCGACAGCAGTTGCTCGCGGGACTGGGTCGCCACGGTCATGTACTCGTCGTAGTTGCCCGGGAACAGGCGCAGCTCGCCGTAGTCCAGGTCCGCCATGTGGGTGCAGACACTGTTCAGGAAGTGACGGTCGTGGGAGATGATGATCATCAGGCTCGAACGCTGGGTCAGCACGTTTTCCAGCCAGCGGATGGTGTTGATATCCAGGTGGTTGGTCGGCTCGTCCAGCAGCAGAACTTCCGGGTCGGAGAACAGCGCCTGGGCCAGCAACACTCGCAGTTTCCAGCCTGGCGACACTTCGCTCATCGGGCCGAAATGCTGCTCGATGCCAATCCCCAGGCCCAACAGCAGTTCACCGGCGCGGGATTCGGCGGTGTAGCCGTCCATCTCGGCAAATTCGGTTTCCAGCTCGGCCACGGCCATGCCGTCTTCTTCGGTCATTTCTGGCAGCGAATAGATGCGATCGCGCTCGGCCTTGACCTTCCACAGCTCCTCGTGACCCATGATCACGGTGTCGATCACGGTGAATTCTTCGTAGGCGAACTGGTCCTGGCGCAGCTTACCCAGGCGCACGTTCGGCTCGAGCATGACCTGGCCGCCGGACGGCTCGAGGTCACCGCCGAGGATTTTCATGAAGGTCGACTTGCCGCAACCGTTGGCGCCAATCAGACCGTAGCGGTTGCCCGCGCCGAATTTGACAGAGACGTTTTCGAACAGTGGCTTGGCGCCGAACTGCATCGTGATGTTAGCTGTAGAGATCAAAGGTTTATCCTGCGGAACATTCAGAGTAGCTAAGGGTGCGGCAGTACCTGTTCAGTACCTGTTTGCGCACGTTGCGACCGCGCAAAGGCGTCGCGGTCGCAAGCGCAAGGGTCCATCCGGCATAAGAGGACAGCAGCATACGGAGCGCCTGGCCCGGTAGACGTGCGCCGAAGCCGCGTTTGCGGTATCGGCCAAAGGGGGCGCGTAATAGTTGGCGGCGATTGTACTGGTCTGGCCGCATAAACGATAGGGTATTGCCCGGGCAAGACAGTTTTTCACAATTGAAGGATAACTTTTGGTTACAAACTGTGGCTAGAATGCCATCGCACCCTGTGCCACCGCCCTTGCCGCTTGGCTGGCCCGGGGAGGCAACCTGATCACTCCAGCATGGTGACGGTTTTCGTGAAGCTCATCATTGTCGCGATCTACATCTTCTCCATTGCCTACGTTCACCTGCGCGGTCGCGTGCGGCATACGTTCGGACGCCAGTTGAGCGATCATTCGTCGTTTCTTGCGCCGATCAATTGCCTGCTTTACCTGTGCTCGAAACTGCCCAACAGGCCGTTCCTGAGCCCGGCGCAGTTCCCGGACCTGAGCCCGTTGCAGGCCCACTGGCAAGAGATCCGGGCCGAAGGCCAAGGCCTGTTGCACGCGGGGCAGATCAAGCGTTCCAATCAATACGACGATGTGGGCTTCAACTCGTTCTTCAAGACCGGTTGGAAGCGTTTCTACCTGAAGTGGTATGGCGACAGCCATCCTTCGGCCATGAAACTGTGCCCACGCACCACCGAACTGGTGCAGAGCATCGGCTCGATCAAGGCGGCGATGTTCGCCGAGTTGCCACCGGGCTCGAAGCTGGTGCGGCACCGCGACCCATACGCTGGGTCCTATCGCTATCACCTGGGGCTGGAAACGCCCAACGATGCGGGCTGCTACATCAATGTCGATGGCGAGCCTTATCATTGGCGCGATGGCGAGGCGGTGATCTTCGACGAAACGTTCATTCATTACGCTCAGAACACCACTGACCATAATCGCATCATCCTGTTCTGCGACGTGGAGCGGCCCATGAAGTTTCGCTGGGTTAGCGCGTTCAACCGCTGGTTCAGCCGCACCGTGATGGCCGCGGCCGGTGCGCCCAACGACGCGGGCGACAGGACGGGCGCCTTGAACCGGGCGTTCTCCAGGCTCTACAAGATCCGGTTGCAGGGCAAGGCCCTGAAAAAACGCAACCGCACGTTGTATTACCTGCAGAAGTGGGCTTTTTTTGGTGGTTTGCTGGCGATCTTTGTCTGGATCTGAATTTTTTACCCTCGTAGGAGCTGGCGAAGCCTGCGATCTTTTGATCTTTTGATCTTTTGATCTTTTGATCTTTTGATCTTTCGCTTGAGATTCAAGTGTCTGGGGAAAGATCGCAGCCTCGTTTCACTCGACAGCTCCTACGTTCCTACGTTCCTACGTTTCTACGGGTCTATAGGGTGTTCAGTCGTGGGGTTTTTGTGCATCCAATTGCTCCCACATCCTGGCCGTGATCCGCTGGCGGTGGTTGTAGCCTTCCCAAGGATCGGCGCCCAAGCCTTTGGCCCGTTCCAGCGCGGTATGAATGTCCCATTGCTGGGCGTTGCGCAGGGTTTGCAGTTCGGCCCGGGCAATCGGCACCGAGACCGGTAGCCCTGGCCTGGCGCGTACTGAGTAGGCGGCCACTGTGCTGGCACCGCGAGCGTTGCGCAGGTAGTCGACGAATATTTTCCCGACGCGGTTCTTTGGGCCCATGGTGGCCGTGATGCGCTCAGGCATTTGCCGGGTCAGAAACTGCGAGATGGCCTTGGCGAACGCCTTGGTGGCGTCCCAGCCCTCACTTCTCGCCAAGGGGACGATCACGTGCATGCCTTTGCCACCGCTGGTCTTGAGAAAAGCCTGCAAACCCAACTCGTCGAGCACCGCCAAGGTCATGTGGGTCGCCTCGATCATGGCGCTCCAGGGCAGCGAAGGGTCCGGGTCCAGGTCCAGAACGAACAGGTCAGGCGTCTCGATCCGGTCGTGGGTCGCGGTCCAGGTGTGCAGCTCCACCGTGCCCATCTGCGCCGCGCTCACCAGGGCGTGGATGTCATCGATTTCCATGAGCGCTGCATGGCCCGGGTCCAGGTGCGGATCCAACTGCTGGATATGGGGAATCTCCAGGCGATCGGCGTGCTTTTGAAAGAACTGCTCTTCGCCGATACCGTCCGGCGCCCGCAGTAGCGCGACCGGGCGCTGCTTGAGGTGCGGCAGGATCCAAGGAGCGATGTCCAGGTAATACTGCGCCAACTCGGCCTTTTGCACACCGCTGACACCGTCGATGACCCGATCGGGGTGGGTGATTGTCACGCCGTCGACTTTGGCCGCGCGGGCTTTGCTGCGGCGTTTGGGTTCTGGCGTCGTGGGTTTTATTGGCAGAGGCTGTTCGCGAAACACCTTGTCGGCCGGCATATTGCTCGACAAGTCCAGGAAAATAGCCTGCCGCACCTGGTTATCGCGAGTCCATTCAGTGAACTCGACCTCGCAGGTCAGGCCAGGCTCGACCCATTGCACGCCACGTCCCTGCACACCGTTGGGTGGCAACGCCAGGGGCGAAGCCTCGCGCTGCTGCGCACACAGTTGCGGGTGTAATTGTTTGATTTGCGCCTGGCTGAACCCCGTGCCGACCCGACCGGCGTACACCAGCCCAGACGGCCCGTTGACGGCCAGCAGCAACGCGCCGAAACCGCTGCGCTTGCCTTGGGGGCGGGTGAACCCGACGATGACGAAGGCTTGACGCAACCGGCACTTGAGTTTTACCCAATCGGCGCTTCGCCGGGACATATAAGGGCTGCCCAGGCGCTTGCCGACCACGCTGTCCAGTGAGAGCGCGATGGTGCTTTCGAACATGTCGTGCTGGCTGGCGGAAAACGACTCGGAAAAACGCAGGCGCTTGCTGGCGTTGTTGCCAAGGGCTTTTTTCAGGGCGGCACGGCGTTGCTCCACCGGTGCCTGGCGCAGGTCGACACCATTGAGGAACGGCGCATCGAACAGGAAATACACCATGTCGACCGTGCGGTTGATGTCGAAGGCCTGGCGCAGGGCCGCGAAATCGCAGTGGCCGGTCTCATCGAGCAGCACCAGTTCGCCGTCGAGCCAACTGTCCCCCAGGTTCAACCCGGCCAGGGCGTCTGCATGCAGCTTCAACCGCTCGGTCCAGTCCTGGTGAGTGCGATTGAACAGGCGGACTTCGCCACGTTCGATACGGGTCAGCAGCCGATAGCCGTGGAATTGGACTTCATAGCGCCATTCGCCGGTGGGCGGTTCTTCCACAGGCGTGGCCAATTGCGGCGACAGGCGCTCGGGCAGGCTGTTTTGAGGCGCCTTGCGGGCCGTCGTAGCGTCAGACTCGGCGTTGGACAAACGAGCAGATTCACTCTTGGCGTTGGCCATGGCAGATTCCCTTGTATTGCGCACGCCAGGGTTTACCCCCGGGAGGCCTTGGTGGCTTTTTTGGCAGGAGCGGATTTGCGGGGTTTCGCCGGTTTTGCAGCGACCTTCCCGGCGGATTTGTCGGTGGCCTTGCCCTTGCTGCCCAGGCTGCGCTTGAGCAACTCGGTAAGGTCGATGACATCGGCGGTCTTGCGTTGTTCTTCGCCCGGGTCGGTCTCCACCGCTTCAAGGCGGCCTTCGTTGGCCTTTTTCTCCACCAGTTCCATGATCTTGTCTTCGAAGCTGTCCCGGTATTCTTGCGGCTCCCAGTCGGCGCTCATGTCCTCGACGAGGCGCTTGGCCATTTCCAGCTCGCCCTTGGCCAGGGTCGGGTTCGTGACCTCGTCGCCCAGTTCCAGGACATCAAGATCGCGCACCTGCGCGGGCCAGCGCAGCATCACCAGCACCAGCGCCGATTCAAGGGGCATGAGCGCCGCCAAGTGCTGGCGGGTATGCAACACGACGTGGGCCAGGGCGACCTTGTTGGTCTTGACCAGGGTTTCGCGCAGCAGGGCATAGACTTTGCCACCGCGTTTGTCAGGGGCGAGAAAGTAGGGTGTATCGATGTTTTGCAGGGGGATCTTCTCGCTGTCGACAAAGGAAAAGATATCGATGGTCTGGGTGGACTTGGGGTGGACGGAACGAATTTCTTCCTCGCTGAGCAACACGTACTGGCCTTTCTGGTACTGGACGCCCTTGACGATGTCGTCCTTGGTCACTTCCTTGCCCGTAGCCTTGTTGACCCGTTTGTAGCCCACCGGGTCCATGCTGCGTTTGTCCAGCCAGTCAAAATCCACACCCTGGGAGGAGGTGGCCGACACCAGCGCGACAGGAATGTGGACCAGTCCGAAACTGATTGCGCCTTTCCAGATTGCCCGTGCCATGGTGGTGTCGTCCTCGCCGGTGGATGTCTTTCTGGTGACCTTCGCGCCTTGGGAAAAGTTTCCATTGTGGATGCGAGCTTGCTTGCGACAGCGGTGGGGCAACTTGCATCAAGGGTGCCTGTAGCGCCGTCATCGCGAACAAGCCCGCTTGCACATTGTCTCGCAGACGTTTCGTTACATCTTCACCCGGACATTTCGCTTAACAAGGGCGAACCTGCGGCGTAGCGTGCTTTCGATATGCCTGAACTCAAGAGGTGTCCGAATGAACAGGCTGATAGTTGCCATCATGACGCTATTGCTGACCGCTGCCGCCCACGCCGCCATGCCGGGCGCAGATCCCGTGGTTCTGGCCCAGAATCTTCCGGGCAACAACAATCCCTACAACAGCCCGACGCGGCGGGCCAATCCCAACAGCATGCAGGGCACGCGGTCCAATGTGCCGACGATTCATGACAACCCGACGGTGCCGGTACCGCGCCCACCGACCCTGGAAAACGGCGGCATCGGCAACGGCTACCCCCGGTCCGGCCAGCCATCGGGTTCGCCGCGCCCCACCATCGAGTCTCCTACGCCACCCAGGAGTACCCAAAATGGCAGCCGCTAGGTACCGGAGGCCGTCGCCCGCTTTTCACACCACAGAAGGAATTGTGCATGTCGCTTAAAACACTCCTGGCCGTATGTTGCGCCAGTGCTGCCCTGACTCTCACCATGCCGGCTGCTGCCGCGCCAACCCAGTCATTCAAGAGCGAGGAGGGCACCCTGGAAGTGACCACCGTGGCCAAGGGGCTGGAGCACCCTTGGTCTGTTGCATTCCTGCCTGGCCAGGAGGGCATGCTGGTGACGGAGCGACCGGGCAACCTGCGCGTGGTCAGCGCCGATGGTCAATTGTCAGCGCCTTTGAGTGGCGTGCCTGTGGTATGGGCCAAGGGCCAGGGCGGCCTGCTGGACGTGGTGCTGTCGCCTGACTTCAAGCAGGACCGTACCGTCTACCTGTCTTATGCCGAGGCGGGCCCAGACGGCAAGGCCGGCACCGCCGTGGGGCGCGGGCAACTGTCCGAAGACCTCAGGAGCCTGAAGGACTTCGACGTGATCTTTCGCCAACAGCCCAAGCTGTCCACGGGCAACCACTTCGGCTCGCGCCTGGTCTTCGACCGCGACGGCTATCTGTTCATTACCTTGGGGGAAAACAACGAGCGGCCCACCGCCCAAGACCTGGACAAGCTGCAAGGCAAGGTCGTGCGCATCTACCCCGACGGCAAGGTGCCCGACGACAATCCCTTCGTCGGCCAGAAGAACGTCCGTCCCGAGATATGGTCCTACGGCATGCGCAACCCCCAAGGTGCGGCCCTCAACCCGTGGAATGGCACGTTGTGGGAGAACGAACACGGCCCAAGGGGCGGTGATGAACTGAACATCATCGAGCGCGGCAAGAACTACGGCTGGCCACTGGCGACCCATGGCATCAACTACTCCGGCGCCCCGATTCCCGAAGCCCAGGGCAAGACCGTCGAAGGCACCCTTGGCCCACACCACGTCTGGCAGGTGTCACCGGGGCTCAGCGGCATGGCGTTCTACGACCATGATCGCTTCAAGGCCTGGCGGCGCAATGTGTTCATTGGCGCGCTGGTACCCGGGGAACTGATCCGCCTGCAACTGCAGGGCGACAAGGTCGTCCACGAAGAGCGTTTGCTGGGTGAGCTCAAGGCGCGAGTCCGGGATGTTCGCCAGGGCCCGGACGGATACCTGTATGTGCTGACGGATGAGGACGACGGGGCGTTGTACAAAGTCGGACTTAAATGACACAACGCCCTGAGCTGTGTAGGAGCTGTCGAGCGCAGCGAGGCTGCGATCTTTCCCCGGACACTTGAATCCCAAGCGAAAGATCAAAAGATCAAAAGATCGCAAGCCTCGCCAGCTCCTACCTATTTGCCATTGACTTGCCACCAACGCGCCGCTAACTTCCAACCATGACTTCGACCGTACTGCGCAGCCAGCCAAGCATTATTACCGCCATTCCTTATTTGGCGGGTTAGCTGACGGCTGCACCCAACCCGCCCTGGAGGCGGGTTTTTTCTTTCTGTCTCCTGGGCTCCGCCCGAACCAGGAGATCGCCATGACCGTTACCCGCACCGAGCAAGCCCTGCTTGAGCACTACGTTAAGAAGATTCTCGCCGCGCCAGTCTATGAACTGGCCGTGCGCACGCCGCTGCAAGCGGCTCCCGCACTGTCCGAGGCCTTGGGTAACCGGATCCTGCTCAAGCGCGAAGACCTGCAACCGACTTTTTCCTTCAAGATCCGCGGTGCCTACAACAAACTCGTGCAACTGACTCCGCAGCAGCGCGCCCGTGGCGTCATTACCGCGTCTGCCGGCAATCATGCCCAGGGCGTTGCGCTGGCGGCACGGGAATTGGGTATTTCGGCGAGCATCGTCATGCCCGTGACCACCCCCCAATTGAAGGTGCTGGGCGTACGCAACCGCGGCGCCGAAGCGCTGCTGCACGGGGAAAGCTTTCCGTTTGCCCTGGCACATGCGTTGGAACTGGCCAAGCAGACCGGGCGGGAGTTCGTCTCGCCTTTCGATGACCCCGACGTGATCGCCGGGCAGGGCACCGTTGCCATGGAAATCCTGCGCCAGCACCCCGGCCAGCTGGATGCGATTTTCGTCCCGGTCGGCGGCGGTGGGCTGATCGCCGGGATCGCGGCCTACGTCAAGTACCTGCGCCCGGAGGTACGCATCATTGGCGTCGAGTCGCAGCACTCGGCCTGTCTGCAAGCGGCGCTGGAAGCCGGTGAGCGGGTGACTTTGCCAGAGGTGGGAACCTTCGCCGATGGCGTGGCCGTTGCACAGATCGGCGCCCATGGCCTCGATATCTGCCGTTTCTGTGTCGATGAGGTGATGACCGTGAGCAACGATCAACTGTGCGCCGCGATCAAGGACATCTATGACGACACCCGTTCCATCACCGAGCCATCAGGCGCGCTGGCGGTGGCAGGCATCAAGCAGTACGTGGCGCACACAGGTATGCGAGGCCAGACCCTGGTGGCGATCGATTCCGGTGCGAACATCAATTTCGACAGTTTGGGCCATGTGGCGGAGCGTGCGGCGGTCGGCGTGATTTGAGTTTTTACGCCAGGTCACACTTTTTTCGAACCAGGCGACGGATGCCCGCTTGCATCGCCGCATTCGGGACTACTCTAGGGTGCGAACAGGACTGAAGCGATTGCAGTTTGCATGGAAAAAGTAGCGTTTCCTTGCATTTTGCACGAGGTCTCTGGCGCAGGAAAAAGCTAAGCACTTGATTCAGATCAATCCGCAAGGTCGTCAATACAGGCATGCTTCTTGCGGGATGATGCAAGAGTTCGCCTAACGAACTCGTTGACTGAAAACGCTGCAAAGAACGAACGAACGGCACGGTATTCGTAGTCCCAGTCCGCAGGGAAGAAAACGGACGAAAATACCGCCGACGTGAACATAAGTTGGCCGCCTCAACAGGAGAGAGTCGCCATGTTTTTATCTGCCCTCGAAATGCGAAACATCATTGAAAGCAGCTTGCTGCCCAAGCGCTCGCAATGCACCTTGTCACCTGAGCTTAAGATGACGGTCAAGATTTACGACGATCACCAAACCGATCGCGTGGCCTTGGTCAAGACCGATATTGATGCCAATAAACTCATCGGTTGCCGGGCCATCAACGACCTGATCGCCGAGTTGCGTACCGAGCTCGATCACAACCCTGCCGCTGGCAATCACTTTCATCAGCAACACCACCGGATGACCGGGCGCTGATGACGGCCTTGTTGTAAGCCTGACGCTCGGGTCCGGTCATGTCCGAACCCGGCGTCCAGTTTTTTTGCGATATGTCATTCAGTCCAGTTGTTGCCTGTAGGGCAGGTCTGGCCCGGTTTTGCCGCAAGTCAGGGCGGCGGCACGAATGGCAAACTCAAGCATTGTGCTGATCTGTTCCCGGGTCAGGGTGTGCAAGCCCTCGACCGAATCCAATCGTTGTTCAGTCAGCCATGCAATCAGCGCGGCCTGGAACGTGTCGCCTGCACCTACGGTATCGGCGATCTTCACCGGACAGGACGGCAGCGACCATGAGCCGTGTTGGCGACTGAAGACCGTAGCGCCCTCGCCACCACGGGTCAGGAAGACCAATTGGCAGCGGTTCCCCAGCCAACCTCCGATGATGGCCTCCGGCTCCTTCCCGGGGTAGAGCAGCTCCAGGTCTTCGTCACTGACCTTGATCAGGTCGGCATATTGCACCAGCGTCGCAATCCGTGAGCGCCACAGTTCGATATCCGGCTGCGGGTTGAGCCGCACGTTGGGGTCGAGGCTGATCAGGCGCCGGCCGCTTTCGCGTTGCATCAGGGCCAGGAGGGTGTCGGCGATGGGCTGGACCACCAGCGAGAACGAGCCGAAATGCAAGCCGCGCACTTCGGGGCTCAGGCCTGGTATATGGGCCAGGGTCAGTTGTCGGTCCGCACAGCCTTCGCCGCGAAAACTGTAGTGGGGCGAACCATTGGCGCCTACGGCAACCATCGCCAGGGTGGTCGGTGCGTCGAATTCCACCAGGTATTGGGCGCTGACCCCTTCATTGAACAGCACCTGCTGCAAGCGTCGGCCCAGATAGTCGGTGGACAGGCCGGTAAACAGCGCCGATTCAACACCCAGGCGACGCAGCCCCACGGCCACGTTGAACGGTGAACCACCAGCGATGGCCTTGTAGTTCACCTGCGAGGCCGGGCCATCGGTCTCGTTTTCACTGAAAAAATCAAACAGCGCTTCACCACACACCAAATACATAGTTGCCCGCTCTCAAAGGGTTGCGACGTGTTGTCGATAACGTTCATAAGCCTGCTGCGACGCCGCGACATGCGCGGCGATTGGCTGGGTTTCGCTGGTCGGGTCGAGCTTGACGCAGCGCTCGCACAGCTCGGCCAAGCCTGTCTGCGAACCGGAGTGGCACCATGCCGCCTGGATCGCCGCACCCAGTGCGGCCGCTTCGCTTTGTTCGGTGCAAATAACCGTGGTGTCCATGGTGTCGGCAACGATCTGCCGCCATACCGCGCTTTTCGAACCGCCGCCGATCAGGCGAATGCTCTGGGCCTGGAGCCCGTTGGCCCGCAGCAAGTCCAGGCCGTAGCGCAAACCGAAGGTCGTGCCTTCGACCACGGCCCGGCACAGGTTGGCCCGGGTCAGGTTGGTGGTGGTCAGGCCCAGCAGGCTGCCGGTGGCATGGGGCAGGGCGGGCACACGCTCGCCGTTGAGGAACGGCAGCATGCACACACCCTCGGCGCCAATCGGAGCCTGGGCTACCAGGGTGTTGAACGTGTCGATGTCCAGCGCCAGCAACTCGCGAATCGCCCCGGTGGCGTTGGTCAGGTTCATGGTGCAGATCAGCGGCAGCCAGCCACCGCTGGAGGAGCAGAACGTCGCCACGGACGGTTGTGGACTGACCACCGGTTCGGCGGCATAGGCGTAGACCGTACCGGAGGAACCGAGGCTCATGGTGATCACGCCGGGCTGGATATTGCCGGTGCCGATGGCGCCCATCATGTTGTCGCCGCCACCACTTGCCACCACGGCGTCGGGGTTGATGCCCAGGTGCGCAGCAATGGCCGGCAGGAGGCGTCCGACCGGCTGATGGGCCTCGATCAGTTCCGGCAGTGCCGCTTGCAAGCGTGCGCTGGGGTCGATGTGTTGTAACAGTTGCATGTCCCATTGGCGGGTGCGTACGTTGAAATAGCCGGTTCCCGAGGCGTCGCCGTATTCGCTGCAATGGCGGCCGGTGAGCCAGTAGTTGAGGAAGTCATGGGGCAGCAGGACGCTGGCGATGCGTTCGAAAACCTCGGGGTGCTGCTCCCGTGTCCAGAGCAACTTGGAAACCGTGTAGCCCGGCGCGATCACCACGCCGAGGCGTTCGAGGCTGCCGTCTTCACCGCCCAGGTACGTCAGGAGCCGATCGTTTTCCGGCGTTGTCTCGGTGTCGCACCACAGCTTGGCCGGGCGCAGCACCTGGCCTTGGTCGTCGAGCAACACCAGGCCGTGTTGCTGGCCGGAAACGCCGATGCCGAGGATCGCCTGGCCATCGACCCCGGCGGTTGCCAAGGCCTGGTGAGTCGCCAGGGTGAATGCATCGAGCCATTGCTGGGTGTCTTGTTCGCGGCATCCGTTGGGGCCGCTGATCATGGAATGCGCCGCGGCACCCTGGCCGAGGACCTGGCCACTGGTCGCGTCCAGGATCAGTGCCTTGGTGCCTTGGGTGCCGCAGTCGATGCCCAGGAACAGTTGTTGGTTTGCCATGGAAATCCTCGGATCAAAGAACAGAACATGGAACCTGTGGCTGGAGATTGCTCCCGCCGGGCTCTGTAGGCGCTGGAGAAGCCTGCGATCTTTTGATCTTTTGATCTTTTGATCTTTTGATCTTTCGCTTGGGATTCAAGTGTCTGGGGAGAGATCGCAGCCTCGTTGCACTCGACAGCTCCTACACAGCTCCTACGCAGCTCCTACACGGCGCCTATACAGTTTTTGGGGCAGTGTGAGCTTGCCCCTTGCCACAAGAGTGGATCGTGTCGAGCTTAATTCACGTCAGCCAGTACCCGCTCAAGCGTTCGCGTTACCCCGTGCTCGCGCAGGCTATTGCAGCACCATTCGAATGCTGCCACGAACTCCGGCGAGCGGGGAATGGCGGTGCCAAAGATTTCTTCCACCTCCAGCACCCGCTGGGTCACCAGCGCATCATCGGCCACCAGTGCCTGGCAGAACGCTGCCCGTGGGTCCGGGATTGAATACGTCACGCCGTTCTCGTCCACACCCTTCAGGTACACGGCCCAGGCGGCTACCACCAGCGCCGCGCGGCGGGTTTCGCTACCGTCGGCAATCAAGCGGTTAATGGTCGGCACAGTGAATTTTGGAAACTTCGACGAGCCGTCCGAACAGACCCGCTCCAACTGGTCGGCAATCGCTTGGTTGGAAAAACGCTCCACCAGGGTGTTCTTGTAGTCGGTCAGGTCGATGCCCGGCACTGGCGCCAGTTGCGGCGTCACGTCCAGGTCCATGTAGGCGCGCATGTAACGCACGAACAGCGGATCGTTCATGGTCTCGTGGACGAAGCGATAACCCTTGAGAAAGCCCAGGTAGGTCAACGCCAGGTGGCTGCCGTTGAGCAGCTTGATTTTCATCTCTTCATAGGGTGTGACGTCATCGGTGAATTGCACGCCGACCTTTTCCCAGGCCGGGCGACCGTTGACGAACTTGTCTTCCAGGACCCATTGCACGAACGGTTCGCAGACCACCGGCCAGGCGTCGTCGATGCCATGTTCGTCATGCAGTTGCAGGCGATGGGCCACGCTGGTCATGGGCGTGATGCGATCGACCATGGCATTGGGGAAACTGACGTTGCGGTCGATCCACTGCCCCAGCTCCGCGTCGCGCAACGCGGCGAAGGCCAGTAATGCCTTGCGGGTCACGGCGCCGTTGTGAGGCAGGTTATCGCAGGACATCAAGGTGAACGCCGGGGTGCCGGCCGCGCGGCGCTTGGCCAGGGCGGCGCAGAGGAAGCCGAAGACGGTTTTCGGCGCGTCAGGATGGGCCAGGTCGTGCTGGATCTGCGGCAGGTGGGCCATGAACTCGCCGTTGCTGTCGTCGATGCAATAGCCACCTTCGGTAATTGTCAGCGAAACGATGCGGATCTGCGGATCGGCCAGCTTGTCGATCAGCGCCTGGGCGCCATCTTCAGCCAGCAACATGTCATTGATCGCGCCGATCACGCGCACTTCGGTGTCATCGGTGTCGCCCAGTTCGTACAGGGTGAACAGGTAGTCCTGGCCGGCCAGGTCATCCCGGGCACGGCGATCTTCGGCTCGCAGGCCCACGCCACAGATGGCCCAGTCCAGGTCGGTGCCGGTATTCATCAGCGCATCGGTGTAGTAGGCCTGGTGCGCCCGGTGGAAGCCGCCGACGCCGATGTGGGCGATGCCCTGGCGGATGTCACCCAAAGGGTAGGCGGGCAGGGCGACGCCAGGGTTGAGGTTGTGCAGGTTTTGTCGGTTGAGTTTCATCGCAGGTCTCGGCAATCAGGCGGCGGCGCGCAGCGCGCGGGTCACCGCAACGCCCTCGGCATCGAATAAATGGCAGTGTTCAGCGTCCAGGTGCAAGCTCAGTTGCTCGCCGAAACGGCTCGCCAGGTCGCCGCGCACGCGCATGGTCAAGGCTTCGCCGGATGCCGTGACGACGTGACAGAAGGTGTCGCTGCCCAGCCGCTCGCTGACGTCGGCGGTGACTTGCAGGGTGCAATCACCCGGTTGCGCCAGGTTCAGGTGTTCCGGGCGAATCCCCACGGTCACCGCGCCGCCGACGCTCAGGCTGGCACCGCTCAAGGGCAGGCTGATACGCGTGCCGGCGTCCAGAAGGACTTCACAGCCCTGGCTGTCCAGGCCGGTGACCTTGCCTTTGAGAAAGCCCATCTTCGGCGTGCCGAGGAACCCGGCGACAAACAGGTTGGCCGGCTGGTGATACAACTCCAGCGGCGAGCCGACCTGCTCGATGCGCCCGCTGTTGAGCACCACCACCTTGTCGGCCAGGGTCATGGCTTCGACCTGGTCGTGGGTCACGTAGATCATGGTCGCCTGCAATTCTTTGTGCAGGCGTGCCAGTTCCAGGCGCATCTGCACCCGCAGGGCGGCGTCGAGGTTGGACAGCGGTTCGTCGAACAGGAAGATTTTCGGGTTGCGCACGATGGCCCGGCCGATCGCCACCCGTTGGCGCTGGCCACCGGACAGTTGCTTGGGCTTGCGCTCGAGCATCGGCCCCAGTTCGAGGATGCGCGCGGCTTCGTTGACCTTCTTCTCGACCTCGGCCTTGGGCACACCGGCCAGGTCAAGGGCGAAGGACATGTTCTTGCGTACGCTCATGTGCGGGTACAAGGCGTAGGTCTGGAACACCATCGCCAGGTCGCGCTTGGCCGGGCTGACTTCGGTGATGTCCCGGCCGTCCAGTTCGATGGTGCCCTCGCTGACCTCTTCAAGGCCGGCGATCAGCCGCAGCAGCGTGGACTTGCCACAGCCCGACGGGCCGACGAAGACCACGAACTCGCGGTCGTTCACCTCAAGGTCGATGCCCTTGATGATGGAGAAGCCTTCGAAGCCCTTTTGCAGATTCTTTATTTTCAGGTTGGCCATGATGATGGGCCTCCACTTGTTATTTATTCAGTTGGCTGGGAAAGATCGCAGCCTCGTTGCACTCGACAGCTCCTACAGGGATTGGGTAGGAGCTGGCGAATTGGCGGTTCATTTCACCGCGCCGAAGGACAAACCGCGCACCAGCTGTTTCTGGCTGATCCAGCCAAAGATCAGGATCGGCGCGCAGGCCAGGGTCGAGACGGCCGACAATTTGGCCCAGAACAAACCTTCCGGGCTGGAGTAAGAGGCGATCAACGCCGTCAGTGGCGCGGCTTTGGAGGAGGTGAGATTCAGCGACCAGAAGGCCTCGTTCCAGCACAGGATCAGCGACAGCAGCACGGTGGACGCCAGGCCGCCCTTGGCAATCGGCAGCAGCACGCGGACCATTTCCTGCCAGAGCGTGGCGCCATCCAGGCGTGCGGCTTCGAGGATGTCGCGAGGGATGTCCTTGAAGTAGGTGTAAATCATCCAGACCACGATGGGCAGGTTGATCAAGGTGTAGATGATGATCAACGCGGTGCGCGTGTCCAGCAGGCCAAACTGCTTGGCCAGCAGGTAGATCGGCATCAGCACGCCCACTGGCGGCAGCATCTTGGTGGAGAGCATCCACAACAACGTGCCTTTGGTGCGCTGGGTTTCATAAAACGCCATGGAGTAGGCCGCCGGCACCGCGATCAGCAGGCACAGGGCGGTGGCGCTGAAGGAAATCACCACCGAGTTCCAGGCGAAGCTGAAGTAGTTGCTGCGCTCGTTGATGTGCAGGTAGTTCTCCAGCGTGGGCGCGAAGATGAACTGCGGTGGCGTGGCGAACGCGTCGATTTCGGTCTTGAAGCTGGTCAGCACCATCCAGAAGATCGGGAAGAAGATCAGGATCGCGATGGCCCAGGCCAACGTGCCCAGCAGCAGGCTCTGCAGGCGACGGGATTGTTGAAGAGTCATGGCGACGGCCTCAATGCTTGTCGGTGAGGTTTTTGCCGATCATCCGGACCAGGATGATGGCGGCGATGTTGGCAATGACCACGGCGATCAGGCCACCGGCCGAAGCCATGCCGACGTCGAACTGCACCAGTGCCTGGTTGTAGATCAGGTAGGCAAGGTTGGTGGAGGCGTAGCCGGGGCCACCGTTGGTGGTGGTGAAGATCTCGGCGAACACCGACAACAGGAAGATGGTCTCGATCATCAGCACCACGGCAATCGGGCGGGCCAGGTGCGGCAGGGTCAGGTGCCAGAAGATCGCGATCGGCCCGGCACCGTCCAGGCGGGCGGCTTCTTTCTGTTCCTGGTCCAGCGACTGCATGGCGGTCATCAGGATCAGGATCGCGAACGGCAGCCATTGCCAACTCACGATGATGATGATCGACAGCAGCGGGTAATGCGCTAGCCAGTCCACTGGCTGGGCGCCGAACAGTTTCCATACCGAGGCGAGGATGCCCGAGACCGGGTGGAAGATCAGGTTCTTCCAGATCAGCGCGCCGACGGTGGGCATGATGAAGAACGGCGAGATCAGCAGGACACGGACGATGCCGCGACCGAAAAACTCACTGGCCTCCAGCAGCGCGCTGATCAACACCCCCAGCACGATACTGATCAGCAGCACGCTGCCCACCAGCAACAGGGTATTGGTGGCGCCGGGTATGAACCCCGAATCGGTCAGGAAATAGGTGAAGTTCTCCAGCCCGACGAATTGGTTTTCGCCGGGGTAGAGCAGGTTGTAGCGGATCAGCGAGAAGTAGACGGTCATGCCCAGCGGCACGATCATCCACAGCAGCAACAAGGCCACCGAAGGACTGACCAGGAACCAACCGGGGTTCGCCAGGCGGATCTTGCGTGCCGGCGGGGCAATCTCGACGGGGGCTTTGGCAGTTGTTGTTGAGCTATTCATGAGTGCTTACTCTTATGCGACGCATTCCCTGTGGCGAGGGAGCTTGCTCCCGCTGGACCGCGCAGCGGGCCCATGCCGATAGGCAATCCTCTCGATCGCCAGGGCGGGCTTCGCCCGCCAGCGGGAGCAAGCTCCCTCGCCACAAATGGATATTTACAAGCCTTTACTTGGGATACCCAGCGCGTTTCATCTCGCGTTCGGTGGTGGACTGCGCGGCGGTCAACGCCTGGTCCACGGTTTGCTGGCCGGTCAGCGCGCCCGAAAAGAACTTGCCCACCTGGGTGCCGATGGCCTGGAACTCGGGAATGGTCACCAACTGGATGCCGATGTAGGGCACAGGCTTGAGGGTAGGTGATTTCGGGTCGGCGACTTTCAACGACTCCAGCGTCACCTTGGCAAATGGCGCGGCCTTCATGTACTCATCGCTGTAGGTCGAGGCACGGGTGCCTGGCGGTACGTTGGCAATGCCGTCGGTCTTGGCGACCAGTTGGCTGTATTCCTTGGACGTCGCCCAGGTGGTAAAGACCGTGGCCGCTTCCTTGGCTTTGGAGCTGGTCGGGATGGCCAGCGACCACGAGTACATCCACGAAGTGCCTTTGTCGGTTTTTTCGTGGGGGGCGAAGGTGAATCCAACGTGATCGGCCACCTTGCTCTGGGTCTTGTCGGTGACGAACGAACCGGCAACGCTGGCATCCACCCAGATCGCGCATTTACCGCTGTTGAACAGCGCCAGGTTTTCGTTGAAGCCGTTGCTGGATGCGCCCGGCGGGCCGGATTTCTTCATGTTGTCGACGTAGAAATTGAGTGCCTCTTTCCACTCGGGCCCATTGAATTGCGGCTGCCATTTTTCATCGAACCAGCGCGCGCCATAACCGTTGGCCAAGGTGGTGATGAGCGCCATGTTCTCGCCCCAACCGGCCTTGCCCCGCAGGCACAGGCCATATTGTTCCTTGGATTTGTCGGTGAGTTTTTCGGCGAACTCACCGATCTGGGTCCAGGTCGGGTGTTCGGGCATCGTCAGCCCGGCGTCCTTGAACAGGTCGGTGCGGTAATAGGTGATCGAGCTTTCGGCATAGAACGGCAGGGCGTACAGCGAGCCTTTGACTGACAAGCCATCGCGCACGGAAGGGAAGACGTCGTCCAGGTCGTAGGAAGCTGGCAGGTCTTTCATCGGCTCCAGCCAGCCCTTGGCACCCCAGAGTGCAGCTTCGTACATGCCAATGGTCAGCACGTCGAACTGACCGCCTTGGGTGGCGATGTCGGTGGTCAGGCGCTGGCGCAGGACGTTTTCTTCGAGCACCACCCAGTTGAGCTTGATGTCCGGGTGCTCGGCCTCGAAGGTTTTCGAGAGCTTTTGCATGCGGATCATGTCGCTGTTGTTGACGGTGGCAATGGTGAGGGTCTGTGCGCCGAAACTGACGCTGCTGAGGGTCATGCAGGTGGAGACAAGCAGAGCTTTTACCGAAGGTTTCATCGCGCACTCCTTTTCCGCGCCCAGAAGGCTGCAGAAGGACAGTTATTGTTTTTGTGTCTTCCGGATGAAGGGAAGAATGTGCGCTGATTACAGCCCTCAATGGACGGCATGACAAATCATCCGTCGCACTTGTGCTGATACTTTTTTGCACTGGATAGGAGTTGTGGCGATGGAAGTTATCTGTGGGAGCAAGGCTTGCCCGCGATGCAGGCGTCTCGGTTCCCCAAGAGACCGCGTCATCTTCATCGCGGGCAAGCCTTGCTCCCACATTGAATCCCGTCACAGAAATGATTCGAGATTCTCAGCCCTGGTTCTGCTCGGTCAACCGTTGCACCGCCAGCCGCCGGTAGTGGGAAGGGGTCATGCCCTTGAGCTGCTGGAAACGCCGGTTGAAATTGGAGATGTTGTTGAAACCGGATTCAAAGCACACGTCTGTCACCGGTTTGTCGCCGTCGGCCAGCAACTCGCAGGATTTGCTGATGCGCAGGCGATTGACGAATTCAATGAAGCAGCGGCCAGTGGCCTGCTTGAACACGCGGCTGAAATAGGTGGGTTTCATGCCCAGGTGCTCGGCCACTTCTTCCAGGGACAGTTCCCGGGCGTAATGGGCGAAGATGTAGTCCACCGCGCGGTTGGTGCGGTCGATGCTGTGTTCGTCCGCCGCTTGCGGCGCGGTCGCGCCGGAAAGCAGTTGATAGTCGTCCGTGGCGGCCAGCAGCTCCATCAGGATGAAAAAATGCCCCAGGCGGCTCATGCCCTGGGAATCGGCGATACGCTGCATCAGGATCATGGCTTGGCGAATGGTGCGCTTGCAGCGGAATTCGATGCCGTACTGGGCGCGTTCGAGCAGCGGGGCGACCGTCTTGAGTTCGGCGAATACCTGGTGACCGCTTTCGAACAGCTCGTCGGTGAAGTTCACCAGCATGTCGCGCTTGGGCACCACTTCGTCCTCGGCCACCTGGCTGATCCAGTTGTGGGGCAAGTTGGGGCCGGTGAGGAACAGCGACTGGGGATAGAAGTTGCCGATGTAGTCGCCAATGAACACCTTGCCGGAACTGGCGACGATCAAGTGCAGTTCGTATTCCTTGTGGAAATGCCAGCGCACCAGCGGGCAGGGAAAGCCGTGCTGACGGTAGATGATGGACAACCCGTTATGGTCGTCCATCAACTCGTAGGAGGGGTCAGTGATTCTGGCTGTTCGGGTCATGGGCCTGGCGCTTTTATTGTTATCGCCGTTGGATAATGCCCCCTTCGCCAGGCAGGTGCCACTCTGACGTCTAAGCGTTGCGGTTTTTTTCTTCGATCCACTGGGACATGTATTGGGTGCTTTTGTGCTGGTGGTGACGCAGCATGCTGCCGGTGAAATTGTCCCGGCGCCGTTGTGCCAGGTCCGCCCGGCAAGCGTTGATGCTGTCGATCAGCGCCGGGCCGTGCACCTGTTGACGGTAGCGGTTCGCCAGTAAAGCGAGGCCTGCATCCTGGGCCTGGGTCCAGCGCGCCTGGTCGTTGTACAACTGCACTGCCGCGCTGGCGATGCCTTCGGCACTCTGGGCAATCGCGCCGGGCCAGGGCATGTCGCCGTGCATGGCTTCGGCCCCCACGGGTGTGGTGACGTTGGGGGTGCCGCAGAGCATGGCATCGATCAGCTTGCCCTTGATGCCAGCGCCGAAACGCAGCGGCGCCAGGCAGATGCGTGCCGCCGACATCACCTGCAAGGCGTCCTCGGCCCAGTTCATGATATGAAAGCCCTGGGCCGGGTTGTGCAGCGCGGCGGCCTTGGGCGGGGTGTAGGCGCCGTACAGGTGCAGCTGCGCGCCGGGCAATTGTTGGCGGATCAGTGGCCAGATGGCGTTTTTCATCCAGAGCACGGCGTCCCAGTTCGGCGCGTGGCGAAAGTTGCCGATGCTCAGGAAATGCGCCCGGTCTTCGAACGGCACCGACTGTTCGTCGGGCAGGTCCAGCATCAACGGGCACCAGTGCAACAGGTTGCGGGGCAACTTGAAGTGTTCCACCAACAGTTCGATTTCAACCTCGGACACCATCAGGTTGAGGTCGCAGCGATACAGTGCCGCGATTTCCCGCTTGGCCAGGTCGGTGTCGGCCATCCGCTGGAACTCCTCGCCCAGGGGCGGGGCGAAGAGGTCGCTGAAATCCTGGCAAGACTCATCGCGCTTCAGGCGGTCCTTCAAGCGCTGATGCCGGGCGTGGCGCAGGCTCTGCAAATCTGACGTCTCCAGTACCCGCAGGGCGCCGGGGCAGTGCTTCTCGACCCGCCAGCCGAACTGTTCTTCCATCATGAATTGGTCAAACAGCACGATGTCCGGCGCAAGCGTGCTGATGAAGGCGTCGAAGCTGCTGTTATTGAGTTCGATCGGCACTTCACGGATACCCAGCGCGAGCAGGTCGGCACGCTGCTCGCCGGGACCCGCCGGACTGCTGAAGGTGATGTCCCAGCCTTGCCCGAGGAACGTCTCCAGTATCTGCATGACGTGCCCGCTGGCAGCCGACGAGCGCGGCTCGGGCCAGACATAGCCGATAACCAGGACCTTGGTGGCGCAGGGGGAATGCATGAGCAGGGAGTTCCTCGAAGCGAATCAGGCGCCGTCGGCGCGCGGGGCGCCGATAGTGACCAAGAATCGGCCGGGGCTCAAGCAAGAATGCGTTTGACCTTGTCCCGTAATTGATCGATGGAGAAGGGCTTGCCAATCACCGACATGCCGTCAGGCACATCGATGCTTTCGGCATAACCGCTGGCAAACAGCACAGGCAGCTGTGGCCGCACGGCCCGGGCCTGTTTCGCCAATTCGCGCCCGTCCATGACCGGCAGGCCGACGTCGGTCATCATCAGTGCGATGGGCTGCGCGTCGTTGCGCAAAAATGCCAGCGCCTGCTCACAACCGTCCGCCTCCAGGACCCGGTATTCCAACTCCTCCAGTACGTCGACGATCAACATCCGCACGATGTCATCGTCTTCGACGACCAGGATGGTGGACGGGGTGGCGGGAGGGGGGGTGGACATAGTAGACATTCTCGAAGAAGGGAACGGGAGGGCGGCTCGAAAAAAAAGCCTCTTTCATGAGTCTCTTTCATGAGCCTCTTTTATGAGTAAGCTGCGAGGCGGCACAAGTTCCCAAGGTTGTACAAGAAAGGATCTATAGTACAAGAGCTGACAAGGATAGTCGCTTCCTTGCTATAAGGTAGATCGTCGCGGGACTTGCGCCTTTGACTCGTCAGATAATGTGGATCCAAGTACCGTTTTTCGGGCAAACTCCACGGTTTTCAACTGTCCACCAAGGCCCTTTCCATGATTCCTTCGTCTTCGGTCGACGAGCAAAGTTTTCGCAAGCTTCTGAGCCGCAATATCAGCCTGCCGCTGGGCATAGGCGCCCTCAGCGCGGCGTTTTTCATCATCCTTATCACGTACCTGCTGTCGGTGTTCCAATGGGTCGGGCATACCGACCGGGTGATCAATAATGCCAACGAAGCGTTCAAGCTGAGCGTGGATCTGGAAACCGGCATGCGTGGCTTTCTCTTGAGCGGTGACGAGCATTTCCTCGACCCCTATGAAGTCGCCAAGCCCAGGATTGCCGTTGTGCTGGACACACTGTTGGAATTGACAGCCGACAACCCCGTCCAGACCGACCGTCTGCACAAGATACAAGCACTCCAGGCCGAGTGGGCCAATTACGCCCAGGACATGATCGACCTGCAACGCACCAGCGGCGATTACCGGGGAGCGTTGAAGGCCGGGCGCGGCAAGCGCCTGACCGACGAGATTCGCCAGTCTTTCGAAGACATTGTCGCGACCGAGCAGCAACTGCGTGCGGCGCGCAATGAGGAGGTGCGTACCACCACGATCTGGAGTATCGCCCTGTACCTGCTGTTCGTTGCCGCAGTCAGTGGGTTGCTGGCCTACGTCGGCCGCCGGGATCTGTTGAGCCTGTCCGAGAGCTACAGCGCCAGCTTGAAAGTCCAGCAACGCAGCGCCTTGCACCTGGAGAAGCAGGCCTGGTTACGCAATGGCCAGACACTGCTGGCCGAGCAGGTCCTGGGGCAGTTGTCGCTGAACCTGTTGGGCCGCAACATCCTGCAGTTCTGTGCCAAGTACCTGGGCGTCGCTGTCGCTGCGCTTTATGCGCGCGAAGAAAATGGAGTCCTCAGGCGCGTTGCCACCTACGGTCTGTCCCGGGAGGACGAAGAGCAACAGCAGGTGATCGTTGCCGGCGAAGGCATCGCCGGCCAGGCCGTGCAGCAGGGGCGCCTCATCCGCCTGGACGACGTGCCGGACGATTACCTGAAAGTCAGCTCCGGATTGGGGCAAGGTCTGCCCAATAGCGTGCTGGTGGCACCCACCAGTGACGATGACCGGATCAACGGTGTCATCGAGCTCGGTTTCTTGCGGCCATTGACCGAGCGCGACATCGAGCTGCTGGAGCTGATTTCCGGCAATATCGGCACCTCCATCGAAGCCGCCCGTTATCGCCAACGCCTGCAGGAAGTGCTGGCCGAAACCCAGCAGTTGAACGAAGAACTGCAAGTGCAGCAGGAAGAGCTCAAGACCGCCAACGAGGAACTGGAGGAGCAGTCGCGCATCCTCAAGGAGTCCCAGGCCCACCTGGAAGCCCAGCAGCAGGAACTGGAGCAGACCAACGAGCAATTGGCCGAACAGCGCGACGCCATGGACCACAAGAACAGCGAGCTGAACCTGGCCCAGATCCAACTGCAGGAGCGCGCCGAAGAACTGCAGCGTTCGAGCAAGTACAAATCCGAGTTCCTGGCCAACATGTCCCACGAGCTTCGTACACCGCTCAACAGCTCGCTGATTTTGTCCAAGCTGCTGGCGGAAAACCCGCAGCAGAATCTCAGCGAGGAGCAGGTCAAGTTTGCCGAGTCGATCTACTCCGCCGGCAACGACCTGTTGAACCTGATCAACGATATTCTCGACATCTCCAAGGTCGAGGCCGGAAAGCTGGAAGTACGCCCGGAAAACACCAGCGTGCAGCGTCTGGTGGAAGGACTGCGGGCCATGTTCGAGCCGTTGGCAGCCGACAAGGGCCTGGGTTTCGAGGTCCAGCTGTTGCCTGATGCGCCGGCAATGCTCTACACCGACCGCCAGCGCCTGGAGCAGGTGATCAAGAACCTGTTGTCCAATGCCGTGAAGTTCACCGAGCAAGGCACCGTCAGCCTGTCGGTGGCCGGGCAGCCGGGCTCGGGCATCGCGTTCATGGTGCGCGACTCCGGGATCGGCATCGCCGCCGATCAGCAGCAGAGCATCTTCGAAGCGTTCCGCCAGGCCGATGGCACGACCAACCGTCGTTATGGCGGTACCGGCCTGGGGTTGTCGATTTCCCGGGACCTGGCCACGTTGCTGGGCGGCTCGATCTCCGTTTCCAGCGAGCCGGGGAAGGGCAGCGTATTTACGCTGGTATTACCTGAACGTTACGTCGAGCCTGGAGACTCGCCGATGGAACCGATGACGTTCACCCCGACGGCCACCGCGCCAGCGCCGGCTGCGTCAAAAGTCGCATCGGCGCCGCTGATCGCTGAAGTGGATACGCCGATTGCCCGATTTGCCGACGACCGCGACAAGGCGCCGTTCGACACCCGATGCATCCTGGTGATCGAAGACGAGCCCAAGTTCGCCCGGATCCTGTTCGACCTGGCCCATGAGCTCGGTTACGGGTGCCTGGTGGCCCACGGTGCCGATGAAGGCTTCGACCTGGCATTGCAACTGGCGCCCGACGCGATCCTGCTGGACATGCGCCTGCCGGACCACTCCGGGCTGACCGTGTTGCAGCGGCTCAAGGAGCGGGCCGAAACCCGGCACATCCCGGTGCACGTGATTTCCGTCGAAGACCGCGTCGAAGCGGCCATGCACATGGGGGCCATCGGCTATGCCGTCAAGCCGACCACCCGCGAAGAACTCAAGGATGTATTCGCTCGCCTGGAAGCCAAGCTGACCCAGAAGGTCAAGCGGGTGCTGCTGGTGGAGGACGATGACCTGCAGCGCGACAGCATTACCCGCCTGATCGGCGACGATGACATCGAGATCACCGCCGTTGGCCTGGCCCAGCAAGCCCTGGACCTGCTGCGGACCAACGTCTACGACTGCATGATCATCGACCTCAAGTTGCCGGACATGCTTGGCAATGACCTGCTCAAGCGCATGTCCAGCGAAGACATCTGTTCCTTCCCGCCGGTGATCGTCTACACCGGGCGCAACCTGACCCGCGACGAAGAGGTCGAACTGCGCAAGTATTCACGCTCGATCATCATCAAGGGCGCCCGCTCGCCAGAGCGCCTGCTGGATGAAGTGACACTCTTTCTGCACAAAGTCGAATCCCGGTTGTCCCATGAACGGCAGCGGATGCTCAAGACCGCCCGCAGCCGCGACAAAGTGTTTGAAGGCCGCAAGGTGCTGCTGGTGGATGACGATGTGCGCAACATCTTTGCCCTGACCAGTGCCTTGGAGGCGAAGGGGGCGATCGTTGTCATCGGCCGTAACGGCCTGGAGGCGATCGATCGCCTGAACGAATTCGACGACATCGACCTGGTGCTGATGGATGTCATGATGCCGGAGATGGACGGTTTCGAAGCCACCGCGCTGATCCGCAAGGACCCGCGCTGGCGCAAGCTGCCCATCATTGCCGTGACGGCCAAGGCGATGAAGGATGATCAGGAACGCTGCCTGGCGGCCGGTTCCAACGACTACCTGGCCAAGCCGATCGATCTGGATCGTCTGTTCTCGCTGATTCGCGTGTGGTTGCCGAATATGGAAAGAATTTAGTGGAACGAGACACTGACATTGAAATTCGTCTGTTGATCGAAGCGATCTACCTCAAGTACAGCTACGATTTTCGCGATTATTCCGGTGCGTCCATCAAGCGCCGGGTCCACCATGCGCTGAGTCAGTTCGAGTGCAGGACCATTTCGGCACTGCAGGAGCGCGTGCTGCACGACCCGGGAGCGTTCATGCAGTTGCTGCAATTTCTGACGATTCCCGTCAGCGAGATGTTTCGCGACCCCTCGCATTTCCTGGCAATCCGCGAAGAAATCGTGCCGCTGCTCAGGACGTATCCTTCGATCAAGATCTGGATCGCCGGTTGCAGCACGGGGGAAGAGGTTTATTCCATGGCGATTCTGCTGCGCGAAGAAGGCCTGCTGGACCGTACCTTCATCTATGCTACCGATATCAATCCGCACTCGTTGGATAAAGCCAAACAGGGGATTTTTTCCCTGGAAAACGTGCGCGCCTATACCCAGAACTACCAGAATGCCGGAGGCCGGCGCTCGTTTGCCGATTACTATACCGCCGCCTACGATTATGCGATGTTCGACAAAACCCTGTGCGAGAACGTGACCTTTGCCGATCACAGCCTGGCGACCGACAGTGTCTTTTCAGAAACTCAGTTGATTTCCTGTCGTAACGTATTGATATATTTCAATAAGAAACTACAAGATCGTGCATTTGGACTGTTTCATGAGTCCCTTTGTCACCGTGGTTTCCTGGTACTGGGCAGTAAGGAAACGTTGGATTTCTCGGCTTACGGCCATCGATTCGAGCCGTTGGTCAAACAGGAACGGATCT
This sequence comes from Pseudomonas sp. PF05, assembly GCF_056521845.1. Lineage (NCBI taxonomy): Bacteria > Pseudomonadati > Pseudomonadota > Gammaproteobacteria > Pseudomonadales > Pseudomonadaceae > Pseudomonas > Pseudomonas sp. PF05. The sequence continues at coordinate 291,385 of NZ_JBWLPW010000002.1, read as the reverse complement.
ATCGCAAGTTATGAACCAGACGAAGGACAGATCCAACCCGCCCATCGAAGCCATTGTCGTCGGTGCGTCGGCCGGTGGTGTCGACGCGCTGCTCAGGGTGTTCGGACACCTGCGCAGAGGCTTTGGCGTGCCGATCCTGGTGGTATTGCATTTGCCGGATGAGCGCGACAGTCAACTGGCCCACGTATTCGGACATCGTCTGGCGGTGCCGGTGGAGGAAGCCCGGGACAAGCAAGACATCATGCCGGGAACCTTGTATGTCGCCACGCCTGGCTATCACTTGTCGGTCGAAGCTGACCGTAGCCTGTCGTTGAGCCTGGAAGAGCCGGTGCATCACTCGCGGCCGTCCATCGATGTGTTGTTTGAATCGGCCGCCGATGTCTACGGCCAGAAATTGCTGGCCGTGGTGCTGACCGGCGCCAACAATGATGGCGCCTGGGGCTTGGCCAAGGTCAGGGCGGCGGGAGGAATCACGGTGGTCCAGGACCCCGATGAGGCCCAGGTCTCGACCATGCCCGAAGCGGCGCTGGCCCTTCACGACCCCGACCATATCCTTACTTTGCAAGGCATCGGCCAATTGCTGGCCGGGCTGGAATGAACTACATGCCAAGAGATATTCAAGCCAAACTGCTGATCGTCGATGATCTGCCTGAGAATCTGTTGGCCCTGGAAGCGTTGATCAAGGGGAGTGACCGCGAGGTCTTCAAGGCCCAGTCGGCGGACGAAGCGTTGTCGCTGCTGCTGCAACACGACTTTGCCCTGGCGATTATCGATGTGCAGATGCCGGAGATGAACGGGTTCCAACTGGCCGAGCTGATGCGCGGCACGGAGAAGACCCGCAGCATTCCCATCATCTTCGTCAGTGCCGCTGGCCGTGAACGCAACTATGCCTTTACCGGGTATGAAAGCGGAGCGGTGGACTTCCTGCACAAGCCGCTGGACACCCAGGCGGTCAAAAGCAAGGTCAATGTATTCGTCGAGTTGTACCGCCAACGAAAGGCCATGAAGGAGCAGGTCGTAGCCCTTGAGCAGAGTCGCCGCGAGCAGGAGGTCCTGTTGCAGCAACTGGAGGCCACTCGCGGCGAACTGGAGCAAGCGGTGCGCATGCGTGATGACTTCATGTCCATCGTTGCCCATGAGGTGCGCACGCCCCTCAATGGTCTGATTCTCGAGACACAACTGCGCAAGATGCACCTGGCCCGGGACAACGCCGCAGCCTTCAGCCTGGACAAGGTGCGGGCGATGGTCGAACGTGACGAGCGGCAGATCAAGAGCCTGATCCGACTGATCGAAGACATGCTGGATGTTTCGCGGATTCGCACCGGCAAGCTGTCGATCCGTCCGACCCGCCTCAACTTGACGGCATTGGTGGAAAACCTGCTGCACAATTTCCAACCGCAGATCGCCGTCGCCGAATGCTCGTTGACCTGCTTGGCCGAACCGTCGGTGGAGGGGCTTTGGGATGAGTTTCGTATCGAGCAGGTGGTCTCGAACTTGTTGACCAATGCGTTGCGCTACGGCGGCAAGGGCCCGATCGAGGTGCGCGTCTACAAGACGCCCGACCACGCCTGTATCGAGGTCCAGGATCACGGCATCGGCATCAGCGAGGAGAACCAGAAACGGATCTTCCAGCAGTTCGAGCGCGTATCGTCCAAGGCGGCCGCTGCCGGCCTTGGGCTTGGGCTGTTCATTTCCGAGCAGATTGTCACGGCCCATGGCGGGACGATCACGGTCAACAGCCGCCTCAACGAAGGGGCGTTGTTTCGTGTTTACCTGCCTTTGCAGAAAACTGTCTTGGACAAAACCGCCGAACAGACGCAACCTCTGAGAGACCCCAAGGTCGTATCAGCAGCTATTGATCGAACGAAGGCTTCTCATGAGTGAAGATGCGCAAGATGTTGTATTGATCGTCGAGGATGACCCGTCGATCCTGATGGTGTTATCGGCTTACCTGTCTGGCGAGGGATACCGGGTGCTGCAGGCCGAAAACGGTGCCCAGGCGTTCGAGATCCTGGCGAGCAAGCCTCATCTGGACATGATGATTACCGATTTCCGCCTGCCGGGTGGTATCTCCGGGGTGCAGATCGCCGAGCCTGCGGTCAGGTTGCGTCCCGAGCTGAAGGTCATTTTCATCAGTGGCTACGCCCAGGAAGTGCGCGACACTGACAGCCTCCTTGCCCGCGAGGCGCCGATCCTGGACAAGCCGTTTGACCTGGATGAGCTGCAGAGCATCATGCAGTCGATGTTGTCGTAGGTTTTTAGAAGGCTTGTTTGGATTGGGCAAGCTTGTGTAGAGCATGACTTGTGAGGGGCGCACGGCTATTTGAAGCGAGCAGCCTTTTGTGGGAGCAAGGCTTGCCCGCGATGAAGTCGCCTCGGTTTCAGAACAACCGAGTAACCCCCATCGCGGGCAAGCCTTGCTCCCACAGAATCAGGGACCTTCCCACAGAATCAGGGAGCCGCCCGCAGAGTCAAACGGTCTGGATCATCTCCCGCACCTTGGCCGTCAATAGATCAAACGTGAACGGCTTGGTGATCATCTGCATCCCTGGGTCAAGGAAGCCGCCGCGTACCGCGGCATGTTCCGCGTAACCGGTGATGAACAGTACCCGCAGGTCCGGGCGGATCTGCCGGCCTATTTCCGCCAGTTGCCGGCCATTCATGCCGGGCAGGCCCACGTCGCTGATCAGCAGGTCGATGCGTTGGCCTGACTGCAGGATCGGTACCGCGCCGTTGGCGTCGGCCGCTTCCACAAAGGCATAGCCCAGCTCGCTCAATACCGCGCTCACCAGCACTCGCACCGCGGGATCGTCCTCGACGATCAACACGGTCTCACCGTCCTGCGCATAGGGTGCGTTTGGGGTGGTGACCTGAGGTTCGCGTATTTCTTCACCGCGAAAGCGCGGCAGGTAAAGGTTCACGGTGGTGCCTTTGTCGACTTCGCTGTCGATGGTCACATGGCCACGCGATTGCTTGCTGAACCCATAGATCATCGACAGGCCCAGCCCGGTGCCCTGGCCGATTGGCTTGGTGGTGAAGAACGGGTCGAACGCGCGACCGATGATCGCTTCGGGCATGCCGCAGCCGCTGTCCTGCACGCTCAGTACCACATAGTCGCCGGGTGCCAGATTGGTGTAGGCATCGGTGAAATCGGCGTCCAGGTGCTGATTGCAGGTCTTCACCACCAGGTTCCCACCGTTGGGCATGGCATCCCGGGCGTTGAGGACCAGGTTGAGCAGGGCGCTTTCCAGTTGGTTGGGATCGGCTTCGGCGACCCAGAGCTGTTCGTCCAGCTGCATGTCCAGGCGGATGCTTTCGTTGAGGCTGCGTTGCAGCAGCTCGCCCATGGACAGCACCAGGGTGTTCATCTGGACGGCCTTGGAGTCCAACGATTGCCGACGGGAAAACGCCAGCAGGCGATGGGTCAGGCCGGCGGCGCGGTTGGCCGAGGTCACGCCCAGGTCGATCAGGCTGTCCAGGTCCTCGGTGCGGCCACGGGCCAGGCGTCGGCGCAGCAGTTCGAGGCTGCCGATGATTCCGGTGAGCATATTGTTGAAGTCGTGGGCGATACCGCCGGTGAGTTGGCCGACCGCTTCCATTTTTTGTGACTGGCGCAGGGCTTCTTCGTTATGGCGCAACTGGGCGGTGCGTTCTTCCACTTGCTGCTCAAGGGTTTCAAGGGTGGTTTGCAGGCGCAGTTCGCTGTTGCTGAGATCGATCAGGCGGTCGCGGGCTTCGTACTGCCTTCGACGGCCTCGCAGGGCGGTGGTCACCAGGCTGATCAGGGTCACTGGATGGAACGGTCGCTCCAGAAAAGTCACGTTGCCCAGTTGCGTACCGATACGCGCCGCCGGGTCCTGTTCCGGGCCGCCATGGTGGGTGAGCAAGACAATGGGCAGGTCAGACCAGGCCGGCTGCTGCTCGATGTGCAGGAACAGCGCTTCCAGATCAGCCCCCACCAAGGCCTCCGAGGAAATCACCAGCAGGCCGGCACCTTTTTCCAATTCTTCGCACAAATGGCCCAGATGATGGCAAACGAGGCCGGCGAAACCGGCTTCGTTGAGGATCATCAAGGCGATCTGGCTGTCCCGTCCCAGCGGCGCGAGGATCAGCGTTCGCTCGGGCAGGGGCTCGACCAGGGTCACCGGTGTTCATCCTTGAGCAGCGGGTTGCTCTCGCCCATGTACGTGGGAACCCCTCGCAGGACGCCCTGGAAGGCCTCAAGCGGCTCGCCGATGGTCATGCCCGAGCCGTTGATGCGGTATTCGCGGATGGTCGACTCATGGCTGCCCGTGCGTTTCTTGATGATGGAAATCGCCCGGCGAACCTTGCCCACTGCCTCGAAATAACGCAATAGAATCACCGTGTCGGCCAGGTAAGTAATGTCCACGGGCGCCTGCATGTCGCCGACCAGACCGTGCTGTGCAACCGTCATGAAGGTCGCCGCGCCCTTGCGGTTGAGATAGAGCAACAATTCATGCATGTGCAGCACCAGGGCGTTCTCCTCCGGCATGGCCGCCTGATAGCCATTGATGCTGTCGATGACCACGGTCTTGATGTCACCCTCATCGACACAACGGCGCACGCGGTAGGAGAACTCGCCGGGGGACAGCTCGGCGGCGTCTACTTGTTCGATCAGCAGGTTGCCGGTCTCTTGCAGGGCCTGCAGATCGATGCCGATGTTTTTCATGCGCTCGAACAGCAAGCCCAGTTCTTCATCGAAGATGAACAGCGCGGCCTTCTCCCCGCGGTGCACGGCGGCTGCGGCAAAAATCAGCGCTATCAGCGACTTGCCGGTCCCTGCCGGGCCCAGGATCAACGTGCTGGAGCCGGTCTCGATACCACCGCCCAGCAGCGCATCCATCTCGTCGATGCCGCTGGAGAGTTGCTGACGCAGGTAGCGGCCGCGGTGTTCGGCGGCCACCAGGCGTGGGAAGACGTGTACGCCGTCGCCCATGATGGTGAAGTCATGGTAACCGCCACGGTATTTCTGCCCGCGATACTTGACCACCCGGATCCGGCGCCGTTCGGCGCCATAGTTGGGGGTCAGTTCCTCCAGGCGAATCACCCCGTGGGCGACGCTGTGCACGGTTTTGTCCAGAGACTCGGTGGTCAGGTCGTCGAGTAACAGGACCGTGGCATCGTAGCGCACGAAGTAGTGCTTGATCGCGAGGATCTGGCGACGATAGCGCAAGGAGCTTTGCGCCAGCAGGCGAATCTCCGACAGGCTGTCGAGCACCACCCGGGTTGGCTTGACCCGTTCGACCACTTCGAAGATCTGTCGGGTCGCTTCGCCCAGTTCCAGGTCCGAGGAGTACAGCAGGCTCTGCTGATGCTCGGCATTGAGCAGGCTTTCGGGCGGGGTCAGTTCGAAAATATGAATGTTGTCGTCCAGCGTCCACCCGTGGGAGGTTGCGCCCTGACGCAGTTCACGCTCGGTTTCCGATAGCGTGATGTACAACGAGCGCTCGCCAGCCTTGGCGCCGGCCAACAGAAAATGCAGCGCGACCGTGGTCTTACCAGTCCCCGGTTCCCCCTCGAGCAGGAACACATGGCCGCGGGACAAACCACCGGAAAGGACGTCGTCAAGTCCTTCGATGCCGGTGGCGGCTTTTGCACTGATCAACTCGTTAGATGTAGACAAAAATAGCCCTCTCATGACTAGGGAAGTGGGCAGCAGGCGGGGTAACGCCTGAATTTAACTGCCTGAACACTTGACCTTTGGCGGTGATGGCGGTTCCGCTTACATCGATAAAACGAGGTGTACTGCACAACTTTGGTAGGCGCTGTGTGAGCTGTCGAGCGAAGCGAGGCTGCGATCTTTACCAAGCCCATCGAATGACAAGCGAACACTCGAACTCTCTAGATCAAAAGATCGTCCGAACGCGGCCCGAGCCTTCGGCAGCTCCTACAGGCCTTGATGCAGCGCCGGGTCGTCAGGGTTCAACTGTTCAAGTTGCGCCTGCAGGATCTGAACATTCTGCAACTGACCGGTCTCCTTCCAGTAGTTGATCAGCAATACCCGCGCCTTGCGATCGGCGGGGTAGCGCTGGACGATTTCCTGCAGCTGTTTCTGCGCTGCTTCCACTTCCTGCTCGGCATGCAGGGTAGTCGCCAGGTCATAGCGGTAATGGCGGTTCTCGGGGTCCAGTTCCACAGCTTTTGCCAAGCCGAGCACGGCATACTCGTTCTGGCCGTGTTGCAGCAGCCACATGCCCAGCGCATGTTGCAGATAAGCCGACGCTGGCTGGGCTTTCAACTGTCGGGCGAGCAATAGTCGCGCGGCTTCGCCCTGGCCTTGTTTGTCCAATACTTCGATCTGCATGACCAGCGCCGGCAGGTTGTCCGGTTGCAGGCGCAAGGCCTGCTCAAGCGCCAGTTGGGCTTTCTTCAATGCGCCGTTGTGCAGGTGCAGCCGAGCGAGCTGGAAGTAGGACTCAGCGGTTTTCGGCGCGTCTTCGAGTACCTGCTCCCAGGTGTCGATGGCTAACTGCATCGCCCCGAAATACAGGCCGAGGTCATCCGGGGAGAGGCCCAGCAGCGCATTCACGGCGGCGAATCGGACATTCTGGTCGTCATCATCCAGGAGCGGGCCGAGCAACAGGCTGCGCTGACCTGTCGGCACCAGCCCGACGATGCTGCCAATGGCGGCCCGACGCACGTCCGGCGATTGGCTGTGCAGATCCGCATCCGCCAGCTTCAGGGCTTGGGGGCTGGGGTAGTTGGGCAGTTCGGCGTGCAGCCATATGCGGCGCTTGGGCGACAGGTCTGGACGCCCCAATTGCTGGTAAAGCATCCGCGCCGCCCCAGGCTGCCCGTTGCGGGCGCTTCCCAAGGCTTCACTGTAGCCACGCTTGATCGCTTCCGGGATCTGCGGCGTGGTGCTGCGCAGCCATACCGCGACAAGACCAATCACCAACAGGACACAGAGGCTGAGGAGCAGATAGCGGCGGCGAGACGAAGACATGCAGGTAATCCATAACCAGGAGCGTGAAATGCCGCAAGCTTCGGTCAGGTGGGGGCTTGAGTCAAACTCTGTGAAGCCTCTCATGCACCCGGAGTAAGCTTGCCCGAGTCAATGTGGGAGCATGGCTTGCCCGCGATGAGGGGGGTATCAGCAATGCAACTGACACACTGCTATCGCGAGCAAGCTTTGCTCCCACAGGGCACTCCCACAGGAGGAGGTCGAGGTTAGCGCCAGCCGAAAAAAAGCCCCGCGTCCAAATGAGAAGCGGGGCAAAAATTTGGCTGGTTGCGGCCAACCAAAGGAGCTCGGTTGAGAAGGGGGTCAGTTGCTGGCAACGGTCTCCGGTTTCCAGCCGCCGCCCAGGGCCTTGTAGATCGCGACGATGCCGCGGTACAGGTCCACTTCGGCCTGGGCCTGGGTGTCTTCGGCGGCCAGGCGTTCGCGCTGGGCGTCGAGCAGCACGAGGAAGTCCACAGTGCCTTCGCGGTAGCGAATCTCGGCCAGGTCGGCGGCGGCACGGCTCGATTCACTCTGGCGGATCAGCGAGATCAGCCGTTGTTGGCGCTTGCCGTAGTCACTGAAGGCGTTCTCCGATTCTTCCAGGGCCAGCAGCACTTGCTGTTCGTAGGTCGCCAGGGCGCCGTCCGCCTCGGCGTCGGCACCGCGCAAGCGCGCCCGCACGCTGCCCAGGTCGAAAGCCGCCCAGGTAATGCTCGGGCCCAGCGCCCAGGCGTTGGCCGCCGAGGAGCCGATCTGCGAGCCGCGTCCAGCCGTGAAGCCCAGGAAACCGCTCAGGCTGACCCGTGGGAACAGATCGGCCTTGGCCACGCCTATGCGCGCCGTGGCAGCGGCCAGTTGGCGTTCGGCACTGAGGATGTCCGGACGCCGTTGCAGCAGTTCACCCGGGTCGCCGATGGGCAGGGCCTTGGCGATGGCCGGCAACTGTTTCGGGCTCAGGTCCACGCTGAGTTTGTCCGGACGCTCGCCCAGCAACGTGGCGATGCGATTGCGTTGGCGCACCTGTTCAGCCTGCAGTTGCGGCACGCTGGCCTCGACCGAGGCCAGGCGGGCATCGGCACGCACCACATCGAGCTGATCGCCGACGCCGGCATCACGCAGGCTTTCGGTGATCTTGCGCGAATCCTGCTGGTTCTTGAGGTTCGCCAGAGCAATTTTTTCCCGCAGTTGCGCGCCGCGCAACTGACCGTAGGCATCCACCAATTCGGCGATCATCGTCACCTGCAATTGATAGAGATCGGCTTCGGCGGCCTGCTGATCGGCGTCGGTGGCTTCCAGGTTGCGTTGGATGCGTCCGAACAAGTCCAGCTCCCAGGCCATGTCCAGGCCCAGGTCGTAACGCTCGGTATTGACCCGGTCGGTGGTCTGCCCCGGGATCTGGCCTTTGCCCAGGTTGCTGCTGGCACGGCTGGTGATGGTCGGCATGGCGTCATTGCTGGCGTCATCGCGAATCGCCCGGGCGGCCCGCAGACGGGCGAAAGCCACGCGCAACTCGCGGTTGCCTTCCAGGGATCGGGTCACCAACGCGTTGAGGGTCGGGTCGTCGAACTGCTGCCACCAGATGCCTTCGAAACGGGCACGGTCGAAATTCTTCTGGCCGGCGGCGCCGTCGGTGGCGGTGGTGATATTCGCCGCCTCCGTTTGTGGGGCCTTGTAGTCCGGGCCCACGGCGCAGGCACTCAAGGCCAACGCCAGCAGGCTCGGCACGAACGCTTTCAAACTCATTGTTGCGCCTCCAGTTTCAAAGCCCGGGCCGCCTTGCGGGCCTCGCTGCGCTCGACGAAGTTGCGGATCAGTACATAGAACACAGGGGTGAGCAGCAGGCCGAAGAAGGTTACGCCCAGCATCCCGGAGAACACCGCTACACCCATGGCATGGCGCATTTCCGCACCGGCGCCGCTGGAGAACACCAGGGGCACCACGCCCATGATGAAGGCGAAGGAGGTCATCAGGATCGGCCGCAGACGCAGACGGCACGCTTCCAGCACCGCCGCCAGCGGATTCAGGCCCTCGAGCTGTTTATCCTTGGCGAACTCGACGATCAGGATTGCGTTCTTGCACGCAAGGCCTACCAGTACGATCAAGCCGATCTGGGTAAAGATGTTGTTGTCGCCGCCGGAGAGAATCACCCCGGTAATTGCCGACAGCAGGGTCATCGGTACGATCAGGATCACCGCCAATGGCAGGCTCCAGCTTTCGTACTGTGCCGCGAGCACCAGGAACGCCAGCAGTACGCAGAGCGGGAACACGAACAGCGCGGTGTTGCCCGAGAGGATCTGCTGGTAGGTCAGATCGGTCCACTCGTACGTCATGCCGTTGGGCAGTTCGTCCTTGAGCAGTTTCTCGATGGCTTTTTCAGCCTGGCCGGAGCTGTAGCCCGGGGCGGCGGCACCGTTGATTTCAGCGGTGATGAAGCCGTTGTAGTGCATCACACGGTCTGGCCCCGAGGTATCGCTGACCTTGATGAAGGTCGCCAGCGGGATCATCTCGCCACGGTTGTTGCGCACCTTGAGCTGGCCGATCTGGTCCGACTCGAGGCGGAACTGCTGCTCGGCCTGGACGTTGACCTGGTAGGTACGGCCGAAGCGGTTGAAGTCGTTGGCATACAGCGAGCCCAGGTAGATCTGCAAGGTGTCGAAAATGTCGCTGACGGCCACGCCATGGGTCTTGGCTTTTTCACGGTCGATGGCGGCATCGACCTGGGGCACGTTCACGGTGTAGCTGGTGAACAGTCCGGCCAGTTCCGGCACGTTGTGGCTCTTGGCGATGATGTTCATGGTTTCTTTGTACAGCTCGTCGTAGCCCAGGTTGCCCCGGTCTTCGATTTGCAGGCGGAAACCACCGATCGTGCCCAGGCCCTGTACCGGCGGCGGCGGGAAGATCGCCATGTAGGCTTCCTGGATCTCCGAGAACTGGCCGTTCAAGGCACCGGCGATGGCGCCGGCCGACATGCTCGGGTCCTTGCGCTCGTCGAAGGGCTTGAGGGTCACGAACACGATGCCGGCGTTCGGGCTGTTGGTGAAACCGTTGATCGACAGGCCCGGGAAGGCCACGGCGCTTTCAACGCCCGGTTGCTTGAGGGCCAGGTCGGACATGCGCTTGATCACGTCTTCGGTACGATCCAGGCTCGCGGCGTCCGGCAGTTGGGCGAAGGCCACCAGGTATTGCTTGTCCTGGCCGGGCACAAAACCGGTCGGGGTGTTGGAGAAACCGAAGAAGGTCAACACCATCAGGCCTGCATAGAGCACCAGGGCGATGCCGCTGCTACGAATCACTCGGGCGACGGTGCCCACATAACCATGACTGGCACGTTCGAAGAAGCGGTTGAATGGACGGAACAGCCAGCCGCCGAAAATTTTGTCCAGGAACTTGGAAAAACGGTCCTTGGGCGCATCATGGCCTTTGAGCAGCACGGCGGCCAGGGCCGGCGACAGGGTCAGGGAGTTGACTGCCGAAATCACCGTGGAGATGGCAATGGTCAGGGCGAACTGCTTATAGAACTGCCCGGTCAAGCCACTGATGAATGCCGCCGGAACAAACACCGCGCACAACACCAGGGCGGTGGCGATGATCGGGCCGGTCACTTCGCTCATGGCGCGCTTGGTCGCCTCCACCGGGGTGAGTCCTAGTTCGATGTTTCGCTCGACGTTCTCCACCACCACGATCGCATCGTCCACCACGATACCGATCGCCAGTACCAGGCCGAACAGCGACAGGGCGTTCAACGAGAAGCCAAACAGGTGCATCACTGCGAATGTACCGATCAGCGAAACCGGCACTGCCACCAATGGAATGATCGAGGCGCGCCAGGTCTGCAGGAACAGGATCACCACCAGCACCACGAGAATCAGTGCTTCGAACAGGGTATGTACCACTGCCTCGATGGAGCCGCGGACGAAGATCGTCGGGTCATAGACGATGCTGTAGTCCATCCCGGCCGGGAAGCCCTTCTTCAACTCATCCATCTTCTCGCGGACGTCGTTGGAGATCTGGATGGCGTTGGAGCCCGGACGCTGGAAGATCGGGATCGCCACCGCCGGCTGGTTGTCCAGCAGCGAACGCAGGGCGTATTGGCTGGAACCCAGTTCGACCCGGGCGATGTCCTTCAGGCGAGTGATCTCACCATTGGCGCCGGAACGAATGATGATGTTCTCGAACTCTTCCTCATTCACCAGGCGACCCTGGGTGTTGATCGACAGCTGGAAGGCTTGGGCATTCGGCGCCGGCGGTGCACCCAGGGCACCGGCAGCCACCTGGCGGTTCTGCTCACGGATCGCGGTGACCACGTCGGTGGCGGTCAGGTTGCGCGAGGCGGTCTTGTTCGGATCCAGCCAGACCCGCAGGGAGTAGTCGCCCATGCCGAACAATTGCACGTCACCCACGCCACCCAGGCGCGCCAGCTCATCCTTGATGTTGAGCAGGGCGTAGTTGGACAGGTAGAGCATGTCGTAGCGTTTGTCCGGCGAGGTCAAGTGCACGACCATGGTCAGGTCGGGCGAGGCCTTGTCCACCGTGATACCGATCCGGGTCACCTCTTCCGGCAGCTTGGGCTCGGTCCGGGTGACGCGGTTCTGCACCTGCACCTGGGCGTTATCCAGGTCGGTGCCCAGGGCGAAGGTGATGGTCAGGGTGATCTTGCCGTCGGCGGTGGACTGCGAGGACATGTACAACATGTTCTCGACACCGGTGATGGCTTGCTCCAGGGGCGCGGCCACGGTTTCGCCGATGACCTTGGGGTTGGCGCCCGGGAAGTTGGCGCGCACGACCACGGTCGGCGGCACGACTTCCGGGTATTCGCTGATCGGCAACTGGAACAGCGAGATGGCGCCGGCGATCAGGATCAGCAGCGAAAGCACCGCTGCGAAGATCGGCCGCGAAATGAAGAACTGGGAAAATTTCATCTTGGATTCAGTCCCTTAACCGCGTGGGGTCGCAGCGGCCAACTTGCCTGCCGAGTCTGACGCGGCCTTGGACGGCGCGACTTGGGGCAGGTTGCTGGCTTCGAGCGCTTTTCGTTGTTGTGCCAGGGCGGCGATGGTTTCTTCACTGGCCATCGGCACGGTTTCAGGCGTGACCGGCGAACCGGGACGAGCCCGTTGCAGCCCCTTGACGATGATGGTGTCGTCCTTGTTCAGGCCATTGCGCACGATGCGCAGCCCTTCGATCTTCGGCCCCAACTCGACGGCGCGGTAGGCCGGCTTGTTGTCGGCGTCCATCACCAGTACGAATTTCTTGCCCAGGTCGGTGCCCACGGCTTCGTCGTTGATCAGCACGGCGGAATAAGTGCCGCTGCCCACCAGTTTCAGTCGGGCATACAGCCCTGGGGTGTAGGCGCCGTCCTTGTTGTCGAACACGGCGCGGCCACGGATGGTGCCGGTCTGCGGGTTGACCTGGTTGTCGATGAAATTCATGTGGCCCAGGTGCGGGTTGCCGTCCTCATTGGACAGGCCCATATAGACCGGCGTGGCCTGGCCGCGCTTGCCCTGGCGGGCAAGTCGGGTGTACTTGAGGAAGACGCGTTCGTCGGCATCGAAGTAGGCGTAGACCTTGTCGGTGGAAACCACGCTGGTGAGCGGGGTGACGTCTGCAGTCACCAGGTTGCCGGCGGTGATATCCGCCCGGCTGACGCGACCGCTGATGGGCGAGGTCACCCGGGTGAAGCTCAGGTTCAGCTTGGCCAGGTCCAATTGTGCCTGGATAGCCGCGGCGGCGGCCCGGGCTTCCTGGGCGGCGCTGGTACGCGAGTCGGCCAGTTCGGCGGAAATGGCGTTGCTCAAGCGCAGGCGTTCACCACGCTGGGCTTCGTTCGCGCTGCGGGTGGCGGTGGCGCGAGCCTGGGCCAGTTGGGCTTCGAGGCGACGTACTTCAGCCTGGAAGGGGCGTGGGTCGATCTGGAACAACAGGTCGCCTTTCTTGACCAGCGCACCTTCGGTGAAGGCCACTTCGTCGATCTGCCCGGAGACCCGTGGGCGGATCTCAACGGTTTCCGGTGCTTCAAGGCGGCCGGTGAACTCATCCCATTCGTTGACAGGCTGCTCCAGCACCTTGGCCACACTGACTTTGGCCGGCGGCATGGACGCTGCCGTGTCGGGAGTCTTGCCGCAGGCGCTCATCACCAGCACCGCCAGCAGCGCGAGGGGAAAACGCAGTTTTGAAAGTGAATGTTCCATGGATAGCATCCGCCAATGTATTGAGAATGGGCGGATGATGCGTGGCACAAGGCAGAGGAACGAATCGAATGAAGCAAAGGTAACTATCATTCAGAATGATATAAGCCATCGATAAGGACTCTGGTCCGGCAATACGGTTCATTAGATGTGGAATTATTGTGGCGAGGGGATTTATCCCCTCACCACCGCCTACTGTGGCAGATAAATGTCATGAACCCGCTTGACTGTCCCATCCGCGCGAAGCGCTTCAACCGCTTCGCGCAAATCCTCGACCATTTCTGGCGAGCATTGCTTCGAGCAGGCCAGGTATAGATCGGCGCTGCTGCCGACCGGGCTCATGAGCAGTTTGCGCTTGGATACCTTCGGCCAAATGTACCGACTCTCCGGTACACCGTTGAACCACGCATCGATGCGCCCCATCAAGAGCAACTGGGCGGGGTTGTCGCCAATGGCCAGCGGATGGATCTGCTCATCGCTGAACCCTTCGGTGCGCAGGATATCTTCCTGTGCGCTGCCCAGGCCGACGCCGATCTTGCGGTAGGTTTCCTTCGCTTGGGCAAAGCTGCTCACCCGCCGCTCAAGGCTGAAAAAAGCGCGCTCCATGGGCATGATCGAAGCGATCCAGGTGAAGCGATCCTCACGGGTGGGGATGCGCGAAAGGGGCGTGATCAAGTGGTCCTGTTCTTCACTGACATGCTTCTGTGCCCTGGCCCAGGGGAGCACATGGATTTTCACGGCGTACCCGGCCTTGGTCATTGCCGCCACGGCGACATCGCCAACGATTCCGTGGCCCCTGGGGTCGTCGACGAATGTCAGCGGCGGCGCGTCGAGGATATGCAGTTCTATCTCCAAGGGTTCACCGCGTGCATTGTTGACAGCCAACAGCGGTAACAACAGACAAAGCCTGGATAACGCTCTGGTGGGGGCATTCAAAACGCGTTTGCTCGGGCTCATGATCAATACTTCAGGCATGGAAAGTGGGGCGTCATCCAAAAGGGGGCGCGGAAAACAGCGTCTTGCAGGCCGACGTTTTATGTCATGTAGCGCACCCGAAGCGGGTTTGCCACAGTCGTCTTATCAGCACACGCCAGTCTGTTGCCTTGGCCTGGCTGCGTGTACTTGAAGGTATAGATCATCCGGTCGACAAAAACCTTGAGCCTGCGCATTGGTTTTTGTTTGGGTGCAAAGAGGTGTGATTCATACGGGGGTGGCTCGGGCTTGCTCGGCAATCAACTGCACCAGTATCCCCGCCGGTTCGGTGAGGCTTTGTCGAGGTCGATGGACGAGCCCGACATCACGGTGGAAAGTGTGCTCTGCGAGGTCGAGGGCGCGCACACCCTCTGGCCATTTGCGGTGGGTCGCGGTTTGCGGCACCAAAGCCACACCGACGCCGTTTCCAACCAGTTTGATGATGGCTTCCAGTTCATCCAGCTCGCTGACTTCATGCAAGGCGAAATGCATCTTGCGCAGGAAACGGTCCACCTGCCGGCCACCGAACGACGCCCGGTCATAACGAATGAAGGGTTGGCTGCCAAGCAGTTCGACCCAGTCTTCTCCGGGGAGCGCGCTTGGAACGATCAGGCGATACGGCTCAAGCGCCAGGGTCATCCAGCGCAGATCGCTTTGCAGCGAGAAAGGCGGGCGGATGATGGCGGCCATGTCGATTTCGCCGGCATCCACCTGGTTGATCAACTCCATCGACACGCCAGGCAGCACCCGCGTGCGGCACTGCGGACATTGTTGGTGAAACCTGGCGAGCGCGTCTGGCAGGAAGGAGCGCTGCACCGAAGCGATAGCGCCAATGTTCACCAGCACGCTGGGGGCAAGCCCGGCAGGGCTCGCGCCAAGATTGTCGTAAAGGCGCAACAACTCTTGCGCTTGCAAGAGTATTTGATGGCCCATTCGATTGAGGTGGGCCGTGCGTCCCTTGCGGTCGAAAATCTCGAAGCCAAGCTCGGCCTCCAGGCGCTGGATCTGTGCGCTGACCGCCGCCTGGGTGAGGCCGATTTTATGGCCTGCGGCAGCGAAAGTACCTTCCCGTGCTACGGCGATAAGGGTCTTGAGTTCTTTTATCATTCACAAATATTAATTGTGTTACTGAGAGAAATATATTGTTTTTCTTGTTTGGAACCGAGCCTTACGATGGCCCGGTCCTTATAAAAAGCAACAGGAGCCGTGATGAGCCTTTCCCCATTCCACCTCGCAATCCCTGTTTATGACCTTCCAGGCGCCCGGGCCTTTTATGGCGAAGTGTTTGGGTTGCAAGAGGGGCGTTCCAGTGCCCACTGGGTCGACTTCAACTTCTATGGCCACCAGTTGGTTATCCATGAACAGCCAAAGACCGCTTCCCAAGAGAGCGTGCACAGCAACCCGGTCGATGGGCACGACGTGCCGGTGCCTCACTTCGGCATCATTCTGGGTTGGCAGGAGTGGGAAGCGCTGGCCGAGCGGCTGAAATCCTTTGGCACCGAGTTCGTGATCGAGCCTTACGTACGTTTCAAAGGACAGGTTGGAGAGCAGGCGACGATGTTTCTGTTCGATCCTTGCGGTAATGCGCTGGAATTCAAGGCGTTCAAGGATATGAGCCAGATTTTCGCCAAATAGAAGGAAGGGGCGTGCCGACAGGTTGATAGTGGCTGGCTTGTGACGCTATTACTTAATGGTCACAAGTTGTCAACGATCTTCAGGATGCGTAAGCTGCCTCCATGAACCAGCCCTCAATACCTTCGCCCAGCACCCGCGGCCCCGCCGATCACGACATTCGAAACCAGATTGTCGCGGCGGCCAACGAGCATTTCAGTCAATACGGTTATGGCAAGACCACGGTGTCCGACCTGGCCAAGGCCATTGGGTTCTCCAAGGCCTACATCTACAAGTTCTTCGACTCCAAGCAGGCGATTGGCGAGGCCATCTGCAGCCAGTGCCTGGCAGAAATCGTCGCGGCGGTGGAGCAGGCCATCAGTGAAGACGGGCTTTCAGCGACGGAGCGTTTTCGCCGCCTGGTCAAGGCCCTGATCACCACAGGCGTTAACCTGTTTTTCAATGACCGCAAGCTCTATGACATTGCGGCGTTTTCCGCGTCGGAGCAATGGCCCAGTTCGCAAGTCTATAACGCACGGATCAAGAGCTTCGTGTTGCAAATCGTGCGCGAGGGACGGGAACTGGGCGAGTTCGAGCGCAAGACGCCACTGGACGAAACCGTCGACGCGATCCATCTGGCGCTGCGGCCTTTCGTCAATCCGTTGTTGCTGCAGTACAGCCTCGATTACGTCGAGGTTGCCCCCACGCTCACCTGCAACCTGATCTTGCGCAGCCTCATGCCTTGAACTGTGGCTGAAGATTGCACCCAGGCCATTGCAGGCGCTTTACCCATCCGATTCGCCTCCCGCTCCAGCGGCTGATAGTCGCCTTTATTTATCCACTTCGTGACCATTTGCACAAATGGTCATATCTTTGGAATGTCGTTCCCCAGGGTAAAAAGCTGCCTTTGTGCTTGCTCAGACGCCCATGATGCGTGCCATGAGGCCCCAATGAAACCGGCGCGGTGTGGCCCAGGTCAGCACGGTGATTGCCTTGTATCTGATCAACTCAGCGAGCTGCCACCGGCTGGGCTTCAGGGGGCTGCCAGCCACCGCCCAGTGCCTTGAATGCCGCCACCGCCGCCCGTGTCGACTCCATGCGCGCTTGCGCCCGCGCATCGGAGACTTGCAGCAGTGTCGCGTCGGCATTCAGAACATCGATCAGGCTGGCCGTGCCTTTCTGATAGGCAATGAATGACGATTGGCGGGCCTGCGTCAGCGAGGTTTCGCCCTGGGTGAGGGTGCTCGCCTGGGATTCTCGATTCACCAGCGCGGAGAAGGCATTCTCGACGTCCTCGGTGGCGCGCAATACGGACTGACGGTAGGCCGCCAGCGCTTCGGCTTCCTGCCCCTTGGCCTGATCGATTTGCGCATTGATGCGGCCAAAGTCGAAGAGTCTCCAGCGCAGGCCCAGTGCGCCGGCCGCCTGGCTGGCATCGCCAGTGAAGAGGCTGCCGCCGGAAACCGCTGTGGCACTGCCCAGTAACGCACTGAGGGAAAATTTCGGGTAGTACTCAGCGACGGCTTCGCCGATACGCGCATTGGAGGCGGCAAGACGGCGCTCGGCCACGATCAGGTCTGGCCTGCGGCGCAGCAGATCGGCGGGGGTTCCCATGGCTGTTATCTGTGGCGCCAGAGGGGTGCTTCGTCCGTTCGCCAGTTGCGTGCGATGGGTGCCGGGCGGCGTGCCAAGCATGACATCCAGCGCATTCATGGCGGCATCCAGGCCGGTCTGCAGCACGGGCACCGTCGCCTGGACCTGTGACAGGGTGCCTTCGACCTGGTGAACCTGATAGCTGGCCGCAACGCCCTTGCTGTAGAGCAGTTGGGCTTTCTCCAACAGATCCTGCTGCGTCTTGACTTGTTGATTGGCGATGTCCAGCCGTGCCTGCAACCCGCGGGCGGTGATGTAGAGATCGGCGGTCTGCGCGGCAACGACCAGTCGTGTGGCCGCGACGCCAGCCTCGGACGCCTGGTATTGGGCCAATGCGGCCTCGCGTCCACGGCGCAGGCCGCCGAAGAGGTCGATTTCCCAGCTGGCCCCCACGTTAAGTTCGTAGGCGTTGCCGTACCGATCGTATCCATGCGTCGAGTTCAGCACTTGGCCAAGGGGTGTTTCCACGGATTGGTATGAGCGCGCGGCCTGCCCGCTGATGTTTCCAGAGGGCAATAACGCGGCATTTGCAGCCCCCAGGCCTGCCCGTGCCTGGGTGACGCGGGCCGAAGCCTGGGCCAGGTCCAGGTTCTGCTCAAGTGCCTGGGCAATCAGGTTGCTGAGCACTGGGTCAGCAAAGCCTTCCCACCAAGCGACGAGGCTGGCCGATGTCGCTGCGGACCTCTGCTCGACAGACGCCTGGCCCAGGTAACGATGCGCCAGCGCAGCGTCCGGACGCTGGTAGTCCGGACCGACCGTGCAGCCTGTCATCAAGCTGAAGCTCACCAGCAAAGCAGCGGGGTGGAGGGGCGACATTGAGACTCCTGGAGCCGTGGATGGGTTGTGACCATATTATATTATGGTCACAACCTGTCAATGAGCGCTCATAGGATTCAGTCGCGCGGTCACCTATGAATTGGCAAGTATTGCTGTGACGAGTGCTTCGTGATGAGTTGTGACGATTGACAGAAATGGTCACTAGATTGAGAATGAGGCTCCTGTCCTATCTGCCCAAAAGGGAACCTATGCTCCGGCTTCGACCTGTCACCTTTGCCGCTTGCTTGTTGCCTCTCGTCCTGACGGCGTGTGGCGACTCATCCACCGCTAAAGATCCACGCACGCTTGCTCCCCTGGTGCGGGTCTCTGAAGTCCAGGGTTCGTCTGATCTCTCGCGATCTTTTACCGGCGTCGTGGCGGCTCGGGTCCAGAGTGATCTGGGCTTTCGGGTAGCGGGCAAGGTGCTTGAGCGCCTGGTCGATAGCGGACAGGTCGTCAAACGCGGCCAGCCGTTGATGCGCCTCGACCCCATCGACCTGGGGCTGCAGGCGCGAGCCCAACAGGAAGCGGTCGCTGCCGCTCGGGCCCGGGCCAAGCAGACCGCCGATGACGAGGCACGCTATCGCGACCTGGTCGCCGCAGGCGCTATTTCCGCATCGGGCTATGACCAGATAAAAGCGGCTGCCGATACTGCCAAGGCACAACTCAGCGCTGCGCAAGCGCAGGCTGACGTCGCCCAGAACGCTTCGGGTTATGCCGTGCTGCTCGCCAATGCCGACGGTGTTGTGATGGAAACGCTTGCCGAGCCCGGGCAAGTCGTCAGCCCCGGGCAAACCGTGGTTCGACTGGCGCGGGCGGGGCAGCGCGAAGCCGTTGTGCAATTGCCCGAGACGCTGCGACCTGCCGCAGGCGCTACCGCACAGGCGACGCGTTATGGTGTCACCACCGGAGCGGTCACCGCGAAGCTGAGGTTGCTTTCGGATTCGGCTGACCGCGTGACGCGTACCTTCGAGGCGCGGTATGTGCTGGAGGGTGCGCTGGCCAATGCGCCGCTGGGTTCGACCGTCACGCTTCGCATCGCCGAAGACAGCGTGCAACGCCAGGCACTGCAAGTGCCGATCGCTGCCGTTTTTGACCCGGGCAACGGCACCGGCGTGTGGGTCATAAAGGGGGAACCGGCGAAAGTCACTTGGCGACCTGTGCACATTCTGAGTTTGAGCGATGACACTGCGCGAGTCGCCGGCAATCTCAATGTTGGCGAGCGTATTGTCGGGCTCGGCGCCCACCTGCTGCGTGAAGGTGAGCAAGTGCGACTGGCTCAACCGGGTGATGTGAAGGTTGCCGGGGGCCGTCAATGAGCCTCAATTTATCGGCACTCGCCGTTCGCGAGCGCTCCATTACCGTGTTCCTGATCTTCCTGATTGCCGTCGCGGGCACCTTGGCGTTCTTCCAGTTGGGGCGTGCCGAGGATCCACCGTTCACGGTCAAGCAGTTGACCGTCATCACCGCATGGCCGGGCGCGACCGCCCAGGAGATGCAGGACCAGGTCGCCGAGCCGCTTGAAAAACGCCTGCAAGAGCTGAAGTGGTACGACCGCACGGACACCTACACCCGTCCCGGCCTGGCGTTCACCATGGTGTCGCTGGTCGATCGCACGCCACCTGCGCAAGTGCAGGAGGAGTTCTATCAGGCGCGCAAAAAGCTCCAGGACGAAGCACTCAAGTTGCCGGCGGGCGTGATTGGGCCGATGGTCAATGATGAATTTTCCGATGTGACGTTCGCGCTGTTCGCCCTGAAAGCCAAAGGCGAGCCGCAGCGCCTGCTGGTACGTGATGCTGAGTCGTTGCGCCAGCGCCTGTTGCACGTGGCGGGCGTGAAGAAGGTCAACATCATCGGTGAGCAGCCCGAGCGGATCTTTGTGTCGTTCTCCCATGATCGACTGGCCACCTTGGGCGTCTCGCCCCAGGATATCTTCGCCGCGCTGAACAATCAGAATGTACTCACGCCCGCTGGCTCGATCGAAACCAACGGGCCACAGGTCGTCCTGCGGGTGGACGGCGCCTTCGATAAATTGGCGAACATTCGTGACACGCCCCTTGTGATTCAAGGCCGCACGCTCAAGCTCTCGGACGTCGCGACAGTCGAGCGCGGATATGAAGACCCGGCCACTTTCCTGGTGCGCAACAATGGCGAAGAAGCCTTGTTGCTGGGGGTCATAATGCGTGAGGGCTGGAACGGCCTGGACCTGGGCAAGGCGCTGGATGCGGAGACCGCCAAGATCAATGAAGGCATGCCACTGGGCATGACGCTGACCAAGGTCACCGATCAAGCCGTGAACATTGACTCGGCCGTCGGTGAGTTCATGGTCAAATTTTTTGTCGCGCTGCTGGTTGTAATGCTCGTTTGCTTTCTCAGCATGGGCTGGCGTGTAGGCGTTGTGGTCGCAGCCGCCGTACCGTTGACACTGGCGATAGTGTTTGTAGTGATGGCGGCCACCGGAAAGAACTTCGACCGGATCACCCTGGGTTCGTTGATCCTGGCACTCGGGCTGCTGGTGGACGACGCGATTATCGCGATCGAAATGATGGTGGTGAAAATGGAGGAGGGCTACGACCGGATCAGAGCCTCCGCCTATGCCTGGAGCCACACCGCCGCACCAATGTTGTCCGGTACGCTGGTAACGGCGATTGGCTTCATGCCCAACGGTTTCGCGCAGTCGACCGCCGGCGAATACACCAGCAACATGTTCTGGATCGTCGGCATTGCCCTGATCGCTTCTTGGGTGGTGGCGGTGGCGTTCACCCCTTACCTGGGGGTGAAGCTGTTGCCGGACATCAAGCAGGTCGAGGGCGGTCACGCGGCTATCTACAACACCCGTCATTACAATCGCTTTCGCCAGGTCCTGACCCGCGTCATCGCGCGCAAGTGGTGGGTGGCCGGCACCGTGGTCGCGACATTTGTCGTGGCGATTCTCGGCATGAGCCTGGTCAAGAAACAGTTCTTTCCGACGTCAGACCGTCCCGAGGTGATGGTCGAGGTGCAGATGCCCTATGGCACCTCCATCGAGCAGACCAGCGCCGCCACTGCCAAGGTCGAGGCCTGGTTGCAGAAACAGGATGAGTCAAAAATCGTCACGGCCTACATCGGCCAAGGCGCGCCACGCTTCTACCTGGCGATGGCGCCGGAACTGCCCGATCCTTCGTTCGCCAAGATCGTGGTGTTGACGCAGAGCCAGGAAGCGCGCGAGGCCCTCAAGTTCCGTCTCCGCGAGGCGGCTGCCGAGGGGCTCGCACCAGAGGCGCGTATCCGTGTGACGCAACTGGTGTTCGGTCCGTATTCGCCATTTCCGGTTGCCTACCGGGTGATGGGGCCTGACCCGTCGAAATTGCGTGAAATCGCAGACCAGGTCCAGAGTGTCATGCAGGCAAGCCCGCTGATGCGGACCGTCAATACCGACTGGGGTGCGCTGACGCCGACGTTGCATTTCAGTCTGGACCAGGATCGTTTGCAGGCGGTGGGGCTGACGTCAAATGCCGTTGCCCAGCAGTTGCAATTCCTGCTCTCGGGGGTACCGATCACGGCGGTTCGCGAGGACATCCGCTCAGTGCAGGTGGTCGGTCGTGCTGCCGGTGATATCCGGCTCGATCCGGCCAGGATCGAGGGCTTTACCCTGGTGGGTGCGGCAGGCCAGCGCATTCCGCTGTCCCAGGTCGCAGAGATTGATGTGCGTATGGAGGAGCCGATCCTGCGGCGACGTGATCGCACGCCAACCATCACCGTGCGCGGTGACATTGCCGAAGACTTGCAGCCGCCAGACGTATCGAGCGCGATCGTCAAGCAACTGCAGCCGATCATCGCCAGCCTCCCTGACGGCTACCGGATCGAGCAGGCCGGGGCCATCGAGGAATCGGGCAAGGCCGGCAAGGCGATCGTGCCGCTGGTGCCGATCATGGTGGCCCTGACGCTGCTGATCATCATCGTGCAGGTGCGTTCGATCTCGGCCATGATTATGGTGTTCCTCACCGCACCGCTGGGCCTGATTGGCGTGGTGCCGACCCTGCTGATCTTCCAGCAGCCGTTTGGGATCAACGCCTTGGTCGGCCTGATCGCACTCTCGGGCATTCTGATGCGCAATACGCTGATCCTGATCGGGCAGATCCATCACAACAAACAGGAAGGGCTGGACCCGTTCCACGCAGTCATCGAAGCCACGGTTCAACGGGCCCGCCCGGTCCTGCTGACGGCGCTGGCCGCGATCCTGGCCTTCATTCCGCTGACGCATTCGGTGTTCTGGGGGACGCTGGCCTACACACTGATCGGGGGCACGTTCGTTGGCACCATCATGACGCTGGTGTTCCTGCCAGCGATGTATTCCATCTGGTTCAGGATCCGTCCTGACTATTCAACGCATGCTCAGACCGTTCCGCAGGTTTAAACAAGCGCACTTGTGCTTTTTAGTGACATTGACTGAGATATGAAGAGGTTCCAATGATGACTTCCCAAGGTCAAAAACGCATCGTCGTCACCGGCGTGGGCATTGTCGGCCCGTTGGGCTGTGGCGTCGAAGAAGTCTGGCAACGCCTGCTGGCCGGGCGCTCTGGCATTCGTATCCTGTCTGACGACATTACCGAGGGAACCGGCGTGGCCGTGGGCGGCCAGGTGCCTACGTTGGAAGAGGACGCCATCGCCGGTTACGACCCGGAGCGCATCATTGCGGCCAAGGATCGCAAGAAGATGGATCGCTTCATCGAGTTCGCGCTGGTGGCGGCCGAAGAAGCATTGCAACAGGCAGGTTGGCAACCGACCGATGCCAACGGCCAGGAACGGACGGCGACTCTCATCGCCTCGGGCGTGGGTGGCTTTGGCGCCATTGCCGGTGCCGTACGCACCACCGATGAGCGTGGCCCGCGCCGATTGTCGCCGTTCACGGCACCTGCTTTTCTCGCCAACATGGCCGCGGGGCACGTTTCCATTCGGCACGGTTTCAAAGGGCCTCTGGGCGCGCCGGTAACCGCCTGTGCGGCCGGGGTTCAGGCCATTGGCGACGCGGCCAGGCTCATCCGAAGCGGCGAAGCGGATATCGCCATATGCGGCGGTACGGAAGCGGCGATCGACCGCGTGACCCTGGGTTGCTTTGCTGCCGCCCGCGCACTGTCCACCGGTTTTGCCGAGCGCCCGCAAGAGGCCTCACGGCCCTTTGATCGTGATCGCGACGGTTTTGTCATGGCCGAGGGCGCCGGGTTGCTGGTGATCGAGTCACTGGAGCACGCCCTCGCTCGTGGCGCCAAGCCCCTGGCGGAGCTGGTGGGTTATGGCACCAGCGCCGATGCCTATCACCTGACGGCGGGCCCGGAAGACGGCAACGGCGCCCGGCGTGCGATGGAACAGGCACTGCGCCAGGCCGCTGTCAGCCCCTCGGACGTGCAACATATCAATGCCCACGCGACGTCCACCCAGGTTGGTGACAGCGGGGAACTGGCGGCTGTTCGCTCGGTGTTCGGCACGGACTCCGGTGTGGCGATTACCTCCACCAAGTCGGCCACCGGGCATCTTCTGGGGGCAGCTGGTGGTATCGAGGCTATTTTTACGGTGTTGGCGCTTCGGGACCAGATTGTCCCGCCTACCCTGAACCTGGCTCATCCTGACGAGGCTGCTGCGGGGCTTGATCTGGTTGGCCTGAAGGCCAGGAAGATGCCGATTACCCATGCGCTTTCCAATGGATTTGGGTTCGGTGGGGTCAATGCCAGCGTGTTGTTTCGTCGTTGGGTACCGTAGGCTTGAACAGCTGATCTTCGATTTCGAGCATGGTTTTCATGAGTGGATTTTCGGCAGGGTATATATCCGTTGCTGCGCTAACGAATAGCTTAAGCACCTGCCGATAATACTTGCATCACGCTCATATTGTGCCCCGAGGCATTGGCACCTTGCGCCAATGCCTCGTCAAGTCAGCGTCACAGCATACGGCGCAAAACATCGCTTCGAGGGTCCCGGTCAAAGAACCGGTGCTTGAGGGCGCCGGCAATATGCACCAGGATCAGACCGAGCAGGGTGTAGGCGAGCACCTTATGCAGCCATTGGAAGACAACGAACCAGTCGTCATTTTTCCCAAGGAGTTCCGGAAGGTTTATCCCGAAAAAGAACACCCCGTCACTCATCGTGTAGGTGCTCGACATCGAATAGCCCATCAACGGCACGATCACCAGCAGTGCATACAAGGTGCGGTGCGCAAGCCTTGAGGAAACTCGCTCATACCGTGCCAGCGTCTGCGGCGGTTGCGGCAGCCTGGGGGTGCGCACGCGCAGGGTGATCTGAATCAGGGCCAGCAGAAACGCCAGTACCCCGAAGGATTTGTGCCACGGGTAATAGAGTTCATATTTGCTCGCCACTTCATCATCGAGCCCAGTCATGTGCCAGCCTGCCCAGAGGAGGCCGGCGATGAGCACGGCGCGCACCCAGTGCAACATACGCAGGGATGTCGGATACCGATCAATTATTGTTTGATTTACCGGATTCATCGCGGTCTCTCCATCGATCATCAAGGCATCGCAAATGCACGTTTGAACGGCCACCCTCCACGACACAGGGGCTTGGAGGGTGGTCCGGCCAGTGCGGTTTTTTGTTCTCAGCTAGGTAGTAGTACGGTGATGACTTTCTCCTCGGTATAGGCCAACGCGCCGCCAAATCCGCCTTCACGGCCAACGCCGCTGGCCTTGACGCCGCCCCAGGGCAGGTTGGCGTCCAGCGGGCTCCAGCAGTTGATGCCCACGGCACCGGCCTTGACCGCCGCGGCTACGCGGTGCGCTCGCACCAGGTCGCTGGTCCAGACCGTGGCCGCCAGGCCGTAGTTGGAATCGTTGGCCAGCGCGACCGCCTCATCTTCGCTGTCGAACGTGATCACCGTGCCGACCGGGCCGAAGATCTCGTCTTGGGCGATCGCCATGTCATTGCGGGCGTTGGCGAAGATCGTCGGCTGGACGAACCAACCCTGTTCAGGGTTCGATACCCCGCCGGCCAACAGGGTCGCACCTTGGTCGATGCCCAGTTGGATGTAACGGTTGACGCGATCCAATTGCGCTTTCTTGGCCACCGGTCCCATCTGTACGCCGGGTTGGCGAGGGTCGCCGACCTTGACGGCTCGCGCGGCATCGGCAAGCGCCGCGGCGAAGCGATCAGCGATGTTGCGTTGGACCAGGATGCGCGAGCCCGCCGCGCAGATCTGTCCCTGGTTGGCGAACAGGCCCAGCGAGCAGCCGAACAGCGCGTCCTCGAACGAAGCGTCGTCGAAGACAATCTGCGGGCTCTTGCCGCCCAGCTCCAAGGCCACGTGCTTGAAAAGTACGCCGGCGGTGCGCTGGATTTCGCGTCCGGCCTCGGGGCTGCCGGTGAAGCTGATCTTGGCGACGTGCGGGTGCTCGCACAGGGCGCGTCCCACCTCGTTGCCGTAGCCGGTGACCACGTTGATCACCCCGTCGGGGAAGCCCGCTTCCTGAGCCAGCGCCGCCAGGTGCAGGGCCGACTGCGGCGTTTCTTCCGAGGGCTTGATGACCACGGTGCAGCCGGCTGCCAGCAAAGCGGCGAGCTTCCAGACTGTGATCATCAGCGGCGAGTTCCAGGGAACGATGGCACCGACCACGCCCACCGGCTCCCGGACCGTGTACGAGAGGGCCTTGGTGCCGAAGTAGCCGCTGGTGGGAATGGTGCGGCCTTCCAGCTGATTGGCCCAGCCGGCGGCGGCGCGCAGGTTGGCGATGGCGTTGGGTACGTCCAGCCGGCGCGGTTCGATCGGTGAGCGACCGATGGCATTGGCGTCCAGGTCCGCCAGCACGTCGGTGTCGCGCTCCACCAGGTCCGCCAGCTTCGACAACAGCCGGCCACGCTGGGCACCGTCGAGCTGGCTCCAGGCGCCACGCTCAAGTTGGGTGAGTGCCGCTGCTACGGCGCGGTCCACGTCCTCGGCCGTGCCGCGCGCGGAGCTGCCGTAGATCTGTTCTGTCACGGGGTCGACGAGCGTGATGCGACGGCCGTCGGAGGCCTCGAAGGACGCGCCTTCAATGAAGTGGTTCAGCTGTTGAGTCATTTTGCAGTCCCTCAAATGATGTGGAGTAGTCGAGGTGTACACACCTCATCCCTTGAGGGAGGCCAGGGCGTCGCCAAAGATGTCCAGGGCCTTGAAGAACAGCGCGCGCGAAATCGTCAGCGAGGGCATGACCCGCATCACGTTGCTGTAGCGACCGCAGGGAATCATCAGCACCCCGTGGTTCAACAGGTAGCCCATGAGTTGGCCGATCTTGTCCGGTGCCAGTGGCGCCTTGGTGATCGGATCCTCGACCAGCTCGATGCCGATCATCAGGCCGCGACCGCGGACTTCACCGACCAACGGGCTGTCGAAACCACGGATACGTTCCTGCGCTTGGAGCCCCAGCGTGTGGGCACGGTTGAGCAGATCAAGCTCTGGGTCCTGGAGGATGCTGATATTGGTCAGCGCCACGGCCGCGGACAACGAGTTGGCGGCGAAGGTGTTGGGCATCGACCCGTCAGGAATCGCGGCTGCCAGGTCCGAACGCATGATCAGGCCCGCCATCGGCAGGTCGCTGCCGATGCCCTTGCCGAAGGTGAGCATGTCGGGCTTCACGCCCGAGTGCTCGACCGCCCACATCTTGCCGGTGCGCCCGGCGCCGGACTGCACTTCATCGACGATCAGCAGCGCGCCACTGCGGTCGCAGGCCTTGCGCAACAGTTGCAGGAATTCGGGTGAAGGTGGAACGTAACCGCCTTCGCCCTGCACCGGTTCGACGATCACGGCGGCCACGTCATCGGCGGCGGTGTAGGGGGTGTTCAGCAGGTAATCCACGTAGTCACCGGCAATCTGCTCGGCGCTTTTGTGGGTGGTGTCGAAGGGGAAACGATAGGCATAAGGGTAGGGCGCATGAATGACCCCGCCCATCTGGGCGCCGTAGCCCTTGCGGTAGGCCGTGCCTGTGGTCAGCGCACCGGAGGCGTTCCACACGCCGTGGTAGCCGCCGTGGAAGGCGATGATCTGATGCCGCCCGGTGACACGTTTGGCGAACTTGATCGCCGCCTCCAGCGCATCGCTGCCGCTTTGCGTGAAGAACGTGATGCAGTCGCCGCGCAAGCCGTCGGGTGCGATTTCGGAGAGCTTGGCGGCCAGTTCGGTGCGCCGGGTGCTGTTGACTTCCAACGCATGCATCAGCACTTCGGATTGCTCGCGAATGGCCTGCACCACCTTCGGATGGCAGCGGCCTACGCTGCTGACGCCCACGCCAGCGGACAGGTCGATGTAGGTGTTGCCATCGGCGTCCTTGAAGGTCGCGCCGAAGGCCCGGTCCATGGCCACGGGCATACGTCCGCCGCCGCGGGCCATCGACTCGGTACGCGCCGACAATGCCAGGGCCTCGGTGGTCCTTGGGCCAGGAATGGTGGTGGTGATCCGCGGGGCATCCGCGAAATGGAGGGATTCTAGCTTGGCTTCACTCATGACGGTCTCTCAGGATGTCGGTTACAGTGCCCCGATCATCCTCGTGGCCCGTTCCTGGCCGGTAGCCCGAATCGGCACATTGGACGGGCCGGATCGAGCGTCAGCACGAGAGCACTGACATGAACCAAAGAAAATTTGCAGAATTCTCTTAATGTGAGAATATCGCGCAATAAGGCATTCTAAAAACAAGAATATTGGCCGAGGCTTTCGTCATCATGAAAAATCAGAACATCAGCCATTTTCGTGACATCCATGTCCACGCCGCCACCGTCCAGGAGTGGAGCCAGGACTACAACCAGTTAACCGCTGGTTCGGCCGAGAGTTCGCTTATCCAGTTGACGACGGGGCGATGCCACGTATTCCGCGAGCAGATCAACCAACGCGTGGTGCAGCATGGCGTCGCCCCCCGAGGCAAGATGTGCTTTGCCGTGCCCATCACCGTCCCGGGTTCGATTCGGATGCAGGGACGGGAGGTGGACGAGAGCAGCCTGTTCTTTCTTCATGGCGGCGAGGAGTTCATGTTCCACATGCCGATGGGCATGGAACTGCTGGCCATTACCTTCGAACGTGAATTGTTCGAACAGGCGTTGGCGCAAACCGCGTCGGTCAAGGAAATCAGCCAGTTACTCCGCCAGCCGGTGATCAGGCTCCCCACGCAACGCTATGCTGACGCTCGACGTCGGATGCTGGCTGCATTCTCCCAGGCGCTCTCGAGCGAAGAGCTCGACCCTGCGCAAGATCGGGAGCTGGCACTGGAACAAGCCATGCTCGACGAGTTGCTGCAACTCATGACCGACCCTGCCTGTGACAAGCAGCAGCGTACGCCAAGCTCCACGCGCAGTTTCATTGTCGAAAAATGCCATCGCCTGGCCACCGCGGAACTGAACAACGTGCCCAGCGTGGATGAGTTGTGCCAGCGACTCCAGGTGAGTCGACGTACCGTGCAGAACAGCTTCCGCTCGGTTGCCGAGACGACTCCGCTCAATTACTTGCGCTCCGTGCGGCTCAACGGTGTGCGCCGGACCTTGATGTCCACCCGCGCGTCGCATCTGTCGATCGGCGATGCCGCTGCCCAATGGGGCTTCTATCATCTCAGCCATTTTGCAGCGGAATATCAGGAACTGTTCGCCGAATTGCCTTCCCAAACCGCACGCGCTGCCATCAACGGTTGCGCGCTTGCTTGAATATTTGTCGCGGTTTTTTTGAGAAGAGGTCTCTGGTTACCGATTTGGGATAGTGGGACGTTCAGGGAGAGGCATAGGATCGAATCCAGCGTGCGACAAGAACAATAACGCTATTCGGTGACGGTGAGCGGTTGACTGCATCGATCCTACAGCGCCTGCCTCATACCATAAGGTCAAGAAAACATGAGCGTATCTCTCCCGGTCAACAGCTCCACGGAGCTCAAGCGTGGGGCCCTGGGTGTGGGCTTCATCATCTTCTTCGTGGTGTCGGCGGCCAGCCCCTTGAGTGTCATCGCTGGCGGCTTTCCCATTGGCATCATGCTGGGCAACGGCGCCGGCACACCGGCGTTGCTGATCCTGGCCTTGCTGGTGTTACTGGCGTTCTCGGTGGGCTACACGACCATGTCCCGGCACGTCACCAATGCCGGCGGTTTCTACGCGTTCACCTCGCGCGGCCTGGGTGGCCTGGCCGGTGGGGCGGCGGGGGTGCTGGCGATGTTTGCCTACAACATTCTCCAGGTCGGCCTGTATGGCATGTTCGGTGGGGTGGTCAGCGGCACGATGCAAAGCGTGTTCGGCCTGGTGTTGCCCTGGTGGACGTACTCGCTGATGGCAATGGCCAGCATTGCGATTCTCGGCTATCGCAAGATCGATCTGTCGGCCCGGGTGTTGTCGGTCATTGTGATCGCCGAATATCTGGCGATCCTGCTCCTGGACTTCGCCATTCTCAGGACCGGCGGCGACAGCGGCGTCAACCTCGATGCGTTTGATCGCAGCCACGTGTTCAGCGGCACGCCGTCAATCGGCCTGCTGTTCTGTTTCGCCGCGTTCATCGGCTTCGAGGCCACCACTATCTACGGCGAAGAAGCCAAGAACCCGCAACGTACGATCCCGATTGCCACCTACTGTTCGGTCTTGCTGATCGGTGGTTTCTACGCGCTGTCGGTCTGGTCGATGGTGATCGGCGTAGGCGCGGACAAAATCGTCCCCACGCTTCAGGCCTTGCAAGACCCGACGACGTTTATCTATGGCATGTCCGATCACTTTGTCGGCCCGCACCTGACCCAGGTCATCCGCGTGCTGTTCATGGTCAGCATCTATGCCGGGTTGCTGGCGTTCCACAATGCCGCGGCCCGTTACTTCTACGCCATCGGGCGTGACGGTTTGCTTCACAGTCGCTTGGGCACCACTCATCGCGTCCATCAGAGCCCGCACATGGGCTCGGCGTTGCAGAGCTTGATCTCTGCGGTGGTCGTGCTGGTCTTCGCCGCGATGGATGCCGATCCGATCCTGCAACTGTTTGCCTGGCTGTCCAACCTGGCGACGCTTTGCGTGATTTTGCTGATGGCGCTCACGTCCGCGGCGGTATGGGTCTTTGCCCAGCGCCACCCCGAGCTCAAGCTGGGGATCTGGCGTGGGCGGATTTTCCCGGGCTTCTCTTGCCTGGCGCTATTGGCGGTGCTGTTTATCGCGGTGGTGCATTTCGATGTACTGACGGGTGCGAGCAAGGCCTTGTCGTACGGCCTCTGCGCCATCATCCCCGCAGCGCTGCTGGTTGGTGTGTTCCTCGCGGCGCGACTGCGCAAGGCGGCACCGCAGCGGTATTGGGTGCTGGGTAGTCACAAGCTATAGGTGCTCGCGCAGTATTGATGGCGCTTGAGAAGGATCAGGCTAAGCTCATTGGGTTCCCGCGCTCCAGTGCCTCGGCGGCCGGAGTGCCAGGCTGGAGCGTAAATAGCTGAGGAGTCTTGCGATGACGCTTCCACGAGCGTTGGCATTCGATGTGTTCGGTACGGTGGTTGACTGGCATTCAGGCATCGCACGTGAGGCGAGTCCATTCGTGTCGACCTACCTGCCCGCTGTCAGCCCTGCGGAATTTGCCATGCAATGGCGCCGGTTGTATGCGCCAGCGCTGCGCGAGTGCATCAAAGGGCATGGAGGCTTCGTTGTGCTGGACACATTGCACTACGAGACGCTGGTCCAGTTGTTGACGGCTTACGGGCTGGAAGTCGACCAGGTTGACCCCGAGGTATTGCACACGCTTGCCCATGCCTGGCGTCGCCTGGACCCTTGGCCTGACGTGACCGAGGGCTTGGCCCTGCTGCGTCGGCGCTTTGCGGTGGTGACCTTGTCCAATGCCAATGTGGCCTTGATGATCGCCATGAACCGCTACAACGGTTTGCAATGGGACGCACTACTGGGGGCGGAGTTCGCGCAAACCTACAAACCGGATCCTGCGGCGTACCTGTCCACGGCCAGGGCATTGGACATCAAACCCGCTGAACTCTGCCTGGTGGCCTGCCACCACAGCGATCTTGCGGCGGCCAGGGCGTGCGGCCTGATGACGGCCTATATCGACCGGCCCATGGAATATGGCGGAGCGCCTGCACCCGATGCCGCCCAAGCCCAGGATTGGGATTGGCAGGCCGATAGTTTCATCGATCTTGAACATAAGCTCTAGCTGCTTGAGGGACTGGTCAACCGAAACCGCCAGCAGCGCGCGCTTGCGCCCGGATGCGAACGGCATGCCCCCCCTAAAGGTGGTAGCGCGATTGCACCCATTGTTGGATTTGTTCCAATGCTTTACTGGGGGCCAGGGTGCTGTCCGTTTCAATGAGGCGAGTCTTATTGGCAAGCACATCGTCCCGGATCACATGGCGGAACCAGTTGGAAAAATCGCCGGCCTTCATATGTTCGCCAAGAGCGACATCGGACAATTGCATCGAGAGGGACAAGAACTCCGTCAGGTTTGTGGCACTTTTGCCTAGGGCCGGAAAGTGAAACGCATGCCATGCGCCTACATTTCCCGAGACGTACTTGCCGCTGTGCCGATGGTGCTTCTGGTCTGGCTGGACCTGGTCGAGCAGCAACACTTGTTCGCCTTCTCGCAGGTTCCACAGACAGGCATGTTCCAAGCCTGGCGAGCGCTCTGGAAAGGCGGGCCAGCTGCGTTGTATGCGTTTGGCGAACTGTTCGACCAGTTGCCGGGCAGTACTGCCGAACGTTACCAGTACGTTTACCTCCTCGAGGAGCGCCGGGCATATCTGATCGAAGTTCAGGGCAACGATGATGACCCCCATGTTGCCGAGAAAGCCGGGGGGCCAGTTGGCACAGTGGGGAAGCATGTAGTGTGCTTCGTCCACGATCAGCCAATAGGGTCGGCCCGAAACGTTACGAAGATGATGAATTGCGGGCAATAGTTCGCCAAACAGTTGCACACGTGCTGCCGGCTCCAGGGCCAGGGCGCTGACCACAACGTTAAGCCGTGCCTGTAGAAGCAGTTGCACCGACTCCTCGGTCGTCGGAGGTACGGTCAGGCCACCCACCGTTACCGCGTCGTCAAGGGTCAGATAGTCGCCTTCCGGATCAATGATGCAGAAATCCTGGCGAGCCTGGACCATTCGTTCTGTCAGCCAGGTAATGAAACTGGATTTGCCGGAGCCCGAATTGCCAACCACCAGCAGCACCGACTCTGCAGGCAACCAGGCCTTGTTCGCATCAACGGTCTGGCCTAACGAGACCCCGGTGCGCTCGATGGGCACCAACGCGACGTCTTTTTCCAACAGCATCTCCACCAGCTCGCAGACCCCACGGCCATGGTCTTGGCTGAGGCACACGTCTGCGCTGGACTTTATCGACGCAATGGCATTGTTCACGGCCGCGGCACAGCCACAGATCGATAAAAAAGCGTGGTCGTTTTCCGCATCACCCACGCCCACCACATTCAGCTCACAGATCCCCAGTCGTCGCAGAGCCGCACTCAGGCCCGACGCTTTGTTCACACAAGGAGGCAAGACCATGATCGCATCCTTGTTGAACGTCATCTGCCACTCCAGGCCAAGCTCGCGGATGCTGCTGAGCACCGTGTTTTCAAACGGACGCCACGTGGCGATGACC
The DNA here is from genome assembly GCF_056521845.1 of Pseudomonas sp. PF05. NCBI lineage: Bacteria > Pseudomonadati > Pseudomonadota > Gammaproteobacteria > Pseudomonadales > Pseudomonadaceae > Pseudomonas > Pseudomonas sp. PF05. The sequence continues at coordinate 258,643 of NZ_JBWLPW010000002.1, read as the reverse complement.
GATCGGCCGATCGACAACGGCCAGACCCCTTTGTCACGTAGGCTGGCCACCAGTTCGGTGGAAGCTGGATCCGCGATGAGTTCTTCGGTGTCCGTGGCGGGGTCGTACAAGAGCGCGCCGTTTTCGACGATCACCAGGTCAAACAGGTCAAGCTGTGGAAACTGGTGCTTGAGCGCTTGCAACTCCCGGCCGGTCACCAGTAGCAACTTGCGTCCGCTCTCTTTTAGGCGCGTGAGCGCTGCACAGACCTGCGGCGGGACATTGCCGTTTTCGGCGATGGTTCCGTCGAAATCCATTGCCAAGGCTAAGAAGTGCATGCTGTTTCCCGGCTTGGTTTAATCGGTTTTCGTCTATTCGTCGCGTGTCCAGCGGATGCTCACCCCATATTTATCCCCGCTGTATCGATAATCGGCCTTACCTTTGAAAGAACCCTCCAATGCATGGCCCAGGCAGTTGGCCAAGTGGATACCGGTCGTGGTCACGACCAGATTCTGCTCTGATTCAGTCAGCTTCATGAGGCGCTCCAGGGCGTGCTCGGCTTTTTCCTTTTTTTCAGTGTTGTGAATCAGGTTGATGATTTCACTTCGGTGTTTTTGCAAGAAGCCACCCGACAAGGTGAGTGTTCCTGCCGGTGCGTCGTCATCGATACGTCTACACGCTGGGCAGGCTGTTTCTTGTGCTTCATGAACCACGGTGTTTTCAGGACGACTCCAGGCCCAACTTCCGGCCTGGTAAACAGCACCACAGTGCGGACACACCGCTGAACCCTCGACGCGCTGCAAGCGATAGGGGTCATGGGCGGTGCTTTTGAACAACTTGTCTTTCTGGCTTTTCTGATACTTGTCCATGGCGTTTCCCTCGGGCATTGAGATGAAAAAATCCACGTTCAGTTGATTGAAAATCGAATACCCATCCCTGGATTCCATGACTTCATTTGGGACTCTGTTTCGGCCTCCAACGTTGATTTGTATCAACCTATAGGCAGGTGCCGGCACGCGTTCATCCAAAGGCATGCGGTGAGGTTTTGAGTTTGTTGATAAAAATCAATATGGAACGGGACACTTCATAGAAGCTGCCAGCACGCGTTGGTTATGCCTATAACCAGGAGAGCAGCCTGATGGCCCACAGCAAAATGACGTTTCGCGCGGCAGCACGCGAGAAAATCCTCAATGGCGCCTCGCAATTGGCGGATGCTGTGCGCATCACATTGGGGCCGAAATCGAAGTCGGTACTGATTCAGAACAAGTGGGGCAACCCCACGGTCTGTAACGACGGCGTGACGATTGCCAAGCGTATTGACTTGCAGGACCCCGAGGAGAACCTCGGGGCGCAAATGCTGCGCCAGGCTGCGGAGCGTACGGGCGACGCGGTAGGGGATGGGACCAGCACCTCCACGGTGCTGGCTCATGCAATCCTGGCCGATGGCATTCGCAACGTCGTCGCCGGCGCCAGTGCGATAGACCTCAAGCGCGGCCTGGATCGTGGGTTGTTGCTGGTCGTGGAATCGCTCGCAGCCCAGTCACGGCCGGTCAGCACGCTCAAGGAAAAAGCCCAGGTCGCCACGTTGTCGGCGCATAACGATGCCGTCATCGGCCAACTGGTGGCAGACGCGCTGGAAAAGGTCGGCGTTGAAGGCGTCGTCAGCGTCGAGGAGTCCAAGACCACCGAAACAGTGGTCGAGGTCATGGAAGGGATGCGATTCGACCGGGGCTATGTCTCCCCCTATTTCGTCACCGACACCGAGAAAATGCAGGTCGAACTCGACGACGCCTATTTGCTGCTCTGTGACCATAAGATCGGCGCTCTCAAGGATTTGCTTCCGTTGCTTGAACTCGTAGCCAAGAGCGGGCAACCCCTGGTTCTGATTGCCGACGACATTGAAGGCGAGGCGTTGACCACGTTGGTGGTGAATCAGATAAGAGGCATCTTGCGAGCGGTGGCCATCAAGGCGCCAGGCTTTGGCGATCGACGCAAAGAGATGCTTCAGGACATGGCCGTTCTGACAGGGGCGACGTTGGTTTCAAACGAACTGGGCATCAGCCTGGAACATTTGGAACTGGGCCAGTTGGGGCGGGCGCACCGCGTTGTGGTGCAAAAAGACAGTACGGCTTTGATTGGTGGGGCAGGTACACGCGAGGCCATCGAGGCGCGTCTGCAGCAGATTCGCACACAAATGGACAGCACCACCAGCGCCTACGATCTTGAAAAACTTCAGGAGCGCTTGGCGAGGTTGTCCGGTGGTGTGGCGGTGATCCGCGTCGGGGCGCCTTCCGAAGCCGAAATGAAGGCGCGCAAGGATGCGCTGGATGATGCCATTTCGGCGACGCGGGCGGCGATCGCCGAAGGCATTGTCCCGGGCGGGGGACTGGCGCTGCTCAAGGCTGTCCCGATTATCGCGGCCGAAGAGGCGCGCCATGAGGGCGACGCCAGGACTGGCCTGCAGATTCTTCGCCGGGCGCTGGAAGCCCCGGCCAGGCTCATTGCGGAAAATTCCGCGGTGGACGCTGGCGTCGTGGTTGCGCGAATGCTTGCCGAACCCAACAACATTGGCTTCGATGCGTCCGCCAATTGTTATGTCGACATGTACGAAGCCGGTATCATCGATCCGACCAAAGTCGTGCGTATCGCCCTGGAGAATGCTGTTTCAGTCGCCAGTATCCTGCTGCTGACCGAGGCGACCATGACTGATATCCCGGATAAGGAATCACCCATCCAGCCACCATTTCCTGAGTGATGGCTGTGGGCAAGGGGAGTGTTCATGTCCGTATGGACGTCTCGATCGAGGACAGGTGACCGAGCAGCGGGTTTTCGCCGTGCAGGTCATTCAATGCCTGGTGCATCAGCTGCACCGCTTCTACTTTCTTCTGATATCGCTTGTCCTGATCGGCATGACGCAGTGCTGCGCCCGCAAGGGAGAAGCTGCGCGTGGCCGCACGCAAAGACAGGAAAAACGCCAGGGGCTTGCAGTCTTCCTCCCACGCACAGTGGTTGATGTAACTGGACAACAGGCGTGCGCCTAAACTTTCCAGCCCATGGTGTCGCAGGTCCATCAATACAAAAGCCACGTCGTAGAGCACATCGATGCAGGCAATCCGTTCACTGAACTCAATGCCATCGAAGAGTGTCGGCTGACCGTCGAGAAGACAGATGTTGGCCAAGCGCATGTCACCATGGCAGCGGCGAACGCGATCCTCACGGCGGCGATCTTCGATGCAGCCGGTCAAGGACTCCAGCAGGAGCCTTGAAGCGTGAGCAATCGCGGCGACTGTCGTGGTGTCGAGAATAGACGGATAGCGAGACATTTCCCGATGGTTTTTTTCGATTTCTTCTTTCAAGTCCGGGAGGCCACCGAAAGAAGGGGTGATTTGTGCATGCCCATGAAAGCGCGCGATCTCGATCCCCAACTGATCCATCATCGGTTCAGTCAGACGCCCTTCAACGGCCATGCGATCGAACAGCCGGTCCTGATCGAAACGGCGCATCACGACGAGCCAGTCAACCACTCGTCCGCGACCGTTGAGCGCCAATTGGCCATTAGCCTGGCGAGTAATTGAAAACAGCCTCAAGTACAGCGTCGGGGCTGTCCGTCGATTGAGCAATAACTCTGCCTGGCAGGCCTTTTTTCGGCTTTGCAGACTGAGGAAGTTCAGCTCGGCAAATGCCACGGCTCTTTTGAGTTTATAGGCACGGTCGGCATGCAGGAAAATCACCGAGCCATGGGTCTCGATACGCTCCACCGGCTGGTTTGCAGTGTCGTAGCTCGACGGTTTGGAGAGAAAGGCAATCACCTCATCTTGCAGGATGTTCATGCTCGTCTCCATGTCGTCTGCGGCCTTTGGGCAGTGTGGAGAAAGGCAGGCCCGCGCGATTGACATTAATCAAGTCCAGTGGATTGGAGGTGCGCACTTCTTGAGGGCCTCACGCCGGTATTTGATATTTATCAACGTCAGGCAAATGCCAGCGGCGCACCCTGAGTCGACGCTGGGGCTTGATCCGGCGAGGACGAATCGATGGGTCGACGAAGACGTTCGCCCCCTGCTGTTGGTCGCTGTAACAAGCGCCGGTCGGGGGCGTTCGCTGTGTTGAACCGTTCGCGACTCAAAGAGGCGATCATGCATCCGTCAATCATCGATAAACCCCTGGACCGCTTGCCCGTTGCGCCGAACTGGGTCGATAGCGTCCAGGCGCGCGAGGCTTTTTCCTGGCAAGAAGAGGGTCGCGCCCTGGCCGGTTTGCCGGGCGGTGGATTGAATCTTGCGTATGAGGCTGTGGATCGGCATGCGCAAGGTGCGCATCGACGGCATGCAGCTTTGCGCATTCTTGATCGCAATGGTGGCTGTCGCGACGTCAGCTACGCCCAACTGAGCACCCAGAGCAACCGATTTGCCAATGTATTGAAAACCCTGGGCGTGGTGCCAGGCGACCGCTTGTTCGTACTCTGCGGCCGGGGGTTGGAACTGTATCTGGGCGTGCTCGGCGGCCTGAAGCTCGGCTGCGTGGTGTCGCCATTATTCTGTGCGTTCGGCCCGGAACCCATCGAGACCCGCTTGCATCTGGGCGGAGCCAGTGTGTTGCTGACCAGTGGAACGCTCTACAGGCGTAAGGTCGCGGCCATTCGCGAACGCTTGCCGGCACTCAAGCATGTGCTGCTGTACGAAGAAGATGATGGGGACACGTTGCCTATGGAGGGGACGCTGGATCTGAGTTCGCTGCTGGCGCAGGCAGAGGAGGCGTTTACCGTCGTCAATACGACAGCCGACAGCCCCGCGCTTTTACACTTCACCAGCGGTACCACCGGCACCCCAAAGGGCGTGTTGCATGCCCACGGTGCGGCGCTGACTCATCGCGTCACCGGAAAATACGCCTTGGATCTGCACCCCGATGATGTCTATTGGTGCAGCGCCGATCCGGGTTGGGTGACCGGTACTTCCTATGGGATCTTTGCGCCTTTGCTGTTGGGTGTCACCAGCGTGGTCGAGGGCTGTGAATTCGACGCCGAGCGTTGGTATGGAATACTTGAACAGCAACAGGTAACGGTCTGGTATACGGCCCCGACGGCTATTCGACTCTTGATGAAGGCTGGTGCAGCGTTGGTGCGCAGCCATCATTTTCCGAGCCTGCGATTTATTGCCAGTGTCGGCGAGCCGCTTAATCCCGAGGCCGTCTGGTGGGGCAAAGAAGTGCTTGGGCTGCCGATCCATGACAATTGGTGGCAGACCGAAACCGGCGGCATCATGATTGCCAACACGGTCGCCATACCCATCAAGCCCGGGTCCATGGGCAAGCCATTGCCCGGGGTCGAGGCAGCCATTGTCGCAAGAACCGAACAAGGCGGGCTGGTGTTTCTGGAGGACAACGAGGTCGGCGACCTGGCCCTGAAACAGCCTTGGCCTGCCATGTTCCGTACCTATCTTGGACAGGAGGAACGTTATCGTCAGTGCTTTGTCGGTGAGTGGTACCTGAGCGGCGATCTGGTGCGTCGCGATGCCGATGGTTATTACTGGTTCATTGGACGCAGCGACGATGTCATCAAGTCGGCGGGGCACCTGATCGGTCCGTTTGAAGTTGAAAGCTGCCTCATGGAACACCCCGCCGTGGCCGAGGCTGCGGTCATTGGCAAGCCCGACCCTCTGCTGGGTGAAACCGTGAAGGCCTTTGTTTCGCTCAAGAGTGGCTTGAGTGCCAGCGCGACCCTGCACGACGAATTGCTCGGTCATGGGCGCAAGCGCCTCGGGGCGGTCGTTGCGCCCAAGGAACTGGAATTTGTCGAAGCACTGCCACACACCCGTAGTGGAAAACTCATGCGTCGTCTGCTCAAGGCCCGTGAACTGGGTTTGCCTGAAGGCGATACATCCAGCATGGAGCGTGCGCCATGAGCCTCCCACCACGGACCCAGGACATTGCGCTCGACTTGCTACGGGACATGGTGCGCATCCGCCGTCTTGAGGAGCGGGCTGGCGAGCTGTACGGCGAGGGCAAGATTCGTGGCTTTCTGCACCTGTACATTGGCGAGGAGGCGGTGGCGGTCGGTGTCCTGCATGCACTGGCAGCCAACGACGCGGTGGTTGCGACATATCGCGAACACGGCCACGCCCTGATCAAGGGAGTCTCCATCAATGCCATCATGGCCGAGATGTATGGACGCCAGGAAGGATGCTCCCGCGGGCGAGGCGGCTCAATGCATCTGTTTGATGCCAGTACTCGGTTCTTCGGCGGCAATGCCATCGTAGCCGGTGGCCTGCCACTGACGGTGGGCATGGCGCTCGCTGAACGCATGCAAGGCGGGTCGCGTGTATCGGTGTGTTTTTTTGGTGAAGGCGCGATGGCGGAAGGGGCTTTCCATGAGTCCATCAACCTGGCCGCATTGTGGCAACTGCCGATGCTGTTTTGCTGCGAAAACAATCTCTATGCGATGGGGACTGCCCTGGACCGTTCGCAGTCGCAAACGGATCTGTGTGCCAAAGCATCGGCGTACAAAGTCGATGCCAGGTCCGTCGATGGCATGGACGTGATCGCCGTGCATGAAGCCGCTTGTGATGCGGTCGAACACATCCGCGCGGGGCGTGGGCCTTTTTTCCTGGAATGTCGCACCTATCGGTTTCGCGCCCACTCGATGTTCGACCCACAGTTGTATCGGGACAAGGACGAGGTGGAGCAATGGAAGGCGCGTGGGCCGATTCATGCATACAGTGCCCGGCTCAAGGCCGAAGGCCTTCTGGACGAACCCGGGTTTCTGGCGATCCTGAGCCAGGTGGACGCTGAAGTGGAGGCCGCTGTTACCTATGCCGAAAACGGTAGCCTGGAGCCGCTCGAGGACCTGTCTCGCGATGTCTACACCCCAAGGGCGACGCCATGAGTACGCGTATGAGCTATCGCGAAGCGCTTCGCGAGGCAATGCGTGAGGCGCTGGAGCGGGACCCACGGGTATTTCTGATGGGCGAAGACGTCGGCCGCTATGGTGGCAGCTATGCCGTCTCCCTGGGGTTGCTTGGGGCGTTTGGTCCCGAGCGTATCCGAGACACGCCATTGTCCGAGCTGGGTTTCGTGGGGGCCGGTATTGGGGCGGCGTTAGGGGGGATGCGACCGATCGTTGAAATCATGACCGTGAACTTCAGTCTGCTCGCCCTCGATCCGTTGATCAACACGGCGGCAGCCTTGAGGCACATGTCCGGCGGACAGTTCTCCGTGCCCTTGGTTGTGCGGATGGCGACAGGCGCCGGACGCCAGCTTGCCGCGCAACACTCCCACAGCCTGGAGGGTTGGTATGCACATATCCCTGGCTTGAAGATCCTGGCGCCGGCGACCGTTGAAGATGCGCGCGGCATGCTCTGGCCAGCGCTGGAGGATCCAGATCCGGTGCTGATATTCGAACATGCCCAGCTCTACAACCTGGAGGGCGAGACGGGTGAGTGGGAGACGGTGGATATCAACCGCGCCAAGGTACGCCGAGCCGGCAAGGACCTGACCTTGATCACCTATGGCGGCACCCTCGGCAAGGCCCTGGCGGCCGCGCAGGAGTTGGCCGCCGAGGGTATCGATTGCGAAGTCATCGATCTGCGGGTTTTGCGCCCGTTGGATGACGAGACGCTGATGGCTTCGGTCTGCAAGACCCATCGTGCCCTGGTGGTGGACGAAGGGTGGCGCAGCGGCAGCCTGTCCGCCGAGATCATTACGCGGATCATAGAGCAAAGCTTTTTCGAGCTGGATGCTCCGCCGGCCCGGGTGTGCAGCGCCGAGACGCCGATACCTTATCCGCGCCATCTGGAGGAGGCGGCCTTGCCCCAGGTGTCGACGATCGTCGCGACCGCTCGTCAACTGTGCCAAGGGCACCAGGGTGAGCACAGTGACGCGGGGTATTCGGATTCCGGGCCAGGAAGTTAGACGATGATCGAGTTCAAACTGCCCTCTCTGGGGGCCGATATGGATGAAGGCATGTTGCTGGAGTGGAAAGTCCATCCGGGCGATGTGGTCAAGCCGGGTCAGGTGATTGCTGTCGTCGATACCACCAAGGCCGCCATCGAAGTCGAATGCTGGCATGACGGCACGGTGTCGCAACTGTTGATCGACGTCGGCGCCAAAGTCCCTGTGGGCACTACCATCGCCTGGTTGGCGGAACCGGGCGAAAAACCACAGGCCCCGGAACGCACAACGACTGCCGCGCCTCTGCTGATCGAAAAGCCAGCCCCGCACGACAGGCGCCCGCGGATTTCTCCGGCGGCGCGCAAGCGTGCTGCCGAGTTGGGGGTCAGTACCGAGGATTTGAAAGGCCATGGTCCTCAGGGGGCCATTACCCTGGAGGACATCGAGGCAGCCGCCCGCGTGGCGCACACCCCGGATCCCGTGCAGGCCATGCGGCACACCATCGCTGCGGCCATGAGCCGTTCAAAACGCGAGATTCCCCATTACTACCTCAGCGAAACCATCGCCCTGGGCAAGGCCATGGCCTGGTTGCAGGCGCACAATGCGCAAAGCACGCTCGAAACGCGCCTGTTGCCCGGTGTCTTGCTGCTCAAAGCAGTGGCGCTGGCCTTGCGCGACTATCCGCAGCTCAATGGGTTCTGGCTGGATAACGTCTTCAAACCCGCACTCGATACAGACCTTGGGGTGGCAATCAGCCTGCGCCAGGGGGGACTGGTCGCGCCGGTTCTGCATCATGTGGCAGATATTTCCCTGACTCATTTAATGAGCGAACTGGCCAGCCTGGTGGAGCGTGCCCGCAACGGATCCCTGCGTAGCTCCGAACTGGGAGGCGCTGGCATGACGGTTACGCAACTCGGCGACCAGGGTGTGGACAGCGTATTGGGGGTGATCTACCCGCCCCAGGTGGCCTTGGTCGGTTTCGGCCGTATCAGTGAGCGCCCGTGGGTGAACGATGGCCAGCTGTGCGTCATGCCAACGGTCATTTGCAGTTTGTCGGCCGATCATCGAGTCAGCGATGGTCATTACGGCGCACGCTTTCTGAGCGAAGTCCGTCGTTTGTTGCAGACGCCAGAGGCGCTTTGAGGAAAGGACATATGAATCGGAAAATGATCCGTGATGAAGTATTGAAGGCCTTGAAAGGCATCGCCCCGGAGCTTGAAATCGAGCAGTTGCGTCCCGATCGGTCACTGCGCGAGGAGGTGGATCTGGATTCCATGGATTGGCTTCGTTTCATCGAGGCCATTGATCGAAGGCTGGGCATGACAATTCCCGAAAGCGATTACCAACACGTGGACACCCTGGACAAGCTCATCACCTATCTGGAGCAAACAGGACGCTCCTCCACACCTGAGCCTTCGACCCACAAGGGGTGAATACGACATAACCTTCTTTGAGGAACGCACCGATGAACATCGACCAAGCGATCTACGGCCGTCGCTCGACACGCGATCGATCCTCCGTAAAGTGCCGCAGATCCGTTGGCTAGGCTGATCCAGGCGGGGCATCAGTGATCCACGTGTTCACAGGCGATCAAATGCACCATTCTCCGCCAGGAACGTCGCGACCAGGCCGGTGCTGTCGAGCACTTGCAAGTGTTGTGTGACGCAGTCGGGCGGCAGGCGAAACGGCGCAACGGTGTCGGTAATCGCGATGTGCTGGAAGATCGGCGGGTCGAACAGGTGACGGCCAGCGGTAAACAAACCATGGGTGGCGGCGGCGAACAAACGTGTGGCGCCGGCCTTCTGACAAGCCAGGCCAGCATGTTTGAGCGTGTCCCCGGTGCTGATCAGGTCATCGAAAACAATGGCGGTCTTGCCGGCAACATCGCCGATCAGCAGGCTGCCCGTGAGCGTGGTATGGGTACGGTGCTTTTCCATCAAGGCGCTGCCGACCGTACGCCCCAGCTGCCGCTCCAGGGCCTGGCGAAAGTGTTCGGCGCGCTTGGTCCCTCCTGAGTCCGGCGACACCACCACCACGGCGGTGTCGCCGACTCGTGTGGCGAAATGCTCGGCGAACAGTTCTGAGCACTGCAGATTCCATGCAGGCAGGCGAAACGCGTTATCGAACGCGGCGGGATTATGCACGTCCAGGGTCTGCAGGCGATCCACGCCACAGGCTTCGAAAAACGACGCCACGTAGCGGGTGATGATCGGGTCTTGAGGCTGGCTGCGGCGGTCCTTGCGCCCGTAGCAGAGATACGGTGAAACCACCTGCACCTGGCGCGCGCCGGCATCCTTGAGGGCGCCGCAAAAAAACAGCAGGCGACACAGCTTATCGTTGGCGCTCTGCCGGCCATCGCCGTACAAGGCGTGGAAGACCACGACCTCGCGACCGTTTACCGGATCCAACGGCCGACACTTGTGCTCGCCGTCTTCATAGTCACGTTCCTCATGGCGTGCCAACGGGCAAGCAAGTCGTTGAGCCACGCGAGCGGCATAGTGTTCGCTGCCTTGCAGGGCAAAAAGAAGGGGGGGCAGGGTAAGCATGCAAGACTCCTCTGAGACTGCCGGCAATGGCGCCTCATTTCAGTGGCACGTATCCCTATGCATGTTTGCCATTGCGAGCCTGCATGGCCCACCGGCCTTGATCGAGCGCATCCTCAACGGGCGGCGCCATGGCGCACCACCTCAATGCAATACGTCTCTTCGAAAGGCGGCACATGGCATTCGACGATGTCATCGGCGGCGACCTGCAAATGTATGCCAACAATGTCGGCCCGAATCGGTTGCTGGCATATATGCCGGTCCACCAGTACGGCGGTATGGACGCGGCGTGCCCCCAGTTGCGCCAGGTACGCGCAGGTGCGCAAGAGCGAATGGCCTTCGAAGAGCACATCGTCGACCACCAGCAACGTGGTATTGGCCAGGTCGAGACCGCCCAGGGCCGGGTTTTCGGTCAATTGGGTGTAGGTATGCAGCACTTGCAGGTCGTCGGCGTAGCGCTTGACCTGGAGAGGGTAAAGAGGCAGTTGCGGCTGGCCGGTCCGATGCGCGATGTACTCGCGCAACCGTTGAGCCAGCGGTTCGCCCCGGCGCTGGATACCAATCAGTGCTGCGTGGGTCGGGGGCAGGAGGGTCGCGGCCTTGCGCGCCATTACCTGCAGCACGTCATCCAGCTCGTTGCTGTCATACAGGCGCACCCGCTGACTGGCCAATAGGATCGTCATCGCCTTTCTCCTGTCCGTAGACCATGGGTTATGTACCCAAGGTAATCCGGTTGCCACTGACGAGATTGACATTGATCAATCGCGGTCCAAACAAAGGCCGGTGATTGACGAGGGCGAACCGCCAACCCGTCCCGACACGCATGCGCCGTTGAAGGCCTGGTCGTCGAAAGTAATTGATATATATCAACGCCACGGTCGCCCTGACGGAGGATGGTGAATCTACAACGAAGGTGCCCGTTGCAGCGGCAGATACGACAATGGCCCGCGGTGACAGGCAGTGACAAACGTGCCAGTTCCTATGCAAGTTCCATGGAGTCCGATCATGAGCCAGTATCAACGGTTATTGCTGATCATCAACCCGGCCCTGCGCCACTCCCATGCCCTGGGACACGCTGCGGCCCTGGCCAAGGCCAGCGGTGCGAGCCTGCACGTCGCCGCCTTGATCCCTTCCTGGAAACTGTTGTCACTGCTCGAGGAAGGTGACCGGGAGCAGGCGCGCGAAGGCTACCTGCAAGACCATCGCGATTGGCTCAAGAACCAGGCGAATCACCTGCGCGACAGAGGCATCGACGTGACGACGGAGGTGACTTGGGCTGATGACATGCAGCAAGACATTCTCGATCACGTCACCGAGATGCAGCCCGACCTGTTGATCAAGCAGGTGCAGCACGAGTCAGCGTTCAAACGGGCCTTTTTCACCCCCCTGGACTGGCGCTTGCTGCGCCATTGCCCGGTACCGGTGTACCTGCTGGGTGAAAGCGACCGTCCCTTGCCACGCAAGGTCGTGGCGGCGGTCGACGCGTCCAGTACCCTGGCGCAAGACAACGAGCTCAATGAGCGGATCATCCAGCAGGCATGCGGACTCGCCATCCAATGCGATGCCGAGTTGCACTTGCTGTACGCCTGCGACATTTCGATGGTGTACATGGGCGATATGGGCGGCGGCGGTCTAGCGCTCTCGGATCTTGGCGAGCAGTTGCGCAAAGAACATGAAAAGTCCTTTTTCGACCTGGCTGACCGACATGGCGTGGCCGCTGAGCGACGTCACTTCATTGAAGGGCACCCTGTCGCGGTGCTGAGCGCGTTCGCCGATGAGCAGCATATGGATGTGATTGTGATGGGCAGGGTCCAATCCCATGGCCTGGACAAGCTTTTGGGCAGCACGACCGAACATACCCTGTACCAGGTAACTTGCAGCGTCCTGGCCATCTAGCGCGACCAGGATCGTCCATAACGAAGCGACAGGCATCATTGCCTCAGGAGGTTCCCATGATTCAGAGCCCCTCATTGCAAACCACTTTGCCGAACCGCACCGAGGCCGGTCGGCGGCTGGTCGAGCCCTTGTTCAAATATGCCAACAGACCTGACGTCATCATCCTTGCCTTGCCCCGTGGTGGCGTCCCGGTGGCTTATGAAGTCGCGACGGCCCTGAACGTTCGCCTGGACCTGATGCTGGTGCGCAAGCTTGGCGTCCCGTCGCACCCGGAGTTCGCCATGGGCGCCATTGCCAGTGGTGGCATACAGATCCTCAACGACGAGGCGCTGCGGGTGCACCCGATCGACCGCGCCAGTTTCGATGCCGTCGTCGCCCGGGAAACGCAGGAACTGTTGCGGCGCGAACAGGTGTATCGGGGTAATCGCCCCCCGTTGCAGCTCAAGGACCAGGTCGTGATCCTGGTCGACGACGGCCTGGCAACCGGTTCCTCCATGATGGCCGCGGTCCATGCGGTACGCGTGCAGTCCCCGGCGCGCATCGTTGTCGCGGTGCCGGTTGCTCCCCTGGAAACGGTTGAGGCGTTGCGCAGCGAAGTGAATGAAGTGATTTGCCCGCTCATCCCCGAGTGGATGATGTCGATTGGTTATTGGTATTTGAGTTTTGCCCAGACGTCGGACGATGAAGTCATCGATCTCATGCACCAAGCCTGGCAGCGGGAAGCGGCGAGCGGTTGCACGACGGAGCATCCTGATGCTTGAACCTCAATCTCGAACCATCGACTTGCCAGGCGTCGAGTTATCGGCCGATCTGCGTTTGCCGGCGAACACCCGTGCCCTGGTGATCTTCGTCCATGGCAGCGGCAGTGGGCGTACCAGCCCACGTAATCAATACGTGGCCGATGTCCTGGCCCGTCGTGGCCTGGGTTCGCTGTTGTTCGACCTGCTCACGGAACATGAGCAGCGTATGGACAATCTGACCGGCGAGTTGCGCTTCAATATCCCCCTGTTGGCCCGGCGCCTGATCCATGTGATCGACTGGGTTGGCCGCAACCCTGAACTGCACGCGCTGCGGATCGGACTGTTTGGCGCCAGCACCGGCGCAGCTGCGGCGCTGGTGGCGGCGGCCGAGCGGGTGAATGCGGTCGCGGCAGTGGTCAGCCGGGGAGGGCGAACCGACCTGGCGGGGCCGGCGTTGCTCAAGGTAGAGGCGCCGACCTTGCAGATTGTCGGTGCACTGGACCCGCTGGTGTTCGACTTGAATTGTCAAAGTCGCCAGGCCCTTCGGTGCGAGCAGGCATTGGAAGTCGTGGCGGGTGCCACGCATCTTTTCGAAGAGCCGGGCACCCTGGAAGAAGTCGCCAGGCTAGCCGGCGACTGGTTTGAAAAATACCTGCTGGCTTCCACCCCCTAAGCAGGCTGCCTACCTCCTCATACGCCAAACGGATAGGTTTCGTCTTCCGGTTCCAGTGGCTGGTTGTGCGGCAGGGGCAGCGCCGTGACCGGCGTGGTTTGCTCGAACCAGATCATGGCATCGAATTGTTCGGCCAGTACCGACTCGAAGTAATGGCTGGAACGCTCGCTCTCGGGGCGGTAAATCACCCCGATGGCCCGCTCCAGCAAAGGAGGGGACAAGACCCGTCGCAGCTCTTTTCGCTGCGGGTCCCGCCAGTCGGTCAGGGACGCCGCAACCCCAGCTTTGAGGAACTGATGTTCCCAACTGTCCGGTCGGGAAGGGCGAATGTCCTTGATCCGCATCTCACCGTCCCAGTCATCGGCGGCAGCCACTTGGCCTCTGTCGGTGGCCATGCCGATCAGGACGGCGTCGCGCCCAAAGGTGCTACGGCACAGCTGACCGATGTTGAACTGCCCCTTCCAACCCATTTCCGTGGCGCCTGCGTGGCCGATATGGGAGTTGTGTGCCCAAACCACCGCCTTGGCGTGCGGCCCCCGATGTTCGAGCAATGCACGCAACGTCTCGAACATGTGTCGGTCCCGCAGGTTCCAGGAGAGCGTCGATCCTCGATAAACCGCGCGGTAATACTGTTCCGCCGCCACCACCACCCTGGCGTTCTGCGTTGCGTTGAAGAACGCTTCGTCGTCGCGAATGAGCCCGGCCAATTGCTCGGCAAGCATGACGTTGAGCTGCTCGACCACCGGTTGCTCGCAGGGCATCACACCGTCGCGCTCGACAAAATGGCCATACAGCGCGGGATCATCCTGCCACGGGGTCAAGCAACCATAGCGTCGCCGGGCTTCATGGGCCAGCTGCGGGTCGACCCGCTCCAAATAGCTCAGCACCTCATGAATGGAGTTGCGCAAGCTATAGACGTCCAATCCGCGAAACTCGACGCGCTGCTCGGCAGCCAGTCGGTGATTGTGCTCATGAAGCCAATGGGTGAAGGCCTTCACTTCGCTGTTACGCCACATCCAGGTAGGGAACCTGCTGAAGATATGGCGCTTCCACGCCGAATGCGCCAGCCCCCGGACGTACTGGTCGACATGGCCGGCGTCCGGCCAATCGGCCTCAACCGCCACAATGTTGAACCCGTGACGCTCGATCAGTCGTTGGGTAATCGCCGCCCTGGCTCGATAGAATTCGTGGGTTCCATGGCTCGCCTCGCCGATCAGCACCACCCGCGCGTCGGCGTAGCGATCGAACAGTTCGGCAAAACTGGGTGAGTCCAGGTCCGGCAGTGGTTCTGCGTATTGACGCAGCAAAGGGACTATGTGGGCTCTATCAACGTGATATTGCCGGCCATAGAGCTTTTCCATCAGTTTTTGCGAAGGTGAGTTCATGAACGTCATCCCTCAAAGTTGAGCACGCAGGTGGAATATCAAAATCCCTGAGAGAAGGTAATGCTGTTCAGTTCAAGAGTAGATTCAGCTACTTGCTTGAGTGAACAGCGTTGCGGGGCCAAGGGGTTCTTACGGGCTACAGTTTCAGGCGATCAGCAAATGATCCTCCACCTTGTTGACCCCCGGCACAGACCAGGCGGCCCGTTCCGCGATCTGGCGTTCACGCCACAGATGCACTCTGCCTTCAAGCTTGACCACACTGCCTTCAACCTTGATTTGAATCGCCTTGGCGTCGATTTCGGCATTGCGCTTGAGCGCTTCTTCAATGCGCCGCTGGATATCGGCCACGGCCACCTGGGGACGAAGCGTGAGCCGGTTGTCCACGCCGACCACCCCCGAAAGCTTGCGTACGGCCCGTTCTGCCGTTTCCTTCTGGTACTGCCAGTCCACCTGGCCTTCCAGGCTGACCCAGCCGTTCTCCACGATCACCTTGACAGCGCCTATTGGAAGATCGGAACTCCAATCAATGATGTGCAGTGCGCGACTGGCGATGGCGTCATCCGCTGTACCGGCATCCTTGTTCAGTCTTACCTGGATTTCTTCGGCCACTGCGCGCACGCCTTTCACCGCCTTGACGGCACGTTCGGCACTGACTTTCTGGGCGTAGTCGCTGACGTGCCCAGTCAGGGTGACAACCCCATTGTGAACTGTAACGCCAATTTCCGCGGCATCGATGTGGGGTTGGAATTCAAGCTCTTCCAGGATGGTGTTACGCAGGCTCAGGTCGCTCATGACGATGTCCTCGGTAGAAGGGGCAGGAGTCGCCCGTTCCTCTTTTTTACCCTCGGTCAGCGTCAAGACATTGAGCTAGGTCAAGTGGGTAACAGTGCTCGCTGGCCGTTGATCGCTAGGATCGATAGGGTAAGGGCCATGTCCCGACGGGCAACGACACGGAAGCGGGGCGAGCCCTGAGCGCGCTGCCAAGATTCGCACAACGAGGCAGGCCAATCGTTTTTGAGGAAGTTTTTCTTATGCTCGATAAATGGCTGGACCCCGTTCTCTTGCTGCTCACCGCACTGACGCTGCTGGCTGGGGCCATTGCGCATGTTGCACAGCAACCCGAATGGGCGTCGATATGCTGGGCGGCGGGCAGCCTGGTAATGGCTGGGGTCCTGCTGGTTGAAATCCTCAAGCGCCTGTCCCGGGGCGAGAGCGGTGTCGACCTGATCGCCCTGCTGTCGATCACCGCCGCTCTGGTCTTTGGGCAGGCCCTGGTGGCCGCGCTGATTGCCTTGATGCTGGCGAGCGGCCGGATCCTGGAGTTCTTCACCCGCCAACGTGCCGAGCGGGAGCTCAGTGCGCTCATCGATCGGGCGCCACGTTTCGCTTGGGTGCAGGAGGAGGACGGCCTACGCAAAATCCCCGTTGAGCAGGTACAGCCCGAGCAAACATTACTGGTGCGGCTGGGGGAAGTGATTCCGGTTGATGGTCGCTTGCTGAGCCCTGTGGCCATTCTCGACGAATCGGCGCTCAGCGGCGAATCGTTACCGCGGACGCGCCGGGAAGGCGAGCAACTGTCCAGCGGGGTTTCCAATGTCGGTGACTCCATCCTGCTCATCGCCACAAGCACGGCGGCGCAAAGCACCTACGCCGGGATCGTGCGCCTGGCCGAGGCGGCACGCCATTCGCGGGCGCCTTTCGTACGCCTGGCTGACCGTTATGCGCTGTTCTTCATCCCCTTGACGTTGCTGATGGCAGCCACGGCTTGGTACATGAGTGGTGATGCCTTGCGGGCACTGGCGGTGCTGGTGGTGGCCACACCGTGCCCTTTGATACTGGCAGTGCCGATTGCCATCATGTCCGGTATCTCGCGGGCGGCGCGGCGCGGAATACTGATCAAGGATGGCGTGACCCTGGAAGCGCTGGCCGGCATTAAACAGGTATTCCTCGACAAGACCGGCACCTTGACCAGCGGGCATGCCCGCTTGCAGTCGATCGAGACGAACGGCCCCATCGATCCGCAACGCCTGCTTGGCCTGGCCGCTTCACTCGCCCAGGCTTCGACGCACCCCATCTCCCAGGCCATCGTCGACGCGGCGCATCAGCGCAAACTGCCGCTCTTCGTCCCGCAAGGGGTAGAGGAGAGTCCCGGTGCAGGGCTGTCTGGGCAGGTCGACGGTGTACAGGTGCGTTTTGGCACATTGTCGTTTGCCAATCACGATGCGCCCGTGAGCGACTGGGCCACCACCATGCTGCGCCACATGGATTACCAGGCATGCAGCGCAAGCTTCATCGCCGTGGATGGCAAGCTCGCTGGCCTGCTGGTCTTTTTGGACACCGTTCGGCGCGAAACCCCGCAAACCCTGCGTCGACTGCGCAATAGAGGGATTGAACGGATCGTCATGCTCACCGGGGATCGCCTGGAAACGGCCGAAATGATTGCCCTGTCCGCCGGGATAGATGAACTGCGTGCCGGGTTGAGCCCCGAGGATAAAGTGCAGGCTGTACAGCAGGGTTGCCTGCGCGCCAGCACATTGATGGTCGGTGATGGCATCAACGACGCCCCCGCGCTGGCGGCGGCCAACGTCGGCGTGGCGATGGGGGCCAGCGGTGCCACCGCTTCTGCGCAAGCGGCGGGCGTTGTGCTGCTGGTCGATCGCCTCGATCGCCTGGTCGAGGCATTGGACATCGCCCGGCGAACCCGTTTTATCGCTCGTCAAGGCGTGCTGGTGGGGATGGGAATGTCATTGCTGGCCATGGTGCTGGCGGCCCTCGGTTATCTACCGCCGCTGGTTGGCGCCGTGGTGCAGGAGGGCATCGACGTGGTGATCATCGTCAACGCCTTGCGCGCCTTGGGGCCGCTGCAAGCGCTGGGGAAAAGAAAGCTGGCCGCTGAGCACATTGATCACCTGCAAGCTGAACACCAGCAACTCGGTGCTTTACTGAGCGATCTGCACCGAATGGCCAACGACTTTTCCCAGCGACCACCTGAACAGGCACGGACTGATCTGGCGGAGTTGGTCAGCCTTCTGCAGACATCACTGGCGCAGCATGAGCGCGAAGATGAGCACACACTGTACCCACTGCTGATACGAAACATGACAGGCGAGGACCCGCTATCGGCCATGAGCCACGTCCACCGGGAGATTTTTCGGCTTATTCATCTGCTGGCGCGCATGAGCGACGACTTCAGTTGCGCCCCCGCCACGGCAACTGCCGATGAGATCCAGCATCAACTGATCCGCCTGGACACCCTGGTGCAACTGCATTTTGAACAGGAGGAAGAGCTGTTTCGTTACTTGGATTGGCGCTAGCGATTGAAGCCGGGCAAAAAGACCGTGTTGTCAGTCCTTTCAAAGACTATCCGGATCCCCGAAAAACATCTGAATCCGCGACCGCAACCAGCGCTCCCCAGGGTCGTTGTCCTGGGAGCCGCGCCAGGCCATGTGCAGCTCGAAGCTGCGCACCGGTATGGGCGGGTCTTCGGCGCGGACGCCGCCGGCGGCGGTCAGCGCGTCGGCAGTGTAGTCGGGTACGGTGGCGATGATGTCGGTGCCCGACAGCAGCGTGCTCAGGCCGTTGAATTGCGGCACGGCCAGCACCACGTGGCGCTTGCGCTCGAGTTTGGCCAGTTCTTCGTCGATGAAGCCGCTCAAGTCACCGGCGAAGGACACCAAGGCATGGGGACGAGCGCAGAACTCGTCCAGGGTCAGACGTCCCGGCGCGGTGTCGGCTCGCAACACCTTGGGCAAGCTGCGTCGCAGGACCTTGCGCTTGGCGTTGGCCGGCAGGTCGTCGGTGTAGCTGACGCCGATGGAGATTTCACCGGATGCCAGCAAACCGGGCATCAAAATATAGTTGACCCGGCGCACCACCAGCACAATGCCGGGCGCTTCGGCCCGCAGGCGTTTGAGCAGCATCGGCAGCAGGGCGAATTCGGCGTCGTCCGACAAACCAATGCGAAACACCGAGGTGCTGGTGGCCGGGTCGAATTCCGCCGCACGGCTGACCGCCGTGGAAATCGAATCCAGGGCCGGGGAGAGCAGGGCGAAGATCTCGACCGCCCGGGCCGAAGGCTCCATGCTGCGGCCGGTACGTACGAACAACGGGTCATCGAACAGGCTGCGCAGGCGCGATAGCGCGGCGCTGATGGCCGGCTGGCCTAGGAACAGTTTCTCGGCCGCGCGAGTCACACTGCGTTCATGCATCAATGTTTCGAACACGATCAACAGGTTCAGATCGACACGCCGCAGGTCATTACGATTCATCTGGAGTCCTGGCAGATTCGGCAAGCTTGACGTGAGCGGCCATATGGGAACAATGGCCGGCATGAATCTTACGGGGAAAGGCTGGTACTCTGCACCGGCTAATTGAGTTTTCTTAGGTTAAGTCCTACAGGATTGGTTGGTTTTTCTTGCTGCGGAATCAATGACAGGCATGTCGACTATTAATAGCCACTGATGGTCTTGGGCACAAAGCCCGGATAGAGTTCATGGCATTAGAGGTTACTTTGACGAGGTTTGCGATGTCCCGCACGATCCGTTTTCACAAGTTTGGTGGTGCCGAGGTGCTCAAATGCGAAGAGCATGCGGCGGCTCTTCCTGCGCCAGGAGAAGTGCAGGTCCGCGTCGAAGCGATCGGCATCAGTTGGTACGACATCTTGTGGCGCCAGAACCTGGCGTCGTCCCAGGCGCGCCTGCCTTCGGGCCTGGGTCATGAAATGGCCGGTGTGGTAACGGCCGTTGGCGACGGCGTCGATGATTTGGCCGTGGGCGACAAGGTCGCCAGTTTCCCGGCCGAGAGCCCGAACGATTATCCGGTGTACGGTGAAGTCATCGTGCTGCCACGCACCGCCCTGACCCGTTATCCCGACGTGCTCAGCCCGATCGAAGCCGCTGTGCATTACACGCCACTGCTGATCGCGTATTTCGCCTACATGGACCTGGCGCGGGTCAAGCCGGGGCAATTCGCCCTGGTTACCGATGCCAGTCATTGCGCCGGTCCTTCCTTCGTACAACTGGGCAAGGCCCTGGGTGTGCGGGTGATCGCCGCTACCAAGACGGCTGACGAGCGTGAGTACCTGTTATCGCTGGGCGCCGAGAAGGTCATCGTCACCGAAGAGCAGGACTTGCTGATGCAAATCAACAAGCTCACCGACAACCGTGGCGTCGATGTGGTATTCGACGGTCTCGGCGGGCCGCAGATGTCGCTGCTGGGCGACGTGCTGGCACCGCGCGGCAGCCTGGTGCTGTATGGCTTGCAGGGCGGCAACCAGACGCCGTTTCCAGCCTGCGCGGCGTTCCAGAAGAACATTCAGTTCTTTGTGCACTGCATCGGCAATTTCACCGGCAAGCCGGAACTGGGCATTCTCCAGGACCAGGTGGCCTTGCAACGAGCACTGCGCGATATCAACCAACTGACCGCCGACCGTGTGCTGCTGCCACTCAAAACTCGGGTCTTCCCGTTTTCCGAGTTTGTCGAGGCTCATCGTTACATGGGTGAATGCCCTTGCCGTGAGCGTGTTGCCCTTCAGGTCGTCGACCCGGCCTGAACCCTGTCTTGCGCAAGAGTCATCACCCGGGCTCTTGCGCTGCCTTCGTCCTGACACTCCCTCCTTTCTTACGGCACCTCCTGCCTGGCGGTGCTGCGTTCGTACCTCACCTTTCGCGTCTTCAATGGCCTGTCACGGTTCGTTCAAGACTGAAACGGTCTGTCGGCCAACATCTGAACTGGTTTTTGCCCTCAATCTGTATCTTCTAATCATTGTTTAAGTCTTGATAATTGAACGCTGATTTCCATATCAAGGAAGAAGTCGTGGTGCGGTATAACTTTTTCGAAGGTTTTCATCCTTCAAGATGCATTCAAGGGGCAATGAGCATTAATGGGTGCGAGGCTATCTATCGACTCTGGGGAAAACAGGGTGGGGTAGAGGGTCAATTGAAGTTCGGCAAGTTCTTTGTTTCTCGTACTCATTGTCTGTGGGACGTTGTCGGAATTCTCCTAGGACGTACCCTGCGGTCGGTTAGGTCCCCGGTTTCCGCTGCTTTCGGCGGGAGTGCGATGGGGTGTGATCCGACTCTCAGTATATGTATCAAATAATTACGACAGGCAATGCTTGAGCGTATTGCTAATACTCTTTGAGTGCTAGAACAACCATCTAGACCAACACGTCGCGCAGTCACGTTGGTGCGGATGCGACGCCGATAGTTGAATTTCCAGGTAAATGGCTATGAGTGCAATTCATGAGCAGGCAATGACTCACGTGTATCAACAGATACTGCAACGACTGTTGGGTTTTTATTCCCGGGCAGAACGTACCGCGTTGCAGCTTTTGATCCAGCGTTTAATTGTCGCCGCCGGAGGCATCGAGCGGATTGGCGATTATCGCGTGTTGACGGTCCAGAACGGGAGCAGGGAAAGTTTTTACGTGCTGACCGCCTTGCGGGCCGCACAACTGAGTATCGCGGGGCGGCATCCGACGACCTTCGCCTTGCGCGTCGCCACGCCACGCCTGAGCGAAACCACCCAGGCGACCCTGGAAAACATCCACCGCTGCTACAGCGCGCTGTTTGTCTACGATGATCCCCGGGTCGAATTGCTGATGGCGGATAACCGCGAGGTGTTGCCGTTCAATCACCGCCAGCCCTTGTCGGTGGCCGGCCACGAAGCCAATCGCATGGACCTGCTGGTCCTGGGACACCTTCGTACGGTCGACGGCCCGTTGGAGATTGGCGACGACGGCTACCTGGCGATGGCCGAGTTCTATCGGCACATGGCCCGCTGGGAGTCGGGCGTGGATTCGTTGGTCAGCAGCGATACACCGCGCCAGCAAAAACAATTCATATCGGGCCTTCGCCGCGCGACCCGCAAGATCGGCCTGCTGACCGACCATGCCTGCGGCTTCGACAACCTCTTCGCCCACCTCGATACCCTGGGCGGCAATGTCTACCGGCATTTCTACGGGCCGGAGCGCCTCGGTGCCTGGAAGCCCGAGGGGCACTTCGAGGCGTGCCGACGAGTAGGCCATGTCGGCATCGACGACCTGATCGTCGATCGTTCGGAGGGAACCAACTGGCCGCTCTTCAATGAGTTCCTGCGGGTGCAGACCGAAGGGCTTGTCCCATCGGCGCCCGAAAACGAATACCTCAGCCCGCTGTTGTCGGCTCATTTGCACGGCCTGCAGGCCTGCTACGTGCACGGACGCAGCTATGAAACGGGATACGGGGACTACACACAGCGGGCGATCATGATCATGCATCGCAAGCAACTGCCGGAACACGCCTGCGAACAGGCTCGGGCGCTGTTCGGCTCACCGTCATCGATTCCCGAACGTCGTGCCTACGCCGCCCTTGAAGCGCAAAAGCTCCTGGGGCTCAGCGAAACGCAACTGGTGTGCATGCTGTTTGCTCCCTTCGTGGGGCAGGGCGCGGGCCTGGAGCATTTCCTGCGGTGCTGCCACCCTGGCATGCTGGTGGCGATGCCGGACCTGCACAAGGCCATGCAGGGCGCGACCGTCGCCGATCAGATAGCGCAGTGGATGGTCGATGTCAGCGGCCTGCCCATCGACATCCTTGGCAAGCTGTACCGGGCGAGTGTCTCTCTGCCGGAACAACCGGAAATTGCCCCAGGCACCGATCTGCGGCAGGCCATTGACGGGGCCGACACTTCAGAAGCCGGGCCTGCCGTCGATGGGCTGCATGAACGCTCGGCAAGGCATTGAGGAACGAGGTTTGACGGATTCATCTACCTCATCCCCAGTCCTTGTACCCGACGTTGCGACTGGGTCGGCTGCGACCCGCTCTCCTGGCCTGAGCCGATGAGAGGCTGCCGGGAGACAGACTTCGCCTACCAGGCGGTTTATCGCTACCTGACCACGCTGATCAACGAGCTGGAGGTTGATGCACGGGTTCGCCTGCCGTCGCTGCGGCAACTGGCCGAGCGCCTGAACGTGTCGATATCGACCATCCAGTACGCCTATTCGTTGCTGGAAAAGGAAGGGCGGGTCTATTCGATCGCCAAGTCCGGTTACTACGCGCTGCCAGTGCCCAGCATGACCACCCTTGACGGCGGGGATGATTTGCTCGAGACCCTGTACGTCAATGCCCGACGGCCAGGCATGCAGGTGCTCAGTGCGGATGAGCCGGCGTCGATGCAGCCATTGGACAGCCCGCTGTTGCTGCTCGAGCGCGAACTGCTGCGCCAGTACCCACGCTCCTCGCAGACACCCTCGCAACCCTGGGGCGAGCTGGAGCTTCGCGCCGCGCTGGCGGCCCGCTACACCTCTTCGCCGGCCCGTTGCTGGAATGCCGATGACGTCTACATTGGCGCCGACCTGCGGGGCGTCCTGGAGATCCTGATCGCGGTGCTGGCACTGAGGGGGGCCGTAGTGCTGATCGAATCGCCCTGCGACTGGACGGTGTTGCGCCTGCTGCAGGCGGCGGAGGTCAAGGTCATCGAGCTGCCACTGCTGGCCGGCGGGGAACTCGACGTCAAGCAACTGGAACAACTGCTGGTGAACGAAACGGTACGCCTGGTGGTGTTGTCGTCAGTCTTGAACATGCCGGGGGGAACGCTCGTTCCTGAAGAGAACCGGCGTGCCATTGCGCATCTGCTGGAGCGGCACGGGACCTGGGTGCTGGAGAACGACAGCCATACAGACCTGGCGTTCGAGGCAAGGGGGACGCCTTTTCGAGACTTGCTCGACCCGGACCGGCTGATCGTCTACTCGACGTTCGAGAAAACCATCGGGCCAGAGGCGCCGTATGGCTACGTGTTGTCGCGCCAGTTGACCCTGCACCTGCAGCGGCATTTCCTGTTGCGTGCGTTTCGCCTGTCGCCGATTCGCCAGAAAGCCATCGCCCGGCTGTACAGCAACGGTCGGATTGACCAGCATTTGCTGATCTTGCGCCGCCTGCTGCGCGAAAGTGCGGTGTCGACCACACAATTGCTGCGTGAGCGGCTGGGAGACAGCCTGCAATGGGCAGAACCCCAAGGTGGCGCGACGATCTGGATGCAGTCGACGCGACAGGTTGACTTGCGGCGGGTTTTCCATCGGTTGCTTGCCCAGCGAATCGTCATCGCGCCAGGGGAGCTGTTCAGTCTCCAGGGGCTGTATGCGCAGCATATGCGCCTGACCCATGCCCTGACCGGGCCACAGGACATGGATGCTGCGCTCTGTGCGCTGGCCGATGCCTTGAGGCTGGAACAAGCGTAATCGGCGGCAATGGATCGAACCCATCGCACCATGGTCGAACTGTCAGTAAACTGCACTCCATTTACCGAGCCATTCCACTCAGAGGTTTTGCATGACAGTCAGTCCATTTGCGGGCAAGCCGGCACCGGCAGAGTTGTTGATCGATATCCCGCGACTGGTGACGGCCTACTACACCGGCCGACCCGATGCCTCGATTGCGACCCAGCGTGTGGCTTTCGGCACCTCCGGCCACCGTGGCAGCTCCTTCGACCTGGGCTTCAACGAGTGGCACGTGTTGGCCATCAGCCAGGCGATCTGCCTGTACCGTGAAGCCCAGGGCATCAACGGGCCACTGTTCGTCGGTATCGACACCCACGCGCTGTCGACCCCGGCGGGTGCCAGCGCGCTGGAAGTATTTGCGGCCAACGGTGTCACCGTCATGATCGCCGAGGGCGATGAATACACCCCGACACCGGCGGTTTCCCACGCCATTCTCTGCTACAACCGTGGCCGCACCTCGGGATTGGCGGACGGTATCGTCATCACGCCGTCCCACAACCCACCGCAAAGTGGCGGCTACAAGTACAACCCTACCAACGGTGGCCCGGCCGATACGCACATCACCAAATGGATCGAAGCCAAGGCTAACGAGCTGCTGGCCAACCAGCTCGCCGGCGTCAAGCGCGTCAGCTACGAGCAAGCCCTGAAGGCCGACACCACCCACCGTCACGACTACGTCAACACCTACGTGGCGGACCTGATCAATGTCATCGATTTCGATGCCATCCGCGCCGCCGGGCTGCATCTGGGCGTCGATCCGTTGGGTGGCGCAGGCGTGCGCTACTGGCCGGCCATTGCCGAGCATTACCGCCTGGACCTGGAAGTGGTGAACACCCACGTGGACTCCACTTTCCGTTTCATGACCGTCGACTGGGACGGGCAGATCCGCATGGACCCATCCTCCAGCCATGCGATGCAAGGGCTGATTGGCCTGAAAGAGCGTTTCGACGTGGCCTTTGCCTGCGACCCGGACCATGACCGCCATGGCATCGTGACGCCGTCCGGCGGCCTGTTGGCGCCGAACAATTACCTGGCGGTCTCCATCGACTACCTGTTCCAGAATCGCCCGCAATGGCGCGCCGATGCGGCCGTGGGCAAGACGGTGGTCAGCAGCGGCCTGATCGATCGCGTGGCCAAGCGCCTGGGTCGGCGCCTCTATGAAGTGCCGGTGGGCTTCAAGTGGTTTGCCGACGGCCTGTTCGATGGATCCCTGGGCTTTGGTGGTGAAGAAAGTGCCGGTGCTTCGTTCTTGCGCAAGGACGGCGGCGTCTGGAGCACCGACAAGGACGGCCTGATCCCGGCGTTGCTGGCGGCTGAAATGACGGCGCGCACTGGTCGCGACCCGAGCCAGGCCTACCGGGCATTGACTGACGAGCTGGGCGAGCCGTTCTCGGTACGCGTCGATGCCAAGGCCAGCCCGCAGCAGAAGGCGCTATTGAGCAAGCTGTCGCCCGATCAGGTGGCCTCCACCGAACTGGCCGGGGAGAAGATCCAGAATATCCTCAGCCACGCACCGGGTAATGACCAGGCCATCGGCGGCCTGAAGGTGATGACCGAAAACGGCTGGTTCGCGGCGCGCCCATCCGGAACCGAGGATATCTACAAGATCTACGCCGAGAGCTTCATTGGCGATGCGCACCTCAAGCAATTGGTGGCTGAGGCGCAAACGTTGGTGGATGGGGCTATCACCAGCAAGTGATGCAAGTGCAAGTGATGCTAGTGATGTGAACTTGTGGCGAGGGAGCTTGCTCCCGCTGGGGTGCGCAGCAGCCCCGCTTTTTTTGGCGGTCGCTGCGCAACCGAGCGGGAGCAAGCTCCCTCGCCACAAGGGCTGCAAGCGCTACAAGGGCCCCAGCGCTGCTAGTGTTGCAGGGTTCAGGCCAGGTCGACGAGCACGATTTCGCTGTCTTCAATGGCGGTCACCCGCAATACCCGTTCATCTTCAATCGCAACACCGTCTCGAGCTTGTGCACGCAAACCATTGATTTCTATCAATCCAGTGGCTGGCACAAGATAAGCTCGACGCGCGGCGTCCAGTCGATACTCTGCACTTTCACCCGCCTTGAGATTGGCCGCTACCAATCGTGCGTCGGCGCGAATGCGCAAGCTTTGGTCATCGCCGGCCTTGCCACTGGCCAGGGTCACGAAGCCTTCGCGCGAGTCCTTGGGAAACGGCTTGGCGCCCCATGACGGCGCCAGGCCTTGTTCGTTGGGGATGATCCATATCTGGAAAATGCGGGTGGCCGTCGATTCCAGGTTGTATTCGCTATGGGCAATCCCGGTGCCTGCGCTCATGACCTGTACATCACCCGCTTGCGTACGGCCTTTGTTGCCCAGATTGTCCTGGTGGCTGATTGCGCCTTCGCGCACATAGGTGATGATTTCCATGTCTCGGTGCGGGTGTTGGGGAAAGCCGCTGCCGGGCGCGATGACATCATCGTTCCAGACCCGCAAGTTGCCCCAATTCATACGCCGTGGGTCGTAATACTCGGCGAACGAAAAATGGTGGTGGGCATCCAGCCAGCCGTGGTTGGCGGCGCCCAAGGTGGCGAAGGGCCTGAGTTCGAGCATGGTCGTGTCCTTTTCCGCTGAGCAGCGAAAGCGATGGTTGATGGGCCTATTTTCGCCAAGAGAAACATCGATAAAAAGCGTAAAAAACGCGTCAAAGCTATCGTGTACTTAGATATAAAACCGCGAGCCAACTTTCACTTCATCGCCTAAACCCATGACTTAAAAGCTTTTGGGTGGAACCCGGCGGCAAATACAGACACCATAGCCGTCATGGTTCATGAACACCGGAGTCCCAGCGTGGCGCAACACACTCCCGATCTTCCCCCCGAGCTTTTATCCTTGGCCCAGATGCCGCTGTTCAAGCGCCTGGCCGCCCGATTCTTCGGCCATGGCCTGACACGCCTGCGAGCCCAGCATCGCGCCTCTTGGTTGCATGGCCAGGCCGACGGTTTCCGTAGCGGTCATACCGCCGGTTTTGACTATGGCTACAAAGAAGGCCGGGCCGAAGGGCTTGAGGAGGGCCGTCAGGTCCTGTTGATCCGTGATTCGCGCAGCACGGAGCATCCGGCACCGCAGGTTGATGATCTGCTGTTCGATGACTGGCGCCTGCCGCTGACCGCCGAGCTGAAGAAACGCATCAAGACAGATATCGCCCGATTGCTACCGGCGCATGCACAACCCAGTGCCGCGCAATGGAAGATGATTTTCAGCGACACGCCCTCGACCTCGGTGGTCGCAGGGGCCGGCGCGGGCAAATCCACCACCCTGGTGCTGCGCATTGTGCTGTTGTCCCATTACCTGGGTTTCGAACTGGACTCGATGACCGTGGTGACGTTTACCCGGGAATCGCGCAAGGATTTCATCCAGAAGCTGATCGAAGTGTTTGCCCTGTGGGGACGAACCGTCAGCCTCAAGGAAGCTCGGGACCTGGTGCGCACGTTCCATTCGCGCATCTTGCCCATGGTTCGCAGCCTGCCCGGGTTCGAGCGGCTCCAGGCCTTCGAGACCCTGAGTCATCGCGCCGAAGCGAGTGACGATGATGCCCAGGGCAATCCTTTTGATTTGCGCATCAACGACGCTCAGCGCCAGCAACTCAACGCCTGTTATCACAATCTTTACCAACGTGACGCGCGTTTCCGTGAGCTGATCCTGCCGTTGTCCCGCCACGCACTGCAGCTCAAGGCGCTGGAGCGCG
The DNA here is from genome assembly GCF_056521845.1 of Pseudomonas sp. PF05. Taxonomy (NCBI): domain Bacteria; kingdom Pseudomonadati; phylum Pseudomonadota; class Gammaproteobacteria; order Pseudomonadales; family Pseudomonadaceae; genus Pseudomonas; species Pseudomonas sp. PF05. The sequence goes on along the minus strand of NZ_JBWLPW010000002.1, from coordinate 230,587 downwards.
ATCACCCGGACGTGCAAAAACGGGTCGCCGTGACCGAGCTGGCAGCCCAGCGCGACGAAGAATTGTGCGACGCCGTCGAAGACCTCTGGTTTCGCGCCGGTGCCTGGCCGATCAAGGGTATCGAGCCGAAGCGACAGACGTTCGAGATCAATGGTTCGACGTTCCACTGTCATGGCTACGCACCTTCCCTGGATGCCTGGGTGATATTGGGCTTCGATCCACGGGAAGACGCCCGGCTCAGTCGTCCGGGCGCCAAGTTGAGCATCCGCGCAGAATGGGCCGTCAAGCGCACCTTGTTTCAAGCTTTCTGCCGTAAGCCATTGATCTGGCTTGAAAGTTACGACGCATCCAAGCGTGTATTAGCCTCAATGGCCGGCGATGCCAGCGCCGGGCCGGGGTTCGACTACAAGGTCAAGGGTGAGCTGGGTTCAGCGCCATTGCTGGACTGTTTTGTCGCGGCGGCAGGCTTTATCGAGAACCTTGGCCTGGACGTCCCGGATGCCGTGGGCCAGATGTCCTTTGCCCAGGATGACCCTGATCGGTATTTTTTCGAGGCGCTGAGTCGCTACTGGCGGGCATTCGAAGACCATCTGCTCGACCAATCACCGCCGGTGATGACCTACAACCGCATGTTTGCGCTGTTCAGCGAGCACTCGCCGGAAAACTTCAAGCTGTTGGGGGATACGTTGCTCAGGCCGCTTTCGCACCTGATGATCGACGAATTCCAGGACGTGTCGCCGCAGATCGTCTCCTGGCTGCGAGCCAGTCTGCGGGAAATACGCAGCCGTGGTCCCGCGATGCACGTGGGACGCGGCGCCCAGCGCTCTTCATTGTTGTGTGTCGGGGACGATTGGCAGTCGATCTATGGCTGGCGCGGCAGTTCACCGAGCTATTTCATGGCATTCAACAAGCAATTCCCGTCGCCGACGACGACCCGGGTCATGCTCACTGACAACTACCGCAGCCACCAACACATCATCGATGCGGCTGAGCATATTGTTCGTGCCGCTGCGGCTATCCCAGGTAAGAAGGCCAAGGCCAGCGGTGTGTCTCGCTCGCTGAGCCCGGTCAATGTGTTGGAACGAGACGACGAAGGGCTGGCGCGGCGACTGGATGAGCACTACCGCAAGGGCGATTCGATCTTGATGCTGTATCGAAAAAGCAGCGATAAGCTATTGATAGAAAAGTATATTCAGACGACAGTTAATGTGGATTCTAACTTGCCGTACGAGGCGCGACGGCTCAGGCAAATGACCTACCACAGCGCCAAGGGGCTCCAGGCCGATGCGGTGTTCCTGCTGGGCGACTGCCAGCACCTGGGCAGTTCACCCTATAAGAACCAGGTCTATCGAATGGCCGGGCTGGGCCAGGACGGTGACGCCGACCCCTACGACTCGGCGCAAAAGGACGAAATCCTGCGCCTGGCGTATGTGGGCATCACTCGGGCGGTGCAGCACTGTTACTGGTACGTCGATGGCCAGGACGGCCAGGCGGCCAATGGGCCCAAGGCCTCGGATCGTATCGCCGGGGACAAGCCCTTTTTTGCTGACCACCGGCGTGTTCGTAAAGGATAAGGCTTGGTGTGTATATCCGTTGCGACGGTAACCCTGTGGGAGCGAGCTTGCTCGCGAAGGCGATGTCACTGTCGACAAAGGTGTTGAATATACTGGCCTCTTCGCGAGCAAGCTCGCTCCCACAGGGGGAATACGTTCTTACGCCATCGGCGGCAACCGCCGCTTGACGGGCGTCTTCTTGACGATGGCCGTATTGGTTTCGGCGTGGACATTGAGTTTGTCCAGCAAGGTATCCAGCTGTTCCATCGAGCGCACGTGCAGGCGGGCGATGAAGCAGTCGTCGCCGGTCACCTTGTCGCATTCGGTGAATTCAGCGATGGCCTGGATCTGCCGCTCCACTTCCTGTAACTGACCCGGCAGCGGGCGGATACGTACGATGGCCTGGAGTTGATAGCCGAAGCACTTGGGGTCCACCTCGACGGTGTAACCCCTGAGCACGCCACGTTCTTCGAGCCGGCGCAGGCGCTCGGCGACACTGGGGGAGGACAGGCCGCTGAGGTTTGCCAGGGCCTTGAGTGAGCGTCGGGAATCTTCCATCAGGGCGCTGATGAGGATCTGATCAATATCGTCAGTCATTTCAACTCCATTAGGCGAATGTGCGAAGTTGCCTTGATTAAAAAGGTAAAAATTCAGTTTAGCCTTTTTCAAACCATGGAGGAGCCCCCCGTCGGCTCGGCATACTGTGTCCACTTGCTGAAGGAGCCTGAAGATGGACAAGACCTTACGCCGTGGTTCGCTGGAAATGACCGCCGCCATGCTGATCTCCGGAACCATTGGTTGGTTCGTGCTGGTTTCCGGCCTGCCGGTGCTCGATGTGGTGTTCTGGCGCTGCGTGTTCGGCGCCGCGACCTTGCTGTTGATCTGCGCCGGTTTCGGCTTTTTGCGCCCCGGCATTCTTACGCGCACCACCTTCCTGCTGGCAGTACTCAGCGGTGTGGCGATCGTCGGCAACTGGGTGTTGTTGTTTGCCTCTTATTCCCGCGCCTCGATTGCCATCGGCACGGCGGTGTACAACGTCCAGCCGTTCATGTTGGTGGGGTTGGCGGCGTTGTTCCTCAACGAAAAAATCACCGCGCAAAAACTGTTCTGGCTGGCGGTGTCGTTTCTCGGAATGCTGGCCATCGTCAGCGCCCATGGTGAGCAAGGGCAGGGCGGCGGCGACTATCTGCTGGGCATTGCGCTGGCGCTGGGAGCGGCGTTGCTGTACGCCATCGCGGCCTTGATCATCAAGCGCCTGACCGGTACGCCACCTCATCTGATCGCGCTGATCCAGGTCAGCACCGGCGTGTTGCTGTTGGCGCCCTGGGCAAACTTCTCGGCGTTACCGCAACACGCCCAAGCCTGGGCCAGCCTGCTGACCCTGGGCATGGTGCACACCGGCGTGATGTACGTGTTGCTGTACAGCGCCATTCAACGGTTGCCGACCGCGTTGACCGGGGCGCTGTCGTTCATCTACCCGATCGCGGCGATCTTCGTCGACTGGTTCGCCTTTGGCCATCGTCTGGAGCCGCTGCAATGGCTGGGCGTGGCAGCGATCCTGCTGGCAGCCGCCGGCATGCAACAGGGCTGGGGCATCAAGTCGCGGCGCCCAGCGCTGTCGTAGCCCACCGTTCGGGCTTGGATCAGAAGATGTAGTCAGTGGTCAGGAAGTTGGAATCGCGCTCCCGGATAATATCGCTGATCAACGCCTTGTTGCTGTCCTGGAATTTGGTTGCCACCAGCGTGCGGATGGAAAAAGTGCGCAGTGCATCGTGGACCGACAAGGTGCCCTCGGCTGAGTTCTTGCGACCATTGAACGGGAACGTGTCCGGGCCACGCTGGCACTGGGCGTTGATGTTGATGCGTCCGACCTGGTTGGCGAAGGTGTCCACCAGCTTGCCGACTTCTGCCGGGTGGGTACCGAAAATGCTGAGTTGCTGGCCGAAGTCGGACTCCAGTACGTAATCGATGACGGTATTGAGGTCGCGGTACGGCACGATGGGCACGACCGGGCCGAACTGTTCCTCATGGTAGACCCGCATCGCCGTGTTCACCGGGTACAGCACCGCCGGGTAGAAGAACGAGCTTCGTGATTCGCCACCACGGGCATTCTTCACTTCTGCACCCTTGGCGAGCGCGTCGGCGACCAGCGAATGCAGGTAGTCGACCTTGCCCGCTTCGGGCAATGGTGTCAGCACCACGCCGTCCTCCCAAGGCATGCCGGGTTTCAGGGTGGCGAGCCTGGCGTTGAACTTCTCGATGAACGCTGGCGCCACATCCTCGTGGACAAACAGGATTTTCAGCGCCGTGCAGCGCTGGCCGTTGAATGACAGCGAGCCGGTCAGCGCCTCGTTGACCGCGTTGTCCAGGTCGACGTCCGGCAGCACCAGCCCCGGGTTCTTTGCATCCAGCCCCAGGGCAGCACGCAAGCGGTGCGGACGCGGGTGGAGTTTTTTCAAGTCGCTGGCCGCCTTGTTGGTGCCGATAAAGGCAAAGATGTCGATCTTGCCGCTGGCCATCAGCGCGCTGACAGTTTCGCGGCCACTGCCGTAGATCACGTTGATCACGCCGGCCGGGAAGCTGTCGCGGAAAGCTTCGAGCAGTGGCCGCACCAGCAGGACGCCGAGCTTGGCTGGCTTGAACACGACGGTGTTGCCCATGATCAAGGCCGGGATCAGCGTGGTGAAGGTTTCGTTCAGCGGATAGTTGTAGGGCCCCATGCACAAGGCCACGCCCAGGGGCACGCGGCGGATCTGTCCCAGGGTGTCCTGCTCGAGCTCGAAACGGCTGGAACGTCGGTCCAGCTCCTTGAGGGCATTGATAGTGTCGACGATGTAGTCGCAGGTGCGATCGAATTCCTTCTGGGAATCCTTGAGGTTCTTGCCGATTTCCCACATCAGCAACTTGACCACGGTCTCACGTTGCTCGCGCATGCGTGCCAGAAAGGCTTCCACGTGGCGAATGCGCTCGGCGACGCGCATCGTTGGCCACTGGCCCTGGCCGCGATCATAAGCGCGCACGGCGGCGTCCAGGGCGGTGAGGGCAGTATCGGCATCCAGCAGGGGCGTGCTGCCGAGAATCACCTGTTCATCGCCCAGCTCACCCTTCAGGTAAACGGGGCTGCGGACGACCGCCAATGGCCCTTGCCAGGTTTCCAGGACGCCGTCGACCAGGTATTCGCGCTGTTCGATCTGGTCTTCGAGGCGGTAGGCGTCCGGGATGTCGGCGGCGTTGGGAAACAGGTTGGCAAGGAAGGGGGCTGTGGTCATGTCGTTACTCCATCAATGAAATGAGCCAGGGGCAGACGGCTTGCAGGTATAAATCGCTTTTAGCGTTATACGCCTTAATGGAGGTGTTTTTTAAGTGGCGGCAGATTGCTTGCGCCGGGCTTGTGTAGGAGCTGCCGAAGGCTGCGATCTTTTGATCTTTTGATCTTTTGATCTTTCGCTTGAGATTCAAGCGTCAGGGGAAAGATCGCAGCCTCGTTGCACTCGACAGCTCCTACACAGCTCCTACACAGCTCCTACACAGCTCCTGCACGCGGGGGCATCGATTACTGAATTGGCATTACCAACGCATCCGCACCCCCATGCTGGTAATGATGCCGTTGAGGTCGTTGTCGTCGACGTCACTGCTGTAGTCGGCACTGACATACAGGCTTACCGCTGGCGTGACCCGGGCCACCAGGCCCAGGCCGACTTCAACGGTGGAGGATTTTCGGCTGCTGCTGATCTTGTCGACCTTACCCAGGGACAAGGTATCGGCGTTCTGGACGGTGTGCCATAGGCTGGTTCGCACATAGGGCTCCACGCCGAGGCTGTTGACTCGGTAATTGCCTTTGAGTCGTGCTCCGACGCGGCCGCTCCAGCTGCTCAGTTCGTTGCCCGTGCCGCTCTGGGCATTGGGTGTATCGAGGGTGATGCGTTGATTGATCAACTGTGCCTGGGGTTCGACGACCCAATGGGTCCCGATGCCGATCGGAAAGCCGCCTTCGACCGACAGCGTCACCGCATTGCCTTCGGTGGCCTGGCGTTGGCCTTGTTCGGTTCGGCTGTAGCCATTGACCCGGCCACCGCTGGCGCTCAGGTCCACGTGCCAGCCTGCGGGGCCGGTCAGGCTCCAGTAGGCGCCGAGGCTCGAGCCTTTCAGGTTCAGGGCATCTTTGTCCGGTTCGGCCAGCGCCGGCGCCACCAGCAGGCCGCTGCCCGTTGAAATGATCTGGTTTTGTCCACTGATCAGCCCCATGCGCTGGGTATGGCCGCTGTCGTTTCGCAATGTGAACAGGGCGGGGCTCTTGCCGGAAGCGGGGTCACTGCTGGAAGAATCGGTATTGAGGTGGCCGGACTGTGCCCGGCCATACCAGGGCTGCGCTGTCTCCTCGGCAGGCCAGGCTTGTACCTCCATGGATGAAAGCAGTAACAACGAAGTGGAGAGGGTGTGGAGGGTGGCAGTGGAGATCTCTTGTGGACGGAAGGACGTTTTCATGGGGGCCTGCCTTGCAATCGCATGCGTTTCTCGCTTTTTGGCGTCTCTCCTACCCCGAATGAGGGGCGACCGAATGAATTGAGGCAAGCCTCTGGCGGCCCGTCTTGACGGGTTCCAGAGGCCTGCCCCTGACTGTATTTCCGGGGGTAGTACGGTGTAGTCAAGAAGACCGATGGCGGTGCGTCAAGAAAATGAACGATGAATGGCAAGATGAAATCAGCACAAATAACACGCTGATTTAAATTGGTTATTCATGCGTATATTTGGGCGTCAAATCACCGTCGCGCACCCTGCCTACCAACTGATCCGCACGCCGAGATTGCCCGCCACACTGCGCTGCTGATGGCTGTCGAGGTTGTTGCTGTAGTCCGCGCTGGCGTACACGCTGACCGTAGGCGCCAGGCTCACGATGACGCCGACGCCCAGGTCGCCAGTGGATGCGCGCTGTTGGGTCTCGATCCGCTCGGTGTCGAAGGTCACCGTATCGGTGCCGGAAAACGTGTGCCAGAGGTTGGCGCGCAGATACGGTTCGACGGGCATGCCGCTGACCTGGTAGCGGCCCTTGAGGCGAGCACCGAGACGGCCGGTCCAGGCACCGTCGGAATCGAACGCGACCTTGGAGACCCCATCGTTTTGGGTGTCCAGGGAGACCTTCTGGTGGATGAGCTGGACCTGGGGCTCAAGAACCCAGTCGGCCGTCACCGCGAAGGGATAGCCGGCCTCGGCCGAAACGGTCAGGGCGTGCCCGCGATTGTCGATTTTCAGGCCGCGTTCGGAGCGGTTGTCGCCGTTCAGTCGGGTGCCCATTATCACGGCGTCGACGTAGCCGCCAGTGGGATCGGTGAGCGTCCAATAGAGCCCGTAGCTGTCGCCGTCGAGTTCTATCCTGCCGGCGCGTCGGCCTTTGAAACCCAGGTTGAAACCATCGACGTCGCCGTTCAATTCGGTATGGCCGACGAAGAAACCGATGCGCTGGGTCTGCCCATTGGACAGCGGCGAGCTGTACAGGTCATTGCCCACCTGGAAACCCTTGATCGATCCATCGAACCGCGGTGTTACCGTGCCGGCCCAGGTTTGATCCAGGTCTTTGCCATAGACCCGGGCCCAACCTGCGCCGAACGCGCCGTTCTCCGTGAGCAAGCGCTGGTCGCCCTGACGGTCATGGAACGTGCCCAGGGCCATCAAGGTCAGCTGTGCCGCCGCCGGGGGCAGTACCGACCAGGTTGGCACTTCCGGCCGGTACAGAGCAATGGGCGCCGCGCCGGGTACTGCAGCCGGCAACACAGGCAACGTCGGGCTGGACGCTGCTACCGGTCCGGCGACCACGGTGGAGCGCAGGTACCAGTTGTTTGCATTGCCGCTCACGCCGCCCTTGAACAGGCGGTAATCGAACGCGCCGGCCGAGACGGATTGCGCCTGCGAAAAGGCGCCGCTATCACTGACCGCGCCCCCCTGGGCCTGGACCACTTCGATGCCGTCCTGGGTCGTCAACGCGCCCGCGCCGCCCAGGTTTGTGACTGCGATGGCGGTGCTGCCGGTGAGTGTCCCGCCACTGACCACCAGTTTGTCGCTGGGCGAGTCGTCGGCACCCAGTACCGTTTGCAGGCGCAACTGGCCGTTGTTACCGACGTAGTTGCCCTGAACGGTGAGGGTGTCGTTGGTGCGGGTGTTGCCCTGTGCGAGGTCCACCGCGCCGGCGTTGTTGAGCGTAGCCAACTGACCGACAGTAAAAGGAGCAATGATGCCTTGGGTCGACGTGAGCGTGCTGCCGGATTCTATGTTGAGCGTCCCGGTAGCGGTGGCGCTGTCACCCAAGGTCAGGGTGTCGTCAAGGTTCAGTTGCGTACCTTGGGTGAGGTCGATCGTTTCCCAGTTGAGGTAGCGGGCGCCGGTGCTGGAGGTGCTGCCACTGAACGTCAAGACATCCTGGCCCAACCCACCGTTCAGGCTGGGTGTGGTGGCGAGCAGGCTTTCATCGAGGTTGTTCAACAACGCCGTGTCGCTGCCGTCGCCCATCAAAATAGTCGAGTGAATGAGCCCGCCGCTCCACTGCAACTGGTCGTCGCCCGCGCTGGCCCGGACCTCGCCGATGATTTCGCCACCGCTGACGGTAATGCTGTCATTGCCGCCGCTGATACTGACATTGCCGCCGATGCGTCCCGCGGAGAGGATGATGGTGTCCTGGCCAAAACCGGTCACCAGGTTGCCGATGATATTTCCACCGGACATGTCGAAAACATTGTCATCGAGTTTCATGTCGACCCGGCCGATAGTGCCGCCGGTCATCTTCGCAATGTCGCCGTCTTCGAACGCGTCCACGATGGTCCCGCCGCTCATCAAGAATGTATCAAGGCCATCACCTTGTGCCAGGGACAGGATCCTGCCGCCATTCATGGTGAAATCGTCGGCTTGCGAACCTTGCTCGACATCACCGTCAATCACGCCGTTGGCATTGATCACGATGCGGTCGACGCCGGTGCCGAGCGTGACATCGCCGCTAATGACGCCGCTGCCGTTGGCGGGCATGGTCAGGCTGTTGTCACCCGAAAGGTCCGTCAGCCCGGGACTGGTGCCGCTGTCGCAGACATAAGCGTCATCGCCTGCGGTTGGTGTCAGCGTGCAAGCGGCCATGGCGGCCGGGCCGGGTAACAGCAAGGGGGCTGATATCCACACAGCGTTGAACAGCCGATGCAATCCTCTATCGTGCCGAATCATGTGCTATCCCTCTGCATCGGCATCTCGCAAATGCCGGTTTCAGCATCGGTTGCACGACAGATGGCACACAGGGCCTGGCAACGCTCGCTGTATGGGATGGCACCCTAGCAATGAACAGCGGGTGTCGCTACTGTCAGAACTTACAGGTCCGCGCGCAGAAAGAGCAGAAAAGGCCCGCTCTACAAATGCACTTCCACCGAAAGCGGCAGGTGGTCGCTCAGGTGCGTCCAGGGTTTGCTGCCCAGGATTTGCGGGGCGTGGCTGCTGGCGTTGCGCAGGTAAATACGGTCCAGGCGCAACAGCGGGAAGCGGGCCGGATAGGTCCTGGCGGGGCGACCGTGGTGGTGCTCGAAGGCTTCATGCAGGTAGCCACGGCGGGCGAGGGCGAGGTTGCCACGCAGTTGCCAGTCGTTGAAGTCGCCAGCGATGATCACCGGAGCGTCCTCGGGCAGTGAGTCGAGCAATTGGCAGAGCAGTTTGAGCTGTAATTGGCGATGGCTTTCCAGAAGACTCAGGTGCACGCAGATCCCGTGGACTTCGGCGTGGCCGGGCACATCCAGCACACAATGCAACAATCCGCGCCGCTCCGGGCCGGTGATGGACACGTCGAGATTGCGGTACTGGCGAATCGGGTATTTGGAGAGCAGGGCATTGCCATGGTGACCATCGGGATAGACCGCATTGCGACCATAGGCGAAGTCGCTCCACATGCTGTCGGCGAGGAATTCGTACTGGGAGGTCTGGGGCCAGTTGTCGTAGCGTGACGCGTGTCTGTCATGTTCGCCCAGCACCTCTTGCAGGAACACCAGGTCAGCCCCGGTACTGCGTACCGCTTCGCGCAATTCGGGCAGGATGAAGCGACGGTTGAGGGCGGTGAAACCCTTATGGGTATTGACCGTCAGGATCCGCAGCCGATGAACCGCCGCAGGCAGCTCCGATGGCATTGGTTCGACGGCCCGCCAATCGGGATCTTGAGTCACGTTCCCTCCTGAATCAGACGTACCTGTTCATGCGACTGACCCAAGGCGCCGGCAGTTCCGGATTTTTCATGGTCTTGCCGATCGCTATCGCGAGCAAGCTTGTTCCCATATTGGATTTGCGGGGTATGCAACATCTGTGTACGCCACCAGACCCTGTGTGCGAGTTTGCTCGCGATAGCGGTGTACCTGAACCACCGCCACCACCGGTGCATGTTCAGATGAAGACAATCTCATACGGCATGCCCATCCGATCCAGGATGACCCGGGGCACCAGCGGGGCGATGCCGCTCGCCGGTTCGCCATTGAGTTGGCTGACGTAAGCGTACATGGCGTGACGCTTGCGGGCGGTGGTCCAGACGTCGAGGCGCAATTTGCGGGCCCGGTGCCAGGGGATCTTGTTTTGCTCGCGGACCGGCCAGTGCCAGGCCCACACCGGCAGTTCGTTGAACGCCACCCCGGTCCTGTCGGCGGCCAGGGCCCCGGCGCGCCCGACGGTGTCGTGGTCGCTGTCGCCATCCTGGCGCCAGGTGCTGAACACCACGTCACCGGGGCGCAGGTGACGTGCAATAAAGTCGGCCAGCTCGGCTTCGCGTTCGGCCAGGGCCTTTTCCGGGAAGCCACCGCGCACCCATTGCAGGCCATGGGCGGCTATGCCCAGGCGATGCAGGGCGTCCACGCTTTCCTGCGGGTGAGGGCGGTGTGTACGCAGGCGCTCATCGGCCCACAACGGTGAGCCGGGGTGGGCCAGGGCTCCATCGGTGACCGAGATCAGCAACATGGGTTGGTCCAGGTTGCTCAGCAACTGCAGCAGCCCGCCGCAGGCCCCGACCTCATCGCCCGGATGCGGGGCGAGGATGACGGCGCGGGCGCCGGCGGGAATGAGCGTTTGGGTACTGATGATCGGAATATCGGCCAGTTGCGCAGCACTGTTCCATATCTGCGGATGCTGCCGGCCGGGCAAGCGAGAGGCGGGTTTCATGAGAGACATCCTTGTTTGTATTCAATCTTTCAGCCATGTACCGGGCCTACTGTCCGATGACGCCCGCGTGTGCATGGCTGCGATTCACAGCGCTCCGAATCCTGGAGACTATCGCATGCGAAGTATTGACCATGTCGGCCGATTCGTCTCGTGACATGAGTGTCTGAACTGCATTTTTTTCTTCAAACTGGACGGTGAATATCGAAAACCGCGTCCTTGCGGTCCTCATGGTTGTCTACCGCGGGTGCTTCATTCTTCTTCTTCGCGTTGCAGCTCGAACAGCAGCAGCGAGCGCCCGGTGACGGAGTATTCGGAATCGAAATCGAAGCGCTCCTGGCCACGAACGGTCGGTTGGTTGGTGTCGACCATGCAGGTCCAGAAACTGCCCTCGGGGACTTCCGGCAAGCGGAAGTTGACGATGTCGTGGTGCGCGTTGACCACCAGCAGCAGCGTCGCATCGCCGGCCTTGCGCCGAATGCCGGTCTCCTGGGCGCGACCGTCCATCAGCATGCCCAGGCAACGACCATGGCTGTCCTGCCATTGTTCAATGGTCATTTCGCTGCCGTCGGGGGCCAGCCAGGTCACGTCCTTGACGCCGATGTCCTCATTGTAGTTACCCACCAGGAACCGCCCGCGCCGCAGGATCGGATAGGTCAGGCGCAACTTGATCAGGCGCTTGACGAACTTGAGCAGCGTCGCGCCATCTTCGCTCAGGTCCCAATTGACCCAGCCGATCTCGCTGTCCTGGCAATAGGCGTTGTTATTGCCATGCTGGGTGCGGGCAAATTCGTCGCCGGCGACGATCATCGGCGTGCCTTGGGCCAGCAACAGGGTGGCGAAGAAGTTGCGCATCTGTCGATGGCGCAGGGCGTTGATCTCTGGATCGTCGGTCGGCCCTTCGACGCCATGGTTCCAGGACAGGTTGTTATTGCTGCCGTCCTGGTTGTTCTCGTCGTTGGCCTCGTTGTGCTTGTCGTTGTACGACACCAGGTCATGCAGGGTGAAACCGTCATGGGCGGTGACGAAGTTCAACGAGGCGTACGGACGCCGGCCACGCTGGTTGAACATCTCGCCCGAGGCCGTCATTCGGCTGGCGAAATCTGCGAGCTGGCCATCGTCGCCCTTCCAGAAGGCGCGCACCGTGTCGCGGAACTTGTCGTTCCACTCGACCCAGCCCGGCGGAAAGCGTCCCACCTGGTAGCCCCCGGGGCCACAGTCCCAAGGTTCGGCGATCATTTTCACCTGGCGCAGCACCGGGTCCTGGCGACAGGCCACCAGGAAGCTGTGGCGCTCGTCGAAGCCATCATGGTAACGGCCCAGGATGGTCGCCAGGTCGAAGCGGAAGCCATCGACGTGCATCTCCGTGGCCCAATAGCGCAGGGAGTCGGTGACCATTTGCAGAACGCAAGGATGGCTCAGGTCCAGGGTATTGCCAGTGCCGGAATCGTTGATGTAGTAGCGTTTGTCGTCGGGCATCAGCCGGTAGTACGAGGCGTTATCGATGCCGCGCATGGACAGGGTGGGGCCTTGTTCGTTGCCTTCGGCGGTGTGGTTGTAGACCACGTCGAGGATGACTTCCAGGTTGGCCTCGTGCAGGTGGGCGACCATCTCCTTGAACTCGGCGATCTTGCCACTGGCCAGGTAGCGTGGGTCCGGGGCGAAGAAGGCGATGCTGTTGTAACCCCAGTAGTTGGTCATGCCTTTGTGCAGCAGGTGCTGGTCGTTGACGAAGGCATGGATGGGCAGCAGTTCCACCGAAGAGACACCCAGCTTGCGGATATGCTCCAGCACATCGTCGACCATCAGCCCGGCGAACGTACCGCGCAGATTTTCGGGCACCGAAGGGTGACGCATGGTGAGGCCGCGCACGTGGGTCTCATACAGGATGGTCTTGTCCCAGGGGACGCTGACGCGATGGTCGTGGCCCCAGGTGTGCGCAGGGTCGATGACCTTGCACTTGGGGACGAACGGGGCACTGTCGCGCTCATCGAAACTGAGATCGCCATCGGGATGGCCGATGGTGTAGCCGAACAGGGCTTCGGACCACTTCAACTGGCCGACCAGTTGCTTGGCATACGGGTCGATCAGCAGCTTGTTCGGGTTGAAACGGTGGCCGTTCGCCGGGTCGTATGGGCCATAGACCCGGTAGCCATAGATCAAGCCCGGGTGGGCATCGGGCAGATAGCCGTGGTAAATCTCGTCGGTGTATTCCGGCAGCTCGATGCGTTCGAGCTCGACTTCGCCGGCATCATCGAAAATGCACAGTTCGACCTTGGTGGCATTGGCTGAAAACAGCGCGAAATTGACCCCGAGGCCATCCCAGGTTGCACCCAGTGGAAAAGGCAGCCCCTCACGAATCCGCGAAGCCTCGACAACGGGCGGCGGCGTGGTTTTTTTTGGACGGCTCATAGTTGCTCCTGCAAAAGACAGACAGATACAGCGATGCGGTTCACTTGGGATGGATGGCTCCACCCTTTACCTGCGGCGTGGGGATTTATCCCCGCGATGTGGGACAAAGTTGCGTCTCTGTGGGAGCAAGGCCTGCCCGCAATGAAGTGATGCGCTCTTGCAAGCAATCGAGGCACCTGTTTCGCGAGCAAGCCTTGCTCCCACCTGGCGAGGAGACCGATAGGGGGATGACTCAAACCGCCGGCGGCTTGCGTGTGGCCCGCGGCTTCTTGTCTGCGCTGGTCGCAGCAGCTTTGGCTGCAGGTTTGGCCTTGGGCGTGGTGGTTTTTGCCGCAGGCTTGGCCGTGGTGCTCTTGGCGGCAGCAGGCTTGGCGCCATCGGTTTTGTTGGCCGCTGGTTTGCTCGCCGCCTTGGGCGGCTTGCTGGGTGCCAGTGCTTCGGCCTCGGCCAGTTTGCGCGCCATCTCCCAATGGCGTTTCTCCTGCCCGCCGGGTTTACCCTCGGACTCCCAGATCTGATAGGCGAATTCGCGAATGCGTTTATCGTCGGTACTCATCGCAGTGCTCCTGATTCAACTCAAGGTTGGATAAAGACATTGACCGGGAAATCCCCCAGTGCGGTGCTGATCAGCAGCTCCCCTTGGGGTGTGACTGTTGCGCTTGAAAAAAGTCCCTTCAGTTTTTCATCCTCGGCGGCGAACGGTAACAACACACGGGTATCGCCCCAATCCGACGCAGCCACTAGCGGCACGGCACTGTTTTCCAGCAACGGCGCCGCATGGACAGGTACAACAATGATCGCCCGTTGTTGCGAGTCTTCACGCATGAAGGCCAGGACCCGTTGGGCCTGCTCGCCGAGCACTTGCAGCGGCTGGTAGCGACCCTGGCGCCATAGCAGCGGATACTCGGCGCGCACGGCCAGCGTCCTGGCGATCAATGCCTGTTTGACGCGGCCGTCCCGCCAATCGCGGATCAGCGCGGCTGGGCTGTTGTCGGCGCCCATCGCCTCGCGGCGTGCCTGGAAATCCACTGGGCGGCGGTTGTCAGGGTCCACCAGGCTGAAATCCCAGAACTCGTTGCCTTGGTAAAGGTCCGGTACGCCGGGTACGGTCATGCGCAGCAAGGTTTGCGCCAGACTGTTGAGAGCGCCCGCCGGAGCGATGGCCTGGACCGCCTCGGCAATGGCGTTGCGCAAGGGCAACCCTTCATCACCCAGCAGTAACCGTTCGAGGAACATCTGGGTGGCCTGCTCATAAGCGTCGTTGACCGCGGCCCAGCTGCTTTGCAGTTTAGCTTCACGCAGAGCCTTGCGTTGCCATTGCCACAGGCGCTCGTTATATGCAGCCAGGGCCTGGTGGTCCTGGAGGTCGAGGTCCAGGGGCCAGCTGCCGAGCAGGGCCTGGTACAGAATCAGTTCATCACCGACCGAGGGCGCCGCCGGATCGCTGTGCAACGACGGCGAGAGGATGCGCCATTGCTCCACGCAGGCGGTGTACCAGTCAGCCCGCTCGCTGAGCACCGCCAGTCTGGCGCGAGTGTCTTCGCCACGTTTGTGATCGTGGGTGGCGGTGGTGATCAGGTTGTCGGGAAAATGTTCGAGTCGCTCAAGGCACGCGTGGTGGAACGCCTGGGGTGGGGCGCTGAAGCGCTCGGTGTTATAGCCCACGTCATTGCGCGACAGCAGCACGGCCGAGCGATACAACGCGGTGTCCTCCACCGCTTTGGCGGCGGTCGGCGAGGTCAGTTGCTGGAAACGCACGCAGGCATGGCGCAGGCGTTTGCGATGGTTGCCGCGCAGGCGTTGCCGCCAGGGCATCCCACCGAGCCAGCCGGCCAGGCAATCGAGCACCGGCCAGTCGGCTTCGCTGAGGGTTTGCCGGGCACCTTCCAGGGCCTGGTTGAAAAAGACCTCGTCTTCGGCGGAGCGCCCCAGCGGCGTGATGTAGGTGCGATACACCGGGAAATGCACGATCAGCTCCTGCAAGGCCCGCCGGATCGCGCCCAGGGTCAGGTCGCGGGTCATCACATCGTCCCGGGCCACTTGCAGCAGGGCTTGGGCGACGCTTTCGAAGTCTCCGGCCAGGGAGCCATTGAGAATCTGCTGGCGGGCCAGGCGGGCTTCTTCGATGAAGTGCGCGGGCCGCTCACTGTGCCGGCTCCAGAATTCGGCGAGGGTGGCGGCGCCGGCCGGGTCGTGCTGGAGCAGCGAGACCTGGTTCATGAATTCGTAACCGGTGCTGCCATCGATGTTCCAGTCGCGCCGCAAGGTCTCGCCATCGCCAAGGATCTTCTCGATGAAAATCGGCAGGTGCCGCGACGGCGACAGCGAATCGACGCGCCTGCGCAATTTGCGGCAGTAACCGCGAGGAGCGGCAAGGCCGTCGATGTGATCGATCCGCAGGCCGTCCACCAGTCCTTCGCCGATCAATTGGAAAATCTTGGCATGGGTCGCCTCGAATACCGCCGGACGCTCGACCCGCAGCCCGCCCAGTTCATTGACATCGAAAAAGCGCCGCCAGTTGATGTCGTCCGCTGCGGTGCGCCAGCTGGCGAGCCGGTAGCTCTGGCGCTCGAGCAATTGATGCAGGCGCTCGAAGCCCTGGGGCTGGGTAGAGTCGTAGCCGGCCAGGTTGTCTTCGATGGCGGCGAGGATGCCCGCTTGTGTCGCCAGGTCCTGCAACTCTTTTTGCAACGGGCGAGCGAGGGTGTGGGCGTCGGTCTGGTAATTGAGCGTGGTGAATCGCTCGGCCAGGGCCTTGAGCGATTCGGTTTGCTCGGCCGGCAAGGTTTCGGTGGGTTTGAGCAATTCGCCGTAGAGCATCGGGCAAATCGGGAAGCGGTGTTCGTAATGCTCGACGTAGAAGCTGCCTTGGCTGGCATCGAAGCGCAGTTGCAAGGTGCCTTCCTGCAACGCCACGCCGTAGTCGCTACCCAGGAACGGCAGCAATAACTGCCCCTCCATCAGTGGGTCGGGGGAGTGCCACTGGATGTCGAAGAACTCACCGTAGGGGCTCAGGCGTCCCCATTCCAGCAAGTCCAGCCACCAGGGATTGTCATTGCCGCCGACGGCCATGTGGTTGGACACGATGTCGAGGATCAGGCCCATCCGATGCTCGCGCAAGGTCGCGACCAGACGCTTGAGCGCGGCTTCGCCGCCCAGTTCGGGGTTGACCAGGGTGGGGTCGACGACATCGTAGCCGTGCATGGACCCGGCCCGGGCCTTGAGCAGCGGCGAGGCATACAGGTGGCTGATGCCCAGCGAGGCAAAGTACGGCACCTGGGGGATGGCATCGTCCAGGGTGAAGCCTTTATGAAACTGCAGGCGCAATGTTGCCCGCAGGGGTTGGATCAATGTCTGTTTCATCGGTCACGCTCGTTCGCCTGAAGTCTCGCACAGGCGAGTATTTCCAGACGCCTGGCAGCGTCCGGGTGATCCAGCAACGCCTGGCTTTGCCCGGTAAGGCGACGGCGCCAATTGGGGTGGGTGTCGACGGTGCCTGGCAGGTTGGCCTGCTCCTCGATGCCCAGGGCGTCTTCGAGCGGCAACAACACCAGCGGCGCACGGGTGTGGCCGAGGAAGCGCACGCTGGCATCGAGCACCTGGTCGGTCTCGCGGTGCTCCTCGCGAAAGTTCTGTGGGTCCTGGTTCAGTACCTGGCGCAGGCCTTCACGTTCGCGCTCGCGGTGTTTGCGCCAGTCCATTTCGGTGTGGGAATCGATCAGGTCCAGCCGGGCGTTCCAGTCGATGTCGTGACCGTGCCACCAGCCATTGAGCGTCGGCAAGTCATGGGTGCTGGTGGTGGCCAGGGCATTGTCCGGCCAATCGAGAATCGGCTTGAAGTGAGTGTTGTCCTGTTCGAACAACAGCACACGCATGCCCAGGATCGACCGGGCGCTGAGTTTTTCCCGCAGGCCTTCGGGCACGGTGCCGAGGTCTTCGCCGAGCACGATGGCTTGATGACGATGGGATTCCAGCGCCAGCAGGCGCAGCAAGTCGTCTACCGGGTAATACAGGTAAGCGCCATCGCAGGGTGGAGCGTCGTTGGGAATCACCCAGAGCCGTTGCAAGCCCATGACATGATCGATGCGCAAGCCGCCGGCATGGGCGAAGTTGGCCCGCAGCATTTCAATGAAGGCACGAAAGCCGTTGCGCACCAGGCCTTCGGGGGAAAACGCCGAGATCCCCCAGCCTTGCCCCGAGCGGTTGAGAATGTCCGGCGGCGCGCCCACGGTCAGCGAAGCGAGCAGTTCGTCCTGCCGGCTCCAGGCCTGGCTGCCACCGCCATCGGCACCCACCGCCAGGTCGGCAATCAGGCCGATGCCCATGCCGCTGGATCGGGCGGCGCTCTGGGCGCGCTCCAGGCAGCGGGCGATCAACCATTGGCAAAACGCGTAGTAGCCGATCTCATCGGCATTTTCCTCGGCAAAATGGGCCAGGGCAGCGCTGCGCGGATCGCGCCATTCTTCCGGCCAGTGGCGCCAGTCGAGACTTTCACCCCGGGCGGCGCGTTCGGCCTGCAAGGCCTCGAAGCGGCAATGGTTTTCCAGGGCTTCGCCGCTGGTGTGGCGGAAACTGCTGAAGTCTTCATGCAGCGGATGCTCACCCTGGCTGAAACCGTCGTACAGGGCGCGCAGGATCTTCTGCTTGGCCTGGGCAGCGACCGGCCAGTCGATCAGCGGCTGCTCTTCCAGGGTGCGCAGTTGATTGGGCAAGCCAGTGGCGTCGATGGCGGTGCGCAGCGCGCGTTCGCCGAGGATGGTGCCCGGGGCGGCGTAAAGGCTGTTGAAGAACAGTCGGCTCGACGGTGAGTAGGGGCTATAACGCCCGGTGTCGCTGCTGAACATGGCGTGCATCGGGCTGATGGCAATGGCCTCGGCACCGCGTTCGCCAGCCACCCGTGCCAGTTCCTCCAAGGCCTGGGTGTCACCGAAGCCACCGTCACCGGGACGCCTGAGGGCATACAGTTGCGCGCTCAGGCCCCAGGCTCGTGGCGTCGGGTCGTCTACCGCATCGGCCACGCTATAGCAACGCGCGGGCGCGACGGCCAGGGTGAAATGCTGGCCCTGGATGCTGGCGTGCTGGTAACCCACCGGGACCATCCCCGGCAGCTTGGCATTGGCATCGAGGTTCAGGTTCAGTGTCGCGCCATCTTCGAGTTTGATTTCACAGGGCGTCCCGGCCTCGAAGTAGCGGCTCAAGTCCAGGCTGGTCCCGACGTCGGCGGTGATCAGCGGTGGCAATTGATGGTTCTGTTGATCTTCCTGCAACTGCAGCAGGCTGGCGTCGATTTCCTGGGCGCTGCCGGCTGGATGGCCGAGGCCAGTGAGGACCGAACGCAAGACCGCCGGCGAGACTTTCTGGGCCCGGCCATTGGCATCGATCCAATCCACCGCCAGGCCCGCTCGGCTGGCGAGGATTTCCAGTTGCGCATCGCTCATAGGCGCTCTCCAGTGATATTGGGCAAGGTTGTCGCCTGCGTCAGACTGACCAGCGCGCTGTAGGGCGCAAGGACGCCCTGCTGCAACAGACCCACGACCTGCTGCGGATGTTCGAAAAGAATGCGTGCCTCTTCCGGTGCGTTGTGTTCGACGGGCTGATCGCTAAGGTTGAAGTCGATGCGCAACACACTGCCGTCGCCCAGCCGCCAGCGTGCGCTGATGGCGCCATGGCCCAGCACATCGGCACCGAGGGCCTGGGCACCGGGCAGGCGCGGGACGATCTCTTCGCGGCGTATTTTCAGCAATTGGCGATACAGCGCTTCGTTGGCCTGTTGCTCCGGGCCTTGGGGCTCCAGGCTTGGACGTGAAGCCTCGAAGGTGCTGGCGGCGTTGGGGTCGGGAATCCGCTCGCGTTGCTGCGGGTCGGCAAAGGCACTGAAGGCCTTGAACTCGTTGCGTCGGCCTTCGCGCACCAGTTCTGCCAACTCGCCGTGGTGGCTGGTAAAGAACAGGAACGGTTGTTCGGCCATCACCTCATCGCCCATGAACAATAGCGGGATCATGGGTGACAACAGCAACAGGACTGTTGCCGCCTGCAGGGCCTGGGGCGCGGCGAGCTGATGCAGGCGTTCGCCCAAGGCGCGATTGCCGATCTGGTCATGGTTCTGCAGGAACAGCACGAACGCGCTCGGCGGCAGGTGACCGCTGGGTTCGCCCCGGGGTTCGCCATGGCGATTGATATGACCCTGGAAGACGAAACCCTGGCTCAGGCAACGGGCCAGTTGTTCGGTCGGCTGCTCGGCATAGTCGGCGTAGTAGGCGTCGGTTTCACCGGTCAGCAGCACGTGCAGGGCATTGTGTCCATCGTCGTTCCACTGGGCATCGTAGCGGTGCTCCAGCAGGTGGGACTGGTTGTGTTCGTTTTCCACGGTCAGCCAGACATGGCGGATCGGGTCCACCTGCTCGCGCACCCTGACCGCCAGCTCCTGGAGAAAGTCCGGGTCTTCAATGGCGTGTACCGCGTCCAGGCGCAGGCCGTCGAAACGGTATTCCAGCAGCCACATGAGCGCATTATCGGTGAAGAAGTCCCGCACTTCGCGGCGCCGGAAATCAATCGCCGCGCCCCAGGGGGTGTGCTTGTCTTCGCGGAAGAAGCCCTTGGCATAGCGGTGCAGGTAGTTGCCGTCGGGGCCGAAGTGGTTGTAGACCACGTCCAGGATGACGGACAACCCATGGCCGTGGGCAGTGTCGATAAGATGCTTGAGCTGTTCGGGCGTCCCGTAGGAGGCCTGGGGTGCGTAGGGCAGAACGCCGTCGTAGCCCCAGTTGCGATCACCGGGGAACTGCGCCAATGGCATCAGCTCGATGGCGGTGATGCCCAGCCCGGCCAGGTGTGCCAGATGCTGTTCGACGCCTTCGAACCCCCCCAGGGCGCCCACATGCAATTCGTAGATCACCGCTTCGTGCCAGGGGCGACCGGACCATTGGGTGTGTCGCCATGGGTAGGCATGCGGGTCGACCACCACGCTGTGGCGGTCGATGTCGCCGGCCTGGGCGCGAGAGGCCGGGTCCGGCACCTCCAGTTCGCCATCGATGTTGTAGCGGTAGCGGGTACCGGCGGGGCAACGGGTCTGGATCATGAACCAGCCGTCGGCCTGGGGCAGTAGCGGTATCGAATCTCCAGTGTCGAGCTCGACACTGACAAAAAATGCATCCGGGGCCCAGAGGGCGAAGCGGGTGTGCTCGTCATCCAGCATGACCGCCCCGTGGGTCCATGTAGCAGGCGTCCTTGACGTCATTGTTACCTCATTGTCTGGCCGATTTTCCCAGTGACTTAGCCACCAGCTGTTCGTAGAGTTCGGCGTAGGGTTCCACGGCCTGGCACCAGTTGAACGGTGCCGACATGGCCCGGCAGCGCATGGCGTTGAGCAGGTCGGGGAATTCGAAGACCTTGAAGGCCCGGCTCAAGGCCTGTTTGTAGCTTTCTACGGTGGATTCATCGAATAGAAAACCGGTGATGCCATCTTCGATGGTGTCCGCCAACCCTCCGGTATTGCGCGCCACCGGCAGCGAGCCGAAGCGCTGGGCGTACATCTGGCTCAAGCCGCAGGGCTCGTAGCGCGATGGCATCAGCAGGAAGTCGCTGCCGGCGAACATCCGCCGCGCATCGGTTTCGTTGAAGCCGATGCGCACGCCGATGCGTCCGGGGAAGCGCAGCGCCAGTTCACGCATGGCCTGTTCTTCTTCCGGTTCGCCACGGCCGATGATGGCGATCTGGCCGCCGGACTCGACGATGAACTCGGCGACCGCTTCGGTCAGGTCCAGGCCTTTCTGGTAGACCAGGCGCGAAACCACGGCGAACAGCGGGCCAGTGGCGTCGTCGAGGCCAAAGAGTTCACGCACATGGGATGCGTTGACCGCCTTGCCTTCCCAGTCGCCCATGGCGAACTGGCGGAACAGGTGGGTGTCGGTGGCCGAGTCCCAGCTTTCATCGATACCGTTGGGGATGCCGCTGAGCAAGCCTTGTTGGGTCTTGGCGGCAAGGAAACCGTCGAGCCCGCAACCAAACGCCGGGGTGGTGATCTCTTGGGCGTAGGTCGCACTGACGGTGGTGATATGGCTGGAGTAAGCCATCCCGGCCTTGAGGAACGACAGTTTGCCGTAGAACTCCATGCCTTCCTGTTGCAGGGCGTGTTCGGGGATGCCCAGTTCCGGGCAGGACGCCAGGCTGACGACGCCCTGGTAGGCCAGGTTGTGGATGGTAAACAGGGTCGGGGTGCGTTGCCCGCGCCAGTGCATGTAGGCCGGCGCCAACCCGGCGGGCCAGTCGTGGGCGTGGACCAGGTCCGGGCACCAGTGGATCTGCGCGAGGTTGGCGGCGATGTCGGCCGCGGCCAGGCCCAGGCGGGCGAAGCGAATGTGGTTGTCGGGCCAGTCGCGACCGTTGTTGGCTCCGTAGGGGGAGCCTTCGCGGGCAAAGAGTTCCGGGCAGATCAGCACGTAGATCACCAGGCCGTCGGCCATGTCCATGCGCCCGATCTTGCAGGGCGGCAGTGCGGCGTGGCCGCCCAGTTCGCCGATGATATGGATCGGATTGCCGCTGTTCATCACTTGCGGATAACCGGGGATCAGCACCCGGACATCATGCAGCCCGGCCATGGCCCGGGGCAATGCGGAGGAGACATCGCCCAGGCCGCCGGTCTTTACCAGGTCGGCGATTTCCGAAGTGACGAACAATACTTTCTTGCGATTGGGATTTTGTCGAACGACGGGGAGCAGTGCCTTGCCGCCGGTGGCCAGCACCGGTGCCGTTGGCGATTCGGCCGCCGGCGGTAGTTGAGAACGGACTTGTTGTGGTTCTAAGGCAGCACTGATCATAAATATCTCCCATTTTCTCGATCTGTTTCCGGCAAGCGCCAGAGCTGTTGTTTCATTGGCCAAATCCTGCGGCCAGGCGCACAAGCGCTACGCGAGGAAAGCGAACGGCTACCCCATGCGGCGAAGCGAATCAGCTGAAGGAGCTGTTGCAATGACTAGTGCAAGGACTGCACCAGCCGCGGTTGCCCTACCTCTAACCTGACCCGTCGCCGTTGCGAAAAGTTTCGACTTTTTTTCGTCTGGATGACTGGTCGGTTTTCCCCCCGGTTAAGCAGTCTAGGTCAGAACGTAGAGCGGTGCGGCTCGCTTCGTCGCATTGTCCGACAATCACGGTTTTTGTCGGCAATCTCTTACACGACAAAGGGGGATACGCACCGACGAAGTGCAGTTCTCCGAAACCAAAAGGGTGTAAGGGAACGGCGTTGTTTCATCGGCGTGCGCGATGCAATGGCGTGGCGCACCATTGGAGGGCGGGTGGAGTGGAGGCGTTTTGATGGCTAATAACGCCTCCCGGAAACATAGGGTCCCCTGTGGGAGCGAGCTCGCTCCCACAAGTGGAGGTGTGTTGATGCTCTAAGTTCAGCCCCCTGGCGTCAGCAACCGAATCGGCCGGCCCGCCGCCCAGGCCAGCAGGTCTTCGATCATCTGGGAATAGAACCGCTGGTAATTCTGTCGGCTGACGTAGCCTACATGGGGTGTGGCCAGTACGTTATCCAGGGTTCGGAACGGATGGGCGGCCGGTAGAGGCTCCTGGGCGAACACGTCCAGGGCGGCGCCGGCCAGGCGCTTGTGCTGGAGTGCGTCGATCAGGGCAGTTTCATCGACGATCGGCCCGCGGGAGGTGTTGACCAGCAGCGCCTCGCGTTTCATCCAGGCCAGGGCCTGGGCATCCACCAGGCCGCGGGTGCGTTCGCCTAGCACCAGGTGGATCGAAACAATGTCGGCCTGCTCGAACAATGCCTGCTTGCTCACATAGGTCACGCCCACTTCAGCGGCGCGCTCGGCGCTGAGGTTCTGGCTCCAGGCGATGACCCGCATGCCAAACACCTGGCCGAACTGCGCCACCCGCGTACCGATGCTGCCCAGGCCGAGGATGGCCAGTGTCTTGCCGTGCAGGTCACCGCCCAAACCTTGCTGCCACAGGCCGGCGCGCAGGGCATTGGCTTCCTGCACCAGGTTGCGGGTCAGGGCCATGATCAGCGCCCAGGTCAGTTCGGGCGTGGCGTGCTTGTAGCTGTCGGTGCCGCACACCTGGATACCCAGTTCGGCGGCAGCCTTCAGGTCCAGGGCGGCATTGCGCATACCACCGGTGAGCAACAGCTTGAGATTGGGCAGGCGACGCAGCAGGCCTTCATCGAACAACGTGCGTTCACGCATCACGCAGATCACTTCGAAGCGCTGCAAGCGCTCGGCGAGGTTGTCGCGGTCGGCGGGATAGTCATGGACAAACGTCACCTGGCCGACGCTGTCCAGCACCGACCAGTCCACCACACCACGTGCCACATCTTGCCAATCGTCTATGACTGCTATTTGCACTGCCATGGAACACCTCGTCAGGGAATGGGTTTATCCAGCCAGCCCAACAGGGCCTTGTGGAACCGATCCGGCTCTTCCATCTGCGGGGCATGCCCCAGATTGGGGAACTCCACCAGGGTCGAGCGGGGAATCAGCCCGGCGGCCTGCTTGCCCAATACCTCGTAGTGACCCAGCTTGGCCTTGACCGCCGGCGGCGCGATGTCGCTGCCGATGGCGGTGGTGTCCGAGGTGCCGATCAGCAGCAGGGTGGGTACCGTCAGGTCCTTGAACTCGTAATAGACCGGTTGGGTGAAGATCATGTCGTAGATCAGCGCCGAGTTCCACGCCACTTGCGTATGACCCGGACCCTTGTTCAAGCCGGCGAGCATGTCTACCCAGCGCTCGAACTCAGGTTTCCAGCGGCCGCCGTAATAGGTCGTGCGCTCGTAGTTGCGAATACCCTCGGCGTTGACTTTCAGCTCTCTCGCGTACCATTGGTCCACGGTGCGATAGGGCACGCCCAAGGCTTTCCAGTCCTCCAGGCCAATGGGGTTGACCATCGCCAGGCGTTCGACCTGGTCGGGAAACTGCAAGGCGTAACGGGTGGCGAGCATGCCTCCGGTGGAATGGCCGAGGACGATGGCCTTTTGCACGCCCAGGGCCTTGAGCAAGGCCTGGGTGTTGCTCGCCAGTTGCTGAAAGCTGTACTGGTAATACTCGGGTTTACTCGATGTGCAGAAGCCGACCTGGTCGGCTGCGATGACCCGGTATCCGGCGTCGCTGAGGGCCTTGATCGAATCGCCCCAGGTGGCAGCGCAGAAATTCTTGCCGTGCATCAGCACCACCGTGCGGCCATTGACCTTGCCTTGGGCCGGCACATCCATATAGCCCATCTGCAACGACTGGCCCTGGGAATGGAAGGCGAAGTGCTTGAGGGTGTAGGGGTATTCAAAGCCCTCCAACTGCGCTCCGTAGGCTGGGCCTTCAGGTGGATTGGCGGCCTGGGCGAGCAGGGGCAGGGCGGCGGTGAGAAAGAGGCTGGGCAACCAGCGCGCGGTGGTGCGGGGCATGGTCAATCTCCTTGTGGCCGCCGCCGATCCTGGCGCGGCCCGATTATGGCGACATTAACCACAGGCAACCGAACAGCCCGAACGTTCAGTTCATCCAGCCCAGTGTCGCCAGGGCAAGAACGCCATAACGCAGGCCTTTGGCAAGGGTCACGAGCAGCAGGAAGCGCCGCCACGGCTCGCCCATCACCCCGGCTACCAGGGTCAACGGATCACCGATGATCGGCAGCCAGCTGAACAATAGCGACCAGTGGCCGAAGCGTTGGTAATGCACGCGCGCCTTGTCCAGGTGGGCCGGGCTGACCGGAAACCAGCGCCGATCCTTGAAGTGCTCCAGGCGCGTACCCAGCCACCAGTTGACCAGCGAACCCAGGACATTGCCGAGCGTGGCAACCGCCAGCAATAGCCAGACCAGATGGCGCTCGCTGAGCAACAAGCCGACCAACAGTGCCTCCGATTGCAGCGGCAACAAGGTCGCCGCGCCGAAAGCCGCCAGGAACAAGCCGATGTAGGCTTCGCCCATCAGTGGGCCGGGTAATCCGCCACTACGGTCTGCGTGCCGTCATTTTTCAGGCCAATCACTTGATAGGCGTCGCTCATGCCGTCCATTTCCATGCCAGGCGAGCCCATGGGCATGCCCGGTGCGGCCACGCCGAGCAAGTCATCGCGCTTGCTCAGCGCCAACACCTGATCGGCCGGGACATGGCCTTCGACGAATTTGCCGTTGATCTCGGCGGTGTGGCAGGAACGCAGGTTCGGCGCCACGCCCAGGCGCTGCTTGACCGAACTCATGTCGGCCTCGACATGGTCGTTGACCTTGAAACCGTTTGCTTGCAGATGCGAGATCCATTTTTTGCAGCAGCCACAATTGGCATCGCGGTGCACGTCAATGGTGACTGGCTCGGCGGCCTGGGCCAGGGAGGTCATGAACAGGGCGCTCAAGGCGAGCAGGTGCAGAGGATGGGCCATGGGGAAGTCTCGTGTCGAACGGTTTGGAGGGAGGATAACAGAGTAGCGAGCGGGAGCTGACGAGGGGCTGAGGCGGGGATTACAGAATTGTCAGGTTGGAAGGGCAGCGCCCGGCGAGGGAACATGCTTCCGCTCGGCTTTGTAGGAGCTGGCGAAGCCTGCGATCTTTTGATCTTTTGATCTTTTGATCTCTTTCGCTTGAGATTCAAGTGTCTTTGGAAAGATCGCAGCCTCGTTGCACTCGACAGCTCCTACACAGCTCCTACACAGCTCCTTGCCCCTCGCTCCTACGGGCCCATCGAGCAAGCTGCCAAGGGGAAAGGGGGCGCTTCAGCGCACCTTGAACCGCCCCATGATCGCATTGACCCGCGTATTGGCTTCCAGCAGTTGCCGGGTGTTGGCCTCGCTGGCCAGGCCGCCTTCTACCAGCTCCTCCACCATGTGACGGATTTGCACCATGCTGCGATTGATTTCCTCGGTCACCGCGCTCTGTTGCTCGGCGGCGGTGGCGATCTGGGTGCTCAGGCTGTTGATCTGGCTGACGGAACCGGCCATTTCGTCCAGGCCCGAGTTGACTCGGGAGGTGGCATCGGCGGCTGACTGGCAACTGGCCTGGGTGTTTTCCATGGCCGCGACCGACGAGCTTACGCCTTGGGTCAGGCGGGTCAGCATTTCGTTGATTTCCGACGTGCTGGCCTGGGTGCGGGCAGCGAGGGCGCGTACTTCGTCGGCCACCACGGCAAAACCACGGCCTTGCTCGCCAGCTCGGGCGGCTTCAATGGCGGCGTTGAGGGCCAGCAAGTTGGTCTGCCCGGCGATGGCACCGATGACGCCGAGGATCTCGGTAATGCGCTGAGCGTCCTGTTGCATGCTCTCGACCTTGCGGGTGGCGCTGGCCACCTCGTCGATCAGCGCCACCACACTGTTGGACGCTTCACCGACCACCACGCGGGAGCGATCGGCGTGCTCATTGGCGCGTTGGGTGAACGCCGCGGTCTCGGCCGCGTTTTGCGCGACGCTTTCAGCCGTGGAGCTCATCTGGGTGATGGCGGTCACGGTCTGGTCGGTTTCCGAGGCGTGGCGCATCAGGATTTCGCTGGTGTGGGCCGAGGTCCGCTGCAGATCGTCCAGGCTCGACGCCATGGCGCCCGTGGCCTGGGTGACTTCGCCGATCATGCTTTGCAGGTAAGCGATGAAGCGGTTGACCGAATGACCGATCGCCCCCAGTTCGTCCTCGGCGCGGATGGTGATGCGTCGGGTCAGGTCGGCATCGCCGGTGGACAAGGCGTCGATGTTGCCTTTGAGGACCTTCATGCGATTGGTCAGCTGGCGGATCGCGTAAAGCTGCATCAACACCAGCAGGATCACCATCGGGATCTGCAGCAGGCTCAGTGTACTCAGTACGTCGTCGCGTTGAGCGGTGATCAGGTGGGTTGGCAATGCGGTCGCCAGGAACCATGGCGAGCCCTCGATAGGGCGCATGAAGAACGTGCTGGCCTCGCCCTTGTTGTCGAACTCGACCCGTTGCAGCGGCTGGTCGCGCTTGGCCAGCCCCGCCTTGACCTGGGCGGCGAATGGCGAGGTAGCCGCCAGTTCGCTGATGTTTTTCAGCACGATCGGCCCGCTGATCCGCGAGCTGTTGCTGATGATCTTGCCGTCGCCTTCGACGATCAGCATCTCGGCGCTCAGGTCGGCTTCCTTGCGCGCCACCAGGTCATTGAAGAAACCCAGGGTCACATCGATGGTGGAAACGCCGTAGGGCACGCCGTTTTTCTGGATGGCCATGGCGCAGTTGGTGCGCGGTTCGGCGCTGGCGTCGTCTTTATAGGCTGCGGCCCAGGCGCACTTGCCAGGCGGGGTGGCCATGCCGCCCTTGTGCCAGGGTTGCTCGTAATAATTCGGCGCTGCGTCGCTGTTCCAGAACGTATTGACGATCAGTTTGCCGGACGCGTCGCGGTGCCAGAACGTGCTGAATTTGTTGCGTCCCTCGGCCCGCTGATTGGGCAACGGCCAGATTCCGCCGCCGAAGACTTTCAGCTCGCCGTACTGGTCCACCAGGCCGGGCAGTACCTTGTCGATGGCATCGCTGTCGAGCAGAGGGATGGTCTGGGTGATGCTGCGCTGCTGGGCCTGTACCTTGTTCAGTTCGCCCTGGATCTGTTCGGCGACCTCGGCAATGCGGTTCAACGCCACTTGCTCCTCGGTGTGGCGCAATTTGGGCGCGACCAGGTAGCTGATGCCCAGCACGGTCAGGATGGACAATACCAGCATGAACACAATCAGAAAGAGCGTGTAGCGGGCTTGAATGGTGCGCAATGAAGGCATGTGGAGTCCTTGCACGAAGGCGTCTTTCAGAAACAATTTGGGATGGGCGTACCAATTTCTATCGGCGTCCTTGCCAAGAGCTTGAGTGCAGGTCGTGATGTCAGGCGGCCGAGCTGGCCTGAGTGTTTTTCCAGGTTTGTGCGTGAGCCTGCAATTCATCGTGAAGCCGTTGCATCGGCGCTGACTGCAGCGTGAGCCTGCGCACCTGTGCGATGCGGTGAAACAGCGCTTGCCAGCCGTGCGTGCTGTCGTTGGGCATTATTCCGGTGAAGAAGAACCCGGCGGCCATCAGCAGGCGGTAGTCAGTGCAAAAATGCCGGCCGAGGCCCAGTCGCACCGAAAGCGGCCAATGGGTTGGCAGGTGTCGCAACTGCCCGACGAGACAGGCATCCATGCGCTCGGCGACGATGTCGATTCGTCCCGGCAAATGGCTGACTCGCAACGGTTGTAGCCCCGTCGGAGTCTCGTCCAGGGTGGTGCCCAATTGCGACGCCAGGGGACTCATCAGCCACTGGTATTGCGCAGGCCATTGGATATGCGGCAACGGTCGATCGTTGCCGCCGCTGACCTGACAGCCAATCACGATGGTTTCGGCCTGGTCGGTGGCGAACGGAGAAGGTACGAAATCGGGCAGCAAGCCGGTGTCATGAAAACCGAGCCGTTGTGCCAGCCGTTGGCTGTAACGATGACTGGTGACCTGTTTGATCGATAACCTGGCGAGCCCGAGCGCCTGGCAACGGTCCAGGAGTTGCCGCCCCAGCCGCGTGGCAATCTGCCCGCCCTGCAAATCGGGGTCCACCGCCACCAGCGCCAGCTCGGCGTCGTGGCTCGCGGGCTGCAGGCGACACAGTGCGGCATGGCCGACCACGCGCTCGCCGATCACGGCGACTAACGAATGCCAGCGGCCCTGAAGATGGTGCTGACGGATCATCTGCGGCATGTAGACGTCTGGCGAGACGTAATGATCGCCATACACTCGGCGGAACAGTTCGCAGGTGCTGGCGCTGTCCGTGGGGCTGAACGGCCTGATGACCACGTGGCTCATGGGATGCTCCTTGTTGGCGGCGTACCGTAGACCCGACGATCGATGATCGACAGGTGCTTGCCGGAACGAGGATGGCGTTCCAGATCCTGTGCATTGCAGGTCTGGACGTCCACGCGGATTTGATCGAGGCCTGGATATTGCTCGATCAAGGCGTCTTTCAACGCTTGCGAGCGCGTTTGGCCAGCGTTCGCCGGTACATCGGGTAACCACTTGAGCAGCACGCGATCATTGTCCTGGACGTGCTCGATAATCAGCTGCCATTGAAGATCGCCGCCCATGCGCCGGACGATCTGGTTGATTTCTTCCGGGAACAGCGACAGCACGCCAACCCGTACGCGACGGCTCTGTGCGCTGCGCCCTTGAAGGACGAACTTGCGCTGTGGCGTGCCGGCAGGTTCGCACCAGCTGGCCCGATCTCCCACTGGGTATCTCACGATCGGCATCAGGGTCCGGGTGAGGTTGGTCACCACCAGGTTTCCGGTTTGACCGCAGGCATCGATGACCTCACTGCTCAGGTCGTCGATGATCTCCACCCGTGTCTGTTCGTCGAAAACGCGATGCTCGCCCAAGCCGCAATCGGGTGTGCTGGCGCCGACCAGGCCGGCATCCACGCTGGCGTATCCGATCGACGCAAAGCGAGCGTGGGGGAACGCACGTTTCAAGGTCGGCATCTGGCTTTCGAACAGGTTCTCGCCGCCAAACAGGACGGTGGTGATCTGTGGCAGCGTTCGTTCTTGCTCATTGACATGGCTGGCAAAGGCCAACAGGTGCGCAGGCACGCCCACCAGCACGTTGATGCGGTGGGCGGCGATGGCCTCGGTCAACACGTGGAGCTCCACCGAACCGGTGAAGGGGAACTCGGTGATGGGTAAGTCCATGCTGCAAAGGGCGCCATGAATAAACAGGAAGCTTGCGTACAGGTCTCCGGAAAAAAACAGATTGGCGATTCGATCCCCTGCGACCAGTTGGGCTGACAGGCTGCGGCCGAAGCAGTCAAGCATCAGTTGCCATTCCGCGTGGGTGTACACGGACATTTTGCCCTGGCTGGTCGTGCCGCCGGTTTTGAGAACCAGTGCATCCCTGACTTCGTCGGTCAGTACCTGCCAATTATCCAGGTCATGGCTGCCTTTCCAGTATTCATTTACATCGACAACCGGTAATCGTTCGAACTCGCATCCCCGGGAGGGCAAATGGCTTAACTGAGTCTTATAGAACGCTGAATGCGTACGGATGTGGTTGAGCCATTGCTCGTAAGGTAATGAAGCACTCATCAGGATTCTCTCAAGGCTCAAAGAGCAATGGGCGAGGTCAACTCGCCAGCTATTCGGCGGTCGATCACCAGCGGGACTTTGCCGCTGTGTTTATTGCGCTCGAAGCGCTCTATCGGACAGCGTTGGACTTGCAGGACCAGCAGCGCGGCGTCGACGGACGTGCGCAGCGGTGCAAGATCCAGCACCTGGCGTCGAACCGTTTCGGCCTTGCCATCGACGCGAATCAGCAAGCGTTCACAACCGCCGCTCTCATGGTCGAGTACGATCTGAATCGCCGCTTGCGCCCGCTCAACCAGTTCCTTGGTGTTGATGAATTCCGTGGCGATGCGTACCAGGCGGCCATGGCGTTCGCCCAGTTCGAATCTCGGTGACTCCAGGCCACACGTGCATGGACCGGATAGCCAACGTCCGAGGTCGCCGACGTCATAACGCTGGAGGGCGCGCGCCTGGCGTTCGCGGGAGGTGAACAGCAGGCGTCCGGTTTCCCCGGGGCCTACCGGCGCGTCATCTTCCAGGCGGACGATTTCCAAGGTTTGGATATCGTCCATGAGATGGAACACACCGTCGCCGCTGGCGATGCAGGCGTGACCGAGGGGCCCGGCGTCCACGGTCCCGTAGATGGCCGAGCAAATGCGGGTGACGCCACATTGCTGCAATAGCTGTCGGCTTTCCTGCCCCAGGTGTTCGCCGCCCAACATGACTTTGCGCACGCCACCGTAGCCTTGCAGCGTCGGCTGCTGGCTGGAGAACAGGCGATGCAAGGTACTCGGCATGCCGACCACCGTGTTGATCCGGTGCTCGACAATCAGCTTGGCGATTTCGTCGAAACTGTCGTCTGGTGGTGCGCTCATGGGGTAATGCACGACATTCATCTGTTCGAGGATTTTCGTGAAACTGAGGAATCCGCCGTACAGGCTGCCACCGTAGAAAAGATTGATGACCCGGTCCTGCGCAGGGTCCAGGCCCGCCGCGCGCAGTCCGTCGGCGGCGGCGCGCATGTGGCGGTGGAAATCCCGGTGACTGAAGGGCGATAGCACCGGTGCGCCGCTGCTGCCGCCGGAGCGGAAGAACAATTGTGCTTGGGGGGGCGGAGGTAGCGCCATGAACGCGGTCTTGTCCAGGATCGGCGTCGAGGGGCAAAGCGACAACGCGGCCGGGGAAGCATCCAGTGTGACGCGGTGATTGGCGACTTGCGCTTGGAGGCCGACCGATACCCGGCGACTCAATCGTTGCAACGCATAAACGCCATCGTGAGGCTCACCGTCATAGCCTTGCTGGATCTGCGCGGTGGAGGTCACGCGAGTTACGCCGGCGGTTATCAGGCGGCGTGCCAGTGCGGGTGCTCGTTCCGGTTCGCAGATGAGGGCGCAGCTCTGCAGCACATTGCGCCATGGCAGCAAAGTTTCAGCGAGCATTCCTTCAGGCACTGGCCGCAAGAGTAATGTTCGAAACAGCGGCGAGGGTTGCAGTTTTTGGTGATGCTCCCAGAGGATGCGCCAGCCGTTACCCGACCAGACCTGACCGGTTTTTCCCGCGAAGCTGTAATCCAGGCGGGCCAGCGCCGTTCGGGTGGTGATTTCACACGCTTCGGCGGTGGTGGTTTCCAGTGCGGGCCAGTGCCCGGCCCGTCGCTCGAAAGCGGCCGCCAGGGCGTCGCCTAACGCCTGCATCCGGGCAGGCTCGTCGCTGTCCACCAGCAGCCATTGCGGGCTGGAGCACGCTTGCTGATCGAGGCGGCAGATCTCATCCACCAGGCTATCGAGCGCCTGCGCGCTAGCAGCGAGAGAGGAGATGTAGGCGAAGCTGATCCGATGGCCCCAATCGATCCAGCGGCAGCCACTGGGAATCTGCTCACGCAACGCTGTCAGGGCCGTCTCGCCGCCCCAAGCGCTGACGCCTTGTGCCAGTGCGAAGAGGCGCCCGGTTTCCTCGGCGGGCACGGGCAATACCGCGAGGTAATCGCGCAGCCGGCCACTCGGGTCGCACGCCAGGAACGCAGCGAGCAGCCGTGCGGTGTAGTCACCATCACGGGTGCTGGGTCGCAGCCAGTTCACATTACCCGCCAACAGGCCTTCCAACGCCGCGCAGAATCCCAGCAAGGGTGAATTGCCCGGCGTCACATGCACCACCAGGCCCAGGGGCTGCCAGCTTTCGAAGGGACCGTCGCAGTAATCGATCCGCCGTAACGAGCGTGGGGTCAGACCCAGTTCGCGTTCCAGTTTGAGGCCCAGGTGCTTGCGGTCACAGAAGGCCATCAGGGCCTGGCGCTGTTCCTCGTCGAGCATTGGGACCGGGTCGGACGTGCGCAGCATCTGTACGAACGCTTCTGCGCAATCGAACACCTCTTCGCTGCGGGGTGGGTGGTTCAGGAGGGCGGGCAACTGCGCTTGCAGGCGTTCAAGTGCTGCATCTAGCGCCAGCTCGGCGTTCAGTTGGCCATTGATGAGGTACATATCAGTTTTCCTTGATCAGTTCGGCGGCGGCCATGGCGCAGCTTCGGCTGGCACTGGTGCCGGCCCGGCCGTGCAGTTCGAACCATTGAGTGGACAGGCCACATTCGCAATGGGCCGGATGCAGGGTTGCCAGGTCGCTCATCACCACGGCGTGCGCCGGACTGGACGAGATGTAGGGGGCGACGAACGACAGCAAACCTGGCTCGCCCAGCGGCTGGACACCGAAGTGCGAGGGGTGGCGCACGAAAATTTTCGAATAGACCGGTACGTGGAATCGATGATGTTCACACTCGATGTAAGGCACAGCGTGCTCGACCGCACCGTAGCCGTCGCGGCACCGATGGGCGTCAATGCCCAGTTGCCGGGTGATGCGTTGGTAGACCTGATGGCGGGGGATTTCCTGGGCGGCCTGTTTCTTCCACCCCCCTCCCAGGAAGACCAGCGATCCGGGCGCAAGCTTCAGGTCCTGTACAGCGGTTTCACGCATGCGTTCGAGGACATGCCACAGCAGCGCTGGAAAACCGAAGATCCGTACCGGCAGGCCCTCTTCGGCGAAGGCCTGCAGGGCGCTGATCACGCCGAAGACATCGAATTCATGGCCCTTACCGGTGCGGCGCAAGGCGTAGGCGACGCGATTGGCCGGTGCGAAGCGACACAGGAACTGATCGGTATACGCCGTGCCGAGCCGATTGGCTGCTTCGGGTTCATGGCTCAAGAGCAGGTAGTTACACGGCGAATCAGGCGTAGACCAGCCGTAATGCTCGAAGATTCTCGCCACCATGCCTTGGGCCGCCGTGATGCTGCGCTCGTCATAACGCATGCGGCTTTTCTGGCCGCTGGTGCCGGAGGAAGTGAGCTCCAGTGCGTCTTCGGCGGTGGGGCTAAGCAATAACCTCTGCTTGAAATAGCTGGCGTAAATGGGCGGCAGGCGTGACCAGTCAGTCAAATGTTCCAGGTCATTGGCGCAGAGCCCGTTGGCGTTGAGCCAATGTTCATAGCCGGGTGTGTGCTGACAATGGAACAGGCTGATTTCGGCCATGGCTTTATCGAACAGTTCCGGCGGCACCGAATCGCAGCCATACGGCTGGGGCAACGCGCATAGCGCATCGGCATGGGGAAAGTGAATCATCAGGGAGTCCTCAGGGAAGGCAAATTCAGACGTGAGCGGCGGGTTGTGATGAAAACAGGCGCAACGCAACGAGGCAGCTGAGCCCGGCGATGCCGACCATCAAGGCGAAGGATTCCAGGCTCGCCCCGGCACCCAGCAGCGCCAGCAGTGAGCCCGCCGCGCTCATCACCCCAATGGAAATCATCCCGACCATGGCCGAGACCAACCCTTTGCTGTCGTCGCTGGCGAACAGGGCCAGTCGGTACAACGCGGCATTGCCCATGCCGAGCCCGACCGCGTACAGCGACAGGGCACTGACCAGTACGAGAAGAGAGAGCGCATATTGACTGGCAGCGACCAAGGCGATCAGGCCCGTACAGAAGGGCAACAGGCTGTAGCCAACCACTCGACGCACGCCGACCCGTTCCACCAGGGCGTTGAGCAGCAGATTGCCGAGGATGACCGCCGAGAAAACCGGAATCTGCCAGATGCCGTAGAGCAGTGGAGAAAGGCCCTCGCCCTGGATCAACAGCAGGGGAGACAGGCCGATCCAGGAAATCAGCGGCAGGCTCATCAACCCCAGCGCGACACTGGCCGACATGAACCCCACATGGCCCAGTAGCGCGCCGTATCGCCGGCCCAGCGAACGCATGTCCAGTGGTTGGGTAGTCGGAGGGGTATCGGGGAGTCGAGCCGCGTCGCTATTTCCCGGCATGAACCACCACAAGGCCAGCCAGCTCAACACCCCGAGGCCGGTCAGCAACATGAACAGCTCACGCCAGGACAGCCATTGCAGCAACAGCCCGCCCGCCAAGGGCCCCAATAGAGGCGAGAGAAGGGCGAGGTTCCCCAATAACGCCATGACTTTCACCGCAGTGGACTCGCAGAAAACCTCTTGAATGGCCGGATAGCTGACCGCAATCACGAAGCCCAACCCCATCCCCTGGATCAAGCGCAGCCCATTGAAGCCTTGCATGCTGGTGACCTGGGTGATCGCCGCGCAAGCCAGCGCGAATCCGGCGCACCCGACCAGCATGAACGGGCGCCGTCCATGGCGATCCGACAGCGGGCCGATCAGCCACGGCAACAGGATGCCGCCCAACAGGTACAAGTTGAATGCGTAGGGGATTTGATCGGCGGACGCATCCAGGTCCCGGGTCACCATGAGCATGGCGGGCATGACCAAGTCGCTGGCCATATAGGTAAGGAGTTCAAAGACGGCGATTGCCAGGCAGAAGCCTGCCAGGCGAAAGGACGAAAAAAGGGGCGGCTGATTCTGCATGAGTTCCCAACGTTGGCTTCCGGAAAGAAGAAAATCACTTCTTTTTCGAGAGTACGTGGGGGACGTCAATGGTCGTAAGAGGACTTTTCCCTTAGTGAGTAGTGGAAGCGGTCCTTCACGTGTAGGAAACATCCTTCAGGTGATAGTTACACTGCCAGCTGGTAAAAAATCTGACGCCCGATGGACGCAGATGACCCATCTTCTACAGCCACAGTCGCGCGAAAATGCGCCACGCCTGTACCATATGGCTTTGCCTGCATCGTGCAATGACATCGGCGAAACAGTGCCTGGGCAGCGCGAGATGCAGAACGAATCACTTCAGGAAGCTGGCAAATGACTCATTCGCAACGTTTGAAATACTCGATTCTGATCGTCCTCGTCGTCCTGGCAATCATGCTGGGGCTGTCGTGGATGCAGGGCAAGGGCATGATCAGCGAGCAGCTGTTTCAATACATCGCCATCGCCGTGGCAGTCATTGTGGTGGTGATCAACGGCGTGATGCGGCGCAAGGTCAAGCCCTGAGCACCGGCTTCAATCCTCGGCCTGGAGCACCGCCATCGCACTGGGGTGCAGGCAGTAGCTTTTATCCGGGTTGAGGGTGACGACACCCTCGCTGCACAGGCGCTTCAAGACCTCGCGCACGCTGAGAAAGGACAATGGAATGTCCAGTCCCAACAACTGGCTGTGCACCCCGCGCACGCCCAGGCTGCGGTTGTCGCGGGCGGCCTTGAGCAGCGCGTCGATGACTTTGAGTCGAATCAGGCTGGTCCTGAGCCCGAAGCTCTTGAGCAAGCGCCTGATGTGATCATTGCCGCCTCGCTCGGCCGGCCTGTCGAATACACGGTGGGGGGCGCTCAGCGAGACGCCGGTCGCCCTTGGCTTGCCCTCCATGGGCAGTTGCGCGTTACGCATGCAAAAACTCCTTACCAGCCTGATCAGAAAAGGTCACGGATACTCTCCTGTAATAGGACGAACGAGGACGCTCAATCATGAGGGCCATGATGTGAAAAAATTGCCCTTGCTGCGTCAAACCCCCGGGTTCAAAAGGCTGCCAACCATTAATTTTTTTTCATCCGGTTCGTTTTCAAGGTAGGCACATTCCGGTTCAGCACGCGGCATGTGATGTCCCAGGCCGGCCGGGTGTTCGTCTTCTTTCGCACCGGTAGCCGTCCTGGTTTCTGAAGTTTTCATCAGGAGTGAACGTGAGAATGTCCGGGCAGTTATCGAGGATTGGCCTCGCAGGCGCTTTTCTGGGGATCGCCCTCGGGTTCAGTCCCGTGGTCAACGCGCAAGACGAGGGGCAACAGGCCAGTGCCGAAATCCGTCGCACCCGTTTTGGCGTACCGCATATCCGGGCGCAGGATGAACGTGGGCTGGGTTATGGCATCGGCTACGCCTATGCCCAGGACAACCTGTGCCTGCTGGCCAATGAGATCGTCACGGTCAACGCCCAGCGCTCGCGCTATTTCGGGCCGGAGCAGGTCACGATCGAGCAGCGGGAGAACCGCGTCAGCGATCTGTTCTTCAGTTGGCTCAATACACCACAAGCGGTTTCCGGTTTCTGGCAGGTCCAGACGCCTCAAGTGCAGCAACTGGTCGAAGGCTACGTGGCGGGTTACAACCGTGCGCTGGTCGAACGCCAGGCCAAAGGCCTGCCCGAACAATGTGCCAGCCAGTGGGTGCGGCCGATCACAGCGCTGGACCTGGTCAAGTTGACCCGCCGGCTATTGGTGGAAGGCGGCGTCGGCCAGTTCGCCGAGGCCCTGGCCGGCGCGCAACCACCCCAGGCGAGCGCGCTCGCGGGGGCTCCGGTCGGCGGTTTCGCGGCCGCCGCAACCCGGCAGCGGCGTTTTGCCCTGGAGCGTGGCAGCAATGCGCTGGCCATCGGCAGCGAGCGCTCGTTCAACGGCCGTGGGATGTTGCTGGCGAACCCGCATTTTCCGTGGCTGGGCGGCATGCGTTTCTACCAGATGCACCTGACCATTCCCGGCAAGCTGGACGTCATGGGTGCGGCGCTGCCAGGCCTGCCGATGATCAACATCGGTTTCAGCCAGCACTTGGCCTGGACCCACACCGTCGACAGCTCAAAACATTTCACCCTGTACCGCCTGCAACTCGACCCGAAGGACCCGACCCGCTATCTGCTCGACGGCAAGTCTGTGCCGATGAGTCAGCAGACGGTCGCGGTGGACATCAAGCAACCCGACGGCCAGGTGCAGACGATTTCCCGAGTGGTCTATGGCTCGCAGTTCGGCCCGATCGTGCAATGGCCCGGTCGGCTGGACTGGGATAGCCGGTTCGCCTACAGCCTGCGGGACGCGAACCTGGAAAACGATCGCGTGCTGGCCCAGTGGTACGCCATGAACAGGGCGGTCACGCTCAAGGATCTGCAGGACGCCGTCCATCAGATCCAGGGCATTCCCTGGGTCAATACCCTGGCGGTGGACGACCAGGGGCAAAGCCTCTACATGAACGTGTCGGTGGTGCCGAACGTCGACGCCGACAAACTGGCCCGGTGCAGCGACCCCCGGGCCGGGTTGCGACTGATCGTGCTGGATGGCACTCGCAGCGAATGTGCCTGGGGTATCGATCCCAAGGCCGTGCAAAAAGGCATCTATGCCGCCGACAGGCTTCCGCAGCTGCTGCGCCGCGATTATGTGCAGAACTCCAACGATTCGGCCTGGATGGTCAACCCTTCGCAGCCGCTGTCCGGTTACTCCCCGGTGATCAGCCAGCAAGGCCAGCCCCTGGGACTGCGGGCGCGTTTTGCGCTGGAGCGGATGGGCCAGTTGGCTAAAGACGGGCCGGTGAAGGTGAAGGATTTGCAGCGCATGGTCATGGACGATCAGGTTTACCTGGCTGACCAGGTAATGCCGGACCTGCTCGGCGTTTGCGCCGGTGACCTGGGGGCCGATGCTTCGACATTGGGCCAGGCGTGTGCCAGCCTCAAGGCCTGGGATCGCAAGGCCGGCCTGAACAGCGGCCTGGGGTTCGTGCATTTCCAGCACATCATGGACCGATTGCAGGCGGTGCCTGATTCATGGCGCGTCGCGTTCGATCCCAAAGACCCGCAACACACCCCGCGTGGCCTGGCGATCGAGCGATCGCCGGTGCTTAAGGCCGTGCGCGAAGCCATGCTGGCCTCGGTGAAGACGGTAAAGGCCGCCGGGCTGTCGAAGGACACTCAATGGCAAGACATCCAAGTGGCCAGCCGCGGCAGCCGACAGACCCCGATCCACGGCGGCCCCGGGGAGCTGGGCATCTACAATGCGATCCAGAGCGTACCGGGGGCGAACGGCAAGCGGGAGGTGGTTAGCGGGACCAGCTATCTGCAAGTGGTGACGTTTGACGATAAAGGGCCGCAGGCCCAGGGATTGTTGGCATTCTCCCTCTCCAGCGACCCTGCGTCGCCATATTCGACGGACCAGACTCAGGCCTTTTCGCAGAAGCAGTGGAGTGTGCTGCCATTCACTGAACAGCAGATCAAGGCCGATCCGCACTATCAGGCGCTGATTATCCGCGAACGTGACGAGACGGGCAGGGTGGCGACGCAATAGTCGCTGTTGTGTGGTCACATTCAAACTGGATGTAGACTGATCCACCGCTATCGCGAGCAAGCTTTGCTCCCACAGGGGATTTCTGGTGGCCGGGAAATC
Organism: Pseudomonas sp. PF05; assembly: GCF_056521845.1. Lineage (NCBI taxonomy): Bacteria > Pseudomonadati > Pseudomonadota > Gammaproteobacteria > Pseudomonadales > Pseudomonadaceae > Pseudomonas > Pseudomonas sp. PF05. The sequence continues at coordinate 191,959 of NZ_JBWLPW010000002.1, read as the reverse complement.
GCAGGCTGGCGCCGATCCAAACTGTGGGAGCAAAGTTTTCAGTCAGTGGCCGGCCGTTGCCCGATGGAATTGAGGACCGGGTTACCGTCCTTGTTCTGGGTCAGGTAGACCGGCAGGACTTTGGGCAGCGAAGGCACCAGGTTGTGCACTTCGCTGATGTTGTAGACGCCACCGATGCGCAAGCCACCGGTGCTGTTGTCGGCCAGCATGACGGGCCGGTCGAGGTAGCGGTTGATCAGCGGCAGTGCATCGCTCAGGGCGAGGTTATCCAGCACCAGCTTGCCGTTGCGCCACGCCAGCGAACTGTCGTTGGGGTCTGTCTCACGAACTTGTGGTTGGTGGTCGCCCGCCTTGTAGCTGGCCTGCATGCCCGGGGAAAGCGGCAGGCCGTCACCGGTGAGTGCCTGGTTGCTGGTCACCCGCACCGAACCTTCCAGTAGCGTCACCCGTACCTGGTCCTGGTACATCCAGACGTTGAAGCGTGTGCCGGTCACGCGCACCTGGCCTTGGCCGGCCCGAACCACAAACGGATGCTGTTTGTCATGGCTGACGTCAAAAAACGCTTCGCCCTTTTTCAGCGTCACCCGGCGTTCGTTTTTGTAGTTGGCATATACCAGCTCACTGCCCAGGTTGAGTTCAACCTGGCTACCGTCGCCCAGGGTGACATGGCGAACGCTGGCGCCGGCTTCGAAGCGCTGGTAGGAATTGGCAATCCAGCCCAGGTTCCAGCCGGTATAAGCGGCAAGGGGCATGCCCACCACGACCACCGCAGCGGCGACCGCCATCCGGCTCCAGCGCGACCGGTGGCGGGGCACTGGAGCGGCCGGCGCCGACTCGACGCGCGGCAGATGATCGGCAACAGACCAGATCTCCAGCATCGCTTCATATTCGAAAGCATGCAGGGGATCGGCATCGTGCCACTGCTTGAACGCCTGCCGTTCTGCATCGGTGCAGTCGACGGCATGCAAGCGCATGCACCAATGGGCAGCGGCATCGGTAATGGCGTCGTATTCGGCTTCCGAGAGGGTATGTTCGGTCATTGACTGTTCCTGGTTTGCCGCATTCTAACCTCCGGCATGAGCTGCCGAGAACAGCCGTCATGGCGTTTACGCATCAATGAACCTGTTTTTTCCTCAAAGATTCGTCATAGCCTACCGTCGCATACCTTGCGTGAAAAAAAGATCAACCACTCAAACCGTTCACGGCCCGGCAATCTACCGGGACAGGCTGGGGTCGAGTTGGCGTCCCAATTCACAAATCAAGAGCGTGATCGAGTCGGCGTTGCGAAGTATGACGTCGATGCGCTTGTCCGGCAAAATCGGATCGAGGAAATCATCGCGCGCATTATCCATGGTCCTGGCGCCGGTTATCTTCAGGATTTCCCGGGTGGTTTCCTTGTATCCAGGCAACAGCTCCAGCTTCTTGTAGGTGTTATCCGTACTGTCCAACTGCGTGAACAGTTTTGATTTTGGTGTGGTCAATGAAAGCCCGTTGAGTTGCAGGTTTTTTTGCTTGTCATATTGCGCTCGGCCTAAATAAGTCGCGGTGGAAATCAAGTCGAGGAACGGCAGCGCCGCGTCCAAGTAGACAATATCGAGGGTATTGAACAACTGGTGGGAGATTTCATGAATGAATGTCGCACCCTGGGCGTGGGCGTCGACATTAAAGGATTCAGGTACGACGGTTCTATACCAGTCCAAGCCCGGATCGAAGAAAAACTGCGTGAGGTAGATTCTGCCGTTGGCCGCAGGTTCGAGCACGAAAGCGGTCGCTCTGTCTTCAAGGTATTTGAGGTTGCCGATCACAATGCGCTCGGCATTTTGCAGTTCCCAGGTGGGGTCTGCCAATGTCTGGCATATGGGTGTGATTGCCGCTTCTATCTTGCTGATGAGGCGGGCATCAATGTGGCTGACACCAAAAAACGTTTTAAGGATGCCATCCAATCGAGCACCCACCAGTCCCTGGCGTTTGAATTGATCAAGATTGCAAAGGGTATTGAACGAGTAGAACCGTGCGGTCTCAAGCGCTTGCACAATCATGTTTGCCCGGTGCGGATATTTCCTGCGTATCTGCGCCATGCCCCGCGCTTCGATATTCAGTGAGCCCTTGGCCTTGAAGTCGCTATAGGTGATGGCCATTTTCGAACCTGCTTTGCCAAAGCGTATGGTTTGGCGTTGCGGATCAAGTTCCCATGTCCGACCATCAGGCGACTGTTTCAATAATGGTCCCTCTGCGTGCTCATGCACGATTCGCCAGGTTTGGCCGGCTTGCGCCACTTGGAAGACTTTGCCGGCAAGAGGGACATAGAGCTTGCCGGTTTCCAGTGCCTTATAGGTTCCGTCGATCAGGTCTTTTTGCAGGCCCGACAGGCTGACACCCCTGGCCTCGAAGACGTTCAGGTCGGTACGGATCTGGGCGGTGGACGCGATGTCCTTCCAGCGATTTGCCAACGTGGCAGGTTGCGAGGGGGGCTCGATGGGGTCGAGAAGACCGAATGTATCTTCACGATTCATCAGGCCCAACGACACCATTTCTGCGGCACCGGCGATAAAGTCGTACAGGCCTGTTTTCCAGTCGTGCTGCTGCAGGGCTTCAGATGAGGCCTTGAAGTCCTGGTAGCTTTCCCAAAGCGTTTCGATAAAGGTCAGTTTGCCCGCCAACTGCTTCTCGACCAACTTGACGCCGGAGCTGAACAGGCGCAGGACCGTTCCCCAGTCAACCTGACGGTTTTCCTTTGTTTGTGTGGTCAGCATGTCGGCTAGCAACGCCGCATTGTCGTCGAACAATGTGTCGAACAGGTTGGCCTGGATCGGGTTCGAGGCCAGGGTGATTTCCGACCGCTGTCCGAGCGTTGCGGCGAACAGGTTTCTGAACGTGGCCTGCTGGTTCTCGGGAAGCCGGCGAATCAGCAGGTCCTGAAGCTTTCCTGGCGTATTGAATGCGGCAACGACGCTTTCTTCATCCTTGAACTCGGTGAAGTGAAGCCCTTCATGGTAGGGCGAATACAGGACTTGAGGGCTTGTTGCATCGACGCTCGAACCGATCAGGTAAAGCCCCAGCGCTTTGACCGGTGTTGCGCCGCCGGTCTTGATCAACTCCAGGGGACGAATACACGCGTCGGCACCGTCGACCGCTTTGCGAGCGACGGCGTCGGGCATGTCCACCACTTGACGGATCAAGTCAAAGGCCAGGGGGGAAAGGTATTGCTGCAGATAGCGTGCGTGGGCGTATTGCAGCAGTTGCCAGGGCATTTGTTGGCCAAAGGCGGTTTTTCTTTGTTGGGCATGCGCGGTGCTACCGGACAGCGTTTGCACAACATGTTTTTTATAGACGGTCGAGATATCCAATGAAGACAGCATCTGCCTGACAGCGGTCTCGTTAAGGCCGTCCGGCAGTTTCTGCGTGGACGTGGAAGATACCTTGAATCCGTTGCGGGTCACTTCGATGTGATTTAGCGCAAAGTCGGTCAGTGAACTGGCCGGTCCCACTATGGCGAGGTTCGGCGTGATCTGGATGGTGTCGGGGTCCAGGTTCGTGGCAGCGAAGCGTGCGTTCAGCAGTGCCTTGAGTTTATTGCGCGCATAGGTGGACAGTGGCTCTATACCGTCCAGATAGTCCTTGCCATCGGCCACGCTGTTTTTATATTGCTCAAGCAATTCAATGTGCAGGCGCTGATCGTCAAGCGCAGCTGTGCCGAGCCAGGCGGGAAGTTTCTGTTGCCATTTATGGGTCCGGGCAATGTGGGTGGCGCGCTTGAGGTTGGTGGGAGCGCCTTTGTTCAACAATGCCTGAAGGCTTTTTAATAATGCTTTGCCGGTCAGTTGCCAATTCCCGGCTTTTAACGTGCTCAGATAAGCATGCTCGGCCTCAAAGTGCCTGATGAATGAACTCATCCGATTCACCAGCACGTTGTCTTCGATCAGTTCATATGCCTTGAGTTGATAGTGCCCATGAGGCTTGCGCTGGGCCGGCGTGAGGTTGGCGAGCAAACCAAAGCGTTTTCGCGAATCGAGCAGGTGTCGATTCAATTGCTGGGTGGCCACTTCCACGGACGCAAAAGCCTGCAAGCCATCGGCGGGCGTCCAGAGGATTGCCATGCCCGAATAGGGCGTATCGAGCCCTCCACGCTCGGTTAATAGAAAGCAGTTGGCAAGGGGCAGATGAGTCGTGCGACGCTCTTCGCTGCAGGTCAGTGTCAGCGAATAGACATCCGGCCGGAACCCCCTGACCCCGAGACGTTGTGAACGGTCAGGGTGCTCTGAATCGTAGGCAAAAACGGTTCTGATCAGGTCATTGGCCGTCGACGGCAGGCTCGCGCCAAGCTCGCGGAGTTCGGCCTCGGCGCGTATCCCCACGGAAAAGACATTGGTCAGCTCAGGCAGCAATTGCCAGAGCCCATTGTGCAGTGAAGTGCTGTGGGATGTCGGCAACCGGGTAAAGAGGCCATCAAAAGCCGCTTCGACATCGGTATAGCTCTTGACCTTTCTTTGCAGTTGATCGGCCATGAAATTGGACGGGCGCAGGCCGCCATGAAAGGCAGGATGAGTCCCCCAATGTCCTGCGGTTGGCGGGCTCAGCAGCCTTTTGTTAATGAGGGCGCGTATATCCAACGCCTTGTCGATGAGCGGATGGATGTCGACATCGCCCTGGCGAGACATTTCCAGTGCGTAATGGAGGTTATTCTTCTGTTTTTCGATGATTGCACTCGCCAGGGATTCGGACACCGGTAAATCCAGCGGCTTGCCCGAGATCTGTGGTTCGTCAAAGCGTAGGAAACGGTTGCGCTCTTCCAGGCTCAGGAGGCTATAGAGAGCCTCCTTTTGCGCGGTGCTTGCGGGGTTGCCGAGCAGTGCTGCCTTGAAACCCTGATGGTTGTCTATCTTCTGAAGGCCATGAATGGGGGTATAGAGATAGTTTCCTTTGGCGCTGATCATCAAGGAACCTGCAAGTTCTACGAAGTGCGGTTCATATTCCCAGAAGCGAATCGTTTCGATGAACAGCAGCGTCTCGTCTCGGCGGGAGGGTCTGAACAGTCGGAGCAACTCACGACTCTGTGCGTCCGTCAGTTGGCCTTTTTCCCGCTCGACCAGGATGCTTGCCCAGAGTCCATCGTGGATGACTTGGGACAGCAATTTTCGTCGAGACATATAGAAGGGGGTCGTCATGCGCTCCCAGAAGGCTTCGATGCGACCGATAAATGTCGGAATCAGTTTCCTGGCAATGTCCTTTATGATTTTTTCCCATTGCTGCGGGGTATAGGACGATGCGGGTGTGCCCGGGTGAGTCAGATCGATGTCATGTCCGGCAGGCCAACCCTGGTGATGGAAGTAGCCCAGGATGGCGTCGCTCAGTGCAATGCTTTCGGTCACCTGGATTGCCTTTGGATCTCCCTGGCCAGTCCCCTTGTTGAATGCCACGCGGATCTGTCGATGATCCAGGTTCGGTAGCGCCTCGTTCAATACCCGGTCAAGCATCGATCTTAACGAGGGCAGTTTGATCAGCTCATTCACCATGACCAGGGCATTGAGGTTCTGGGCGTTCTCGATGGATTCGAGCTGGGTCTTGAAAACATCCTCTTCGATCAGTTGCCGGGTCTGTCTGATGTCGGTGGTGCTGTTCAGTTCACTGCGCTGGGAAAGCGACAAGAGACGAAACAGGTCGTCGCGTTGCGCCGTGTCCTGGCGCATCTGGTTAATCCCTTCTTCGAGGGCTGACCGGTTGTTGAATTTTTTGATTCCACCCGTCGGCGTGTAGAGGTATGCGGGGTGGGTGCTTGTTTCGCGGCTGTTTGACGAGGCGCTGAGGGCAAAGCAACCGGCCAGTGCAATGGGCGGTTTTTCATCGGCTTGCAGCAGAATGGTTTCGACGAACATGGGCGGCGTCTGCGCTGCGCGCTGGGTGTGGTTGGGCAGGGCAATGTGCTGCAACCAGTCGAGGTCTGCCTGCGTCAAGTCGTGGGTGGCGGTCAATTCGTCCAGGCGATGGGCGTGCAATACCTCGGGAAATAAAAGCGGCGTGGTTTCAGTGAGCATCGTTGCTTCTCGATCAAGGCGCCTCAAAGCGGCGCGAACGTGGAGGAGCCGCCAGACTAGGCAACGATGGCTGAGCAAAGGTGGTACATAGTTACCGCACGCTGGTTTCTGACCTGTCAGGCAGGGCAGGCGCCGTGGCAAGGATTGACAGTGCGCGCCTGAAACGGTGTTTAATCACCCGGCGGGTCCTTTTACGCTGTTGCTACCTCCAACAATCATTCTGGAGCTTCAGATGTCTGCGCCATCCGATCATGCCGCTTCATGCACTTTGTCTTTCGATGCTCTGGTGAGCTTGCTGGAGAAAATTTTCCTGCGTCATGGCACGTCGGCCGAAGTCGCTCGGTGCCTGGCTGAAAACTGCGCCGGGGCCGAGCGCGACGGTGCCCACAGCCATGGGGTGTTTCGCATTCCCGGCTATGTCTCGACACTCGACAGCGGTTGGGTCAACGGCAAGGCTGTGCCGGTGGTCGACGACGTCGCGTCAGGGTTCGTCGCCGTGGACGCCGGTAACGGGTTTGCCCAGCCCGCCCTGGCTGCAGCGCGCGCCCTGCTGGTGGCGAAGGCCCGTAGCGCCGGCATTGCCGTCCTGGCTATTCGCAACTCCCATCACTTTGCCGCCCTCTGGCCGGACGTCGAGCCGTTTGCCTATGAAGGCCTGGTGGCGTTGAGCGTGGTCAACAGCATGACGTGCGTGGTGCCCCATGGTGCAGACCGGCCATTGTTCGGTACCAACCCCATTGCCTTCGCCGCGCCACGGGCTGGCGGTGAGCCGATTGTCTTCGACCTCGCCACCAGCGCCATTGCCCACGGCGACGTACAGATCGCTGCACGCAAGGGCGAGTTGTTGCCGCCGGGAATGGGGGTGGACAGCCTTGGCCAGCCGACCCGCGACCCCAAGGCGATTCTCGAAGGCGGAGCGCTCTTGCCCTTTGGTGGGCACAAGGGCTCAGCGCTGTCGATGATGGTCGAGTTGCTGGCGGCTGCGCTGACGGGTGGCAATTTTTCCTTCGAGTTCGACTGGCACAACCATCCGGGCGCCAAGACGCCGTGGACCGGTCAGTTGTTGATCGTGATCGACCCGAGCAAGACCGCCGGGCAAAACTTCGCCGAGCGCAGCCAGGAGTTGGTCAGGCAGATGCATGGCGTCGGGTTGCGGCGCTTGCCGGGAGATCGTCGCCATCGCGAGCGCAGCAAGTCCAATGAGCATGGGATCACCCTGGACGAGCAAACCTTGTTGCAGCTGCGCGAGTTGGCAGGGAGCTGAACAACCCGCTGTGGCGGCCAGACTGGCTGCCACAGCTTGCCGTGACACGCTGCGCCAAGCCTTCTACTATGACGGCTTCTTTTCTGTGGAATCGCCTGGATGAGCAAGCCCGGCCAAACGGTGCTGGTTGCGCTGCGCAAGATGATCGCCTCGGGCGAATTGGCCGCTGGCGAGCGCTTGATGGAAATACCTACGGCCGAGCTGTTCGGCGTTTCGCGCATGCCGGTGCGCATGGCGTTCCGCACCCTGGAGCAGGAAGGGTTACTGGTGCGCTTCGGCGGACGAGGTTTCCAGGTGCGGTCGGTCAGTGCCGAGCAGATCGCCGGGGCCGTGGAGGTGCGTGGCGTGCTGGAAGGCCTGGCGGCACGGCAGACGGCTGAGCATGGCTTGTCTGACGAGGCCCGCGCGATACTCGAGCAATGCCTGGTGCAGGGCGATGAACTGTTCGCCAAGGGCTATGTGACCGAGGATGACCTGGAGGTCTATCACGACCTCAACATGCGCTTTCACCAGGTGATCGTCGAAGGCAGCCACAACCCGGCGATTGCCGATGCCCTGGCCCGCAATGATCATCTGCCATTCGCCTCCGTCACCGCCCTGGCGGTGGATCGCCAGAACATGGCCGGCGAATTTCGCCGCTTCAACTATGCCCATATGCAACACCATTCGGTGTTCGACGCCCTGATCAACCGCCAGAGCGGCCGCGCCGAGGCAATCATGCGCGAGCATGCCAACGCCACCCTGCGCTACGCCGAAGTGTTCGGCTCGACGCTGGCTGACGAGCGGATGACGGTGATTCTGCGTTCGGAGTGAACAGCCCCAACTGTGAATGACTGCTGGATTTGTGAGCCCACCACAAATCCCCTTGTGGGAGCGAGCAAGCCCGCTCCCACAATGTCCGGTGTTAGAGATCCAGTACTAAGACGGGTGTCTTGGACCTGGAGCAACATGGCGTGAACTGGTCGTTGCAGGCCTGTTCAGCCTCGGTCAGAAACATGTCCCGATGCTCTGGTACCCCTTCCAGCACACGGGTCAGGCAGGTGCCGCAGACACCTTGCTCGCAGGAGATCGGGATCTCGATGCCATGGCTCTCCAATACCTGCACCACACTGCGGTCCGCCGGCACATCGAACACTTGGCCGCTGCGGGCCAGCTTGACCGAAAAACTGCCATCGGCGCGGGTGTCGGTGGGGGCGGCGGCGAAGTATTCGCGGTGCAGGCAGGCTTCCTGCCAGCCCTGGCGCTTGGCGGTGTCAAGAATGTGCTGCATGAAACCGCCGGGGCCGCAGACGTAGAGGTGCACGTCGTCACCGGGCGCGGTCAGCACCCTGGCGGCGTCCAGCAGGGTGTCAGGTTCTTCATCGAAATGCAGGAAGACCCGGTCGGCATAAGGAGACTGGCGCAGGCGCTCGACAAAGGCCGCGCGGTCGCGGGCGCGGGCACAGTAATGCAGCTCGAACGCCGCACCGCTCTGGGCCAGGTGCTCGGCCATGCACAGGATCGGCGTAATGCCGATGCCGCCGGCAAACAGCAGGCTGCGCCGGGCGTGCGGGGCGAGAGAAAACAGGTTGCGCGGTTCGCTGATGTGCAAGCGCATGCCTGGCTGGATCAGCTCATGCAGGCTGCGCGAACCACCACGGGAGGCCGGGTCCTTGAGCACGCCAATGAGGTAGCGATGCCGTTCCTCGGGATGGTTGCACAACGAGTACTGGCGAATCAGCCCGTCGGGCAAGTGCACATCGATATGGGCGCCGGCGGTGAAGGCCGGCAGCGGCTCACCATCGACACGCGTCAATTCGTAGCTGCAGATATCGAGGGCTTCGTTGTGTCGCGCCGCGACCTGGACTTCGATCATGGCCGTTGCTCCGCCCGTTGCGTTTGATGGCTGCTGGCGATCAACCCGGCCTGTGCTTCCCGTTCCCGTGCGATCCAGCGCTCCAGCACCCGGCGGGACTGTACGCCGCCCGCGTCGATGTTGAGCTTGAGCAGGTTGCGCTGCGGATGGTCCAGCAGGTTGCGCTGTTGGCGTTCGAGCATTTCCAGGTCCTCGCTGAAAATCTTGCCTTGGCCTTCACGAATGGACGCGGTGAGGGCTTCATCCTGCGGTTGAAAGTGCCGGGCCATGCCCCAGAAGTACCAGATCGACGTCTCGGTTTCCGGTGTGATGAAATCCACCACGATGCTCGACGCCTTGAATTGCGGCGCGGCGTGATAGCCGCCGTTGCCGGCATGGGCCACGCCGACTTCGATCAGCACATGGCTGGGCGGAGTGAAACGGCAGATCTGCCAGCGGTCCACCGGCACGTCGTCGGCCAGGTTGTTGCCGCGCAAGGCCATGCGCCAGAATGGCGGGGCCATGATGTTTTCCATGTGCCGGGCGGTGACTACTTCATCGCCGTCGACCGTGGTCACCGGCGGCGCTTCGTCGATTTCCTTCTGGCCGATGCTTGAAGCGTGGACGTAGGTTTCGTGGGTCAGGTCCATCAGGTTATCGATCATCAGGCGATAGTCGCACTGGATATGAAACAGGCCGCCACCGTAGGCCCATTCATCGCTTTCGGCCCATTCCAGATGATGGATCAGCGCCGGGTCGGCCTGCGCCTGGTCACCGGGCCAGACCCAGATGAACCCATGCCGCTCCTGTACCGCAAAGGTCTTGTTGCAGGGAAAGCCTCGTACCCGTTGCCCCGGCATCTCGACGGTCTTGCCGTCGCAGCCCATCACCAAGCCGTGATAGCCGCACACCAGGTTGCCATTTTCGACGTAGCCCAAGGAGAGCGGGGCGCCGCGATGGGGGCAGAAGTCTTCCACCGCTGCGACCTTGCCTTCATGCCCCCGGTAAAAAACCACTTTTTCGCCGCATATCTGGCGCCCCAGGGGCTTGTCGGCGATTTCATCGGGGGTGCAGGCAACGTACCAGGCATTTTTGGGGTACATGAGGGATCTCCAGGCGGATGTTGTTCTTGTCTGTGGATCCATTAACTCTCTTAACTAATTTAGTTGTCAACGGTTTTGCGGCATAAATGGATGGCTGGCCCTATCAGTGGATCCATTGGTGGGTTGGTTGGCGATCGGGTCAGAACCGATAGGCCGCTGGAACCTGTGCTTCGATAAATCGTTGCATGTGCTCCAGAAAGCTGGCTTGCAGCCTGGAAACCGGTCCCTGGATCGGCAGGAGCATGCTGAAGTCCATTTCTATCGCCGGTTCGAAGGCTCGGAAGACGATGCCCTGGCCGCGGTACTCGACGGCACTGATGGCATCCACCAGCGCCACGCCCAGGCCCTGTTCGACGAACGCGCACATGGGCAGCGAGAGTTGGGTTTCCAGGCGCAGTTCGCGGTCTACCCCATGGGCGGCGAAGATCGCATCGATGTGCTGGCGTGAGCCAATCGACTGCGGGTAGGAAATGAACGGTTCGCCCTGCAAGTCTTCCGGGCGGATCGTCGCCTGGTCCTGCAAGCGATGGCCGTAGGGCAGGGCGCAGAGCATGCGCGTGGCCAGCAATTTTTCGGCGCGAGGGCTGGGGTACGTGTTGGGCAGCACGATCAGGCCCAGGTCGCAGCGCTGGCCCACCACCAGGTCGACAACTTCCCGGGACGAATGCACCACCAGCGATATCTGCACTTGATCGTGCTCGGCCATGAACGCGGCAATCGCCCGGGGCACGAATGACAAGCCCATGGCCGGTGCGCAGGCAATGTGCAGTGAACCGCGCTTGAGCGTGCGGATGTCCTGGGCGGTACGCGCAATGCGCTCCACGCCCAACAACGAACGCTGCACTTCCTGATATAGGGTCATGGCCTCGGCTGTGGGTTGCAGTCGCCCCTTGACCCGGTCGAACAGGCTGAAGCCGATGTCCTCTTCCAGGCTGGCGATCAGCCGGGTCGCCGCCGGCTGCGAGATGTGCAGCATTTCGGCGGCTCGGGTCACGGTCTGGCCCAGGATCACGGCGCGAAAGGCTTCCAACTGACGGAGATTCATCGTGCAGATCCAACCCATAACAAAAAGACATGAGCTTGCCAAAATAAAGCATTTTTCATGGCGTTGTCATCGCCCTAGGATCGAGCCAAACCACTTCACCCAGCCATGGGCCGGCGCCTGATTGAATGAACGACGCCGAAAGCAGCGATAAGAAAACCATGCAAAAAACTGATGTCATTGTCGTAGGGGGTGGCCTGGTGGGGATGTCCATCGCTTATGGGCTGGCCTTGCTCGGGCGCCAGGTGAGTGTGCTCGACGAAGGCGACGACGCCATTCGCGCTGCCCGGGGCAACTTTGGTTTGCTTTGGGTCCAGGGCAAGGGCTACCGGATGAGCCCGTATGCGCAGTGGACGAGGGAATCGGTAGCGCTCTGGCCTCGATTCGCCGGGGCGTTGCAAGCCGATACCGGCATCGACATCCATCTGCGCCAACAGGGTGGCTTCCAGTTGTGCCTGAGCGACGCGGAAATGGCCGAGGAAAGCCATCGGCTGGGTTGGCTGCGTGAGGCCTTTGCGGGCGACTACCCCTTTGAACTGCTGGACGCCGCGCAACTGCGCGCCCGCTTGCCCGGCATTGGGCCGGATGTAGTGGGTGGCTGTTTTTCGCCCATGGACGGCCACGTCAACCCGCTCAAGTTGTTGCGCTCGCTTTACGCCGCCTGCCAGGCTCGTGGGGTCAAGCTCATCAACGGCCATCACGTCGAGGCTATCGACGCAGGGACCACGGGCTTCGAACTGCGGGCAAGAGAGCAGCGCTGGTCTGCCCGCCAGGTCGTGCTGGCCGCAGGTCTGGGCAATCGGGCGCTGGGAGCCAGGGTCGGGTTGGACGTGCCGGTGCAGCCGAACCGTGGACAGATCCTGGTCACCGAGCGGCTCGAGCCATTTCTGCAGTACCCCACTACCTACGTGCGCCAGACCGACGAGGGCACGCTGCAACTGGGTGATTCCCACGAGTCAGCGGGCTTGGATGACGGCACCGGCAGCCAGGTCATGGCCGCCATTGCCCGGCGCGCGGTTCAGTGTTTTCCGCGGTTGGGCCAGGTACGACTGGTGCGGGCCTGGGGGGCGTTGCGGGTGATGAGTGCCGATGGCTTTCCGATCTACGAAACGCCCCGGGGTTGTCCGGGACTGTCGATTGTCAGCTGCCACAGCGGTGTGACGCTGGCTGCCGCCCACGCCTTGCGCCTGGCGCCGTGGATCGCCGGCGAATTCGATGATCCGGCGGTGAAGCCATTCGGGCTGCACCGTTTCAACCTGCAAGCAGAGGTGCGCCATGTCGGCTGACAGTCTGTTTCGGCCGCTGGCCTCGGGAGATCACACCGTGCACATCGACTTCGAAGGCCGATCGCTGACGGTGCCCGCCGAGGTATCCCTGGCAGCGGCGCTACTGGCCTGTGGCATTCGCCACACCCGCGAAAGCGCGATCAACGGTCGCCCCGGCGCCCCTTATTGCATGATGGGCGTGTGCTTCGAATGCCTGGTGGAAGTGGACGGACACGCCAATGCCCAGGCTTGCCTGGTGCCGGTGCGTTCCGGCATGCGCGTGCGACGCCAGCGCGGAGCCGCATGCCTGGCACCGTGGCAGGAGAGCGGCGATGAGTAATGCCGTCATCGACCTGATCATCATCGGCGCGGGTCCGGCGGGAATGAGCGCTGCACTCGAAGCCAGGGCCCATGGCCTGTCGGTCGTCGTGCTGGATGAGCAGGCCAGCCCGGGCGGGCAGATTTATCGCCAGGTGCTCCAGGCTGACGCGTGCCGACGCGCCGTGTTGGGTGACGACTACGTGGCCGGGGCGATATTGGCCGCCGACTTTCTGCAATGCGGCGCCCGCTATCTACCCAACGCAGCCATCTGGCAGGTGACGCCGCAGCGTCAGGTGCACTACCTGTTCGAGGGGCGTGCCGAAGTCTTGCAAGGGCGCCACTTGTTGATTGCCACGGGGGCCTTCGAACGGCCGATGCCGATTCCCGGCTGGACCCTGCCGGGCGTCATGACCGCCGGGGCTGGGCAGATCCTGCTCAAGAGCGCTGCCATGGTGCCGGCCACCCCAGTGGTGTTGGCCGGGTGTGGTCCATTGCTCTACTTGCTGGCGGTGCAGTACCTGCGCGCCGGGATCGCCATTGAGGCCCTGGTGGACACCAGCCACCGAAGCGATCTGCTGCAGGCCTGGCGGCAAGTGCCCAGCGCGCTGCGCGGCTGGCGTGACCTGCTCAAGGGACTGGGGCTGCTGATGGAACTCAAGCGGGCCGGCGTCCGGCATTTTCGCGGTGCTTGCAACCTGCAGGTTGACGGCACGGATCGCGCCTGCGCCTTGAGTTTCGACAGTCAAGGCCGCTCGCAACGTGTTCGCGCCGATTTGATTCTGTTGCATCAAGGCGTGGTGCCGAACACGCAGGTCAGTTGGTCATTGCGCCTGGAGCACGACTGGAGCGAACAGCAACTGTGCTGGATTGCGCGCCGCAATCAATGGGGCGAAAGCAGCGTGCCGGGCATTTTTATCGCCGGTGACGGTGGCGCCATCGGCGGGGCCCAGGTCGCGCAGTTGGAAGGGCGCCTGGCCGCCTTGGCCATCGCCGGCCGTGCGGCGCACGCGCGTCCCCTGCAGCGGCTGTTACGCCGCGCCCGCGCCGCACGGCCGCTGCTCGATACTCTGTATCGCCCCCGGCTTCAGAATCGCATCCCCGCCGATGACGTCACGGTGTGCCGCTGCGAAGAGGTCAGCGCTGGCGACATTCGCCGCTACGTCGACCTGGGTTGCCTGGGCCCCAACCAGACCAAGGCCTTCGGTCGTTGTGGCATGGGCCCGTGCCAGGGACGCCAATGCGGTCTGAGCGTCACTGAAATCATCGCCGAACGCCGCCATGTGTCACCCGCCGAGGTGGGCTATTACCGCATCCGTTCACCGCTCAAACCCATCACGCTCGCCCAATTGGCCGGCGAGCGTCTTTCCGTCGAGGAACCTTCATGAGTATTCAACGCATCGAAAGCAACCCACGCCTGAGTCGCAGCGTCGTGCACAACGGCGTGGCCTGGCTCAGCGGCGTCGTGGCCGCCGATTGCAGTCAGGACATCCTGGGCCAGACCCGTCAGGTGCTGCAACGGATCGATGAGCTGCTGGCCGCGTCGGGCAGCGACAAGCACAGGCTGCTCAGTGTGCAGATCTGGATGAAAGACATGGGCCGCGATTTCGCCGCGATGAACGCGCTGTGGAGCGAGTGGGTCGATGCCACGCAGACGCCGGCGCGGGCCACGGCCCAGGTGGCATTCGACGACCCGCAGATTTTGCTGGAGCTGATTGTCACCGCGGCAGTCTGAGGCCGCTCGCCGGATCACCGTTGTGCTGTCACCGGGCAGGCGACCACCAGAGTCACCGCCCGGGCTTGTTCACATTGCTGCTGCCATAACGGACGACTTCTGTGGAGCGTCCGAAATCAATAACATCGCACCTGGAGCAAATGAATGAACGTTAAACGCATCGCCTTGAAGCTGGGTCTCGTCTCGCTGCTGGCTTTGGGTACGAGCCTGCAGGCCGCCGAGTCATCGTTGCGCATCGGTATCGAGGCGGCTTATCCGCCCTTTGCCTCGAAAACCCCGGACAACGCCATCGTCGGCTTCGACTACGACATCGGCCAGGCACTTTGCGCCGAGATGAAGGTCCGTTGTGTCTGGAAGGAACAGGAGTTCGACGGCTTGATTCCAGCGCTCAAGGTAAAGAAGGTCGACGCGGTGATTTCCTCCATGTCCATCACCCCCGAGCGATTGAAGTCGGTGGACTTCACCGATCGCTACTACCGAATCCCGGCGCGCCTGGTGTTTCGCAAAGACAGTGGTATCAGCGACATTCCGGCACAGCTCAAAGGCAAACGGATCGGGGTGCAGCGGGCGACCAACTTCGATCGCTATGTCACCGATCACTTTGCCCCGGCGGGCGCCGAAGTAGTGCGCTATGGTTCGCAGAATGAAATATTCCTCGACCTGCTGGGCGGGCGCCTGGACGCGACCATGGCCAGTTCGGTGGTGATCGACGAGAGCCTGCTCAAGCGTCCCGAGGGCAAGGATTTCGAATTCGTCGGGCCCAATTTCACCGACGAACAATATTTCGGCACGGGTATCGGCATTGCGGTACGCAAGAACGATGCGTTGGTCAGCCGCTTCAATCAGGCGCTGGCAACCATTCGCGCCAACGGCACTTACGACCGGATTCGCCAGAAGTACTTTGATTTCGACATCTACGGCGAATGATCCTCGGCCCGTGGGTTTTGTCTCGCGGGCTTGCTGTTGCACAACACGGAGTGATTCATGAAGACCAAAGCAGTACTCACTGAGCAGGATGTTGCGCAATTGCTGGTGGCGGCCAAGGAACTGGCTCACCAGCGCCAATGGGCGGTGTCGGTCTGCGTGGTGGACGACGGTGGTCATCCCCTGGGGCTGCTGCGCCTGGACGATGCCTCGCCGTTGTCGGCCTATATCGCCACCGAAAAAGCCCGCACGGCCGCCATGGGGCGGCGTGATAGCAAGGTTTTCGAAGACATGATCAACGGTGGTCGCTACGCGTTTCTCAGCGCTCCGCACCTGCAGGGCATGCTTGAAGGTGGGGTGACCATTCGTCATGACGGCCAATGCATTGGTGCCATCGGGGTGTCTGGGGTCAAGGCTGAGCAGGATGCTGAACTGGCTCGTTTGGCGGTGGAGACGGTGTTGCCGGTGATCACTCCGGACGCCTGAGACGGCTATAAACCCGTGTGCGAGCCTGCTCGCGAAAGCGGGCTGCGGGGCGGCCTCTGCATGAGGCCCGTACGGGTTTGAGATACAGCAAACACGGGGGGTTCATTTATTTGGTGGCGCAGGGTGACGAGCGATAAAGGGAATGAATCACAACGGCAAGAGTCAACCCATCAGCATCCCTGAAGGATCCTTGCCATGACTGCTGCCCAAACCCTGGTTGATTATCTGCGCGAGCATGACCTGCGCCTGACCACGGCGGAATCCTGCACCGCCGGGCGGATTGTCACGCTGCTGGCCGAGGTGCCGGGCAGCGGTTCACTGATCGAAAGCGGTTATGTGGTGTATTCCCCTGAAGCCAAGCAGCGCCTGCTCGGTGTCAGCCCACGCACCATCGATACTTTCAATCTCACCAGTCGCGAAGTCGCTGAGGAGATGGCCCTTGGCGCCTTGCACGACGCCAATGCCAATGTCGCAGTGGCGACCACCGGCCTGCTCGGGCCAGACGACAGGGACGGTATACCCGCCGGAACCGTGTGTTTTGCCTGGGCGTTCGATCTGAACGGCCAGCGGGCGCTGTTCAGTCGCTGCGAGCGTTTTTTTGGCAGTCGCGGCCAGGTGCAAATCTGGGCGGCGCAATACGCGTTGCAGCAATTGCCGGCCTTTCACCGACGTGCTGTGGCCGGTGAGCGTCGATAGAGATAGATCATGACCGATCAATACGAGCAGGAGGACGACCACCGCAGCCGCCAGTTCCCGGTGCGTGAAGACATGGCCTTCCAGCACAAGGTCTGGCGTTTTGAACGGGTGGGCTGGTATGTGTTGGTGCTGCTGGTAATCCTGACCCTGCTGGGGCTGTTTTCCCGTGGGCCTTTGAGTAGCCGGGAGCTGCAAAGCAACGACGGCAGCCTTGGCGTCAAATATGAGGCCTTCCACCGCAATGGCTCCACCAACACCATGGTCATCCGGCTCAAGGGTCAACCCAACGCGGTGCTGGAAGTCGAGTTGGGCGGCGACTGGCTGGAAGGTTTCGAGGTGCAAGCGTTACAACCGGCGCCGATACGTTCGGCAGGCGCGGGGCGGGGCATGACCCTCTGGGTCCAGGCCGATGAACGGGGGCAGGCCAGCCTGCATCTGTCATTGCTCGGCGAAGGGCTCGGAAGCTATCACAGCCGCATCGCAACCTCCGGCGGTGCCGCGGTCAGTTTCAATCAGTTCATTTTCCCTTAGGTGATCTATGGATTCGGTACTGCGGGCCACTGCGATTTACCTGGCATTGCTGGTGTTGTTCAAGATCGCCGGACGGCGCTCGCTGGCCGAGATCACCACCTTCGACTTCGTGTTGTTGATGATCATCGGCGAGGCGACGCAGCAGGCGTTGCTGGGGGATGATTTTTCGCTCACCAACGCGTTGATGGTGATCGTGACGCTGATCGCCATCGATGTGGGTTTGTCGTTGCTCAAGCAACGTTCCCAATGGGTGTCACAACTGATCGACGGAGGCCCGACCATCATCGTCGAGGACGGGCGAATCCTCCAGGGCCGGCTGCGTCATGCCCGGTTGATAGAGGCAGACATCATGGAAGCGGCGCGCTCGAGCCAGGGTATCGAGACCCTGGAGCAGATCAAGTTTGCGATCATCGAGCGCAATGGGAAGATTTCGGTGATTGCCAAGGAGCGGTCCTGAGTGCTGTTCGGCGGGCACTTTTTTCGGCCAGGGAGCTTGCTCCCGTTGGGTGTGTAGGAGCTGGCGAAGCCTGCGATCTTTTGATCTTTTGATCTTTTGATCTTTCGCTTGAGACTCAAGTGTCTTTGTAAAGATCGCAGCCTCGTTGCACTCGACAGCTCCTACGCAGCTTCTACGCAGCTTCTACAGTATCGGCTTACCTCCGGTGATCCCATAGCGAGTCCCGGAGATGTAGCTGGCTTCGTCCGAGGCCAGCAGCACATAGATCGGCGCCACTTCGACTGGTTGGCCGGGGCGGCCAAGCGGGGTCTGGGAGCCGAAATTCCGTACCTCTTCCTCGGGCATGGTGGCCACGATCAGCGGCGTCCAGATCGGTCCTGGTGCCACGCTGTTCACCCGGATGCCCTTGGGGCCGAGCATCTGCGCCAGGCCGCCGGTGAAGTTGGCGATGGCGCCCTTGGTGGTGGCATACGCCAGCAGCGTCGGCTTTGGCATGTCGGAGTTGACCGAGCTGGTGTTGATGATCGAGCCTCCCGGCTTCATGTGCGGCACGGCGGCCTGGCAGATCCTGAACATCGCCGTGATGTTGATATCGAACGTTCGCACCCATTCCTCGTCAGGTATCTGCTCAAGACTTTCATGGGTCATCTGGAACGCGGCATTGTTGACCAGAACGTCGATATGCCCGAAGCGGGCGACGGTTTCATCGACGATTTTGCGGCACTGGTCCTTGTTTGCCAGGTCCCCGGGCAGCAACAGGCATTGGCGTCCGGCCTGCTCGACCCAGCGGGCGGTTTCCTTGGCGTCTTCATGCTCGTCCAGATAGGCAATCGCCACGTCAGCGCCTTCACGGGCAAAGGCAATGGCGACGGCGCGACCGATACCGCTGTCGGCGCCGGTGATCAGGGCGATTTTGTTCGCCAGTCGTCCGGAGCCGGTGTAGCTCTGTTCGCCGCAGTCCGGGTAGGGATCCATTTTCCGTTGGCTGCCGGGCACCGGCTGGCTTTGCTTCGGGAAGGGTGGGAAAGGGTATTCGACCATTGTCGTTCTCCAGGCTTGATGTGGTTGCGATGGAGGGTGGACTGTGGGGTTTCGGGCAGAGTTCGGTCGGATTTTCTTGCCAGTCGATGAGCGTGATGACGGGCGTTTCGTCGGTGAATAGAGCGTTGCGACGAGCATTGGATGAAGCTGTGTTTTTCAATGAAAATACGGGTTTCGATAAGGAGCAGGACAATGTTCAGCCACATACAGATCGGTGCGCGCGACCTGCCGAAAATGGTCGCTTTTTATGACGCAGTTCTCGGCTGCCTGGGGCTGGAGCGTATCGAGGGTGAACACGACTCGGGGCCGCCGGGGGAGGGTTGGCAACGGCCCGGCAAGCATTGGCCACAGGTTTTCGTCCAGTTGCCTTTCAACGGCCTGCCCGCCACCTGGGGCAATGGCATGCAGGTGAGCTTCGCCGCTGACTCCCCGCAAACCGTGCGTGCTGCCTGGGAGCAGGCGATTGCCATGGGCGGCTTCGACGAAGGCCCACCCGGCCCGAGGCCGCAGTATTGCGAAGGTTATTTCGGGGCGTATTGCCGCGATCCGGAGGGTAACAAGCTGTGCTTTGTCCATGCGCCGGATATGCATGAATAAAGCCCGAACCCACTCGATTCTGCAGGAGCCGTGTAGGAGCCGTGTAGGAGCTGACGAGTGCAACGAGGCTGCGATCTTTGCACTGTCCATTGAGTCCAGAGCGAAAGATCAAGATCAAGATCAAAAGATCGCAGGCTTCGCCAGCTCCTACAGGCGCCGCGGGAGCAGGGGTGAATTAGACCCTGGCCTTGAGGCTGCGCTCCATTCGCGCAATCCCTTCCTCCAGCAGCGCCCGCGGGCAGCCGAAGTTCAAGCGCACGAACTGACCGGCATCGTCGCCAAAATCCAGGCCGGCACTCAGCCCCACCTTGGCTTCTTTCAGAAAGAAGCCCTGTGGGTCATCCAGCCCCAACCCGGAGCAATCCAGCCAGGCCAGGTAAGTGCCCTGGGGCACGGTCATGGTGATGCCTGGCAGGCGGGTGTTCACCGCTTCGGCCAGGTAATCGCGGTTGGCTTGCAGGTACGCCTTCAAGGCCTCTAGCCACGGACCGGCTTCGCTATAGGCCGCACGGGTCGCTTCAAGGCCCAGGGCATTGACGCTGTCGACCATGCCGGCCCGGGCGCTGTTGACCCGTTCGCGCACCTTGGCGTTCTGGATAATGGCGAACGAGGTTTTCAAACCGGCGATGTTGAAGGCCTTGCTGGCGGACATCAGGGTGATGGTGCGCTCGGCAATTTCCGGGCTGAGGGAGGCGGTCGGAATGTGCACTCGGCCGTCGAAGCACAGCTCGGCATGGATTTCGTCGGAGATGATCCAGGCGTCCTGCTCCAGGCAAATGTCTGCCACGGCCTTGAGTTCCTGGCGGTCAAACACCTTGCCCAACGGGTTGTGAGGATTGCTCAGCAACAGCGCGCCACCGCCCTGCAATGCTTCGCGCAATGCAGCCAACGGTGTATGGAATTCGCCGTTGACCGAGTTGAATGGCAATTCCACTTTGTTCAACTGCCAGTGACCCGGGGCGTTGCGCAGCGGCGGGTAGTTGGGCACCTGCACCACGACATTCTGCTGGGGTTCTACCAAGGCATGCAGCGCCATGTTGAAGCCCGGTTCGACACCCGGCAGGAACACAATCTGCTGGGGCTCGACGCGCCAGGCGTACTTGCTCCACAGGTCGGCCACGACGGCCGCACGCAGATCGTCCTGGGCCACGCTGTAGCCCAGCATCGGATGTTCCAGGCGCTTGTGCAGCGCGTCGATGATCACGGGCGGGGCGGGGAAGTCCATATCGGCGACCCACATCGGCAACACATCGGCCGGGTAGCGGCTCCATTTGGTACTGCCGGTGCCGTGGCGTTCCAATACCGTATCGAAATCGAAAGTCATGGGGGGTTCCATCAGTCAGTCATGAAATGGCGAACATCATAAAGCAAAGGGCTGCGCAGAAAGGACGCAGTTATATAAGTTGGAGTTGCCTCAACACGACAAAAACCAGCAGGGCTGTGCAAATCCCATAGACGCTGGCAAGCAGAACAGGGTTGCCCGTGCAGGTTGTCAGCGGGGTAGGTGTGCTGCGTCTGACAAAAAAGTTAATTGCACCTATCCCGACAATCATCATGACGGCCGTTGCCGTGAATATACCTAGCGGAAGGTAATCGGAGGGTTTGATCTCTACGATCGTGGCAACCAGGATGAAAGAGGAGGACAAAGTTATTATGGCGCCCAATGTCCACAACGAAAGATCGCCCGCCAGTCGACGGACGGCGTCTGCAAGCCAGCCACCCTGCAGCACAGGTTCATGTCCTGGTTCATCGCGCTGCGGTGCAGTGAAAAAGTATCTTTGTGTATCCGGCTCCGCTGTCGATACGAACTGTTTCACTCAAAGCCGTTACTGACACATGCGCGATACCTGGCGAACGTCAAATGAGCCCCATCGAGACAGCTCAAGCCCGTCTCACTGGCTCACCCACCGTTCGCAAGGAGTTCCACATGAACATGTCTTTGTTGAATCATTCGTCCGCACCGCGGCATCGGCGCTTGCTCGCGCCATCCATCCTGGCATTCGCTTTGATCCAGCTGGGTGCCTTGGGTTTTGCCGCGTCCCAGGCAAGTGCTGCTGATGTACCTGCCAGCACCATCGGCGCCATTACGCCGGGTAGTCACACGTCGTTCGGCCCGCTCAAGCACGTCAAGGCCGGCCTGCTGGACGTT
Organism: Pseudomonas sp. PF05; assembly: GCF_056521845.1. Classification (NCBI taxonomy): domain Bacteria; kingdom Pseudomonadati; phylum Pseudomonadota; class Gammaproteobacteria; order Pseudomonadales; family Pseudomonadaceae; genus Pseudomonas; species Pseudomonas sp. PF05. Next base: position 170,485 of record NZ_JBWLPW010000002.1, on the reverse strand, counting down.
TCCTATGCCGAGGTCGGTCCCGCCGATGGGCCGGTGGTCATCCTGCTGCACGGTTGGCCCTATGACATTCACAGTTACGCAGATGTGGCGCCAGCGTTGGCAGAGAAGGGCTATCGCGTGCTGATTCCGTATGCCCGCGGTTATGGCGATACGCGCTTCCTGTCGGCCAAGACCCTGCGCAACGGCCAACCTTCTGCACTGGCAAGCGATCTGATTGATTTCATGGACGCGCTGAAGATCAAGCAGGCCGTGCTGGGCGGTTATGACTGGGGCGCACGCACCGCCGACATTGTCGCGGCCCTTTGGCCGGAGCGGGTGAAGGCGCTGGTGGCGGTGAGTGGCTACCTGATCGGCAGCCAGGAGGCCGGCAAGACGCCGCTGCCTCCGGCCGCCGAACTGCAGTGGTGGTATCAGTTCTACTTTGCGACAGAGCGTGGTCGCCTCGGTTACGAGAAAAACACCCACGACTTCGCCAAGCTGATCTGGAAGCTGGCGTCACCCAAGTGGAACTTCGATGATGCGACGTATGACCGAAGCGCCGCCGCTTTGCAGAACCCCGATCATGTCGCCGTTTCAATCTTCAACTATCGCTGGCGCCTGGGCCTGGTCAAGGGCGAGGCCAAATACGACGCGCTGGAAAAGAAACTGGCAACGTTCCCGTCGATCAGCGTGCCGACTATCACGTTGGAGGGTGATGCCAATGGTGCTCCTCATCCGCCCGCCGAAGCCTATGCCAAGCGTTTCACCGGTAAATACGAGTATCGCCTGATCAATGGCGGTGTCGGCCACAACTTGCCGCAAGAAGCGCCGCAGGCGTTCGCCCAAGCCGTGATCGATGCCGATCATCTGCGCTAACACCCAAACCCAAGGAGTTTTCAATGAAAAAAGTCATTGCCGTACTGGCGTGCAGCGCCGGCCTGTTCATCGGTGCCAACGCGTTTGCGCAAACTGAAAAACCCACCGTGGTCCTGGTGCATGGCGCCTTTGCCGATGCATCAAGCTGGAATGGCGTCGCCAGGATTCTCGAGAAAGACGGCTACACGGTGGTGGCGGCGGCCAACCCTCTGCGCAGCGTGAAAAGCGATGGCGCGGCGGTGTCAGCCTTGTTGACCAGCATCAAGTCTCCCGTTGTGCTGGTTGGTCACTCCTACGGGGGCAACGTGATCAGCGAAGCGGCCAATGACCACGCCAACGTCAAGGCACTGGTCTACGTCAGCGCGTTCGCACCCGAGGCGGGGGAAACCGTCGCTGGGCTTGCCGGCAAATTCCCGGGCAGCACCCTGGGCCCAACCCTAGCCGCGCCTGTCCCGTTGGCTGATGGCGGCAAGGATCTGTACATCCAGCAAGACAAGTTCCACGACCAGTTCGCTGCGGATGTTCCCGCCGGAGAAGCGGCCCTGATGGCCGCGACTCAACGACCGGTCACGCAAGCGGCTTTGAACGAGCAGGCCGGGCCGCCCGCCTGGAAGCACATTGCGTCCTGGTTCATCTATGGCGACAAGGACAAGAACATTCCGCCGCAGGCCATGGCGTTCATGGCCCAGCGTGCCGAGGCCAAGGCGGTGAAAGTGGTCAAGGGCGCGTCTCATGTGGTGATGGTTTCAAATCCCGAGCCGGTCGCTCGCTTGATTGAAACAGCTGCCGCGGCGAAGTGATGCCCTGGCCTGTGGACATAGACACCCAATGATCGGCGGATCGATCAAGGCAAGCCGCTGCGCCTGTCTTGATCGATTTTTCCTGCCGGTCGTGAATCATCAATTGAAGGGTTGGAAAATGATTATTACCTCGCAACGTTTTACCGCCAGGATCGCCCTGGTCACGGGTGGCTCCCGCGGCATTGGCGCCGCAGTGGTCCGTCGCCTGGCCAAGGAGGGCGCGGCGGTTGCCTTCACCTATTCGGCATCCCGGGCCAGCGCCGAGGCACTTGTCTCCAGCATCGAGGGCGAAGGTGGCAAGGCATTGGCAATCAAGGCGGACAGTAGAATTGCCGAAGACATCGAGCGCGCCGTGACGACCACGGTGGCGCATTTTGGGGCGCTGAACATCCTGGTAAACAACGCCGGCATCCTGGGGCTCGGCTCGGTCGACGACTTCAGCATTGAGGCCTTTGATCAGATGTATGCGGTCAATGTGCGGGCGGCCTACATTGCGGCCAAAGCGTGTTCCAAGGTCATGAACCGTGGGGACCGAATCATCACGGTCGGCAGCGTGGCGGGGGAGCGTACCGGCTTTCCCGGTTCCAGCGCCTATTCCATGAGCAAGTCCGCGCTCATCGGTATGGTCCGCGGCCTGGCCCTGGACTTTGCCCCGCGCGGCATCACCGTCAACAACATTCAGCCGGGGCCGACCGCGACCGATATGAACCCGGCCGACGCGCCCTATCTTGAACACGTGGTGGGCCTGGTTCCCTTGGGGCGCTTGGGGACGGCAGATGAAATCGCTGGCATGGCTGCCTACCTGGCCAGCGATGACGCTTCATTTGTCACCGGTGCGAGCCTGACCGTCGATGGCGGTTACCTGGCCTGATGGATCGACTTTCGACTGAGCTGCAATGACGCAGGAGTGGCGAGCTCCTGCGTTTGGTATTGGCGTCAGCCCCAAGACGGTCAACGCTGCACAGGCAGCTATCGCCATAACGTTCGGTCATACCGGTTCCCTCTGGAGTCAAGGTTCAACTGTTCATGGGCGATGCCTACAGGTGCGCCATGCGAGCAGTTGGGAGACTCAAGAGTGATGCCTTGAACCGTCTAGCACCAGTTATGCGCCGTTAGCGTTTGTTAGTTGAGGCGCTGGCGGGCGCCGGTTCCCGGGTGAAGGCATCCAGCTCCCGCACCAGGCTCTGGGCCGCCAGCATGACCAATTCGGCGCCTTTTTCCGGTGTCGCCTGGGCCGGATCCGAACCCATGCGCCCGTCGGGAAAGCGCAGGCGGAAATCATGGGCCTCGCGTATAGGGCCCGAGTTGGCAATTTGGGGGGTGTAATCAGCCGTTTTGATCGAGTCCGGGTAGGCCCACTGGGTCACAGCGATCTCCGACGGTGTGGCATGGACGCCGTGGCCTGTCGGGAATTGACGGTTGGCCAGTGCACCGACACCTTCCAAGTCCCACCAGTTGCACAACTTCAAGGCAAACCCGGCCGGGCGTCGTGCGAAACTCGCCTCGGCGTACAGCTCCGAAAACGCAGCCTCGATCGAAGCGATATTGCCGCCATGACCATTGAGGAAGAAGATTTTCTCGAAGCCATGGGCGGCCAAGGAACGCACCCAGTCACCAATGGCTGCAATAAAGGTCGAAGGCCTTAGCGTGATGGTCCCGGCAAAACCAATGTGATGTTGGGCCATGCCGATGTTGAAGGTGGGCGCCACCAGAATATCGGCAGCTTTTTGCGCTTCGTTGGCGATGATCTCCGGGCACATCCAGTCGGTACCTAATAGCCCGGTGGGGCCATGCTGCTCGTTCGATCCGATGGGAATGACAATGGTGCGACTGCGATTGAGGAACTGCTCGATTTCAGGCCAGGTCGACTTGTATAAAAGCATTTTTTTACCTCGCTATTACAAACTCCTTTCGGAGCAGGTCAGGGCGTTGTTTGCGCTATGCGGATGGTAAACCACGAGGGCGATCGCGCTCGTGGCCAACCAAGTCAATCACAGCATGACGCAGGCGAGGCAGAACATTACACGTACGTATCGATCGCAAACATGCCAATGTTCGCGTCCCGTCACGCCAACTTGAACGGCAACTCACGCAACGGTTTGCCCGTCAGGCTCGCCACCGCGTTGGCAAAAGCGGGGGCCAGCGCCGGCAGGCCGGGTTCACCCATCCCCGTAGGAGGCTCGGCGCTGGGCACGATGTGGACGGCAAATGTCGGCATGTCGGTGATGCGCGGCACGCTGAAGTCAGCGAAATTGCTTTGCTGCACCACGCCATCTTTCAGGGTGATGGCGCCACCGGGCAGGCACATCGACAAGCCCATCAGCGCCGCGCCTTGGACCTGGGCCTCGACACTGCGTGGGTTGACCACCAGGTTGCAGTGCACGCCGGCCGTCACGTTGTGCAGCACCGGTCGACCGTCTTGCACTGAAGCTTCGACGACGTAGGCCACCACCGAGCTGAACGACTCGTGGACCGCCACGCCCCAGGCACGGCCCTCCGGCAACTGGCGCTTGCCATACTCGCTCTTGTCCACGGCCAATTGCAGCGCCTCGCGGTGGCGCGGGTTCTGGTCACCAAACAGCTTCATCCGGTAGGCGACTGGATCCTGCTGGGTCGTGCGGGCGATCTCGTCGATCAGCGTTTCCATCACAAACGCCGTATGGGTAGAGCCCACGCTGCGCCACCACAGCACGGGAACGTTGAGTTTGGGGTGATGAACCGTTAGCCGCATGGGCAGCGGATACGGATTGCGCAGGCCTTCCGTGGCAGTGGGGTCGATGCCATTTTTCACCCGCCCACCAAATACGGTGCCGGAGAGGATCGATTGGCCAACCAGGGCGTGGTCCCACGCGAGAACCTTGCCATCGTCGTCAAAACCGATCCGCGCGCGGTGCAGGTGCATGGGGCGGTAGTAACCGCCCTTGATGTCGTCCTCCCGGCTCCACAGGGTGCGGATAGGGGCGTTGACCCCGGCGGTGCGCGCGGCCTTGGCCACCTCGCAAGCCAGTACGACGAAATCGTTGGTGGGCACGCCGCGCCGGCCAAACCCACCGCCGGCGGTCTGCACGTTCACCTGGATCTGCTCTGGCTTGAGGTCCAGCACCTTGGCGGCCGCGGCACCATCACCGCCGGGGAACTGCGTACCGACCCACAGTTGAGCGCTATCCTGGGCAAGTTGCACAGTGCAATTGAGGGGTTCCATCGGGGCATGGGCGAGATAGGGAAACACGAACTCGGCGTCCAGTTGATGCGGCGCGGTGGCAAGCGGCGTCATGTCAGCATCAAAGTGCAGCGGGCCGGGCTGGCTGGCCAGTTCCCGGTATTGAGCCAATTGTTTCTCGCTGTCCACTTTTTCTACAGCGTTCGCATTCCACTCCACCTTCAGCGCATCGCGTGCCACCTTTGCCTGCCAGTAACTGTCGGCGACCACCGCAACACCTTCGGCACCGCCGTCCAGTGGTACGCGCAACACGGCTTTTACACCTTTCGTGGAGCGTGCCGCGCTGTCATCCAAAGACGCGATCCTGGCGCCGAACACCGGAGGTCGGGCGACGACAGCGGTGAGTTGCCCCGGTAGATGCATGTCGATGCCAAAATCCTGCTGGCCGCTGCTCTTGGCATTGGCGTCGATGCGTGTCGTGGCCTGGCCGATGATGCGGAAATCCTTGGGATCCTTGAGCGTGATCTGCTCGGGCATCGGCATCGCCATCGCGGCTTCTGCCAACTCGCCGTAGCTCGCTTTGCGGCCTCCCGGGCCGAGGACCATGCCGGCCTGGGTGCTCAGGCTCGCCACGTCCACGTTCCAGCGCGCGGCGGCGGCACTCAGTAACATGGCGCGGGCACGGGCGCCGAGTTCGCGGTACTGGGTATAGCTGTTCTTGATCGAGTTGGAGCCACCCGTGAGGTGGATGCCGAAGGCCGGATCCAGATAGGCGGCGTCACTGTTGCCGTTGCGACTGCGTACCAGGCTCCAGTCGGCATCGAGCTCTTCGGCCAAAATCATCGGCAGGCTGGTCTGTACACCCTGGCCGAACTCCAGGCGGTTGATGGTTACCGTGACCTCGCCGCTGGGCGCGATCTGCACGAATGCCGAGGGTTGCTGGGTCGGTTTGAGCGGCGCGGCAGCACCATTGGCCTCTTGCGCCAGGGCCAGGTGTGGAAACGCCCCCAAGGCCAGCCCGCCGATGCCGACGATCTTGAGAAAGCTGCGGCGCGCCAGCGTAGCGGGGCCGTCAGCCTCGTCGCGTTCAAGCAGGTGCTGCAAGGCGCGAGGGTGCTCGTTCGGGAAAATCTCGTTCAACATGGTCTGCTCCGATCAGGCAAGGGCTTTGGCGGCATCTGCCACCGCAGCGCGGATACGGGCGTAGGTGCCACAGCGGCAGATATTGCCGGCCATGGCCGAGTCGATCTCGGCAGCTGTGGGCTGCTTGCCCTTGGGCTGGGCCTTGAGAAACGCAGTCGCGCTCATGATCTGGCCGCTCTGGCAGTAGCCACATTGCGCCACGTCGTGCTTGACCCACGCCTCGTGCACGGCGGCGCCGACCGGGTCGCTGCCGTTGGTTGCCGCTTCGATGGTGGTGATCTTCTTGCCTTCGGCGGCGGCAATGGGCGTCACGCAGGAACGAATGGCCTGGCCATCCAGGTGCACGGTGCAGGCGCCGCACAACGCCACGCCGCAGCCGAACTTGGTGCCGGTCATGCCCAGCGTGTCGCGCAGGGTCCAAAGAATCGGGGTGCTTGGGTCTACGTCCACCGTGTATTCACGGCCATTGATATTGAGGGCGCTCATAGGGGTACCAGCTCCGGATGGTTTGGCTCTGGTCAACTATAGGAAGCAATGCCAGGAGGCGATTGCACGATCCGGGCGGATAATTGCCTGATCGTGCGAATCGAATAGGTGCTGAGTGTGGCCAAAGCACAGGGGAGATCCCAACAGACAACAAAGAGCCAGGAGAGTGTCACGTGTAGGTTCGACTCCCTGGCCCCGAACAATACTGACCGCTTACATCAACGGAATGCTATAGCTCACGATCAGGCGATTCTGATCCTGGTCGCGGGCAATATCGCTTCGCGACATGGCGTTGCGCCAGCCGAAACCGACGTTCTTCAACGCGCCGCTCTGGACCACATAGTCCAGGGAAATATCACGCTCCCATTCACTGGCATCCTGGCCGCTGGCGGTCTGGATGTTGTCGCCCTTGAGGTACATCACCGACGCCTTCAAGCCCGGAACGCCAAGCCCTGCGAAGTCATAGGCATACTGGGCGAATGCCGTGCGCTCGCCGGCCTGGATGAATGTCTGGATGGTGCGGTCGGTGTAGAGATAAAGACTCGCGCCGCCTTCGCCTTTGCCCACCAGGCCGCCCTGGTTGAGTTGTGTAAAGTTGCTGTCTTCGGACACGCTTTGATAACCGGCGGTAATGGCATGGCCGCCCAACGAATAAATGAACGCTGCACTCCAGGTATCGTTGTCGATTTCACCGCTGCCGTCCTTGGTATAGCCGCCGAGTTTGTAACCGCTGGCGCGACCAGCTGCGCTGCTGTTCTTGCCATCGGACGTGGTCTTGAAGTAACGCAGGTCGGTTTTCAACGAGCCGTATTCACCCAGTGGCAAAACATGCAGCAAACCGGCGAAGTGCTGCTGGTAGTAATCTTCCAGATTGGCGTAGTAATACTGGGCCGTCAGGTCCTTGGTCAGTTTGTAATCGCCCCCGGCAAAGGTGAATTTATTGCTCTCCTGGCTGCCGCCCGCCACGGCCAGGCCGGCGCTGTCGCTCGAAGCTCGGCCGGTGGCGTGTTCCAGTTGTCCGGCAGTGAAGGTCAGGTTGTCGATTTCATTGCTGGTGACTTGGCCACCCTCGAAGGTTTGTGGCAGCAGGCGGCCATCGTTGGAAACCAGAATCGGCAGTTTCGGCTGCAAGGTGCCGTACCGCAGCTCGGTCTTGGAAACACGCATCTTCGCTGTTGCACCGAGACGCGCCCATTGGTCCGCCGCCTTGTCGCCATCGTTGGGAAACATCGAGCCGCCAACGTGACGACCCGCGCCGCTGTCGAGCTTCAGGCCCAGCAACCCGATCGCATCCAGGCCAAACCCCACGGTGCCGTCGGTAAACCCGGATTGATAATTGAGCATGAAGGCCTGGCCCCATTCTTCGGTCTTCGAAGGTGCAGCGGCGCCGTCACGGTTATCGTTATTGAAGTAGAAGTTGCGCAAGTTCAAGTTGGCTTTGCTGTCGCTGATAAAATCAGCAGACGCCAATGGACTCAGGACCAGACTCACACCGCCAGTTAAAACACTCAGTACTTGAATTAATGCTTTCATCAGGACGAACTCCACCGCGGAATCACTGTTCCGGGCATGTTGGAAACGCAGTAGGAGGCGCTCGGCCAATCACCTGATTGGCCGACGCGTTGAATAACTCGTTAGAAAATCTTCAATGCATAGAGTGGGGTAGGGGATAAGTCTCCAAAGAATGCCATCAGTGAAAGTCCCTGGGTTATCAGTCGATCAATCCATGAGCGTCATAAAAGGGGTACGGTCCGGGATACTCGCCAAACACGCCGTTATGGGTCACCAACCCCTGTCCATGCCAGTGGTGCAGCAGGTAGCCGGGTGGTTCCAGGTTGAAATGCGCGGGCGCGGTTGGCTGTAGATCCAGGACAATTTGATGGGAGGTGCCGGGACACACGCAGCTCAGGCTGCCGCCAAACCGTCGCTGCATCGGCCGATGCAAATGCCCGCACAGCAAGCGCTCCACCTGCGGATGACGGGCGATGACCTGCTCCAGCGCCGAGGCGTTGATGAACGGCTCGCGGTCCATGTGGCCGATGCCGCTGATAAACGGCGGGTGGTGCAGGATCAACAGCGTTGGTGCATCGGGGCGAGCCGCCAGCTGTTCATCGAGCCAGCTCAACTGGCTGTCCAGCAACCGGCCGCCATGGCCGCCGGCAATGGTGCTGTCCAGGCCGATCAGGCGCAGCGGATAGTCGTCAACCACCCAATCCAACGGGGCTCCGGGCAAGCTTGGCAAATAGTCATGATCGGCAAATGCTGAGCGCAAATGTTCGCGGTTGTCATGGTTACCCGGCACCAGGTAGCAAGGCATGTGCAGGCGCGCCAGTTCGGGGTGCAGCACGGCATATTCATCGGGGCGACCGAAGTCCACCAGGTCGCCACTGATCACCACGATGTCGGGACGCGGTACCCGGGTATTCAAATGATCAACGGCTTGACGCAACGCGGCGAGGGTGTCGACGACGCCATAGGTCAGTTTTTCCCCGGCCTTGAGATGCAGGTCACTGATCTGCGCAATGAGAAACGGATGATTCAAAATAAGCCCTCTGAAAACACGAATGTCACGATGACAGGGTGAACAGCACCTGCGGCTCGACGGCCAAGGCGATCAGCGCACCGGGGGTGTGTATGACGCTGTCGGTGCTGTCCACCAGCAAGGGTTGGGCGGCGCCGACGTCCACCAACAGGCGGCTTTGAGCGCCCTGGAAAAACTGGCCCACCAGGCGCCCGCGCAGATGCCCCTCGTTGTCCATCACCCGCAAATGCTCGGGCCGGCAATAGACGGTGGCGGGCAGCCCGGCACCGCGCCATGGCAACTCTCCGCCGTGGACTTTCAAGCTCATTGAGGTGTGCTCGAGCACCGCGAAAGCGTTGAGGTTGCCGACAAAACTGGCGACGAAAGCGTTGGCCGGTTGCTGATAGATTTCCCGTGGGCCGGCCAATTGCGCGACGCGGCCGCGCTCCATGACCAGGATCCGGTTGCCCAGGGCCATGGCTTCACCCTGATCGTGGGTGACGAACACAGCGGTAATGCCCAACTGGCGTAGCAACTGGTCCAACTCGCTGCGCAAGCGTTCACGCAACTGCGCGTCCAATGCCGCCAAGGGTTCATCGAGCAGCAATACCCGGGGCTTGGGCGCCAGGGCGCGGGCGAGGGCGACCCGTTGGCGCTGGCCGCCGGACAACTCGTGGATGCTGCGCGTGCCATGATCCTGAAGGCCCACCAGTTCCAGCAGCTCCGAGCAGCGCTTGTTCCGTTCGGCAGGCGCCATGCCGCGAATCTTCAAGCCATAGACGATGTTGCCGGCCACATCCAGGTTGGGAAACAACGCATAGTTCTGAAACACCATGCCCACGTCGCGCCGTTCGATGGGCAGCCGGGTGACGTCAGTGTCGCCAAAAAATACTTGCCCCACATCCGGGCGTTCGAGCCCGGCGATCAGCCGCAAGGTGGTGGTTTTACCGCAACCGGACGGGCCGAGGATCGCCAGGGTTTCGCCGGCCTCTATGGTCAGGTCCAGGTCATGCACGGCAACGGTGCCGTCCGAGAACGCCTTGCGGCAACCCGCCAGGCGAATGGTGGTTCCGGTCATCGTTTTTCTCCACGGGAAAGGCGCGCGCTGATGGCCTGCAACGCAATCAGCAGCGGCACGATCATCAGCAGGAATATGAGGGTGTAGGCGCTGGCGACTTCCAGCCTGGCCGAGGCATAGCTGTCCGCCAGGCCTACCGGCAATGTCTTGGTCATCGGCGTGTGGAGCATCCAGGTCAGGTTGAACTCGCCCAGCGACAGCGTGACAACCATGAGCACCCCGGCGAGAATCCCCGCCCGGCAGTTGGGTACCACCACACTGAAGAATCGTCGCAGCGGCCCGGCACCAAGGCTGGCCGCGGCTTCTTCCAGGACGGGCAAGTGCTGGCGTTGCATCACCGCCATCACCGGCCGCACCAGGAACGGCAGGGTAAACAGCACATGACCGACGAGGATGAACAGCCAACTGCTGCGAAATCCGCCGAACTGCCCATAGGTGAGCAGCAACGCCAGGGCGCTGGCCAGGCCGGGCATCGCCACCGGCAGCACCATCAACTCCTCGAACGCGCGGCTGAAGCGGTTGTTCATCCGTACCAGCGCGTAAGCCGCCGGAACACCCACCACGCAGACGCACAGTGCGCAGGCCACGGCCAGTTGCAGGGAGAGCCAGACCGTCGGCGAATAGGCCTGCCAGACTTGCACCAGCCAATCGAACGTCAGTCCGCTGGACACACCCTGGAAATAATTGCGTGTCAGCCCGGCCAGCAGCGACATCAACACCGGCACCAACATGAACGCGCAGACCAGCAGGGTGAACAGCAGTTGCCCGATGAACAGCGTTGAACGCTTCACAAGACTGTCCTCGAATTTTTCGCCAGGCGCCTGGCCAATAGCAACACCGCCCAGGTCAGCACCCCCAGCACCACCGACAGCGCAGCGGCTACGGTGAAATTGGCGTAGTTGGTGAACACGTTGTAGATCGCCACCGGGGTCACGTTCAGGCGGGTGCCCAGGGTGAAGGCCGTACCGAACGCGCCCATGGAGGTGGCAAAGCAGATCGCTCCGCAGGAGACCAGCGCCGGCGCCAGGCCGGGGACGATGACATCGCAGATCACTCGCCAGTGGCCGGCGCCCAGTGAGTGCGCGGCTTCTTCCAGGCTGCGATCCAGGCTTTCGCAGGCGGCCATCACCGTGAGGATCACCCGCGGGATGGAGAAGTACAGATAACCGACGCACAACCCCATCAACGAATAGGCGAAGATCCAGCGCTCACCTGCCAGTTCGAGGCCAAGGCTGGCGAACAAACCTTGGCGCCCAGCCAGCAGAATCACCAGGAACCCGACGACCACACCGGGGAACGCCAACGGGAAGGTCAACAAGGCGACCAACAGCGAACGGCCGAATAAGCGCTGGCGACTGAGGAAAACCCCACTGATGCCACCCACCAACAGCGCCGCGAGGGTGGTCGCCAGGGCCAGCAGGCAAGTCTGTACCAGGCTGCCCAGGTATTGCGCACTGCCCAGTACCTGCCAATAACCGCTTTCGCCGCCGTCACGACTTTCCCCGCCCAGCACGACCAGGTGCGCCAGCGGCAACAGCCAGAATGCGAACAGCACCGCTGCCGCAGGTGCCAGGGCCCAGGCCGCGGTCAGCCGCAAGCGCGGTACCGTGGCCTGGCCCGACGAGACTCCCCGGGCGTTTATTACCGAGGCGGTCACTTACTTGACCTCTTTGAGATAACGCGCGGAAAAGGCTTCCTGCGCCGCTGCCATCTGCTCGTAGTTGACCACGCCGGCCCGGGCGTAATCGCTGTCCGGCAGGAACTGCGCGGCGATGTCGGCAGGCATCTTCATCGCCCGCACCGGCCGCAGGTACGCCTTGGCCCAGAGCGCCTGGCCCTGATCGGACAGGACGAAATCCAGGACCTTCTCGGCGTTGGCTCGATGGGGCGCGTTGTCGACGATGCTCATCACGTAAGGCACGCTGATGCTGCCTTCCTTGGGAATCACGAAAGCCACGTTGGCCTTGTCTTTGTAGCGTGCCCGGTAGGCGTTGAAATCGTAATCCACCAGGATCGGCAACTCCCCGGACAATACCCGCGCATAAGCGGTCTGCTTGGGCACGATGGGCGAGTTTTTCGCCAGTTTCTGGAAGTAATCGATTGCGGGCGTGAAGTCATCGAGGCTGCCGCCCATGGCCTGGTTGATCGCTACCGCAGAAACGTAGCCGACGAACGCGCTGGACGGATCGAGGTAGCCGACCATGCCTTTGTACTCAGGCTTGAGCAGATCGCCCCAGCTTTGCGGCACGGGCAGGCCACCCAGCGCATCGACGTTGACCATGATGCCCAGGGTGCCGGAGTGAATGGCAAACCAGTGTCCTTGCGGGTCCTTCAAGCCAGCCGGGATCTGCTCCCAGCCCTTAGGTTTATAGGTGCCGACCACCCCGGCTTTTTGCGCCTGCAAACCGAAGGTCACGCCGTAATACACCACATCCGCCACTGGCGCGGCTTGCTCGGCCACCAGTTGTGCCAATGACTGCCCCGAGTTCTTGTTGTCCAGCGGGACCTGCACACCCGTGGTATCGGCAATGGCCTTGAGCTGCGTGCCCCAGTCGGCCCATTCCGGTGGGCAGTTGTAGCAGATCGCCGTTTCGGCAGCCTGGGCCAGGCTGGCCACGCCGCACAGCAGCAACGTCGCCAGGGTTTTACTGAAGCGGATCATCAAGTGTCTCCTCGTAGGGTTGAGTACTTTCGCCCGGTCGGATATGGCAGGGCAGGCAATGGGAAACAGGTGGGGCGCCGGCGATCTGCGCCAGCAGTTGGTCGATCACGGTGCAGGCCAGGGCCTCGATGGGCTGAACGACGCTGCACAGCGTCGGGTGCATCTGGGTGCCGAGGGCGATGCCGTCAAAGCCAATGACCGAAAGTTGCTGGGGGACGTGCCAGCCGTTGCGACGCAGTTGTGCAATCAGGCTGATTGCCAACAGGTCGTTGGAACAAACCAGCGCACTGAGGGCTTGCGGGCCTTGCAGCAATGGCGCGATGGCGGTGAAGTCGGCTTGGGTGTGGGCCGGCATTTCAATCACCGGCAGGCAGTCGAGACCGGCCTCACGCATGGCGTCGCAATAACCGGCGTAACGCAGGCGAGCACGGTCCGATTGCAGGGCAGGGCCGGCAACCATGCCAATGCGCCGATGCCCGGCCTCCAGCAGATAACGCGTGGCAAGGGCCATGCCGGCGCGGTTGTCCACCGACACGGCGCTGTAGTGCGGATTACCCGGCTGGTGATAGGCCAGCACGAAAGGTGTGTCCTCGTTGTCCAGGCTTTGCAGCACACGGTTGCTTTCGGCGTCGGTCACGGTGAGCACCAGGCCATCGACGCGCTGGCGCAACAACTCCTCCACCACCACGCTTTCGCGCTCGCTGCTGTAGTCGGTCGTGGCCAGGAGCAGGTTGTAGCCGCGCAAACGCGCCGCGTGTTCCATGGCCTGGAATTGTTCGGCGAACACTGGATTGAGCAGGTTAGGCACCACCACGCCGATCAGCTTGGTTACCTGCAGGCGCAGTTGGCGGCCAAGACGATTGGGCCGAAAACCCAGTTGGCGCGCAGCGGCGAACACTTGCTCGCGGGTGGCCGGACGCACCACTTCAGGGGAGGCAAAGGTGCGGGCCGCGGTGGCCCGCGAAACCCCAGCCAAACGTGCCACTTCTTTCAAATCAGTCATTGTCACTCGCTTGAGATCGATCTCATTGGCGAGGACAGTACTCAGGGCTTATGGCGTTTTGGCGACGCAGTGATGACGATTTGATGTCAGTTGCTGATGTCTATCGTTGAGGGGTATCCAGGGTGCATACGCATACTCAGCGCATGCTTGCGGTAAATCCGTACTGCCTGGCAGACCACACCACCGCCAACGTCAGCAACAGGAGAGCGACAAGCACAGGCGCAAACGCAACGACACCCAGGTGATCGAGCAGGACGCCCCCCACGATCCCGCCGCCGGCGATGGCGACGTTCCAGGCCGTGACCAACATCGACTGGGCGAGATCCGCTGCCTCTGCGGCCGTCTTGGCGATTGCCGTCTGGAACAACGTCCCGGCCCCTCCAAAAGCGATTCCCCAGGCCGCCACCGCGATGTAGGTCGCGGCGGGGCTGTCGCTCATGGCACCTAGCGTCAGTGCCGAGATTGCGAACAGCGCCGTGCTGGCAAGGGTCAATGCCCGTAGATGGCGATCGATCAGCACGCCGACAACCCAGATGCCCAGCAGCGATGCGACCCCGAAGACCAGCAGAACCAGGTCGGTCCGCTCGCCCAGGCCCGCCGCCATCAGGAACGGCGCGATATAGGTAAAAAGGATGTTGTGCGCCAGGACAAAGGCCAACACCACGAACAACACCGAGCGAACGCCCGGCAGGGTGAAGACCTGGCCCAAGGCAAGGCGTTTGCCGGTGGTTTTCCCAGGAAAGTCAGGCACCTTGAGTCGTACCCAGACCATCAGGGCGACGGCGAACAAGCTCATGATGGCGAAGCTCATCCGCCAACCGATCAAGTTACCGAGCAAGGTGCCGGCCGGTACGCCCAGGGATAGCGCCAAGGGTGCGCCAACCATGGCAATCGCAATCGCCCGACCTTTCTGGCTCTCGGGCACCATGCGGGCGGCATAACCGGCCAACAACGCCCAGAGCAGCCCGGCCGATACGCCCCCCAGCAAGCGTGCAACGATCGTCAAGCCGTAATGGGACGAAAGCGTCGTGACCGTATTGGCAACGGCAAAACCGGCAATGGCCAGCAGCAAGAGCGACCGGCGCCGCATGCCTTGGGTCGCGGCCGTCAAGGGAATGGCCGCCAGCAAGGAACCTATCGCGTAGACCGTGACCAACTGGCCGGCGAGGGCTTCGGAGATCGCCAGCCCTTCGCTGATCTGTGAGAGAAGGCCGGCGGGCAAGGCTTCGGTGAGAATGGTCACGAACGCCGCCAGTGCGAGGGCAAACAGTGATCCGATGGGCAGCGGTGCAGTGTCTTGAACGACCTCGGCATCGGCGTTGATATGGGTATTGGCAATCGTCATGTGTCACCTGCTTGGAACGCTTCTGGCCCGCCGGATAGCGGTGTCAGTCGCAGATTGATAAGTGCCGACTACGGTAAGTGCCCCTTCTTGGCGAGACAAGAATGCTAGAGTGCGCAACACATCGGAAAAAATGTCCGCAATAGGAGCCTGGCGTGGAGTCACTGAGCGGGATTGATTTTTTTGTTCGCGCGGCCGAAACCCGCAGCTTTTCAGAGGCGGGCAGGGCGCTTGGCATTTCGTCTTCGGCGGTGGGCAAAAGTGTGGCCCGGCTCGAGGAACGGCTGGGGGTGCGGTTGTTTCACCGCAGCACGCGCAGTATCACGTTGACGGCCGAAGGGACGCTTTTCCTCGAGCGTTGCCGGCGCATTCTCTGCGAAGTCGAAGCGGCCGAACTGGAACTGTCGGAAACCCGCAAAGCGCCGCGGGGCAAACTGCGCGTGAGTTTGCCCCTGGTTGCAGATCTGGTCATGCCGACGCTGATCGCCTTCATGCGCCGCTACCCCAGTATCGAACTGGACCTGGATTTCTCCGACAGGTTGGTGGACATCATCGAGGAAGGTTTTGATGCGGTCATTCGCACTGGAGAACCGAACGACTCCCGGCTGATGTCCCGTCCATTGGGCACGTTCAAGCTCGTCGTGGTCGGTTCGCCCCGGTACTTCGCCGAACACGGCACGCCGCAGGTGCCGGCGGACCTGCTGCGCCATGCCTGCCTGCTATACAAGTTTCCCAGCACTGGCAGGATGCAAGTCTGGCCGGTAAACGGCGATGGGGAGCCGGATCTCAACCTGCCGGCCACCCTGGTCTGCAACACCACCGAGGCGTTGCTGCACGTGGTGCATGACGCGCTGGGGATTGCCTGTGTGCCGGATTTCACCGTGCGCACTGCCATCGCCGCTGGCGAGCTGGTCACCGTCCTCGACGCGTTCAATCGGCATCAGAGCACTTTCCGCATGCTCTGGCCTTCAAGCAAGCACCTTGCGCCGAAGCTGCGGGTGTTCATTGATTTCATGAGCAGTGAGTTGTTCAAGTGACTCATCGGCGATACGTTCCAACCCCTGAGGGAGCCTGTTCAGATCAAGGAGCCTTGTTCTCGATCAGGCAGTTCCCACCATCCACCACAATGACTTCGCCCGTGAGGTAGCTCGCCTCTGAAGAGGCAAGGAAAGCCACCAGTGCAGCGACCTCTTCGGGACGTCCGGCGCGGCCCATCGGCGTGTAACCTGCTGCCTTGGCTTCCTCGGTAGTGGTCGATCCAGTGGTGATCCAGCCGGGAGCGACGCTGTTTACCGTGATCCCTTGCTGGGCGACTTCCAGCGCCAGGCTCATGCTCATTCCGACCATCGCGGCCTTCGCGGCGCTGTAAGCCGCTTCACCGGGGTTACTGCAGCGGGTGCCGGTAGTGGAACTGATGTTGACGATGCGCCCGTAACGACGCGCCCGCATGCCGGGCAGAACAGCCCGTGTAAGCAGAAAGGCCGTGGTCAGGTTTCGCGCCAGTGTCAGGTTCCAGGTGTGCAGATCCATGCTTGCCAAGTCGGAAAAAAACTCCGGGCTGCCTTGCATGGCCATGCCCGCATTGTTGACCAGGATATCGATCTGGCCCCAGAGGGACTCTGCCCACGCCATGAACTCACGAACCTGGCTTTCATCGGTAAGATCGAGGGCCCGGCCTTCGACTTCGAACCCTTCGGCGCGCAGTTCTGCGACGCGCTCGAGGATGCGCGCACTGCTTGCGGTGACGATCAGTCTGGCACCTGCAGTACCCAGTCTGCGCGCGATCGCCATGCCGATTCCGATCTCACTTCCGACCCCACTGACAAGGGCCACGGGGTTCTGTCCGGTTGGGTTTGGCATGGTGCCTCCAGAGGTTGTAAGTGATTGCCAGGTGTCGGCGCGCTATATAAACATTCTGATCAACGCCCGAACACCGTCGTCATCCCCAACAACCGCTTTTGCCGCCAAGCCGGTGCGCTCGTGGGGAAAAGCACTTCGGTTGGTCGATAGCGGGCGATGCCGCAGGCGGCGGCGATGCGCTGGCGTTGCTGGCCTCGGGCAAGGGCTTGCTGAAAACTGCTTTCACTCTGGGGCTGTCCCAGCACATAACCGACGCCCGCCTGGAAATCGCCGCCGTGGGCCTGCCACCAGTGGGTGGTTGACTGCGGGTCGGGCCAGGGCAGGTTTTCATCGGGGTCCATGGCGACATTGGGATCTTCAGGGTTGTCGTTCGGGCCCGCATCGAAATCCGGTAGGTCCTGCAGTTCCAGGTCGAGTAGCGCCAGATCAGCACCGGTGATCAGGCTGAAGGCTTCACCGGCGACCCGGGCATAAGGCAGGTCGCTCATCTGCTGGATCAACCACGGTACGCAGACCGGATCGCCCAGCAGCCCAAGGGCTTGGATGCCGATGCGCCGATCCCTGGGATCCTGTACCCACTGGCGTATCCAGGCGATGCTGGGCTCGCGTTCCTGCCAGGCCAGCAACACACAGAGCGCGCGGTACTGGAACTCGCCCGGTTGCTCGGCGAACCGGCGCAGTGGCTCCAGGGCTAGCTCATCACCCATCTGGGCGGTGGCCCAATTGGCCCAGAAACGCGTGGCGGCGTTCTCATGCAGGCGATGGGGACGAATCGTCGGTAGCAGGTCACGACGACGCAGCTCGCCAGCCGTGCGTGCGGCACGCGCCAGCACGCTGGGGTCTGCATCGTAAAGTCCGGCAAGCAGCGCGGGGCCAGGATCGTGGCGATGCATGCCGCAGGCCGCCAGGCCGAGGCGGCGAAACAGGGGCTCAGGGGCAGCGAACATGCGCTCGATCCAGGGCGATATCCGCTCCCAGTCGAGCCACCCGAGGGCCATCAAATATCCACGCTCCGTTTCCAAGGCACTGCGTAAATGAGTGCTGAGCCGCGACAGCACTTTCGCATCGGCCGTCTCGAAGGCCAGCACCACGCTGGCGAACATCTCGCCGACGGCGTGCGGGCCGATCTGGGCCAGCAGGGTCTCCAGGCCGGTGGTGCCGGCAATTCGAAGGCCGTCGAGGTGGGCGTCGAGGCGGTTGTCGAGGGTGCCAATCTGGTCCAGATCGTAGTGGGGTGCCCGTACGGCATAATCCCGCAGGGCCGCGAGGAAACTGACCTCTTCGGTGTGTTGGTCGAGAATCGGTGACAGACTTTCCATGGGCTTCCCTACACGCGTCTTAAGGACTGGGTATGCGTGTCCAATTCGCTCCGTCAAAAGCGGCAAGGTGTCGTTCGCCGGATGACCATAGGCACTGCTCATTCGCGTCCAGATATCTGAAGGTCTGATCGCCGGGAAGTCCCGTCTCGACCTTCTCCAGCGTGTCGCCTTGTAGCGTGTAGAGTGCTTTGGTGGTTGAAAGCCAGAGTTGATCATTGAACCAGGCCATGTCCCAGAATGTATCCTCGGTGAGCTCATGCTCAATGAGCTCCCAGCGGTCGAGACGACCTCGCATGACGATGCCCAGTTGGCCTGAGATGTAAACCACGCCATCGGGTGCGCAGAGGACGTTTTCCAGAATGATGTTGGTCGGACTTTCGCTTCGCTGCCAGGCGCCCTGCTGGCGGTACCAGATCTCGCCCTGGTTGCCGGCGGCATAGATTTCATCTTCACCAAAGCCATCGATGGATTCGAAGCCACTGAGGCTATCGGCGGTCGGATCTTCGACCACCCCTTGATCGCAGCGCTGCCAGATTCTGTCCTTTCGAACATGGACTTGGCGGCCGAAGCCTGTGGCATAGACATTTGCACCGATAGGACGGATGTCGCGCAGCAAGCCGTGCTTACTGGGCTTCTCCTCGACGATATCCTCGTAGGCTTGCCCGTCAGGCGCAGCGCGATGAACGCTACCATTGGCGCATAGCGTCAGAATTTCAGGAGGCGCGCCGCGAACAGCGCAGATGCCGGCGCAGATAGCCTGAACATAATAGTTGTCCCATGCTCCGGTCCATCGAAAGACTCGAGTACCGGGCTCGCGTTTGGAGTAGGCGAGTACATAAACGCGGTTTTTATCAAAGACTGCTATTCGGCTCAGTGTCCAATCCAATGTTTGAGTCATGTCGTCCTTGCTCCAATTGCGCTACCAAGCACTGATAGTGACCTCTGGGATCATGTCGTGGGCCAGCGCTTTCTGATTGTCTTGAAGGTTGGGTGTGTGGGTCCTCACCGGGGTCTTGTCCCTGACACCTACCGTATTCTTATGGTAAGCGTCTAACTGTGCTTCCAGACATTTCTTTGAGCATTTCGATTTCGGAAAGGTTTGCTGAAGCGCTCGCACGCCCGCTGAACGAGATTGGCCATAATTCCAGGCGTAGTCCTTTTGACCGGGCGGTGCGCCCTCGATGGCTGCCTGTTCCAGCTTGCCTTGGGCTGCATGCATGAAGCCATGGTCACCTTCATAGCGTCCACTTCCGTCTTGAGGGCATTGCACGCAAATGCACGGTGCATCTTTTTCGTCGTAATTGGGGAACTGAGGAAGAGGCGTTTGGCGACCTGAACCTGTCGCTGTAAAACTATGGGCTTCAACGAGGTGGTGGCCGGTTTCGCCAGGACAACAGGCCACTTGACTGTTCTGCGCCTTGGAATCCGCCTGCTTCTTGGACACCAGCAAACACTTTTTTGCGGCCGTACAGGCCTTGTCGTCACACCGCTGCGCTTTGGTCGGCAGTCCCCCGCAAGCCTTGTTTTTCCTGGCCACTTCTTTCTTGCAACGCTCGATGGGCGTCGTCGCTGCTGCGTCGGCATAAGCCCAAGGAGGCGTATTTCCGGGCTTGGATGCGTGGTTGTGAGTCATCAGGTCCAAGTGCCTGACGACATTTTCTCCTTCAAACTTCACGTCCATCGACCAAGCAATGAAGTACACCTTCCCCTTGATCTTGCTGGTCACCACGCCTTTCTTCGGCGCGTTCCCGGCTTCATCTCCCGTACTGGTCTTGAAACAGCTCTTGTCCTTGAGCATCACCTCCTTGCCGGTGATTTTGACCGTTCGTGTACCCCGGGTCGTGTCCTTGGCCATGCCAGTATTTGGGTAGGGGATCGGCACCCCCAGCGGGGTGGGCGGAGCCTGCGGCGGGGTGAAACAGACATCTGGAAAGCAGGCGATCGACTTGCCCGCCGCCGACTTGCAGGAAACCTCCATATTGTTGGCGTAGACCTCATTCGCCATTACGCAGCCCTCACAGTCTGGTAACTGAGCAGTGCAACGGCGCGTTCGCCTGCGTCGTTGCCCAGGTGGCAGAAGATATTCGGACCTTCGCCGTAGCCTTTACGACTGGCGGCCAACGCCACGGCGAGCATGACCGGGCCGATGGCGGCGCCGACTTCGCCGATGCAGTCGGCCGGGTGCCAGAGATGGAAGAATTCCTTGCGCACGCGCAGGGTCCGGCTGAGGACCAAGGAGGCTTCCTTGAAGTAGTACTGCTCGCCGGAGATGTCGGTGAGCCGATAATCCATTTGCTCCAATCCACAGCCGGCTTCGCTCAGCGCAGTGCGTACGGCTTGAGTCAGGCCTTCGGCGCGCAGGGGAATGTCTTCGGCCTCCACCGTGGCCTTCTCCACACCGAACCCCAGGCCGATGCAGGCCAGTTGCGGTGTTGCGCTGGCAACTGGAGCGGCCAGTACCACGGCCGCAGCACCTTCTCCGGGAATAAAACCGTTCGAGTTCTCGCTGGTCAGCAGGCGCTCGCGCGCTTCGAAGGCGGCCAGGGTCGGTCCGCAAAGGAGGGAGTCCACGCCAGCGACCAGCACATGGCGATGGCCGCCCCGGTAGATCAGCGTGCGCGCGTCAAGCAGGGCTACTGCAGCGCTGACCCGGCCGCGGGCGATGATGTCGGAGTCAGGATGAAAGCGCAGGCCCAGTTCAGCTTCGATGTCCTGCAACAGTCTTTTATCGAGGCCATCAAGGCGGCCGGGGCGCGCGGCTTCGGCCACGCCCAGCAGCAGCGGGGTCTTTTCCGGGTCGACCCCAGGGGTGCTCTGTAATGCCTCGGCGATCGCGCGGGCGGCCATCTTGATCAGCTTGGTGCGGCCGCGCCAGGACTGTTCCAGAGGTACGCTGGCGGCAATCAGCCATTCGCCACCTTGGTCGATGAAGCGGGTTTCCTGAAAGTTGTCGATGGCGCAGCGGATCGCCGCGCAGCTTGCAGGTGCACTGAGGCCGACAGCGCTGACCATGCCGGAGCCGATGATGCAAAGCGCGCTCATCAGTCCGTCTCCTCCGGCGCCTGCTTGGCTCTTACCAGGGAGGAGAGCGAAGGGTAGTAATCCTTGCCCAATTCACGGGCACGCCACCAACCCGTGGACATGGTGCCAACCAGCACCTGGGCGATCTCGAACAGGTTGCGCCGTAGGGGACGGGAGATACGCCAAGTCAGTTGCACCTGGCGCGCGTCTGTGTCGATCAGCAGGGTGTCGATCACCGCCTGCACCGTCTCATGGCCGCCTTTATTCAGAAAGAACGTCACCGGCACGTCCATTTCGGGGATGCGAAAGCCCGCGCGCTCCTGGGGCGTGAGGTTGAGCAGCAACACATCCTCGCCGCCACGCAGGTAAGCAATCTGCTGATCGTCAGGGGCCGCCTGGAAGTAGCGACGGTCGAAATCCTGTGGCAGAAACGGAAAGCAGTCGGCCAACCAGGCATCGTCGTAAGTACCGGCGAAGCGAGCGCGCTGCGGCCAGCTGCGGCCGATGGGGCCGAGGGCCATCGGGCGGAAGTCGCCAGTGGGACTGTCGATCGGCTTGCCCAGTTCCTCCGTAGTCGGCATTGGCTTGTAAGCGACTTCAGCACTGTCGATGCTGCCTGGGAACCAACCGCAACCGCTGGGATTGTCCGGGTAGCAATGACGCATATCCGGATTCTTGGCCATGGGATGGGAACCTCCGTAGGCCTGGGCATAGGAGATGTCCTGCTCGGTAAAGGGTTGCGGTAAACCGGGAGAAACGCCCAATAGCCCCGGTTGCCATTGCCTGGGGCCGAGGACGGAAAAGGCCTTGCTCATCTGACCGATGCGAATGCCCGCTGCCAACTGCGTCACAGGCCGCCCGCCTGGGGCATAGGCCTTGCCGCGTACCAGTACATCGCAGAACGGCTTGATCGGGGCGAAGTCCATTTCCTGCAGCGGAGCGCTGAGGCCAGGCTCGCCGAAGAATGTATCGGCCATCAGCAGTGGCTGCTGAGTGTCGGCGAGGGTTGCCGCACGGCCGTCCAGCGGCAAATTGAACGTGCCTTTGGCCACGATCACCAGGGATTCGCGGCCATCGGGCGCCAGACCCTGGGTGTAGGCAGCAAGCAGTTTGCTGGCGTTGAGCAGCTCCATAAATCGACTACCTGTCTAGTTGATCTGCACCGAACCGCCCTTGATACGGTTCACGCCGGATGATCGGCTCGAAAGATAGGTCCCTCGAATCAGTATCTTGCCCTCGCGGGTGAGGGTGATGCTGGCTTTGCCGCAGCGCAGGACGATTTCCCGCTCCGCGGTGAACTCCAGGCGCTCGCCGTCCAGGTGGGCGACGGCTGGCGTTGTGGTTTGCGGCAGGCGTTGGATGCGACCGATCACCAGCGGTCGTGTCAGGTCGCCGGCCTCGAACATCAGTGCGACCTGGGCGCCGATGTCCTCGCGGCTGAGCGGTGTGGTGGTGCGTGCGGCGAGGCCGCCGTCAGCAGGGCAGCCGGGAAACGCCACGACCGGGGCGTCGGCCTTGGGCACATCCAGCAGCAGGCCGATCACGACGCCATCCACGCGCGTCGGCGCGGCAGTGGAGGCGGCGGGCAGGTAGTATTCGACGGTCATCGCACACGCTCCATGACTAGTTCTGCAGAATCTTCTGGCCTTTGACGACCACGTTCTTGTTGGCCTTGATCTTGATGGCGCCGGAGCCATCGATGGTGATGTTCTTGCCGCTGATCATGATCGTGCCGTCCTTCTTCATCGTGATGCTGGCGTCGCCCGTGGTCAGGCTGATGGAGTCGCCGGCGGTAAGGGAGAAGTGCTTGCCAACGTCCAGGCTGTCGTTCTGCTTGATGTTGGTGGTGCGGTTCTGGGCGACATCGCGGGATTCGTTCTGGCCGATCTGGGTGCTCTGGTTGCCGTTGATCTCGATGCCTTCGTTGCCCTGGACCGTTTCGTTACGGTTACCCTTGATGCCGATCGTCTCGTTGCCGCCCACGTCCTCGGTGCGGTTACTCACGATGGTGATGGTCTCATTGGCACCGACCTTTTCCGTTCGGTCCGCGCCGATGGTAATCGTCTCATTGCTGCCGACGTCCTCGGTGCGATTGGCGCCGATGGTGATTTTCTCGTTACTGCCGACATCTTCGGTGCGGTTCACACCGATGGAGATGGTTTCGTTATTGCCGACATTTTCCTTGCGATCCACACCGATGGTGATGGTTTCGTTGTTATCGACGGTTTCAGTACGGTCGTGTTTGACGTGCACGGTTTCGTCGTTGTCGATGGTCTTGCGGCGATCATGGCCGACCCAGTGGGTCTCGTCGTTCTCGACTTCGATGTCCTGGTTCTTCTCGGCGTGAATAAACAGTTGCTCCGCGCCTTTCTTGTCCTCCATGCGGATTTCATTGAAGTTGGCCGGTGAGCCGCCCTTGCTAGAGCGACTTTTCACCCCACTCTGGGTGGCATTGGCCGGCAATCCGTAGGGCACGGTCTGTTCGGCGTTGTAGACGCGGCCGGTGATGATCGGTCGATCCGGATCGCCCTCCAGGAAACTGACGATCACTTCCTGGCCGATCCGCGGAAGCTGCACCGAGCCCCAGTTCTTGCCGGCCCAGGCCTGGGACACACGAATCCAGCAGGAGCTGTTTTCGTTGGACTGGTCGTGCCGATCCCAGTGGAAATGCACTTTGACCCGGCCATACTGGTCGGTCCAGATCTCCTCGCCACTGGGGCCGACCACCACGGCGGTCTGCGGGCCGCGAACAATGGGCATGGGGGTGAGGGGGAGAGGGCGGAAGGCCTGGTTGGCATCCATGCAGTCCAGCTCGCTGACGAACTGTTCGGCGATGTCCGACTGGCCGCTTTCATAGGCTTCCTGACGGATCTGATAACGGGCGACCACCACCAGGTACTCGCGGTTCTGGTCCGCACGGTCGTAACCCGTCAGCGTGAACACATGACCGCAACCGATTCCGCGAGCGCGACCGCGTAATTGCACACGCTCGAACTGGCTGTGAATGGCTTCTATGCGGGTACGCGCGTAGTGATCGCCATCGTTGCTCTGGACGTATTCACCCGGGTAGTCGTAGAGCGGGTAGTCGGCGTTGGTGTGGGTGCGCGGCACACTGGAGCGCACCTCGAGGCTGGCCCGTGGGCGCAGGAAGTCATAGTCGTTCAGGGCCAGCGAACCGGGCTGTACTTCCCGTGCCAGTTGCCAGTCGTAGAAATGATCGCGCTCGCGCATTTGCCGATCAGGCGGATAGAAGGGCACCGAGGCGTAGTCTGGTGCCGTGGTGTGGGCGCCATAGGCGTCGGCCAACACCAACACATGACGCGCCTCTTCATGGCGAAAGTAGTAATAGATGCCTTCCTGCTCCATCAACCGACTGACGAAGTCGAAGCTGGTTTCGCGGTACTGCACGCAATATTCCCATTCACGGTAGCTGCCGCTCAGGCTGTCCTCGAAATCGGAAAAGCCGAGGTCGCGGAACACCTGCTTGATGATGTCCGGCACTGTCTTGTTCTGGAAAATCCGGCAGTCGGAGGTGCGCGTGAGCAGCCAGAACCAGGGGCGCAGACTGACGCGGTAACCGGCGAACTGACCGTGGCCGGTCAATTGCCGGCAACTGCAGACAATGCCGTGGAAGTAGCGCTTGCCGCCGTCATACAGTTCCAGGGCCAGGCCCATCGGCTTGCCCAGCAACTGGTCGAACGTGATCGCCCGGTTTTCGGAAGTCAGGTCCAATTCGTAATGGAACAACCGCCCCAACTCTTCGCTGCCGTCCATGCTTTGCAGCAACAGGACATCGTCGCCGAGAGGGCTGTCGACCTGTACCAAGCGATTGTTTTGCGTGATTGCCATGAGCGGCTTCCTTGGCTCGGGTTCGGGCGTCAGTTGGCCGTCATCAGTAAGGTGGCGTCGTGAGCAGGGGCGTCGGCATAGGGGATGCCTGGGGGAATCGGAATCGAGTCCAACAATTGCTGTACATCCACCACAGAGGTGATCTCCTTATCGGTCTTGCGGTCTTCAATCAACGTGAAGGTACGAGCAGATCCGTATCCTGCGGATTAACGTATGTCTGGCCCGTTAGATAACGTTCCAGCATCGCCTCAAACGGGACGGATACCTGACGTCAAGATAGGTGACGGAAGGTCGTTTACGTAGTTTCGTTAGCTATAGCCGTAATTCAAAAATCGAATAACTCAGTGAGAATGACGAACTCGGTCCTTAAGGACTTTCTGACAAGAATGTCAGGAGGCGGTCAGCCTGGGGACACCTTCGCGGCCTAGACTGGGGAAAATGTACATCCAGGCGATCTTGCAGGGGGGCTTGAAGCATCAGCACCAAGCCAAACATCAGGATCGACTGTTTGGGCTCCTAATGTGTGGCACTGTTTTAAGAGAGGCGTTACCCGATGCGTTTGCTCATTGTCGAGGACGAAGAAAAAACCTCCTCCTACGTCCACCGTGGCTTGACTGAGCTCGGCTACATTGTCGACGTCGCGACTAATGGCATCGATGGCCTGCACTATGCGTTGGAATGGGAATACGACGTGGTGATCCTGGATGTGATGCTGCCGGGCAAGGACGGCTACGACGTGCTGCAAGGCCTGCGCCTGCAAAAGAAAACCCCGGTCATCATGCTGTCGGCCAGGGGCACGGTGGATGACCGCATTCGAGGGCTGCGCGAGGGTGCCGATGATTATCTGGGCAAGCCTTTTTCGTTTGCCGAACTTGTCGCACGTGTGCAGGCCTTGATCCGTCGTCGCGCCGGAGACACGGCTGACCTGACGCATTTGCGCATCGATGACCTGGAGGTCGATCTACAGGCGCGCAAGGTGACCCGGGGCGGGCTGCGGCTGGACCTGACGGCCAAGGAGTTCTCCCTGTTGAGCCTGTTGGCGCGACATCAGGGCGAAATTCTGTCCAAGTTGATGATTGCCGAGCAGGTCTGGGACATGAACTTCGACAGTGATGCCAACGTGGTCGAGGTGGCGATCAAGCGCGTGCGCGCCAAGATAGATGCCCCGTATCCGCGCAAGCTGCTGCACACCGTCCGCGGCATGGGGTATGTGCTGGAAAGCCGTGAGGTCGATAGCAGGCAAAGTGGAACGCCTTGATGAAAAGATCGATCGCCAAGCGGCTCGCCCTGATGTTCGCCCTCGCTGTCCTGCTGATCATGTCGATCAGCGCGACGCTGTTGCGCTGTTCCTTGAAGCAATCGCTCGATGAGCAGATGCAGAACGAATTGGTCCTGCGCCATTCCGTGCTTGACCCGGTACTGGCGAAATATGATTCGCCGACGTTTTGGGTCGGTTTGCGGCAGAAGCTCGACGGCCTGACGCCAACGGATGAACGGGTGCGCTATTGGATCCTGGTAGACAACCCGGCCTTCAGTTACGGCGGGGCGATGCCGGACGGGCAGGATTGGTCGAAGCGCTCCGATGGGCTTTTTACCGTCGACCTGCCTGAGCGAGAGCGTCCCATGATGGTGCTGCTCAAGACCATTCCAGCCATGGGCAACCGTCCGGAACTGCGGTTTATCGTGGGGCTGGATTCAACGCCGTTCAGGAAGACCCTGGACCACTTCACCAAGATACTGATCCTGACCTCGGCGTTGGGCATCGGGCTGGTCGCGCTGCTCGGTTACTGGATCGCGCGTTTCGGCCTGGCGCCGGTGAGACGACTGAGCCGTCAAGCCAATAGCCTGCCGCCGGGGGATTCGAAGCAGCGGCTGGACACCGAGGCGCTGCCAGGCGAGTTGCAGGAGCTGGCGGTGTCGTTCAACGGCGCCCTGGCTCGCCAGGAAGCGGCCTGGTGTCAGCTCGAAGGGTTCAACGCCAATGTGGCTCATGAGCTGCGAACGCCATTGACCAACCTGATCGGACAGACCCAGGTGGCATTGGCCCACGGGCGCGAGGTGAGCGAGCTTCAGGACCTGCTGCAGTCGAACCTCGAAGAGCTGGAACGGATGGGCACCATCGTCAATGACATGCTGTTCCTGGCGGGGGCGGAAAGCGGGCAGCGGGCAACCGAGCTCAGTGATGTCTCGCTTTATGAAGAGGCGTCGAAGACGTTGGAGTATCTGGAACCGGTGTTGCACGACAAACAGCTGAGCGTAGTGATTCAAGGCGACATGCGCGTGTGCATCGACCGACGCCTTTTTCACCGCTCCCTGGCCAATCTGATACAGAACGCGGCACGCTACGCGGTGCCGACCAGCACCATCACGGTAAGCGTGGTCAGCCACGGCATGCAGGTCGAGGTGAGCGTGTCCAATGCCGGCGAGCCCATCGACAATGTTCACCTGGAGCGTTTGTTCGAGCGCTTCTATCGCGCCGACGCCGCCCGGGCACGAAGCGATGCGCACCATGGCCTGGGCCTTTCCATCGTGCGGGCGGTGGCGTCCATGCACGGTGGGCGGGTGTTTGCCCACAGCAAGGATGGGCTCAATACGTTCGGATTTTCCTTGATGAACCAGGCGGCGCGCTAGCCGTCGCTCCATTGCGCGTGGTTCGCCGGCGTTCTCGCTTTTGACATGTTCCTGTCAGTCAGCAGTCACCTTGGCGTCAGTCGCCCCCTCCTAGAGTGCTACGACCATCCCGGTAAAGGCAGTCGTGGAGTCCACCATGAATATCCAGAACTTGTCGATCGCCAGCCTGCTGGCGGTCATCTCCCTGAGCGGTTCACCTCTGTTGGCCAAAGAGCAAACACAACCACCGGCCTATGAATACGGCATGCCGCTGGATGTCGCCCACGCCATTCGTATCGAGGCCCCGCAACCGCCAGTGTGCGAGGTCGTGCGAGCAACGATGTCCTATGTAGATACGCAGGGTGAAGTCCGCGACGTCAGTTTTCTGCAACTGGCTGAGGCGTGTGCGATCCAGTGAGCGCCGGTCGTGCCGGTTCCTCCTTCAAATAGAGAGAACTCAACCATGTGGAATACAACAAGCGCCTGCGCAACTGGTCTTTTGAACCGCACAAGTCCGCTGATGAGATTGGCCTGCATACTTGCCTTCGGCGTCGCGCTGCTCAGCGCCGTGAACATCGAGGCATCGGCTCGTGTGGCACCCCAACCAGACTGGTCGACCAGCGACATGCCGTCCCAGAAAGGCCGAATTGTCCTGATCACCGGTGGCACCAGTGGCATGGGCTACGAGGATGCGCTGGCCCTGGCGCGTGCCGGTGCCGAGGTCATCATCGCCGCGCGCAACCCGGAGCGTGGCGCGCAGGCCATCGCACGTATCCGGGACTCCGTGCCCGACGCCAAGGTGCAGTTCGAGGCCGTGGACCTGGCCGATCTTTCATCGGTGCGCGGCTTGGCCCAGCGTCTCAATCAGCGGCTGCCGCGCCTCGACGTGCTGATCAACAATGCTGCCGTCATGGCACCGCCCAAGCGGGGCACGTCCGCCGATGGTTTTGAACTTCAGTTGGCTACCAACTATCTGGGGCACTTCGCGCTGACCGGCCTGTTGGTACCGCTCTTGCGTCAAAGCCAGGATGCGCGTGTGGTGAGCCTGTCGAGCATTGCCGCTGCACGCGGCGCGATGAACCTTGATGATCTTCAGAGCGAGCAGGCGTACGACCCGTACGCGGCCTACGCGCAATCGAAATTGGCCATCCTGCACTGGGCATTTGCCTTGCAGCGGCGCAGTGATGCTGAAAACTGGGGCATTCGCAGCATGGCGGCGCATCCTGGCGTTGCGATCACCGAGTTGGTCGCACGAGGGCCAGGCCTGGACAGCGAGTTCGGTCGGCGCTGGGCAAAGGACCGTGACGGGTATCACTCAGCGGCACAAGGGGCGCTGCCCACCTTGTATGCCGCCACTGCTGCGCAAGCCGTGGGCGGAGCTTATTACGGCCCGACCGGTGACGATGAACGGCGCGGTCCGTTGGGGTTCGCCAAGACGCCACCCGCCGCGAGCACGGAGGCCGATGCCGAGCGGCTCTGGGCCGTCTCCGAGCGATTGACCGGCGTGACCTATCGCTGATCCAACCTCAGCGCGGGCTTCCGTCCCTCGCTGCCCCTGCCTTGTTGCCGTCTCTTCGGAGTCTCTATGAGTACGTCTTCCTATTTGCATCGGCTGAGCCTCGCCCTTAATGCCCGCGACGGCGAGTTACGTCCAGCGCTGTGCGGGTTCCTGCTGTTCCTTTGCCTCTTCACCGGTTACTTCATGCTGCGTCCGATCCGTGAGTCGATGGGTATCGCGGCGGGGGTGGAGAATCTGCAATGGCTGTTTACGGCGACCTTCCTGGTCATGCTGGCAGCCGTTCCACTGTTCGCCTGGCTCAGTTCGCGGGTGCCGCGCCTGCGCCTGATCGACTGGGTGTACGGCTTCTTCGGTTTCAACCTGCTGATGTTCGTCGAGTTGTTCCAGTTCCAACCGGACAGTGTCTGGCTGGCCCGGGCGTTTTATGTCTGGATATCGGTCTATAACCTGTTCGTCGTCTCCGTGGCCTGGAGCCTGATGGCGGATGTATTCGACAGCGAGCAGGCCAAGCGCCTGTTCGCCTTCATCGCCGCGGGCGCCAGCGTCGGCGGCCTGCTGGGGCCGACCCTGAGCGCACTGCTCATTGGTCCCCTCGGCGCCTCGGGGTTGATGCTGCTGGCGGCCTTGTTGCTCGGTGCCACGCTGGTGTTGAAACGGGCGTTGATGGGATGGCGCGAAACAGGCGGGGCCGGCCGTCCGGGCGCTGCGCCGACGCAAAGCCCACGGCAGCCATTGCACGGCAATCCGTTCAGCGGTTTGACGGCGGTGCTCAGGTCTCCTTACTTGCTGGGGATCGCCGGCTTCGTGGTGTTGTTGGCGACGGTCAGCACCTTTCTCTATTTCGAGCAGGCGCGTCTGGTGGCCGAGCACTACCCGGATCGCGAGGCGCAAGTGCGCATCTTCGGCACCATCGACATCATCGTGCAGGCCGGTGCGTTGCTGTCCCAACTGTTCATCACCGGGCGCATCGCGCCGAGGCTGGGGGTGCGTACTTTGTTGGCCGTCGTGCCGCTGCTCATGTGCATCGGCTTCCTCGGCCTGGCGTTGGCGCCGGGGTTTGCTCTGCTGGCGGCATTGATGATCGTGCGGCGGATCGGCGAATACGCGTTCGTCCGACCGGGTAGGGAAATGCTATTCGCGCCGCTGGATGCCGAGAGTAAATACAAGGCCAAGAACTTCATCGACACCGTGGTTTATCGCGCAGGTGACGCCATGAGCGGCTGGGCCAAGAGCCTGCTCGATCTCCTGGGACAAGGCGCCGGCCCGGCCGCGATAATCGGCGCCTGCTGCGCACTGCTGTGGGGTT
This sequence comes from Pseudomonas sp. PF05, assembly GCF_056521845.1. Lineage (NCBI taxonomy): Bacteria > Pseudomonadati > Pseudomonadota > Gammaproteobacteria > Pseudomonadales > Pseudomonadaceae > Pseudomonas > Pseudomonas sp. PF05. The sequence continues at coordinate 139,951 of NZ_JBWLPW010000002.1, read as the reverse complement.
ACTTGGGCTGGCAACTGGGGAGGAGGGCGGATAACGCCACTTTGCGGGAGCTACGCTTGGCGGCCATCTCGGCGAGGGCATGAAGACCGTGCCGACCAGAATGAAACCCACTCTATTGTCTGCCGCGTCGTTGCGGCGAGGAAAGGTGAAGCGGATGACTCTGAAAAACAAGGTACTGGCGGTCGTAGCGGTGATTGCCTTCTCGGCGTGCTCAAGTGTGTTTGCGGGCAAAGAAAATTCCGTGGTCGGAACCTGGCGCATGATCAGTGCAACCGTTGAGAGCCAGGGCATCAAATCGAATGCTTATGGCCCCGATCCTCATGGTTGGCTCGTCTTCACGCCGGAGCTGACGTTTGTCGAAGTACTCACGGATCCACGCGTGCCGGCGTTTCGATCCAACGTTCGTGGCGAAGGCACCGATGAGGAAAACCGGGCAGCGATGGCGGGGGGCATCGGTTTTTTCGGGCGATATACCGTCGACCAGAACGGTGAGTTCACGGGCAACACTGTCGAAGGGGCTACGTTCCCGAACTGGGTGGGCGCTGTGCGCACCCGGGACGACCTGCAGTTGAAGGTCGATGGCAACCGGATGGTAGAAGATTTTCGCCGCCCGGATGGGGCGAAGGTTCATATCGTCTGGGAGCGTGTCAGGTAATTGCGAAGCGGCGTGTGTGCAATAAGATGATGGCCTTTTGCTTTTATGCGGATCCCGCTAGAATTCGACCCCCTCTCTGTGAGCGGCATCAGTCAAATTACGCAAGGAAGTCGATATGCAATTTGCAAAAGCCATAGGCCTCGCCCTGGCCTTGAGCCTGAGTGGATGCGCCAGTTTCACCAAAGATGAAGTAGCCCCCGTGAGTCTGCCTTCAATGGCCAGCTACTCGAACAAGCCGAACGTCTATGTCGATTTCGATTTCTATCAGGGCGATCCCGACAATGCCAAGGCCACCGAGGTGCCGCAGGCTCGCGACATGCTCAAGCCCGATCTGAAGCGAACCTTTGATGAATCAGGGCTTTTTGGGCGCGTGGTCTTTGACGAATTCCAGAAACAACCGGGCGATTACAGTCTTCGATTGAAGGTCTATAACCATGCGCCAGGTGGTGGGCAAATGGTCCTGGCGTTCCTTAGTGGCTTCACATTCACGATCATTCCTGCGTTGGCGACCGACCAGTACACCATGAGCCTGGAAACCCTGGACGAGCAGGGTCAGTCGTTGGGCAAGACCAGCAATCATGATGCAGTCAACACCTGGATGGGCATCTGGTTCCTGCCCCTGGCAAGTAATACGCCCAAGGCTGCCATCACCGACACCTTCAACCGCCAGGTCAATGCGCTGTTGAAGAACTGGGTCGACAACAACCGCATAAAATACTCCGCTGTCGACACCCATATTCCACGGGGCTGACACCGAAAGAAAAAGAGCCGCAATCGCGGCTCTTTTTTGATCACTTCAACGCTTGAGTGAACTGTGGGTCGCTGTACAAGCTCTTGAGCAAGTCTTGCAGCATAGGGTTGTAGTTGTTCGCGGCCGCCGGAATGGCGATTGGACCAAAGAAACTGCTGTCCCAATCACGCTGCACGTCTTTAGTGGTTTCGTATAGAACCTGATCACCTTTACGCAGCGTGAAGCGCGCAGCCACCTCGCCATGGCCGCTGCCTATGCCTGCGGTGAGCTGGCTCTTGACCAACTGAACCTGCAGCTGCCGGTCAGCACGAGGGTCCAAAAGACCCGCCTGGCGGAGCTCATCGTTGATCGCGGCCTGAATGTGCAGTGGAACACTGCCCTCGGGTGAAGAAATCGGGTTCAGGCGCACCATCAGCGACCCTTGACCTGGATCCGCATTCACCTGCGTCTCGCGCAGAGGCTGCATGGGTGCATTTTGCTTGAGCTGCTGAACGTTCTGAAAGTTGGGTTCATAGCGGGTCATGGTCACACCACAGCCTTGTAGCAGCAGGGCGCAGAACGGTAGAGCCAAGTAGAGCTTCTTCACAGCAAATCCTTATGTGCTTTTTAGAAGGCGTGATTATTGACTGATGGCCTTAAGCTATCAAGGATGAGTTGAGGTTTACGGTGCGCCCAAACATCTCAGCTGTATTGGCTGGCAACTTCGGCAGCGGTTTTAGGCTTCCTGGAACAGGTCAACTGGTAAGCAATTGCCAATCTGCATATCGGCATTCCGACTTCTGATGCGGCCTACCAGATTGAAATAACTTGCAACTTTTGTGTGATTGAGAAACCGCACGCGTCTCTCTAGATTTGATGTCGCAATGCCGGGCCCCTCTGACAGCCACCCGCTGCCATGTCGGAGTTGCAGTTTTATAACTTCGACACTTGGAGGAGGGGCTCATGACTGCCCTAGAACCGTTCTTCCTGGCCGAGTTCCTCGGCACCGCCACTTGGTTGTGGCTAGTCTTTATAAGCATCGTGATAGGCCTGTTGGTCTTCGACCTCGGGGTGCTACACCGTGAGCAGCGAGAAATCGGCGTTACTGAAAGTCTACTGCTGTCTGCTGGCTATATCACGGCTGGCTTGCTGTTCGGCCTCTGGGTCTGGCAGGTCAAGGGGGTTGACGCCGGGATGGATTTCTACACCGGCTTTCTGATCGAGAAATCGTTGTCGATGGACAACGTGTTCCTGATGGCGATGATCTTCAGCTTCCTCTCTATCCCGCGTAGGTATCAGCACGAGGTGCTGTTCTGGGGCATTCTCGGTGTCATCGTGCTGCGCGCGATCATGATTGGCCTGGGGGCGGCGCTGATCGCCGAGTTCAGCTGGATTCTGTATGTGTTTGGCATCTTCCTGCTGTTAACTGGAGTGAAGATGCTGTTCAGCAAGGTCGATGCCCATCCGAACCTTAGCAAAAACCTGCTGGTGAAGTTCCTGCGCAAACACATGCGGGTGACCGAGCAATTTCATGAAGGGCGCTTCTTTGTCCGTCAGACGGATGCCAGCGGCAAGTCCGTGGTCTGGGCGACGCCGTTGTTCTTAGCGTTGGTGCTGATCGAGTGTGCCGACCTGGTGTTCGCCGTGGATAGCGTGCCAGCGATCTTCGCCATCACCCAAGACCCCTTCATCGTCTACACCTCGAACATCTTCGCCATCCTTGGCCTGCGTGCGTTGTATTTCGCCCTGGCGGCGATGATTCACCGCTTCGCCTATCTCAAGTACGCGCTGGCAATGGTGCTGGTGTTTATCGGGGGCAAGATATTCCTGGTCGGCATCATCGGTAAGATTCCGGCGGTCATTTCCCTGAGCGTGACACTGGGGCTGCTGTTGGTGGGGGTGCTGCTGTCGCTGTGGAAAACCCGCGACCAAGCCTCTGCGGGCTCGCAGCTGTAAATCCAAAACAGAAAGTATCCTCAAGTTTAGGAGCAGTTTCCCAGGCATAGCAAACTCAACCCAAATACACATCGGTTTCCAGTTAACTTTCGCCGAATTCCGGTAAAGAGGGTAGCGGTCACAGTTTAGGTACAGGTGACAAATTGGAAAGACGCGTCATAAACACACCGTTTAACATAATATACATTATGTGTACTCAAGGAGCAGCTTAGTTGAGACCTTGTGCAGGCTTTTTCACACAGTAATTTCCGCTTCCGTCATCGAACAGCTACACCCGTCGGCGCCTGCTGAAGAGTCATGCTGATCTTCCCCAACGCTGATTTCAGTCAGTCATGGAATCTGACCATACATTGATTTAAATCAGATGGCTCCACGGTGAACGAATCCAACCTGCCTATCTCTTCTCCTGCATTTGGAGTTATTCATGTCTGAATCCCCCGTAAAGCTAAAACTCGGTGCACTGGTTGCTCTGGTGGTCGGCTCAATGATCGGCGGTGGAATCTTTTCCTTGCCACAAAACATGGCCGCCAGTGCCGATGTTGGTGCCGTGCTCATCGGCTGGGCCATCACCGCCGTCGGCATGCTGACCCTGGCCTTCGTATTCCAGACCCTGGCCAACCGCAAACCCGATCTGGACGGCGGTGTGTATGCCTACGCCAAGGCTGGGTTCGGCGACTACATGGGGTTCTCGTCCGCTTGGGGCTACTGGATCAGCGCCTGGCTGGGCAACGTCGGTTATTTCGTGTTGTTGTTCAGCACCTTGGGCTACTTCTTCCCGATTTTTGGCGAGGGCAACACCGTAGCCGCGGTGATTGGCGCCTCGGTATTGTTGTGGGCGGTGCATTGGCTGGTGCTGCGCGGCATCAAGGAAGCCGCATTCATCAACCTGGTAACCACCGTCGCCAAGGTCGTGCCGCTGGTGCTGTTCGTGCTGATCGCGGTGTTCGCCTTCAAGCTCGATATATTCACCGCCGACATCTGGGGCCTGAAGAACCCAGACCTGGGCAGCGTGCTGAACCAGGTGCGCAACATGATGCTGGTCACCGTGTGGGTGTTCATCGGCATCGAGGGCGCGAGTATTTTTTCCGCCCGCGCCGAGAAACGCACCGACGTGGGCAAGGCAACCGTCATCGGCTTCATCACCGTGCTGCTGTTCCTGGTGCTGGTGAACGTGCTGTCCCTGGGCATCATGACCCAGCCTGAACTGGCGAAGTTGCAGAACCCATCCATGGCCGCCGTGCTGGAGCATGTCGTGGGGCACTGGGGCGCGGTGCTGATCAGCGTCGGCCTGATCATTTCGCTGCTCGGAGCCCTGCTGTCCTGGGTATTGCTGTGTGCCGAGATCATGTTCGCCGCAGCCAAGGACCACACCATGCCCGAGTTCCTGCGCCGGGAAAACGCCAACCACGTACCGGCCAACGCCCTGTGGCTGACCAACGCGATGGTCCAGCTGTTTCTGGTCATCACCTTGTTCTCGGCCAGTACCTACCTGTCACTGATCTACCTCGCCACTTCGATGATCCTGGTGCCGTACCTGTGGTCGGCGGCCTATGCAGTGTTGCTGGCGGTACGCGGTGAAACCTATCAAAACGCCCTGGCCGAGCGCCGCAAGGACCTGGCCATCGGTGCCATCGCCCTGATCTACGCGGTGTGGCTGCTGTATGCCGGCGGGATCAAGTACCTGCTGCTCTCCGCCCTGCTCTATGCCCCCGGCGCGATCCTGTTCGCCAAGGCCAAGCGCGAGCTGGGCAAACCGATTTTCACCTCTGTCGAGAAGCTGATTTTCGCCGCAGTGGTCACAGGCGCCCTGGTGGCGGCCTATGGGCTCTACGACGGCTTCCTGACCTTGTAGTTGGCTGATTGTCCTAACTGGAGGATTTGTAATGACCACGGAAAAAGTGAAATACGGCGTGCATTCCGAAGCCGGAAAATTACGTAAAGTCATGGTGTGTTCCCCAGGCTTGGCCCACCAGCGGCTGACCCCGAACAACTGCGACGAGTTGCTGTTCGACGATGTGATCTGGGTCAACCAGGCCAAGCGCGATCATTTCGATTTCGTCACCAAGATGCGCGAGCGTGACATCGACGTACTGGAAATGCACAACTTGCTGACCGACATCGTCGCCATCCCCGAAGCCCTGGACTGGATCCTGCAGCGCAAGATCACCGCCAACTCGGTGGGCCTGGGCCTGGTGAATGAAGTCGGTTCGTGGCTGCGCAGCCTGGAGCCACGCCATATCGCCGAATTCCTGATCGGCGGCGTCTCGGCTGATGACCTGCCGGACAGCTTCGGTGGCAAGACCATCCAGATGTTCCGCGACTTCCTCGGGCACTCCAGCTTCATCCTGCCGCCGCTGCCCAACACCCAGTTCACCCGCGACACTACCTGCTGGATCTACGGCGGCGTGACCCTGAACCCGATGTATTGGCCGGCGCGCCGCCAGGAAACCCTGCTGGCCAGCGCCATCTACAAATTCCACCCTGAGTTCACCCAGGCTGACTTCCAGGTCTGGTACGGCGATCCGGACCAGGATCACGGCAGCGCCACCCTCGAGGGCGGTGACGTGATGCCCATCGGCAACGGTGTGGTGCTGATCGGCATGGGCGAACGTTCGTCCCGCCAGGCCATCGGCCAACTGGCGCTGAACCTGTTCAAGCACAAGGCCGTAGAGCGGGTGATCGTCGCCGGCTTGCCGAAATCCCGCGCCGCCATGCACCTGGACACCGTGTTCAGCTTCTGCGACCGCGACCTGGTCACGGTTTTCCCGGAAGTGGTGAGCCAGATCGTCGCCTTCTCCCTGCGCCCTGACGAAAGCAAGCCCGGCGGCATCGATGTGCGCCGCGAGGAAGGCAGCTTCCTCGATACCGTCGCCGCAGCCCTCAAGCTGCCGGCACTGCGGGTGGTGGAAACCGGTGGCAACAGCTTCGCCGCCGAGCGCGAGCAATGGGACGACGGCAACAACGTGGTGGCCATGGAACCAGGTGTGGTGATCGGCTACGACCGCAACACCTACACCAATACCCTGCTGCGCAAGGCCGGTGTGGAAGTCATCACCATCAGCGCCAGCGAGTTGGGCCGGGGCCGTGGCGGTGGTCACTGCATGACCTGCCCGATCATCCGCGACCCGATCGACTACTGACCTTGAGCCTGGGCCGGCAACGCTCTCCATCCTACGAGACCGGCCCAGGGGATAACCTACACCTGAGGAGTTCCACATCATGGCGTTCAACATGCGCAACCGCAGCCTGCTGAGTCTGATGCACCATACCAACCGCGAGCTGCACTACTTGCTGGACCTGTCCCGCGACCTCAAGCGTGCCAAATACACCGGCACCGAGCGTCCACACCTGAAAGGCAAGAACATCGCGCTGATCTTCGAGAAAACCTCGACCCGCACCCGCTGCGCCTTCGAAGTCGCCGCCCACGACCAAGGCGCCCACGTCACCTACATCGACCCGGTGTCGTCGCAGATCGGTCACAAGGAAAGCATGAAAGACACCGCCCGGGTCCTGGGGCGGATGTTCGACGCCATCGAATACCGAGGCTTCGAACAGGAGATCGTCGAGGAACTGGCCAAGTTCGCCGGGGTGCCGGTGTTCAACGGCCTGACCGCCGAGTTCCACCCCACCCAAATGATCGCCGACACCCTGACCATGCGCGAACACAGCGACAAGCCGCTGCATGACATCAGCTACGCCTACCTGGGCGATGCCCGTTACAACATGGGTAATTCGCTCCTGATGATCGGCGCCAAGCTGGGCATGGACGTGCGCATCGGCGCACCGAAAGCCTTGTGGCCGCATCAGGACTTCATCGACCAGTGCCAGGCCTTCGCTGCCGAAAGTGGCGCACGCCTCACCATCACCGAAGACCCGAAAGAAGCCGTCAAGGGCGTGGACTTCATCCACACTGATATCTGGGTGTCCATGGGCGAACCGGTGGAAGCCTGGGATGAGCGCATCGAGCAATTGCTGCCCTACCAGGTCAACGCGCAGATGATGAAAGCCTCGGGCAATCCCCGGGTGAAATTCATGCACTGCCTGCCGGCGTTCCATAACAGTGAAACCAAGGTCGGCAAGGACATCGCCGCCCGTTATCCGAACCTGGCCAATGGTGTGGAAGTGACCGAGGAGGTCTTCGAATCGCCGGCCAACATCGCCTTCGAGCAAGCGGAAAACCGCATGCACACCATCAAGGCGATCCTGGTGTCGGCGTTGGCGGATATCTAGGCGCTTGAAGAATGATCGTTCCTACGCAGAGCTTGGGAACGATCATCATCCAACTTTGAAAGGACAGCACCATGCGTATCGTCGTCGCCTTGGGCGGTAACGCCCTACTCCGCCGTGGTGAACCCATGACCGCGGAAAACCAGCGTACCAACATCCGCGTCGCCACCGAACAAATCGCCAAGATTCACGCCGGCAATGAACTGGTCATCGCCCACGGCAACGGCCCCCAAGTGGGCCTGTTGTCGTTGCAAGCCGCCGCCTACACCTCGGTTTCGCCGTATCCGCTGGACGTGCTCGGCGCCGAAACCGAGGGCATGATCGGCTACATCATCGAACAGGAACTGGGCAACCTGCTGGACTTCGAAGTGCCCTTCGCCACGCTCCTGACCCAGGTTGAAGTCGATGGCAACGACCCGGCCTTCCAGAAGCCCAGCAAGCCCATCGGCCCGGTCTACAGCAAGAGCGAGGCAGAAAAGCTCGCGGCGCAAAAGGGCTGGTCCATCGCCCCCGACGGCGACAAGTTCCGCCGCGTGGTCGCAAGCCCCAGGCCCAAGCGCATCTTTGAAATCCGCCCGATCAAATGGCTGCTGGAAAAAGGCAGCATCGTGATCTGTGCCGGCGGTGGCGGCATCCCGACGATGTACGACGCCAACGGCAAGCTGCAAGGCGTGGAAGCGGTGATCGACAAGGACCTGTGCTCGGCGTTGCTGGCCGAACAGCTGGAAAGCGATCTGCTGGTGATCGCCACCGACGTCAACGCCGCGTTCATCGACTTCGGCAAGCCGACCCAGAAAGCCATCGCCCAGGCCCACCCCGACGAGATGGAAAAGCTCGGCTTCGCCGCCGGCTCCATGGGACCGAAGGTCCAGGCCGCCTGCGAATTCGCGCGCAACACTGGCAAGGTCGCGGTGATCGGCTCCCTTTCGGACATCGAGGCCATCGTCCAGGGCAACGCTGGCACCCGAATCAGTACAGCGAAACCCGGCATCAGCTACCAATAAAAAGAACAGGGAACGGCCTGAAACCTGCCCTGAAACAATGCTTTATTGCAGGAGAGATCACCATGGCTACTTTTACACCCGGTCATCTGCACATCAAGCGCGACGCGCTGAACAGGAACGATGTCAGTTACGACCTAAACATCGACTATGAAGTCCACCAGGACCCCAAGGAAGGCAGGGGCATGCTGTTCACAATGCACGGGAGTATCCAGGGCCGGGATATGGAAGAAAAATTCTTCCTGCCCAAGGATCAAGCCTACAATTTCGGGAGCAACGTCACCCAGATTGCAGAGATGTACGGCATACCCAAGGTGTACAGCGCTATCGGTTCAATGCACAAGAACTACGACCTGGTGTTCGAAGATGTCCGGGTACAGTTGGGTATGAAGTCGGGAGACCCGGTCAAGCCAGAGCATCTTGAATAACCTGCTGTACAGCGCCTTTAAGCTCCGCGTCGTAATGGCAACGGTGCCATTGCCCTGGCAACAAGCTGGACAAGCAGGTGACCTATGTATCAGAACTTAGCCCTGCTTGCCGCTTTCCTCCTGAGCTACAGCATATTTGCCGGGCGTTTCGAGTCGCGTCTGCTTAATGGTCCGCTCATGTTCATGCTTGCCGGTCTGATTCTCGGCCCGGCGTTCCTGGGTATTCTGCAACCTCGGATTGACAAGGACGGTCTGCGGATCCTGGCCGAGCTGACATTGGCTATTGTTCTTTTCAGCGATGCCGCCAATGCCAACCTCAGGATTCTGAGAGCACACGAAGGGTTGCCGCTACGCTTGTTGCTGTTGGGGCTACCACTGACCATGCTCAGTGGTTGGCTGGTCGGCATCTGGCTGTTTCCGCAAGTACCGCTGTTGGAGCTGGCAATACTGGCGACCCTCCTGGCGCCCACCGACGCGGCGCTGGGCAAGGCCGTTGTGAGCAATCCCAAGGTTCCTGCGTCCGTGCGTGAAGGGTTGAACGTAGAGAGCGGATTGAATGACGGCATCTGTGTTCCGGTGCTGTTGATGTTCTTGGCCCTGCTGATCGAAGAGCAAACACTGTCTCCCCTCTCGATGGCCGTGGAGTTGGTGGTCGAGGAGCTTGGCATCGGTGCAGCCGCCGGTATCGCTCTTACGCTTATCGCCTGGGCATTGCAGCGTTATTCCGCAAAGCACCATTGGCAAACGCCTGTGTGGTCACAACTGACGTTGCCCGGCTTGGCTATTCTTTGCTTTGCCACAGCGCAAGCATTAGGCGGTAGCGGGTTTATCGCGGCGTTCGTCGGCGGGTTGCTCGCCAGCTATTTGTTTACCCAGCAAAAACACCACCTGCTCAAGGCCAGCGAAGAATTCGCCAGCCTGTTGTCGGTCGTGACCTGGGTCGTATTTGGCGCGCTGGTGATTCCTCGGGCCTGGAGTAGCCTGACCTTGAACGTCTGGCTCTATGCGGTACTCAGCCTGACCGTGATTCGCATACTGCCTGTGTTGATCAGCCTTGCAGGTAGTCGCTTCGATTTCGAAACCCGCCTGTTCATCGGCTGGTTCGGCCCACGAGGCCTGGCAAGCATCGTCTTCGCCGTCATGATATTGGACTACCCCCTGCAAGCCAGTCGTACCTTGGTAGCTGCCGCAGTCTGCACCGTTTTGTTGAGCGTGCTGCTCCATGGCTTGAGTGCCAATCCATGGGTTGCCCGGCTGGCTCGTCGTGTTCATTGATTTTTGTCAGAAATGCTCCCGTCTGCGGGTGCTACGTTGTAATCAGCAGTCGGCTATGCGTTTGTTCAAGCAACCTTCACGGGGCAAGATATGGTCGGGAACATGAACGTTGTCAGACAGCTCCTCGGCCTGCCCATCGTCGTTCTGATAGGGGTTTCAAGCCTGGTTGCCGGTTGCGGGAAAGAGCCTGTCACCCTCGCCCGTCAAGCTCCCGATGTGACGGTCATGACGGTCACCGCGCGCAACACCCCGGTGACCTTCGAATTCGTTGCCCAAACACAGAGCTCCCGCGAGGTAGAGATCCGAGCACGGGTTGCCGGCTTCCTGGAGAAGCGGCTTTACACCGAAGGCGATCTGGTCAAAAGCGGGCAAACGCTATTCCAGATGGACCGTAAACCGTTTGAAGCTTCGTTGCTGTCGGCCCAAGGCCAATTGGCTCAGCAACAGGCTCGCTGGGAAGTGGCCAAAGCCACACTGGCGCGCGTGCGTCCCTTGGCGGCGCAGAATGCGGTCAGCAAGATGGACCTGGACAATGCCGTCGGCGATGAGCGTCAAACCCGGGCCGCCGTACTTGCCGCCGAGGGTGCGGTTCGGACCGAACAGTTGAATCTGAGCTACACCACCATCGCCTCCCCCCTCACCGGCCTTTCAAGTTTCGCAAAAAAACAGGAAGGCAGTTACGTCACGCCAGGTGAATCCGGGCTATTGACCACCGTCTCACAAATGGATCCGATCTACGTCAACTTCAGCCTTTCGGAAAACGAGACGCTCAAGTACCGCGACGAGATCGCCTCCGGGCACCTCGTATTCCCTGTGCGCAGTGAGTTTGTCGTAGAAGTGGTGCTGGCCGACGGCTCAATGGTACCTGACCGCGGTCGCCTGAATTTTGCCGCGCCCTCTTATAGCCAGGACACGGGAACCTTCCTGGTCCGCGTCGTGGTGGCCAACCCGAACGGCCAACTGCGCCCCGGCCAGTTCGTACGGGCGCGGGCGATCGGAGCTTCCAGGCCGAATGCCATTGTGGTGCCGCAAAAGGCCGTTCTGGAGGGTGCCAAGAGCCACTTCGTCTGGGTGATCAATGCAGAAGGCAAGCCTGAGCAACGCATTGTCGAAGTGGGTGACTGGCATGGCGATGACTGGTTCATCACCAAAGGGTTGCTAGCGGGGGAACGCATAGTGGTCGACGGTGCGATCAGAGTGACGCCCGGAGGGCCGCTGAACATCGTCTCCCCCCCTCCCCCCGCGCAGGCAGGTGTGATAACGGCGAAACCGACAACTGCCAAATCGGTGCAAGACGATGGGCATAGCCCATGAGCATTTCACACTATTGCATTGATCGCCCCATCTTCGCTTCGGTGATCTCGATCATCATCACGCTGGCTGGCGCAGTAGCGATGGCAAAACTGCCGGTCGCCCAGTACCCGGATATTACACCACCGCAAATTACAGTTTCCGCGACTTACCCCGGTGCCGATGCACAGGTCGTGGCCAATAATGTGGCGGCGCCTATCGAGCAGCAAGTTAACGGCGCCGACAACATGATCTACATGAACTCGTCGAGCTCTGCGACGGGCAACATGACCCTCAACGTATTCTTCGAGATTGGCACTGATCCTTCTCTCGCCCAAGTGGATGTGCAGAACCGGGTCAATCTGGCCCTGCCGCAATTACCCTCCGCGGTGCAGAGCCAGGGTATTCAGGTACAGAAGAAATCCTCGGCGTTCATGATGGTGCTTGCCGTCTATTCGGCCGGCGACCGCTACGACAGCACCTATGTCGCCAACTACGCCAACCTCTACATCCTGGATGCGATCAAGCGTATTCCGGGGGCCAACCAAGCCAGTATTTTTGGCACGCCGGACTACGCCATGCGGATCTGGCTCAAACCCGATCGAATGGCCCAGTTGGGGATTACAGCCGCCGACGTACAAAGCGCGGTCACCAATCAGAACCAGCAATTCGCCGTAGGCCGTGTTGGCCAATCCCCGACGGGCCAGGCCGTGGAACAGTCCTTTGCCGTGACCACTCAGGGACGCCTGACCGAACCTGCGGAGTTCGAGAACATCATCCTGCGCGCTAGCAACGACGGGGCTGCAATCGTTCGCCTCAAAGACATCGGTCGTGCCGAGCTCGGGCAGAAAGACTACTCGTTGCGCAGCACCTATCAGGGGCGTCCGGCGACGCTGATTGCCGTATACCAACAACCCGGCGCCAACGCCCTCGATGTCTCCGCAGCGGTCACCAAAACCCTTGCAGACATGAAAATGACCTTTCCCGAGGGCATCGAATACAAGATCGTAATGGACACCACCGCATTTACCCGTGCGTCGATTTCCGAAGTGATACATACCTTTTTCGAAGCCCTGGTGCTGGTGGTGGTGGTGGTTTACATCTTCCTGCAGAGCCTGCGTGCCACGCTGATACCGGTGCTGGCGGTGCCAGTTTCGATTGTTGGTACGTTTATCGGCATGTCGGCCTTGGGGTTCTCCGTAAACATGCTGACCCTGTTCGGTATGGTATTGGCCATCGGCATCGTGGTGGACGATGCCATCGTCGTGATCGAAAACGTCGAACGCAACATGCACGTACACAAGATGAACCCCAAAGAGGCGGCCAAACGCGCCATGGATGAAGTGGCCGGCCCCGTGGTGGCTATCGTACTGGTGCTGTGCGCGGTGTTCGTCCCGGTGGCCTTCATGGGTGGCATCACTGGCCAGCTATATAAACAGTTCGCAATCACTATCGCTATTTCCGTGGTGATCTCTGGCTTGGTCGCCCTGACCCTGTCGCCGGCGCTGGCGGCCCTGCTGCTCAAGCCCCAACACGGCAAAAAGAACGCTTTTTTCCGCTGGTTCGAGCGTAGCTTCGAACGCATGACCGAGGGCTATTCGCGCTCGGTGGCATTCATGATCAAGCGTTTTGTCCTGGCATTGCTACTCTTTGCCGGCATGATCGCTTTGATCCTGCTGATGGCGCAGCGCATTCCCAGCGCATTCCTGCCACCGGAGGACCAAGGCTATCTGCTGGGGGCCGTGATCATGCCAGACGCCGCCAGCCTGGATCGCACCGGCGAGGTGGGCAAAGTCGCCAGTGACTTCTTCATGAACGATGAGGCCGTCGAAGGTGTCGCCATTGTTAACGGCTACAGCCTCCTCGACGGGCAGAACAAGAACAATGCCGCAGCCTTTTTCGTCGGCTTCAAGGATTTCGAGGAGCGCTACAAAGACTCGCAAACCGTCCTCGAACAAAGTGCTCCTGCGGTGATAAAGAAAGCTGCCCACGCCTTTTCCACCGTGCAGGGCGGCATCATTCTTCCTGTCAATCCGCCATCCATCCCTGGCCTGGGCACCACAGGCGGCATGGAGGTATGGGTTCAAAGCAAGGGAGACGCCAGCGTCGAACAGTTGGCTGAAGTGGTCGACAGCCTTGTTGCAAAAGCCAGGCAGCGCCCGGAACTCGGCGCCATTACTTCCACCTTTAATGCGTTTTCCCGGCAACTGCTGGTCAACGTAGACCGGGAAAAGGCAGAGACGCTGGGTGTACCGGTGGAAGACGTCTACAGCACCATGCAAACCATGTTCGGCTCGCTCTATGTTTCTCAATTCAACAAATTCAGCCGCCTATGGCAGGTGATTTTGCAGGCTGAACCGAACTATCGGCTCAAGGCTGAAGACCTGCAGCAGATTTACGTGCGCAGCAAAAACCTTCAGATGGTGCCGCTCAAAGCGCTGCTGACCACCCGCTACGTCACGGGCCCCGACCTGCTGACCCGTTTCAACAACTTCCCGGCGGTCAAACTCACCGCCAATGCGGCACCGGGCTACAGTTCCGGCCAGGCGCTCAAGGCCCTGGAAGAAATCAGCGCTGAAATCATGACCAACGACTACGCCCTGGCCTTGAGTGGCGAAGCCTTCGAGGAGAAAAAAAGTGGGGGGACCTCCTCTCAGGTGTTCATCTTCGGACTGATCATGGTGTTCCTGATCCTGGCGGCTCAGTACGAAAAATGGTCCCTGCCCGTCGGCGTTTTGCTGGCGGTGCCTTTTGCATTGTTCGGTGCACTGCTTGCCGTTTTGATCCGGGGGTTAAGCAATGACGTCTACTTCCAGATCGGCTTGACCATGCTGGTGGCTCTGGCGGCCAAAAACGCCATCCTCATTTTCGAGTTCGCGGTACTGAACCGGGAAAACGGCATGTCCGCCTACGATGCTGCAATGACTGCCGCCAAGGAGCGTTTGCGGCCTATCGTGATGACGTCCCTGGCGTTTATTTTGGGTTGCGTTCCGCTGGCCATCGCCGTCGGGGCATCCGAAAACAGTCGACACTCCATCGGTACCGGTGTGATCGGCGGGATGCTCGCGGCGACGGTTATCGCCATCTTCTTCATCCCGCTGTTCTACTACCTCGTTGAACGATTGACTGAGAAAAAAGGCTCGGTCAAACAAGCAACCCCGCCGCCTTCGTCGCCCGGGGAGATTCCCGAGGGCGCCCCCCTGCACAGACACGAGGGGGATTGAGATGCGCACACTTCATCTGCCGTTGTTGATTTGCCTGGGTCTGACGGGCTGCATGCTCGGCCCGGATTACCAGCGCCCCACCACAGACGCCCCGGCTGCCTATCGCTATGCGGACCAGGAGGCCAACAATCTGTCCAACACCCTGTGGTGGGAACAGTTCGAGGATCCGGTGCTCAATGACTTGATCCGCAGCGCGCTGGCCGAGAATAAGGACATCAAGATTGCCGCCGCCCGGGTCGAAGAATTCCAGGGGCGTTATGGCGTGGTGCGCTCGCAGATGTTTCCGCAAATCGGCATCGGGGCGCAAGGCAGTCGCTCCAGGGCACCGCGCGACAACGGCCCAGTACCATTGGACTCTGGCGTCGATCCGATTTACAAAAACTACCAGGCCACCCTCAATATGAGCTGGGAGTTGGACGTCTGGGGGCGTCTACGGCGGCTCAATGAGTCGGCGCGTGCGGACTTGCTGGCCTCAGAGGAAGGTCGGCGCACGGTCATTCTGAGCCTGGTATCGTCGGTGGCATCGAGCTACATAACGCTACGCGATCTTGACCGGCAACTGGAAATTGCCCGCACCACCGCCAAGGCCCGTGGCGACTCCTACGAAATTTTTAAATTGCGCTTTGGCGCCGGGACCATTTCCGAAATGGAACTGGCGCAAAACCTCTCCGAGTTCCAGCGCACCCAAGCTTCTATATCGCAATTCGAGTCCCAGGTGGCGCAACAGGAAAATAATCTGGCGGTGCTACTTGGGCGTAATCCAGGACCGATCATCAGAGGTCGTGATCTGACGCAACTCACCCTACCATCGGTCCCCGCCGGATTGCCTTCGGACCTGCTGGAGCGACGCCCCGATCTACGTCGGGCTGAACTGGACCTGATCTCCGCCAATGCCCGTATCGGTGCTGCCAAGGCCTTGTATTTTCCGACGATATCCCTGACTGGGCTGTTGGGCTCAGTCAGTAATCAACTTTCGAATTTGTTCACCGGGCCAGCTGCGACCTGGTCTTACGGCGTCTCCGCGAGCATGCCCATTTTCACCGCCGGAGGGATCGCCGGTGAGGTCCAACAGGCCGAGGCATTTCAACAACAAACCTTGCTGGTCTACCAACAGTCGATTCAATCAGCCTTCAGGGATGTAGAAAATGCGTTGGTGGCGGCGAGCAGATCCCGCGAGCAGATGGCTTCCCAAGCCAATCAGGTCGAGGCGTTGCGTACCTACACCCGGTTTGCGCGACTGCGCTACGACAACGGGTACACCAGCTACATAGAAGTCCTGGATGCAGAACGGAGCCTGTTCAATGCCGAGTTGAATTACACCCAAACCCGGGCGTCGGTGTTTACCGCCATGATCGATATTTACAAGGCGACAGGCGGAGGTTGGGTGACCGAGGCGGACAAACTTTAAACGCTAGCCGCGAACCTACTGCATACCTCTGCAGCCCTCTGCAAGGAGACAATCAATGGAGCCTTCACCGGTCGTTGAGAAAACGTTTTCTCGTAGTCTGCTCGACGTACTGATTCGTGCCGGGCTGATTGCCGTTCTGGTGATTTTTTGCTTCCAGATATTCAGCCCGTTTCGGGATCTGATGCTTTGGTCACTGATTCTGGCGATCACACTCTATCCTTTGCAATGCCGACTGAAGGGCATGCTGGGGCAAAAGGACGGGTACATCTCGACGCTGATCGTGTTCAGTACCATCAGTATTCTCATGGTACCGATCTATCTGTTGGGCACCTCCATCGCCGACTCGGTGAACAGTGTCATGGGGCTGCTCAAGAGCGGCAATTTACACGTTCCACCTCCGACCGATTCAGTCGCCGCGTGGCCACTTGTGGGCAAGCCGCTGTATGACCTCTGGCTGCAGGCCGCCTCCGACCTGCCCGAACTTATGTACAAGCTCGTACCGCAGATCAAAGGGGTCAGCCTGACACTGTTGAGCAAGCTCGCCGGGGTCAGCATGGGTTTGATCAGCTTCATCTTCGCCCTGGTCATCGCCGGAATAATCATGGCCCATGGGGAAAACGGCAGTCGTAGCGCGGTGCAGATCGCTTCGCGCTTAAGCGGTCCGATCAGGGGGCCGAAAATTGCTGCACTGTGCACGGCCACCATCCGTGCGGTGGCAATGGGGGTGGTCGGCATTGCCTTCATCCAGATGATGCTCATTGGTGTCGGCTTTGTGGTCATGGGTATCCCCGGCGCAGGTCTGTTGGCCCTGGCGGTGCTGCTGATTGGCATCATTCAGCTGCCAGCGACACTGATTACCGTTCCGGTGATCGTCTTCGTTTTCGTTACCGAGGGTGCCAGCACGGCGACCATCGTGTTCTCCCTCTATGTCTTCGTCGCCGGCCTGGTGGACAACGTACTCAAGCCACTGCTGTTGGGACGCGGTGTCGATGTGCCGATGCCGGTGGTACTGATCGGTGCTTTGGGGGGCATGGTCACCAGCGGCATCATCGGGTTGTTCATCGGCCCGGTGGTGCTTGCTGTCGGTTATCAACTGTTCTGGCAGTGGGTACGTGCCTCGCCAGAGGACTAGCGGCAGAACCAAACGCTCTACTTTTCCGAATCTACCGTTCGTACTGCGATTTCGATGGCTCGGATACTGATCGATGCAAATATTGCAGTCATCAGAATGCCGTTAAAACCGAGCAGGATCGCAAGTACGCGAGAGATGGCCAACTTCGGCGCGAAGTCCCCGTAACCGATGGTCAAACCCGTCACGAAGGCAAAATAGATGCCGTCAAGAGGATGCCATGTTTCCAGATAGCTGATAATGAGACCGAATAGCACAATTAAAAAAATGAGTAGAGACAAAATCGGCCAGACCACATGAAAGTAGAACCACACTGCTTTGTAGAACTCCCGACGGACGTGCGTTGCATGGGTGACGTTCATCTCATGGGCTTCCTGATGTTTACTTTGCTGGCATTTGAATGCCGCGACCTTGATCAACATCCTTGAGCTTGGCACAAGATTCTCGAGTCTGATGACAAAGTCTGATCGTGTACGCGCAGAACAGGTATTGAGCAAGCATATTAGTGTCCGATGTACGGTATTGGACGATGGATAGAAAGGTGAGCAATGTTGATCCTGATCAATAGTTTTCCGGTTGATCGAGTACACGCTGACAATAACGCAAGGCCATGGATTGCTCACCGTCGGCGTACTCAGAAGACGGAGGATGACTCTGCATAGGTCGGGATGATTCAACCCTGCACTGCCGAAGCGCCATAATGAACATCTATATTGAAAAAGATCCTGCACAAAATCGCTGGTGGGTTCACATGGATCTGTGGGCCGTAAGTTTCCATAGTCGTGAGGGAGCGGTATCTTTTGTCGAGCGATTGAACGCACGAATTAATGCGCCGCACTCTCTGATACCGGAGGTGAAGACCCAAGAGTTTTCCAAAGGCCCACCGCTCGTTCAGAACGAATTACCTCAATCGATAAAGCAACTTTCTCAAGCCTGATACACATGTTTTTTTTGGGGAAAGGTAAAGTGAAAATACCGACTACCTGAAATGGGCATCCGCACAATTGTGCCTATTGGGAGCTAGATTTGTGAACGACTTAAAGATCGCCACCAGCAAGTCGGTTCGTAATGGCCTCCCTATTACCCGCAAAATTGTTTCCTTTAACAACACTGTTCCGCGCAAACAAGTGCAGCACCAACAAGACCCATGTCGGCATCCTGGCGAGCCTCCTGTGGCAGAAAGGCATCGCCCCTGATAAATGCGATTTCAACTCGATTCCAAGGGAGGCGCCCATGAGTCGCTCGCAAACACGGTTACCCGCCGACTTGGCGCAGCGCTTCCCCGTATTGATCGTGGCCAATGCTCTGGAAACCGACGACAACATTCTGGTGCGCAGTGTCAAATCCATCGCCACAGCGCTGCACGAGAATGAAATGGCAGTTGAATGGGTAAGATCTCTTGAAGAGGCCCTAATCGCCATCAAGGCAAACTCGACCTACTGCTGCGCGATCATTGGCTGGGGGCTGTGTGAGAGCGCGCCTGATCAGGCTCTGCAACTTATCCAGCTGATGCGCCGGCGAACGGCTCATCTACCGATCATGCTGGGGATGAGCCACGCCCATCAGAGCCGGGTACCGTTGGCATTTATCGAATGCATTGACGGGTTTATCTGGCAGCCTGAAGACAGCACCGAGTTCATTGCCGGGCGCATAGAAGCGGCAGCCCGCCGCTACCTGGATACTATCCTGCCGCCGTTCTTCGGCGCATTGGTCAACTTTGCCGATACGCACGAGTATTCTTGGCATACCCCTGGCCATACCGGCGGCACCGCATTTATGAAAACTGCTGTCGGACGTACGTTCCTCGATTTCTATGGTGAGCAGATGCTTCGCTCCGACCTCAGTGTATCGGTCGGTCCATTGGGGTCGCTGAATGACCACTCAGGCCCCATAGATGAAGCGGAGAAGTATGCTGCTCGGGTGTTCGGTGCCGACTTCACCTTTTTCTCGGTCGGAGGCAGTTCGGCGAGTAACGAGATCGTCCTGCATTCGGCAGTGACCGACGGCGACACCGTGCTGGTCGATCGCAATTGTCACAAGTCTTTGAACTATGCGTTGAACATGTCCGGGGCGGTGCCGCTGTACTTGCGTCCAAGACGCAATGCTCGGGGTCTGATTGGTCCGGTCCCGTTTATGGAACTGACGCCGGCTGCAGTTGCCCGAAAAATCGCCGACAGCCCGCTGGTGACCGATAAACAAGCGCGCCCCGTGCTCGCGGTCCTGACCAACTCGACCTACGATGGCCTCTGCTATAACGTGCAAACCACCACTCGCGAGCTGAGCCAGAGCGTTGACCGTATCCACTACGACGAAGCCTGGTATGCCTATGCGCGCTTCAACCCGCTTTACGAAGGCCGGTATGGCATGCACCGTGGCGAACGCTATCCTGACGATGCCACCGTCACAGTCACTCACTCCACCCACAAGTTACTGGCAGCGCTTTCACAGGCTTCGATGATCCATGTCCGATCGGGAAAGGTTGAAGTCAAGCCGGCCCTGTTCAACGAAGCTTTCATGATGCACACCTCGACGTCCCCGCAATACAGCCTCATCGCCTCGATTGATGTCTCGTCAAAAATGATGGATGACGCAGGGACCTACCTGACCGATGAGTCCATCGACGAGGCGATCGCCTTCCGCCTGGCCATGGCCCGCCTGAGCAATGAGATACGAGAGCGAGATGGCAGTGATTGGTGGTTTGGTGTCTGGCAACCCGATGAAGTCAATGGTGTTTCTTTTGCTGAACTCAACCCTGAAGTTCTGCACCACGGCGATGCCTGGGTACTCAAACCGGAGGCCAGTTGGCATGGCTTCGGTGACTTGGGCACTGATTACTGCATGCTCGACCCGATCAAGGTCACGGTGCTGACGCCTGGCCAGACGGTCGAGGGCCGGATGGAGGACAGCGGTATCCCCGCACCGCTAGTGTCGTCGTTCCTCTCCAGTCGCGGCATCGTGGTCGAGAAAACCGAGCCGTATTCAATTCTCGTGCTGTTCAGCCTAGGCGTGACCAAAGGTAAATGGGGCTCGCTGATCGCCGGTTTGATGGAGTTCAAGAAACACTATGAGAGCAACACGCCGCTGGAGCAGGTCCTGCCCGAGTTGGTCCACAACCACGCCGAGCGCTATAGCGATATGGGGCTCAAGGACCTGGCCGAAGCCATGCACCAGGACATGATCAGCTCACAGATGCTGCGCAACATGGATGCGGCCTACACCTTGCTGCCGGACCCGGTCGCTTCGCCTCGGGCCACCTACGCCAGATTGGTAAAAGGCGATATTGAGCAGATCGCAGTGTGCGACATGCTGGATCGCACCGTGGCCGTGCAGATCGTGCCTTATCCGCCGGGCATTCCATTGATGATGCCCGGAGAAAAAGCGGGGGCCGATAAAAAGGCCATCGTCGATTACTTGTTGGCGATGGAGCTGTTCGATGGCCATTTCCCAGGCTTCGAACATGACAATCATGGTGTGGAGATCGAGCGTGACAGCTCGGGTCGGCCAACCTACAAGGTCTATGTGGTCAAAAACTGAGGTTCAGCCCTTTCCCCGACGAGTCGTCAAGCGCCGGACTCAGGGTCAATGCGTTGCACAGATCAAGGAGTTTCCGATGGCCGACTCAAACAAGAAAATGAGCCTAATGGGGCTCACTACATTGGTGACGGTGAACATGATGGGGTCGGGCATCATCATGTTACCGACGAGCATGGCGCAACTCGGTGCCGTTTCATTGCTGTCATGGATCGTCACCGCCATAGGTTCCATGGCCATCGCTTACTGTTTTTCCCAGTGCGGCATCTACTGTCCGCGCTCAGGCGGTTTGTCCGCCTATACCGAAGAGGCGCATGCCAAATCAGGCTTCTTTCTCTGCTCGTACTTGTACTTCCTTTCGCTGGCCATCGCCAACGTGGCGGTCGCCATCTCTGCGGTGGGCTACATGACATCGTTCCTGCCCTGGTTGGGCAGTGGTGCCATTCCGCTGTTCATAGGAACCGTCGGCTTGCTCTGGCTGACCACCGTGGCCAACTTTGGTGGCCCCGCAATTACCGGCAAAATCGGTGCGATTACCGTATGGGGCGTGATCATTCCGGTGGCAGGCTTGAGCATCATCGGTTGGTTCTGGTTCAAACCCGAAGTGCTGGCTGAAGCCTGGAACCCGAACAACCTGCCAATCTCCGAAGCCATTGGCAAAGCTATTCCCCTGACCCTGTGGGCCTTCCTCGGCATGGAGTCAGCCGCGCAAGCCTCCGATGCGGTAGAAGATCCCAAGCGTACTGTGCCGCTGGCCTGCCTGTTAGGCACGCTGGGAGCGGCAGTGGTCTATGTGCTGTCGACCACGGTCATCCAGGGCATCATACCTAACGCCGAACTGGCCAATTCATCGGCCCCTTTTGCGCTGGTCTATGCGCAAATGTTCAACCCTCTCGTGGGCAATATCATCATGGCGCTGGCGGTGATAGCTTGTGTCGGCTCGCTGCTTGGCTGGCAGTTCACCTTGGCGCAAACGGCCAAGATGACGGCTGACCAGGGCATGTTTCTAAAACTGTTCAGCAAGGTCAGCGCACGGAACGCACCCATTGTCGGCATGCTCGTCTGCGGGGTGTTGCAGACCTTGTTGGCGCTGTCGACCATTTCGCCCAATGCCAGTGCGCAATTCGGAAAGCTGGTGAGCCTGGCGGCTGTGACGAACTTGATCCCCTACGTGACGGCGGCCACTGGCCTGCTGGTCATGATGTACAAAGCCAAAGTCAGTACAAGCGTATACACCCGCAACACGGCGCTGTTACTGATAGCCGTGGCCTATTCGTTGTACGCCCTCTATTCCTGCGGCAAGGATGCGGTATTCGGTGGCACCCTGGTCCTTGCGTTCGGCTACTTGCTCTATGGCTTTCTCGCCAAACGTTTTGTCGAGACACCGCCAACCGTTCAGACCCGGGCCGACAACCCTTGACCGTTGATTTCAGGACAGCACTTTCATCTGAATTCGGGGAACCAGAATATGAACGCGAAACTGACCAAAGCCAATGACCTGCTGCTTGTGTGCCTGCTCACGCTGGCACCGGTACTCGCTACTGCCAATACCCTTGAGCGCGTGCGGGCAAGCAATACTTTCACCCTCGGTTATCGGCCGGACTTCGCCCCTTTTAGCGTCCAGGCGGAGGATAAAGCCAAGGGTTATGCCATAGATATCTGCCTGAGAATCGCCGACAAGGTCAAGACCGAGCTGGGTTTGCCCGGGCTGGAGATACGTTACCAGCCCGTCACGGTCACCGACGAGATGAGCGCCGTCAGCTCGGGCAAGATCGACATTCTCTGTACGCCGACCCCTCCCACACTGGAGCGGCGCAAGGCTGTGAGCTACTCGGTACCGATCTATACCGCCGGCCTCTCGGTCGTGGTGCGCCAGGATGCATCCGAGGCGTTGCTCAATGTGCTTAATGGCAAGGTGGCTCGTACCGGGCCAACCTGGCGAGCGACTGTCAACCGTGGGTTGTCCAACCAGACCTATGCCACCCTCGCCGGCGGAGTCTCCGAGACATGGCTCCACCAGCAAATGCGATTGCTGGGTGTGGTGGCCACTCTGGTCACCGTAGAGAACACCGACACAGGCCTTAAACAGGTTTCCGAAGGCAAGGCCGACGCCTTCTTCGCTGAACGCATGATGCTTGAGAACCTGCTCAATACAAATTATGCCGCCGGGAATCTGGTTCTACTGGATCGTATTTTTGAATACGCACCGACAGCAATGGCGGTGGATCGAGACGATGAAAATTTCCGCTTGCTGGTCGACACGACGCTGAGTGAAATGTATCGCTCCGGCGAGATTGAGCAGGCATTCGACAAGTATTTGGGTGGCGCCAGCAGCACCGCCAAAAAGCTGTTCAAGGTTTATGCAATACCGTAGCGACAAACCAGAGATATCGGGACCAATCAACACGCATCGGCGGGTCCGTATAAAGCGAGCTGACCTCACGGGCGCCGCCTGCATGCTCTCCGTCACGGCTGGGGCTGAAGTCATAGACCACCGCTGCCAACGCCGTGGAGCGAGATCAAGAAAAGAGGCGCGAATGCGGCCCTCTTTTCCGGAGCAGATACAACGCACAGCTTTCTCATCGTTCACTGCCCTGTCAGATCCTGTAATAAATCGTCTCGTATGAAGTATTGGAAACCGTTGTAGGATTTCTTCCCCTATTATTTCCAGGTCTGTATGAACACCCTCCAGGAACCTCCCAGTCGCCTTTCGAAGAACCGTTTTCCCTCCGTCGCCCCTGCGCCCCACATACGCTCGTTGCAGCACCCTTCCCTCACATTGATCATCCGAGGGAGCGAATAACCCATGGAATGGATCGTCGACCCCACGGCATGGCTGGGCCTGCTGACTTTGATCGTGTTGGAGCTGGTGCTCGGCATCGATAACCTCGTATTCATCGCCATCCTCGCGGACAAACTTCCGCCCGAGCAGCGCGACCGTGCCCGTATCATCGGCCTGTCCCTGGCGTTGCTGATGCGCCTTGGCCTCCTCGCCAGCATCTCCTGGATGGTGACGTTGACCAACCCGCTGTTCGAGATATTCGGCAAGACATTCTCGGGACGGGACTTGATCATGCTGTTCGGCGGCGTGTTCCTGTTGTTCAAGGCAACCATGGAGTTGCATGAGCGACTCGAGGGCCACGTGGCGCAACGTTCCAGCAATGCCGCCTATGCGATGTTCTGGCCTATCGTTGCGCAGATTGTGGTACTGGACGCGGTTTTTTCCCTGGATGCGGTGATCACCGCCGTGGGTATGGTGGAGCACCTGTCGATCATGATGATCGCAGTGATGTTCTCTATCGGCTTGATGATGATCGCGAGTAAACCGCTGACAAAATTCGTCAACGGCCACCCTACCGTCATTATGCTGTGCCTGGGTTTCCTGATGATGATCGGATTCAGCCTCACCGCTGAGGGCCTTGGTTTTCACATCCCGAAAGGCTACTTGTACGCCGCGATTGGTTTCTCGATCCTGATTGAATTGTTCAACCAGCTGGCGCGCTCGCGTCGCAAGAAAAGCCTGCAAGGTCTACGGCCGATGCGCGAGCGTACCGCTCATGCGGTGTTGCGCCTGCTGGGCGGTCAAAAGCTGGGGGCCGATGAAGTCGGCGAGGAAATCGCCGACATGCTGGAAGGCGACGAACCGGAGCAGGTTTTCCATCGGCGCGAACGGGTCATGATCAGTGGCGTGCTGCAATTGGCCGAGCGCCCGATACGCAGTGTGATGACGCCTCGTGCGCAAATCGACTACCTCGACTTGGCAGATGCTGCGCAAGAAATCCGTACGGCGCTGATGCACTCTTCTTACTCCCGCTTGCCGTTGATTCGGGATGGACGCGTGGATGAGCCACTAGGCTTTGTCCATAAGAAGGAACTGCTTAAGGAAATACTGGCAGGCAATCAGCCGAATCTGGAAGTCATGGCGCGCAAAGTCGTCAACCTGCTCGACAGCTTCACGATCCTTAATGCACTGGAGCAAATGCGTAAGGAGTCGACCCACATCGCGTTCGTGGTGAACGAGTTCGGTGACTTCGTGGGGCTTCTCACGATGACTGACATCCTGGAATCCATTGCAGGTGAACTGCCGGATGCCAGTGAAATCGAAGGCCCGAACATTGTTCCCCAGCAAGAGGGTTTTCTCGTCAGCGGTGCCCTGAATCTCAGCCAAGTTCGCGAACACATCGGCTTCCAGGCGAAAGCAACGGAAAATTACCAGACGCTTGCCGGGTTAGTGATGAGCCTGCTGGATCGCTTGCCAATCATTGGAGACACGCTCAACTGGCAAGGGTGGAGCATGACCGTGATGGAGGTTGAAGAACGTCGGGTGACCAGGGTGCTGTTGCGCAAGGAATAAGCCTGGAAGGAGGCGATTGGCCTATGCTTAGCCAATCCATTGCGGAGCTGGATCAATGTCGTCCTCGGAAGCCACCCTCCTCCAAAGCTGGCACCACAACGCCCAGTTCTGGATCGAAGCCATCCGCACGGGGGCTATCGAAAGCCGGCTGACGGTCACGGACCAGGCCATGCTACTGGCGGTGCAGAGCCGCCAGCCCGAGCGCGTGCTCGATCTGGGCTGCGGCGAAGGCTGGCTGTTGCGGGCGCTGGCTGAACGGGGCATCGAAGCGGTTGGTGTGGATGGTGACGCGACGCTGGTCGATGCGGCGCGGGCGGCGGGTTCCTCGTCGGTGCATCTGGCAAGCTATGACGCGCTGGTGGAGGCGAAGGTGGACGTCGGCAGCGGCTACGACCTGATCTGCGCCAATTTCGCCCTGCTGCACCAGGACATCATCCCATTGCTCACCGCGATGAACGCCCTGCTCTGCCCAGGCGGCGCGCTGGTGGTTCAGACGCTGCATCCATGGACCATGGCCGCAGGCGATTATCAGGACGGTTGGCGAGAAGAAACCTTCGATGGGTTCAAGGGCCAATGGCAACCCATGCCGTGGTATTTCCGGACGTTGTCCAGTTGGCTCAATGCACTGGACATGGCCGGCTTTCGACTGGTCGGCCTGCAGGAACCGCAGCACCCACAAAGCCCGATGCCGCAGTCATTGCTGCTGGTGGCCGAGCAATCCCCGTCATGGCGTTAGCAACTCGACGGTAAAACACCCCGAGCGATAAACCCTGCGCGCCTGCAGTCCGCGCTTTTGCAGGGTTTTCCTGACGGTTCTGAGAAACATGCCGTGAGAGACAACGATCGTGGTCTTCCCTGATTCGCCGCAGCTTTTGTAAAGCTCATCGGCGACACCGAGCGCCCGCTGGTGTTCGGCTTTTCGGCTGGCGGCCCCCATTGAAATCCCCAGCAACCACAGGATCCTGTGCAACGCGAACCAACGCCTCAAACCCATTTTCAAGACGGGAATGCTGCTCAGCCGCAGGTCGTACTCGCGTAATCGAACATCCTGTTGGATACGTGTGGCATCGAATAGCTGGCATGCCGTCGCGTAGGCTCTGTTTACGGGCGAGGAAATGATGTTGGCTTCGGTCGCCAAAAGCACTTGAGACAAGTCCGGTTGTCTCAGGAATGCGGCAATTTCGTCTTCGTCGATGGATGAGGTCTGATTGTATTCATCCAGAAGCAGCTTGGCTGAATGCGCATTGCAGGGCTTGTAATCGATCAACGGCGTGGCATGACGTATCAGGTAAATCACAACAACAGCTCCTTTGTTTCCGGTAAATCCCTTTCGAAGAGCACCTGTATACCCGTAACGACGCCATTGATCGAGTTCGGTAAAGATGACACGTGCGCCCGCTCGGCTGAAAGGACTGTGCACGAGCTGTGTAGGAGCTGTGCAGGGAGCTGGTAGGAGCTGGTAGGAGCTGTGTGGAGCTGTGTAGGAGCTGTCGAGTGCAACGAGGCTGCGATCTTTCCCCTGACACTTGAATCTCAAGCGAAAGATCAAGATCAAGATCAAAATCAAAAGATCGCAGGCTTCGCCAGCTCCTACAGAACCCAGCGGGAGCATGCTTTGGCCAAAATTTTGTCGGGAGCTTACCAAAGCGCCATCGTGTAGCTGACGATCAACCGGTTTTCATCCAGGTCGTTGCCAAAATTCGAGCGCACCGTCGCGTTGCGCCATTTCAAGCCCAGCCCCTTCAACGTGCCGTCCTGCACGACATAGGCGATATCCGTGTTGCGCTCCCATTCCTTGCCTTCGCCCGGTGCGCTGCGCTGGACGTTGTCGCCAGTGATGTAGCGGGTCATAAAGGTCAACCCAGGTACGCCAATGGCGGCAAAGTTGTAGTCATAACGCGCTTGCCAGGAGCGCTCGTCGATGTTGGCGAAGTCGCCGATCTGCACAAAGTTGACCAGGTAGGGATCGCTGCGTCCGATGTACGGGAACGGATCGTCGCCGCTCATGCGCTGGTAGCCCAGGCCCAACGCATGCCCCGCCAGGCTGTAGGTAAACAGGGCGCCGAAGGCCTGGTTGTCGAGTTCGCGAAAACTGCCGTCTTCGGTGCTGCGCGAATAGCGCACGTCACTCTTGAACGACTGGCCTGCGCCCAGGTCCAGGGTGTGGACGAAGCCGAGGTAGTTTTGCTGGTAGATGTCTTCCAACAGGCTATAGCGGTATTGCGCCGTGAGGTTCGGCAGGAACTGATAGTCCGCTCCGGCGAACTGGAACTTGTCGCTGCTGCCGCCGATGCGGTTGGCGGTCATGTCTTGGTAGTCGGTGGAGTCGACAAAGTTGATCTGCGTGAGTTGCCCGGCGGTCAGCTTCAAGCGATCGATTTGCTGCACGCTCAGCAAGCCGCCCTTGAAGGTTCCCGGCAACAGGCGCGTGTCGTTGGAACTCACCGCCGGGTCCTTGATCTGCAAGGTTCCCAGCTTCAAGGTGCTGTTGGAAACGCGGACTTTGGCGGTCAGGCCCAGTTCGCCATAGCGGTCTTGTGAGCCGCCAGACAAATCCGCCGGCAACAGGTTGGTGCCCGCTGTACCGCCCCCAGAGTCCAGTTTGAAGCCGGCCATGCCCAAGGCATCGAGGCCCAAACCCACGGTTCCGGCGGTGTATCCCGACTCCATCCGCAGCAAAAAGCCCTGCGCCCATTCTTCGGCCTTATCCCGTGCTCCCTTCTGGCGGAAGTCGCGGTTGAAATAGAAGTTGCGGGCCTCCAGGCTGCCTTTGCTGTCGGCGATGAAGTCGGCCTGGGCGTTCGGCACGCCAATCAGACTCAGGCCGAGCAAGGTGCTCGCCGAAGTGCAGGTCCAACGAAGGAATGTGGCGTGTTGCATGGCGCGCTCCTTTTATGGGCGCGAGCGAACCCTCCAGGGCTGTGCGCACGCCTCGTTATTGTTGTCATGGGATGCCGACGCAGTGGGCCTGGGTCGTGGAGCGGATTCTTTGCGGCGAATCGGCACAACGTCAAACGGGAAAAAAGCCGGATCGGACATAAGAAAATTTGATGCGCCCAACGGCCCGATCTGGAGTAACAATTGCAAAATAATTGCAATCACAAGAACCACACGCACCCAGAGAGCCTCCATGAACCTCAAATTCCTCGAAACCTTTGTCTGGGTCGCCCGGCTACAGAGTTTCAGCCTCACCGCCGAGAAGATGTTCAGCACCCAGGCGGCGATCTCCAGCCGGATCGCTTCGCTGGAAGAGGAGTTGGGCCTGCGCCTGTTCGTACGGGACTCACGCGGGGTTTCGCTGACACCCGAAGGCCTCAAGGTGCTCGACTACGCCGAACAGATGCTCGATGTGCAGCGGGCGTTGAAGCAGTCACTGGACACCACCAGCCCGCAACAAGGCCTGGTGCGCATCGGCGTGATGGACACGGTGATTCACACCTGGCTCAGCCCCTTGATGTCGATGCTGATGCAAGCCTTCCCCGCCGTGGAAATTGAAATCACCGCCGATGCCGCGCGCAATCTCTGTGAGCAATTGCAGAAAGGCTACCTGGACATCGTGTTCCAGACCGATCTGGTCCGCCATGAAAGCGTGCGCAACCTGGAACTGGGTCACTACCCCATGCACTGGATCGCTGCCAGCCAGTCGATCTACGCCCGCCCCTATGCGTCGCTGGTGGAGATGGCCGGCGAGCGCATCATCACCTTCGTCAAGCATTCGCGACCGCATCAGGATGTACTCAATTTGTTGTACGCCCATGGCGTGAGTGCGCCGCGGGTCAGTTGCGTCAACTCGGTGTCGGCCATGACCCGATTGATTCGCGACGGATTCGGCATCGGCGCCTTGCCCGCCGCGCTGGTGGCCAAGCCCCTGTCCAGCGGCGAATTGATCCAGCTCGAACCCGGCACCGCCCTGCCCCAACTCGACGTCGTTGCCTCGTGGCGCGCGGGTGTCGGCCTGGAACTGATCGAGAACATCGTCCAGATGAGTCGCCAGGTGGTCAGCCAGTACGCCGTTGATGTCGGGCCGCAACGCATGGTGGTGGCTCCCGGGCTGAACAGCCAGCCACCTCTTGAATAACTTTTTGTTGTCACGGGGTACCAATATTCCTTGTTGGACGCCATCGCCACGGTGTTCTCAAAGTAGCGAACGACCGCTTGGAGAGCCCCGTAATGATGTCCTTCGAACAACTGCAGCAATGCACGCCCCTGGCCCTGCGCCAAAACATCGCCGCCGGCCGATACCAGGGCCATACCAGCGGCCTGGGCCAGGGCCGCGTGCAAGCCAATATCGTGATCCTGCCCGGCGACTGGGCCAATGAATTCCTGCGCTACTGCACCCTCAACCGCCAGGCCTGCCCGGTACTCGACGTGACCGAGCCAGGCGATCCGTTCTTGCGCAACCTGGGTGCCGCCATCGATATCCGCCACGAGGTGCCTCAATACCGGGTCTACCGCCACGGCGAGTTGAGCGAAGCGCCGCTGGACATCGCACACCTGTGGCAGGACGACCTGGTGGCCTTCGCCCTCGGTTGCTCGTTCTCGTTCGAACAACCCCTGCTGGAGGCCGGCATCCGTTTGCGACACATTGAGTTGGGGCGCAATGTCGCGATGTTCCAGACCAACATCGACACCCGTCCGACCGCCCGCCTGTCTGGCAAAATGGTGGTGACCATGCGGCCGATGAAAGCCGCCGCAGCGATCCAGGCGATCCAGATTACCGGGCGCATGCCCAACGTCCACGGTGCCCCGGTGCACATCGGCGATCCGTCACTGATCGGCATTCAATCCCTGGACTCGCCGGATTACGGCGATGCCGTGCCGGTGGAAGCGGACGAGATCCCGGTATTCTGGGCCTGCGGCGTAACGCCTCAATCGGTGGTCCAGGCCTCACGTCCACCGCTGTGCATCACCCACGCCCCGGGCTGCATGCTGGTGACGGACTTATGGAACAGTGACTTGTAAGCCTCGAACGAGGCTGTTTTTCAACTTGAAGGGACACACGATGAACACCGCTCAGCGATCGATTCAACAGTACATCAGCGCCAAGGACGGCAACCGCCCTCACCTGCTGGACCAGGCTTTCACGCCGACTGCTCTTTTGCACATGGTCGTGCGCACCGGTTCCATCACGTTTCCCGACCATGTCGAAGGCCGTACCGCCATCGGCGACGTGCTGGTCAGTCGCTTTGGCCAGACCTTCGAAAACGTCTACACGTTCTGCCTGGCCGCCCCGCCACCGGCCAACGCCGAGGCGTTCCAGTGCAAATGGCTGGTGGCGATGTCCGACAAGAACAGTGGCCAGGCACGCGTCGGTTGTGGCCTGTATGACTGGCAGTTCGATCCAGCGTCGAGCCTGGCCGAGCGACTGACCATCACCATCGAACACATGAAGACCCTGCCGGCGACCAATCTGCCGATGATCATGGCCTGGGCATCGCGGCTGGAGTACCCATGGTGCCGGCCTGAAGCGATTATCGATAACGTGCCGGATTCAGGTGCGCTTCAGGATGTTATCCGGTACCTGGAAAATCTTTGATCAGGCCGCCCGTGCGCTTTCAGAATCTGCATGACTGTTTCAAGGAATCGCCCCAAATGAACATCAAGTTTCTCGAAACCTTCGTCTGGGTCGCCCGCCTGAAGAGCTTTCGCCTTACCGCGGAAAAGCTGTTCACCACCCAGGCGTCGATTTCCAGTCGGATCGCCGCCCTGGAGGACGAAATGGGCGTGCGCCTGTTCGTGCGCGATTCCAAAGGTGTGTCGCTGACCTCCGAAGGCCAGCGCGTGCTGGAGTACGCCGAGCGCATCATGGACACCATGCAAAGCATGAAAGCCGTGATCAAGGACCCACGCCAGGTGCGCGGCCGGATCCGCATCGGTGCGATGGATACGGTGATCCACACTTGGCTCAGCCCCTTGGTGACACGCCTGATGGAATGTTACCCGGCCCTGGAAATCGAACTGTCGGCCGACACCGCGAGCAACCTGTGCTCGCAACTGGAGAAAGGCTACCAGGACATCATTTTCCAGACCGACATCCTGCGCCTGGACAGCGTGCGCAACGCCCTGCTGACCCGTTACCCGATGCACTGGGTGGTGCGCACCGGCTCGGCCTATGACCGGTCCTATGCATCGCTGGAAGACTTGTCCCAGGAACGCATCGTGACGTTCTCGCGCAACTCACGCCCCCACCAGGACATTCTCAACCTGTTGCACTCGGCCAACATCGTCTCGCCACGCATCAACTGTGTGAACTCGGCCTCGGCCATCACCCGCCTGGTTCGCGACGGTTTTGGCATTGGTGCCATGCCGGCCGCGCTGGTTGTCGGCGAACTGGCCCAAGGCACATTGACCTTGGTGGACGGTGTGCCGCTGCCATCGGTCATGGACATCGTGGCCAGTTGGCGGACCGGCGCGGGAATGGAACGGGTGGAAGACATCGTCAGCCTGACCCGGGAAGTGGTGGGCGAGTTCGTCGCGCAGTTGCCGGCAGCGTACCGATTGGCGACGCAAGATTTCAGCGGGCTGTAAGTGAACTGCAACATCCCCGACTTATTCTGGGCCGAGCGCACAGCGGCGAACGCCGGCTGTGAATGTCGCTCGCACGGAATGACCCAGGGAGTCCGCCATGAAAATCAGTGTATTCGGAAGTGGCTACGTGGGCTTGGTACAAGCCGCGGTGTTGGCCGAAGTGGGCCATGACGTGGTGTGCATGGACATCGACGAGCGCAAGGTCGACAGCCTGCGCCAAGGCCAGGTGAGTATTTTCGAGCCCGGCCTGGCCACGCTGGTGCGTGAAGGCCTGGAGGCCGGTCGCTTGCACTTTACCAGTGACGAACAGCTTGCCGTGCAGCACGGCCAGGTGCTGTTTATCGCGGTGGGCACGCCTTCCCGGGACGATGGCAGTGCCGATTTGGCCCAGGTCCTGGCCGTCGGCGAGGCTGTCGCCCGCCACCGCGAGCAACCGCTCATCGTGGTGGAGAAGTCCACCGTGCCGGTGGGCACCGGCGATGTTCTGCGGGCGCACATCGACAAATGCCTGCTCAAGGCCAGTCGCTTGCTGCAGTTCGATATCGTCTCCAACCCCGAATTTCTCAAGGAAGGCTCGGCGGTCGCCGATTGCCGTCGTCCGGATCGCATCGTGATCGGCTGCGAGCGCGATGAAGTGCGCGAAACCATGCGCGACCTGTACGCCCCGTTCAACCGCAACCACGACCGGGTTCTGTTCATGGACCTGCGCAGCGCCGAGCTGACCAAATACGCCGCCAACGGCATGCTGGCGACCAAGATCAGTTTTATCAACCAGATCGCCGAACTGGCCGAACACCTGGGAGCCGACATCGAGTCGGTGCGCCTGGGCATCGGCGCCGACTCGCGCATCGGTTATCACTTCATTTACCCGGGATGCGGCTACGGCGGCTCGTGCTTTCCCAAAGACATGCGTGCCCTGATCCACACCGCCGAACAGGCTCATTGCTCCAGCGACCTGCTGCAAGCAGTGGAAGCCATCAACGGCCGGCAGAAACACAAGCTGTTCGAGCGGATCAACGCGTTCTACCAGGGCGACCTGCGCGGCAAGACCTTCGCCCTGTGGGGCCTGGCCTTCAAGCCCAACACCGACGACATGCGCGACGCACCGAGTCGCACCTTGCTGGAATCGCTTTGGGCCGCGGGTGCCAGCGTCCGCGCGTTTGACCCGGAAGCCATGCAGCAAACGCAGTTGCTCTACCCCGACGAGCCCAAACTGATGCTGATGGGCACGCCGGAATCGGTGTTGCCGGGGGCCGACGCGCTGGTCATCTGCACCGAATGGCAGCCCTTCAAGGCACCGGACTTCGACCTGATCCAGCAACGGCTCAAGGCCCCGGTGATATTCGACGGCCGTAACCTGTTCGACCCCGAGCGCATGGCCGACAAGGGCTTCACCTATTTCCCGATGGGTCGCGGGCAATCGCGAAACCTGCCTGTTGCCCAGCAAACGTGGTTCCCCGCTTCGAGAAGCGCATGAGCGGTGGCTTTACCTCAAAATTAATGCACTCAACCAGCATTAATATGAATTTGTAAGCAAGGGGCGGGATCGGCACACTGTGCCCCGTTCCTCCCCCAACTGTTGGAACACTTAAAGGGCTTTCTGGGATTCTCCCGTAAGCCCCTTTTTTTGTTCGTTTTTTTTGGATTTTCACTTAATGCTCTCTCGCTGGTTCCCCGCTGCTATCAACACCCGTCCCACCGAATGGAGCCGCGCCGCCATCGGCATGGCGCTGGGAACGATGTTCAGTGTCTGGCTTTGCGGGCAAGTATTTGGCCTCGAGGTAGCGCAACACCTGATCGGCCCCCTCGGCGCCTCGGCCGTGCTGTTGTTTGCGGTGTCATCGGGCGCCCTCGCCCAGCCCTGGTCGATTGTCGGCGGTTACCTGTGTGCGTCGGTCGTGGCGCTGCTGGTGGCCCATGTATTGGGCCGCACGTTGGGTAGCGCCTGCCTGGCGGCTGGCATGGCACTGGTGTTGATGTGCTGGCTGCGTTGCTTGCATCCGCCGGCAGGCGCCCTGGCGGCGACGTTGGTCCTGGCCGCCCCTTCTATCATCGCGTTGGACTGGCAGGCCGTCGGTGCGGCCATGCTGGCCGGTTCCGGGCTGCTGGCCTTTGCGCTGGCCTACAACAACCTGACGCGGGTGCGCTATCCCAAGCGTGCCAACGAACCGGTGGCCGTCATACCGGCTGACCACCCTCCCGTCGACCGCCAGGCCATTACGGCCGAAGACCTGAAACTGGCCTTGGCGCAAATGGAAGCATTCTTTGACGTCACGCCGGAAGATCTTGAGCAATTGATCCACGCCAGCGAGCGAAATGCCAAGCGCCGTAGCATCGCGGAGGTTCTCTCTAGTCGCGGTTGAGCCTGTGGCTGCTATAAATATGCAGGAAGGACCTGCACGTATCCCGGTTGTGCAATGCAAATTTGCACTGGTACGATCCTGAATGGATACGCGCGACACAATTCATAAAGAAGAATAAAAGCAGGGAGTTAGCGATGACAGCTCAGGTTTCATCACAAGCTGCGGAAACCCTCGAAACTGCGGCCTCTGAGGTGCTGGTCGAAGTTCGCAATCACATTGGCCATTTGACCCTGAACCGCCCCGCCGGCCTCAATGCCCTTACCTTGGGCATGGTGCGCAGCTTGCAACAACAACTCGATACCTGGGCTCTCGACCCACAGATCCGCGCCGTGGTACTGCGTGGCGCAGGCGAGAAGGCGTTTTGCGCTGGCGGTGATATCCGGTCCTTGTACGACAGCCACAAGCAGGGCGACACCCTGCATGAGGATTTCTTCGTCGAGGAATACGCTCTCGACCTGACAATTCATCACTACCGCAAACCGATCCTCGCCTTCATGGACGGCTTCGTGCTGGGCGGCGGCATGGGGCTGGCACAAGGAGCCGACCTGCGGGTGGTGACCGAACGCAGCCGCCTGGGCATGCCGGAAGTCGGCATCGGTTACTTCCCGGATGTGGGCGGCAGTTACTTCCTGCCGCGCATTCCTGGCGAACTGGGCATCTACCTGGGCGTCAGCGGCGTGCAGATCCGTGCGGCTGACGCCTTGTATTGCGGGCTGGCCGACTGGTATCTGGACAGTCGCAAGCTTGAACAACTCGACGCGCGCCTCGATCGCCTGGAATGGGGTGATACACCACTCAAGGACCTGCAAAGCCTGCTGGCCAAACTCGGTGTGCAACAATTGCCTGCCCCACCCCTGGCCGACTTGCGGCCAGCCATCGACCATTTCTTTAGCCTGCCCGACGTGCCGAGCATGGTCGAGCAGTTGCGGCAGGTCACCGTCGCCAACAGCCACGAATGGGCGACAAAGACTGCCGACCTGCTGGACACCCGCTCCCCCTTGGCCATGGCCGTGACCCTGGAAATGCTGCGGCGCGGTCGGCATTTGAGCCTGGAAGACTGTTTTTCCTTGGAACTGCATCTGGACCAACAATGGTTCGAGCGCGGAGACCTGATCGAAGGCGTGCGCGCCTTGCTGATCGACAAAGACAAGAACCCGCGTTGGAACCCGCCGACCCTGGAGGCGCTGGACGCCGACCATGTGGCGAGTTTCTTCGACGGCTTCGACGACCACGGGAACTGAGCCATGCATGACCTCGAACTGACCGAAGAACAAGTGATGATCCGCGACATGGCCCGGGACTTCGCCCGTGGTGAAATCGCCCCTCACGCCCAGGCGTGGGAAAAGGCCGGCTGGATTGACGATGGCCTGGTGGCGAAGATGGGTGAACTGGGCCTGTTGGGGATGGTGGTGCCGGAAGAATGGGGCGGTACCTACGTCGATTATGTGGCCTATGCCCTGGCCGTGGAGGAGATCTCCGCGGGCGACGGTGCCACCGGCGCACTGATGAGCATCCACAACTCGGTGGGTTGCGGGCCGGTGCTGAATTTCGGCACCGACGAACAAAAGCAGACATGGCTGGCCGATCTCGCCAGTGGCCAGGCCATTGGCTGCTTCTGCCTGACCGAGCCCCAGGCCGGCTCCGAAGCCCACAACCTGCGTACCCGGGCCGAATTGCGCGATGGTCAGTGGGTCATCAACGGCGCCAAGCAGTTCGTCAGCAATGGCAAGCGAGCGAAATTGGCGATTGTGTTTGCCGTGACGGACCCGGATCTAGGCAAGAAAGGCATTTCGGCGTTCCTGGTGCCCACCGATACGCCGGGTTTCATCGTCGATCGCACTGAACACAAAATGGGCATCCGCGCCTCGGACACCTGCGCAGTCACCTTGAGCAATTGCACCATCCCCGAGGCCAACCTGTTGGGGGCTCGCGGTAAAGGCCTGGCCATCGCCCTGTCCAACCTGGAAGGCGGCCGCATCGGTATCGCTGCGCAAGCCTTGGGCATCGCCCGTGCCGCCTTTGAAGCGGCGCTGGCTTACGCGCGCGATCGCGTACAGTTCGAAAAGCCGATCATCGAACACCAGAGCATCGCCAACCTCCTGGCCGACATGCATACCCGCATCAACGCCACCCGCCTGCTCATCCTCCACGCCGCCCGCCTGCGCAGCGCTGGTAAGCCGTGCCTGTCAGAAGCCTCCCAGGCCAAGCTGTTCGCCTCGGAAATGGCCGAGAAAGTCTGCTCCTCGGCCATACAGATTCATGGTGGGTACGGGTATCTCGAGGATTATCCGGTAGAGCGCTACTACCGCGATGCACGGATTACCCAGATTTATGAAGGGTCGAGCGAAATACAGCGGATGGTGATTGCCCGGGAGCTGAAGCACTACCTGGTGTGATGGTAAGAAAAGCATCGCGGGCAAGCCTTGCTCCCACTGAATCTGCGCTGCACACAGAATACTGTGTCAGGTCACGGACCTGTGGGAGCAAGGCTTGTCCGCGATAGCGGTGTATCAGTCATTGATAGGCTGAATGTGCCGCCGCCTTCGCGGGCAAGCCCAGCTCCCACAGGGTTTAGCGGTGTACACAAATGCTGCGTACACTCCAGACCCACTGTGGGAGCAAGGCTTGCCCGCGATGGCGTCAGTGAGAACGCCGCGTTACTTGTCCTGAAACTCCGCCGCCCGCTTGGCCACGAACGCCGCCATGCCTTCTTTCTGATCCTGCGTCGCAAACGCTGCGTGGAATACCCGGCGCTCGAAACGCACGCCTTCGGACAGGCTGACTTCAAAGGCGCGGTTGACGCTTTCCTTGACCATCATGCTGATGGGCACCGACTTGGAGGCGATCAACGCCGCCGTTTTCAATGCCTCGTCCAGCAGCTCATCAGCCGGCACGATCCGCGCGACGATGCCGCAGCGCTCGGCTTCCACCGCATCGATAAAGCGCCCGGTCAGGCACATTTCCATGGCCTTGGCCTTGCCCACTGCGCGGGTCAGGCGCTGGGTGCCGCCCATGCCCGGCAGCACGCCGAGGTTGATTTCCGGCTGGCCGAACTTGGCGTTGTCGCCGGCCAGGATGAAATCGCACATCAATGCCAGCTCACAACCACCGCCCAAGGCGAAGCCGTTCACCGCCGCGATGATCGGCTTGCGGCGGTTGGCCACGCGGTCGCTGTCGCTGAACAGGTCGTCCAGGTAGATCTGCGGGTAGGTCAGCTCGGCCATTTCCTTGATGTCGGCACCGGCGGCAAAGGCTTTTTTTGAGCCGGTCAGCACGATGCAGCCAATCTTCGGATCCGCCTCCAGGCCGTCCAACGCCTGGTTCAGTTCGCTGACGATCTGCGCATTCAAGGCATTCAATGCCTGGGGACGGTTGAGGGTGATCAGGCCGACGCGGTCCTTGATCTCCAATAAAATCGTTTCGTAGCTCATGTATGACTCCTGTTAAGCACTGTATTTGGCTCTATGCCCTGTAGGAGCTGCCGAAGGCTGCGATCTTTTGACGTTGTTCTTTCGTTCAAGACTCAATTGACAGGAAAAGATCGCAGCCTGCGGCAGCTCCTACAGATTGCGCGAAATGACCATGCGCTGAATGTCGCTGGTGCCTTCGTAGATCTGGCAGACCCGCACGTCGCGATAGATCCGCTCCAGCGGGAAGTCGTTGAGGTAACCGTAACCGCCCAGGGTTTGCAACGCCATGGAGCAGACTTTTTCAGCCATTTCCGAGGCGAACAGCTTGGCCATGGAAGCCTCCACCAGTGCCGGCTGACCGCTGTCTCGCAGGGCGGCGGCGTAGTGCACCATTTGCCGGGCCACGGCGATCTGGGTCGCCATGTCTGCCAGGCGGAACGCCACGGCCTGGTGCTCGATGATCGGCTTGCCGAAACTTGCGCGTTCCCGGGCATAGTCCCGAGCCGCCTCGAACGCGGCGCGGGCCATGCCCACCGCCTGCGCCGCGATGCCCACCCGTCCGCCTTCCAGGTTCGCCAGGGCGATCTTGTAGCCCTCTCCCTCCTCCCCCAGGCGATTGCCCACCGGCACCTTCACCTCCTCAAAGAGGATCTGGCAGGTGTCGGACGCGTGCTGGCCAAGTTTGTCTTCGACCCGCGCCACACTGTAGCCCGGCGAATCGGTCGGCACGATGAACGCACTGATGCCACGCTTGCCGGCGCTCGGATCGGTCACCGCGAACACAATCACCACCCCGGCGTTCTGCCCGGACGTGATGAACTGCTTGCAACCGTTGAGCACGTAATGATCGCCCTCCAGGCGCGCCCGCGTCTTGAGGCTGCTGGCGTCCGAACCGGCCTGTGGCTCGGTCAGGGCGAACGCGCCGAGCATCGCGCCACTGGCCAGGGGCGTGAGGAATTTTGCCTTCTGCTCATCGTTGCCGAACTTGAGGATCGGCACGCAGCCCACCGAGTTGTGCACGCTCATGATGGTCGAGCACGCGCCGTCGCCGGCGGCGATTTCCTCCAGGGTCATCGCGTAGGCCAGGTAACCGGTGTCACAGCCACCCCACTGCTCCGGCACCAGCATGCCGAAAAAGCCCAGTTCGGCCATTTCATCGATGGCTTCCCGGGGGAAACGATGCTCGCGGTCCCATTCGGCGGCGAACGGCTTCAAGCGTTCCTGGGCGAACTGCCGGGCCATGTCGCGGATTTGTGTCTGTTCTTCAGTCGGGAGCATGGTGATTCCTTAATACAGGCATTCGACGGCCATGGCCGTGGCTTCGCCGCCACCAATGCAGATCGCCGCAACGCCGCGCTTGAGACCCTTCTGGCGCAGGGCCGAGAGCAGGGTCACCAGGATCCGTGCGCCAGACGCGCCAATCGGGTGGCCCAGCGCACAGGCGCCGCCGTGGACGTTGACCTTGTCATGGGCAATCTCCAGCTTGTCCATGGTCACCAGTCCCACCACGGCAAAGGCTTCGTTGACTTCGAACAGGTCGACTTGATCCAGCGACCAACCGGTTTTCTGCATCAGTTTCTTCACGGCGCCAATCGGTGCGGTGGGAAACAGGCCCGGGGTATCGGCAAACGCCGCATGACCGTGGATCACCGCCAGGGGCTTGAGACCACGCTGGGCCGCCTGGCTCTGGCGCATCAGCACCAGCGCCGCGGCGCCATCGGAAATGGAACTGGAATTGGCCGCCGTCACTGTGCCGCCCTCGCGGAACGCCGGCTTGAGGGAGGCGATCTTGTCGATCCGGGCCTTGGGTGGCTGCTCGTCGTGGCGCACGGTCACTTGTTCCTTGCCGACCATGACCTGCAACGGCACGATCTCGGCGTCGAAACTGCCGTCCTTGATCGCCTGCTGGGCGCGGGTGGTGGATGCAATGGCGAACGCATCCTGGGCCTCGCGACTCAAGCCATTGGCCTCGGCGCAGTCTTCGGCGAAGGTGCCCATCAGCCGACCTTTGTCGTAGGCGTCTTCCAGACCGTCGAGGAACATGTGGTCCAGCACCCGGCCATGGCCCATCCGGTAACCGCTGCGCGCACGATCGAGCAGGTACGGGGCGTTGGACATGCTTTCCATGCCGCCGGCCACCACCACTTCGGCGCTGCCGGCGATGAGCATGTCATGGGCGAGGATCGCCGCTTCCATGCCCGAGCCACACATCTTGTTGAGCGTGGTGCAGCGGGTCGATTTGTCGAGCCCGGCGCCCAGCGCGGCCTGACGCGCCGGTGCCTGGCCCTGGCCGGCGGCGAGTACGCAACCGAACAGCACTTCTTCAACCGCGTCAGGTGCGATGCCGGCTCGCTCCACGGCGGCCTTGATGGCGGCGGCACCCAGCTGGGGGGCGCTGAGGCTTTTCAGCTCGCCCTGGAAACCGCCCATGGGGGTGCGGACGGCACTGACGATGACAATAGGATCGTTGGACATCATGAATCCTCCTGATTATTTGGCTGCCATGCGCAAGGCGCCGTCGAGACGGATCACCTCGCCGTTGAGCATGCTGTTCTCAATGATATGCCTGACCAGCGCCGCGTACTCGCAAGGTTTCCCAAGGCGTGGCGGAAACGGCACGCCGGCGGCCAGGGAATCGCGCACTTCCGGGCTCATGCCGGCCATCATCGGGGTCTCGAAGATCCCTGGCGCAATGGTCATCACCCGGATACCGAAGCGCGCCAGTTCACGGGCGGCCGGCAATGTCAGGCTGGCGATGGCGCCTTTGGATGCGGCGTAAGCCGCCTGGCCGATCTGACCATCGAAAGCCGCCACCGACGCCGTATTGATGATCACCCCGCGCTCGCCGTCAGCGTTGGCCTCGGTTTCGGCAATGGCCGCAGCTGCCAGGCGCAGCAGGTTGAAGCTGCCGATCAGGTTGACGTTGATCACCTGACTGAAACTGGCCAGCGCGTGGGGACCGTTCTTGCCGAGGATCTTCTCGCCACGCACGATACCGGCGCAGTTCACCAGGCCATTGAGGCCACCGAACGCATCGACCGTGGCCTTCACCGCCGCTTCAGCCGCCGCTTCGTTACTGATGTCGGCCACCACGCTTTGGCAACCCAGTTTTTGCGCCTGGGCGGCCACGGCGTCGGCGTTGAGGTCCACCAGCATCACCTTGGCGCCGGCCTTGACCAGCATCTCGCCGGTGGCCGCGCCGAGGCCGGAAGCGCCGCCGCTGACGAGAAAAATCTTGTTGTCGATCTGCATCATGGTTTCCTTGGATTCAAGCTGAAACGTTCTGCGCCGCGGCCTCTTGGGCTTTGGCGATCTCCTGGTTGCGCAAGATAAAGCGCTGCAACTTGCCGCTTGGGGTTTTCGGCAAGTCGCTGACAAATTCGATTTCACGGGGATACGCATGGGCCGCCAGGCGCTTGCGCACGTGCAGGCGCAATTCTTCGGCCAGCTCCGATGAGGCACGGAACTGCGCGCTGAGCACCACGAAGGCCTTCACCAACTCGGTGCGTTCCGGATCAGGCTTGCCGATCACCGCCGCTTCCACCACGGCCGGGTGTTCGATCAGCGCGCTTTCGACGTCGAACGGACCGACCCGGTAGCC
The DNA here is from genome assembly GCF_056521845.1 of Pseudomonas sp. PF05. NCBI lineage: Bacteria > Pseudomonadati > Pseudomonadota > Gammaproteobacteria > Pseudomonadales > Pseudomonadaceae > Pseudomonas > Pseudomonas sp. PF05. Next base: position 98,841 of record NZ_JBWLPW010000002.1, on the reverse strand, counting down.
GGAGGTGGTAATCACGTCATCGCTGCGGCCCACGAAACTGATGCTGCCGTCCGGGTTCAGCTCCACAGTGTCGCCGCTCAAGTAGTAGTCACCGACGAAGGCCTTGGTCGGCCCGCCTTCGTAACCGGCGAACCAGCACATGGGCGACTGGCTGCGGTCCAGCGCGAGAATGCCCGGCTGGCCCACGCCCAGCTCGCGCTGATTTTCATCCAACACCACGATCCGATGACCCGGCGAGGCGAAACCGGCCGCGCCCAGGTGCACCGGGTGTTCCAGCCCATGGTGGTTGCACAGCACCATGCCCAGTTCGGTCTGGCCGTAATGGTCGTGAATCACCACTTCCAGGTTATCGGCGAACCAACGGATCACTTCCGGGTTCAACGGCTCACCGGCGCTGCTGACGATGCGCAGCTTGCCCTTGATCGAGCGGGCAAACTGCTCGCCACCGGCAATCAACAGGCGATAGGCCGTGGGCGAGCCGGTCAGGTTGGTGATGCCGTATTTGTTGATGACCCGGCAGGTGCTTTCCAGGGTAAACGGGCCATCGTAGAAGGTAATCGGATGCCCCATGGCCAACGGCCCGGTCACGCCGAAATAGATGCCGTAGGCCCAACCCGGGTCGGCGACGTTCCAGAAGGCGTCTTCAGGGCGCAGGTCTACCGCGTCACGGGTATAGCTCTGGAACGCAACGATGGCTTTGAGCGGTACCGACAGCGCCTTGGCAGGTCCCGTGGTGCCGGAGGTGAACATCAGCAGGAACGGGTCTTCGCCGGTGAGCATCAGCGGTTCGCACTGGCTGGAGTGGTTCGCCACCTCGGCCCAGAAACTGTAGTCGCCGCGCACGATGCCCTGGCCCTTTTCGCCGCCGACCGTGACGATGGTGGGGCAATCGGCGACTTCGTCGAGCTTGGAACGGTTGACCGCATCGGTGACGACCACGCGTGCCCCCGAGCTGCCCAGGCGGTGCTCGATGGCCTTGGGCCCGAACGCGGTGAACAGCGGCTGATACACCGCCCCAATGCGCCAGGTGGCGAGCACCACGATCAACAGTTCAGCGGTGCGCGGCAGCAGGCCGGCCACTTTGTCGCCCTTGCCGACGCCTTGGGCGCGCAGGAAATTGGCGAACCGCGCGGCGTTGTCCTGCAGGTCACGGTAAGTCCAGGTTGCCTCGCTGCCGTCACGGCCCTCCCAGAACAAGGCGATGCGGCCCGGCAATGCATGCCGGTCGCAACACTCGACACAGGCATTGAGCGCCTCGAGCGAGCCGTGCAGCGCGGCGTTGACGGTGTGTTGGTAATCGAACTGTGACGTGGCGGACGAATAATCGCGCATGACCAGAATCCCTCTGTACTTTTTATTGGTTGGGGGAACCGTGAATAGCAGGCAAATACTCGCGCCGAAGGGTTGTGGCGGCAATGGTCAAAGCTTTCAAGTTGCTTGACTGGTTTGGCCATGGTTTAGGGATGTGGTGTTCTTTTGGCCCTTATCGCGAGCAAGCCCGCTCCCACAGGGGATTTGTGGCGGACTTCGGCTTTGTGATCGTCCAAGCCTCTGTGGGCGCGAACTTGCTCGCGATGGCGGTGGTTTAGCCGCTACAAGGGCTGCTTCCAGGCAAATGAATAAACCTTCTCCGGCACCGGCGACTGGCAGCGCTGGTTATCCGCGTCAGCCCCCACGAGGAACCACTCGGCCCTTGAGGTATTGCCGACCCGGCGCGCTTTTTGTGGGTCGTAACAGCGGGCCAGGTCCCGGGAGGGCACCAAGGCGAAGGCCTGCGGGTGGCTGCGCAGCCAGGTGGCGGATTGTTCCAGGGTGTTGCCGTTATGAAAGCCGAAATGCACGATCGGTTGCTGGGCGAACAGCCAATGGCCCTCACGCCACCCCACGAGCACCAGCTCGGCATTTGAAGTCAGCCCGGCGACATCGCGCATCAAGGTCTGGTGGGGGTTGACGCCTTCCTTGTGGGGCTCGACGAAGCCGCGTACCAGCCAGGCGCACAACCACACGGCCGTCAATGTCGCGAATACCACCCTGCCCTTCGGCCGCCGGCCAAACCAGCGGCGCAGCATCCACGGCACAAGCGGCGCAACCACCAGGATCAACGCGGGTAGCGCGGGAAAGATGTACAGCTTGCGCTTGCCGCTGCTCAGGCTAAAGAACACCAACACCAACAGCACCCAACCGAGCAGTACCAACACCCGACCGTCGTGCTTGAGCAGTTGTTTGCGCCAGGCCGGCACCAGCCAGGGGAGCATGAACACAATCGGCAGCCAGTACTTGGGAATCACCTGGACGAAGAAATACCAGAAAGGTTCGCGGTGTTCCCATGCGTTGGCATAACGCCCGGCCGTCTGCTTGAACAGGATTTCCTGGGCATATGCCAGGCTGTCGGGGCTGCCCTGCCAGACAATCATCAGCAAAGGCCCCAGCCATAACGCGATGGCGGCCAATGCGACAACCAGGCCCAGCCACCAGCGTCCTGCCTGGCCAGGCATTGCCACCACCCCTTTCCAACCTTTGCGCAGCGCATAGGCGTAGGGAATGAGCAGTAGCACCGGCAGAAAACCCACGCCTTTGCTGATGATCCCCAACCCCATCGCCGCACAAGCCACGTAGTACCAACGCCAGGCCGGGCCGAGCAACACGTGCCGGCACAAGCCATAGATTCCCAGGATGGTCCAGAGCGCAAGGAAACCATCGATCTGCCCGGTACGCAGGATGCTGTAGGTCTGGTAGGTGGCGAGAAACAACAGCGCCGCGATCACCCCCACGCGCCGTCCCCACAAGCGTCGGCCCAGGTCATACAGACACGCAGTGGTGACGGCACCGGCCAGCAGCGCGGGCAAGTACAGGGCAACTTTGGGCAGGTGGGTCAGTTGCACGAACAGGGCCACGGTCCACATGAACAGCGGTGGTTTGTCGGCGTAGATTTCACCGGCGCGATGGGGAATGAACCATGAGCCGTTCTGCAGCATCTCCAGGGCAACGCCGAGGAAACGCTCCTCATCGACGTTCATCGGTTGGCGCCAGCCAAGGCCGGCACCGACCATGATCAAGGCCAATACCACAACCGCCAGGAGCTCGAGCCGCGAGGAAGATAATCGTATCCGCACCGTCTCAGCCCTTCTCTGCCAGTTCACGTTTTTGCTGCTCATGATGCTTGGCGATCAACTGCAAGTTGCGCAGGTAAACGATAAAACCGAAGGACTGGCCGACGATGAACACAGGGTCTTCGCGGTAGATGGCATAGGCCAGCAACAGCGAGCTACCGATGATGCTCAGGTACCAGAAGCCAACGGGAATCATGCTGCGCTTCTTGTACTCGCTATACAGCCATTGCAGGGCAAAACGCCCGGTGAACGCCAATTGCCCCGCGAAACCAACGACCAGCCACAACGTTTCTCTGCCCATCTCAGACCTCGGTTTCTTGTGCGTTGACGTCCAGGCGGGTGCGCTTGATCAGCCACCACACCCCGAACAGATCGACAATGCCCACCAGCGCCCGGTCCAGGTTGCCGTAGTTGGACACCCCGGCCCCGCGCTCACGGTGATTGACCGGCTGAACCAGCATCCGGCCGTTGTGACGGCGGATCAGCGCCGGAATAAAACGGTGCATATGATCGAAATACGGCAGGCGCAGAAACGCCTCGCGCTCGATCAGCTTGATGCCGCAACCGGTGTCGGGCGTCTGGTCCTTGAGCAGGCTGGCGCGCAGTTTGTTGGCAAATCGCGAGGCCCAACGCTTGCTCGCCGTGTCCCGGCGGTTGACGCGATGCCCCGCCACCAGCTTGACGCCCCCGGGCGTGCCTTCGGAACCGCGCACCAGGTCGAGCATTTTCGGCAGATCGGCCGGGTCGTTCTGACCGTCGCCGTCCAGGGTGGCCAACCAATGCCCGCGTGCCACTTCAGCGGCGTGGTAGATCGAGGTGCTCTGCCCCAGGGAGCGGGTGTGGCTGAGCACCCGCAACTGGCGATAGCCACTGGCTTGCAGCGTCCGCAATTCAGCGGCGGTGGCGTCGGTGCTGCCATCGTCGACCACAATGACTTCAAAGGCCTCGTCAACCAGCGCCGTACGTACTTCTTCCAGCAATGGAATGAGGTTGCCTGCTTCGTTCTTTGCCGGAATCAGGACCGACACATAAGGGGTTTCGTGCATGACGTTCCAGTGAAAAGCTGAGGAGTGAGGGGGTTAAACGCGGTAATAGTCGCGGTACCAATCGACAAACGACTGCACGCCGACGGGCACTGCGACCTGTGGGCGAAATCCCACGAGATCCTCCAGCTCACGCGTGTCTGCCCACGTGTCGACCACGTCGCCCGGTTGCAACGGCAAGAAATGCTTTATCGCAGGGATGCCCAGTGCCTCTTCAAGGCACTCGACAAACTGCAGGAGCTTGACCGGCGCGCCGAACCCGATGTTGTAGACCTTGTTGCGTACGCCCGAATCAGTGGCAGGCGGCAGCGGTAACAACCGCACCAGGCCTTCGACGATGTCGTCGATATAGGTGAAGTCCCGCGACATCGCACCATCGTTATAGAGGTCAATGGCGCGGCCGTTGAGGATGGCGTCGGTGAATTTGAACGGCGCCATGTCGGGCCGTCCCCAAGGTCCATAGACGGTAAAAAACCGCAGGCCGGTGGTGGGAATACCGTAGAGATGCGAGTAGGCGTGGGCCATCAGTTCATTGGCGCGCTTGGTCGCCGCATAGAAAGACACCGGCTGATCGACCGGGTCGGTGGTGGCATACGGCAGACGGTCATTCAAGCCATACACCGAGCTGCTCGAGGCAAACACCAGGTGCGCCGGTCGATGAGTACGGCAGGCTTCCAACACGTTGAGGAAGCCCACCAGGTTGCTTTGCGCATAAACGTCCGGATTGTCGATGGAATAACGCACGCCGGCTTGGGCCGCCAGGTGGACGACTTGCTCGAATGCGTTTTGTGCAAACAGGTCCAGCAACGCCTGCTTGTCGGCCACATCCAGCCGCTGGAAGCGAAAGTTGCGGCATTCGGCCAACTGCGCCAGGCGTGCCTGTTTCAGCTCGACGCTGTAGTAGCTGTTGAGGTTGTCGATGCCAATGACCTGATGGCCATCGCTGCACAGCCGCTTGGCGGTATGAAACCCGATGAACCCTGCGACGCCGGTGACCAGTACTCTCATACGCGGCTCAAAACGGTCATTTGCATACATTACCCTGATGGATGGCCCGGCTTTTCCGGGGCCTGCACAGGCTTGTATCAGAAATAAATGACGGTTTTATGAGCGTGCCAGTGTGCCAAGCGAAAAACCCTGTGGGAGCGAGCCTGCTCGCGATAGCGGTGGTTCAGCCGCCTTTTCATTGGCTGCCAGACCCTCTTCGCGAGCAAGCCCGCTCCCACAGGGTTCGACTCTGCCAAGCAACAGGTCAGTTGATGTCGTTGAGAATCAGGCTGCGATAATGCCCCGGGTTGGACCCTGACCACTTGCGAAACGCCTTGTAGAAGGAGCTAGCATCGGCAAAGCCCAGGCGCGAGGCGATTTCGACGAAGCTGATGGAGGGCTCGGCCAGCCAGGTGATTGCCAGATCCTTGCGCACGCTGTCCTTGAGGCCTTGGTAAGTCTGGCCTTCCTCCGCCAGGCGTCGGCGCAAGGTAGACGCGGACACGCAGAACTGCTGGGCCAGGGCTTCGGTCTCCGGCCATTGTTCGGCAGGCAACTGCCGCAGGTCTTGCCGGATACGGCTGGCCAGGCTTTGCGGGTTGCGGTATTTGACCAGGATGTTGGCCGGGGCCTGGGCCAGGAAGCGCTTGAGCTCATCAGCGTTGCGCCTGATCGGCAGGTCGAGGCATTGAGCCGCGAAAATCATGCGGGTGCGCGGGCGGTCAAAGCGCAGGTTCTGGGAGAACATCACGCGATAGTCGTCGCAGAAATCCGGCGCCGGGCAGCGCAGTTCGACGGAGAGAATGGGAATGCGCCGCCCGGCCAGCCAGCAGGCCACGCCATGGACAATCATCCAGTAGGTGAAATAGGTAAAGGCCCGGCGCGGCGGCTGATCGTCTTCCAGCAGCACGATCTCCGCCAGGCTTTGCTGGCGCACCCACTGTGCCGGCAGGTGTTCGAGCATCAGCGACAGAAACCCCAGCCCCGCCGTCAAGCCGCTCGCCAGCGTGGGCTGGGCCATGGCGCACTGGCAGAGAAACGCCAGGCTGCCGGACTTGAGCTTGCGCGGGTCCATGCCAAAAAACTCGTCATCCAGGCGCCGGGCGAGTAAACGCCAGAGCCGCGCATAGGCATGGGCCGGGACCCGCGCCTGGCTGTCGTCGAGCAACGCAGGGTCTATGCCGACCTTGCTCAGGACCTCATCGGTAGCCGCGCCGGGGGCGCAGCTTTGCAGCAGCGCCTCACGCACCAACTGGATGGAGATGGTGTCTTTTTTCGACATGGCGCGGGTATTCACAGGATCCGGTAAAGCAGCCGTTCTATCCGCACCCGGCTGACCCGTTTCAGGAACCTGGCCACGGCCTCGGGGTAATCCGGCAGGGTTTCCAGGTCCAGGTAACGTTCGATCCGGCGGGTGTGGCAGTAGATCTGCTCAAGCTCGGCCTGGCGCGGCGCCAGCAACTCGCCCTTGGGGTCGTCCAGCAACAGCGCGTTTTCCAGGTCCAGGCGAAAGGCCCGGGGGTTGAGGTTATTGCCGGTCAGCAAGGTGTAGCGCTCGTCGATCCACATGCCCTTGAGGTGATAGGTGTTGTCCCCGTCACGCCACAGGTGCAGGTTCAACTGGCCGCTGTCGATATAGCGCTGATGGCGTTTGGCGAAGCGCCGCAGGCTGATTTCATAGAGGTATGGCAGCGCCGCGATGATCTTGAACGGCTCGCTTGGCGCAATGTAGAAGTCGTTGGCGGTCTTGTCGCCGACGATGATGTCGATCTTGACCCCACGGGCCAGGGCGCGATTGAGCTCCCGGGTCACCGCCAGGGGCAAGTTGAAGTACGGTGTGCAAATGGTCAGTTGCTGGCGGCTGCTGGCGATCAGTTCACCGATCACCCGGCTCAGCGGGTTGTTCTTGCCCACGCCCAGCAACGGGCTTACCGACAGGCCGCCCTTGTCGAGGCTGCCAACGCTGGTGTCATAGGTCGCGTACTTGAGGCGACTGCGCAGGTCACCGATGTCCTTGCGCAAACTGCGGGTGCTGGGCAGGTCAGGCAGGTCCAGGCGGTGCACGGCCCTGGAGGCGACCAGGCCGTGCTGCACCAGATGGTGCATCGAATCGGCCAGTGCCGCGTTCTGCAGCAGGTGATAGCGGTCGTAGCGGTATTTGTCGAACTTGTGCAGGTAGACGTTATTCAGGCTGGCGCCGCTGTAGAGCACACAATCGTCAATCACGAAGCCTTTCAAGTGCAGCACGCCGAACAGTTCGCGGGTCTGCACCGGCACGCCGTAGATCGGCACTTCGCTGGCATGGGTACGAGTCTGTTCCTGGTACCACGCCGAGTTGCCCGGCTGCTTCTTGGCGCCGATCAGCCCACGCTGGGCCCGCAGCCAGTCCACCACCACGACCACGTCCAATTCCGGACGCGCGGCCTTGGCGGCATGCAGGGCATCGAGGATTTCCTGGCCGGCCTCATCCTGTTGCAGGTACAGCGCGACGATGTAGATGCGCTGGGTGGCCTGGGTGATTTTCTCCAGCAGGCAACGGCGGAATTGGGCAGCGCCATCGAGGATGGTCACCGCATCGGCGGTCAGTGCAAAGCTGCGCAGCTTGGGCAGCAGGGAGCGTTTGAAAAGCGACGGCATAGGGCTCGCAAAAAGGTCGATTCCGAAGAACGGATGAGCTTACACCATGGATGGGTTTGGGTCTTCCTGTCCCCAAGAAAAAAAGACTTGACCAAGGAGAACGATCATTCTACTTTTCGCTCATGAATGAAATTACTGGTAATGAAACACGCGACATCATCCTCGATGTCGCCGAAAAGTTGATCTATAAAAGTGGCATCGCCGCCACCGGCATGGACCTTCTGGTGAAAACCGCCGGCGTCTCGAGGAAAAGTGTCTATCGCTACTTCGCCAACAAGGACGACCTGATCGTGGCCGCCCTCAAGCGGCGGGACGAACGTTGGATGCACTGGTTCAGCACCGAGGTGGACAAGGCGCCCACGCCAACTGCGCGGCTGCTCAACCTGTTCACCGTGCTCAAGGGCTGGTTCGACAGCGAAGGTTTCCGCGGCTGTGCCTTCATCAATACCAGCGGCGAAACCGGCGACCCTCAGGATCCGGTCCGCCAAGTGGCAAAGCTGCACAAACAGAAGTTGCTCGATTACGTGACCCGGCTGTGCGTCGAACAAGGTGTCCAGAACCCGGACGCACTGGCCCGCCAGCTCCTGATTCTGATTGACGGCGCCATTACCGTGGCGCTGGTCATGGGCGACCACAGCGCGGCTGATCACGCCCAGGACATGCTGAAACAACTGTTACACGTCTGACCCGTAGAACCGCTGTGCCATTCGTCAACTCACTGGAGATCCGCCATGTCTGCCTCTTCCGAAGTTCGTCCGCCGTTGCCGCCGTTCACTCGTGAATCGGCGATCGAGAAAGTTCGCCTGGCCGAAGACGGCTGGAACTCTCGTGACCCACAAAGAGTATCCCTGGCCTACACGCTGGATACTCAATGGCGTAACCGCGCCGAATTCGCCCATAACCGCGAGGAAGCCAAGGCGTTCCTGACCCGCAAATGGGCCAAGGAGCTGGATTATCGGTTGATCAAGGAGCTCTGGGCCTTCACCGATAACCGCATCGCCGTGCGCTACGCCTACGAATGGCACGATGATTCGGGCAACTGGTTCCGCTCCTACGGCAATGAAAACTGGGAGTTCGACGAGCAAGGCCTGATGTACAACCGATACGCCTGCATCAACGACATGCCGATCAAGGAAAGCGAGCGCAAGTTCCGCTGGCCGCTGGGTCGCCGGCCGGACGATCATCCGGGGTTGTCTGAGTTGGGGTTGTAACGCTCGCGATAGCGGCCTGACAGCTGGCCTGGTTCTCCCAGCCATGCACCCGTCAGGCCTGTGGGAGCAAAGCTTGCTCGCGATGGCGGTGGCAAATCCGACAAAGGTGCAGGCTGACTCACCGCTATCACGAGCAAACTCCCACAGCAGCGCCAGACAAGCGGCCCCTCCAACAGGCTTGACCCACATGCCGCCAGGCATCACATTGCCTGGGCCGGCGATAAGCTCGCTGTTTCGTTGTGCAGCAGATTTTTGTGGAGCCCATGACCGCGTCGATCCCGATCCGTCCCCCCTGCCCGCCCGGTGTCTGCGATTGTGGCCGTGATGCCTTGCTGCAGGCGCCTGGCAGCGACCTGCGCATCCTTTGCCTGAATCGCCAGGAAGAAAAACGCCTGCTTGAACGCCTGGAGAACATCCAGAGCCTCGACGAACTCCAGCGCCTGCAGCAACGCCTGTACGAAAACCTGGGGATCCACCTGAGCGTCGAGCCCGGCCACAACGAAGTGCGGACCATGCGCGGCATCGCCATCGAATTTCAGGACCAGCCCGGCCTGTGCCGCAAGATTCGCCAGTCGATTCCCGCCGCCATCCGCCGTGGGTTGGAAAAACGCCCCGAAATCGCCTGGCGGCTGCTCGATGCCCACGATCTGTTTCGCGACATCTGAACCCAGGCAGCTCCTTCCCTGGAGCGGCACATCGACCTAGAAATCCACCGTCGCGGAAAGTAGGAGGGAATGCTCCGTCGGCGTAACTGCATCACACATGTCCAGAAGCCTGCGCAAAGTCTTAAATGAGACTGATTCTAATTAATGTTCGCGCGTTAATCCAAGCTCTTTATGCAACGTGTGTCTGAACATGGGATGGAATGGGTGGGGCAGGCTCGTGGCGGGCTTTGTAGGAGCTGGCGAAGCCTGCGATCTTTTGATCTTGATCTTGATCTTGATCTTGATCTTGATCTTGATCTTGATCTTGATCTTGATCTTTCGCTTGGGATTCAAGTGTCTGGGGAAAGATCGCAGCCTCGTTGCACTCGACAGCTCCTACACAGCTCCTACACAGCTCCTACACGGCAGCTCTTACGTGGGCCCTACATAGTTCGTAGATGGCTTCTACTGCCTGGGGCAATATCAAGCGTTTATTTGATCCGGTAGTGAAAAGTATTGCGTACCGCCGGTACCGTCACCGCCCTGCCATCGATGATCCGCGGCTGATAACGAAACGTCTGGGCGGCGGCCAGGGACGGTCGGATGAACAGTGGGTGGCAGCCCTCGAGCACCTTGGGGTTATCGATCCGCCCGTCCGGCGTCACGCTGTATTCCACGGTGCAATCGCCTTCCAGGCCCTTGTCCAGGGCGCGTTGCGGATAGTCCGGGGCTTGCTTGCTCAGCGGTTGGTAGCTGCGGCTGTCGGCGGCGGCCTGACGCGCCTGTTCGGCTTGGCGTTGCTCGGCGAGTGCTCGTGCTTGCCGGGCCTGGCGCTGCTGTTCGGCGGCCTGCTGCTCGGCGTCTTGCCTGCGTCGTTCGCTTTCCTGGCGTTCGCGCTGCTGTCGGGCCTGTTGCTCGCGCTTTTGCTCCTCGACCCGTTTGCGGGCCAGGGCCGCCTGTTCCAGTTTCTGTGCCTGGATCCGCGGGTCTACAACCGGCTTGGTGGGGGCGGGACGTGGCGCTTCCATGGGTGATGGGGTGGATTCGACCGCTGGCGGTGCAACAGGGATGACCGGTGCCGGTGCAGGCGCTTCAGGCACGGCTGTCGCCGGCAACATCACCAGTTGCGTGTGCAGCACCCGTGGCACCTCGGCGGTTGGCTTCTCCACGCTCCAACCCAGCACCAACAACGCCACCACGCCAGCGTGCAGGGCCAACGCGAGCCCCGCTGCCAGGCTGTTTTTCCATAAGCCGCGCCTCGACGCAGGTGCGCCCAGGGATGGACTGTGCATGATCATCGCCGTCATTGCGGCGCCTCGGTCACCAGCCCCAGGTTGCTCACGCCGCCCTGCTGCAACGCGGCCATGGCCGCAACGACCCGGCCGTAATCGGCATGATCGTCGGCACGAATGTACACCTGGGTATCGCTGCGCTCGGCCACGACCTGGGCCACCTTGGCGCGCATCTGCTCCAGATCCACGGCGCTGTCGGTCTGGTGATGGGTGTCCAGCTCACCGCCCAGGTTCCAGTAATACCCGCCCTCGGCCTTGACCGACAGAGTCAGGATTTGCTGGCGACTGTCGTTGGCCAGTGCTTCGCTGGCGACCTTGGGCAGTTCGATCTTCACCCCCTGGGTCAGCATGGGCGCGGTGACCATGAAAATCACCAGCAGCACCAACATCACGTCGATGTACGGCACCACGTTCATTTCGGCCTTGGGACCGTGCTTGCGTTGTGGCTTGACGAGCATCTGCCCTCTCCTCTCAAGCGGCCGTGGCCAGGTTCACCGGGGCACCGTGCAGCTTGCGGTGCAGACGTGCCTGCAGCTCGTTGCCGAAGGCGTAGTAACGGGTCAGCAGGGTCTGGCCGCGAGCAGCAAAACGGTTATAGGCAATCACCGCCGGGATCGCCGCGAACAAGCCGATGGCCGTGGCGATCAACGCCTCGGCAATGCCCGGCGCCACGGTGGAAAGGCTCGCTTGTTGCACCTGGGAGAGGCCGATAAAGGCATTCATGATCCCCCAGACGGTGCCGAACAATCCGATGTAGGGGCTGACCGAGCCGACGGTGGCGAGAAACTGCAGGCCTTTTTCCAGCTGTATTTCCTGTTCGCTGATCGCCACCTGCAACGAGCGCTCGACGCCTTCAAGCACCACTTGTGGCGTGCTTGAAGGTTGGTTGAGCTGAGTGAAGGCCAACACACCCGCCTGGAAAATCGGGGAGACACCACCGTCGTCTTCGCCGACCTGCGCGTGTTCCCGGTACAAGGGCAGCAGATCCTGGGCGCTGCGAAAGCGCTGCAAGAAACCGTTGAGTTGGCGCTCGTTGCGTTGCAGCACGGCGCTGCGCTGGATAATCAGGTACCAGCTCAATAACGAGGCCAGCAGCAACGTGAGCATGACCGCCTTGACCAGCAGACTCGCGTCACTGATCAGGCCCCAGATCGTCATGTGTTCCAAAGTGGCTTGCATGGTTGAAACTCCTGTCTGGCGGTTATTCGATGAAATGTTCGTGACCGGTTGATGACAGCGTCGCTCAAGGCAGGCGCAGCGCTTCGGCCACGTCGGCCCAAGGCACGAACTTGAAGTTCTGGGTTTGCTCGGGCATGCGCTTGCGGCCATCCTGGACCACCAGCATGCCCTGGCTCCAAGGCCCGCCGAGGTTCGTCGAGGTCACCTCCAGGCCGTCGGTTTCCGACGCACCATCAATGCCTGCGGCCGCGTTCAGACCGATCCGAAAGGCGCCGCGCACGGCATAGGGAGGTTCGGCATCGAGCACCAGGTAGCTGTCGTTGCCCTGGCTGGAAATCACCAGATAGTCGTGGCCGTTGGCCTGGTACAAGGCCATGCCTTCGACGTCGGCGTGCAACGACGGGCCGACCTTGATCACACGGCTCAAGGTCGCCGGTTGGTCGGCCCGGGCATCCACCGCCCAGACGCCGACGTCCTCCTCACCGAGAAACAAGCGCTGGCGTTGCTCGTCGGCGACGCAACCTTCAGGCTGGCTGTCGACACTGAACTGGCGCACCAACTCGCCTTTCACCACACCGTCCGGCGCGCTCAGGCGGTACTGCACGAAGCGCCCGTCCTTGCCGTTGGCGAAGGCATACAGTTCACCTTCGGCAGGCTGGAACAGGCAGATGCCGTAGATTTGCTTCAATGACGTCGCAATCTCGCCCGCTTCGCGCAACTCGCCGCTGGCGCGGTCGATGCTGAACAGGCTCAAGCTGTTGCGATCTCGGTTGCTGGCCACGGCCAGATCGACGGTTTGCGTGCCCAGCTTGAAGTTCGCCCGCACATCGACGTTATTCAGGCGCCCGACCGCCAGTTCCTGCAGCAACTTGCCTTGCAGGTCATAGGCCAGCAGGCCTTGCTTCTTGTTGGTGCCCAACACCCGGCTCAGCCCGGGCGTCGTCGGATGGACCCAGATCGCCGGGTCATCGGCTGCATCGCCCTGGCGGGCCACCGGCTCGCTCTGGACGATGGCAGCCACTGTGGGCAGAACCGGCGGCAAGGGCACCGGCGTGGGTTTCCAGCTGATTTCGCCTTGGTACAGGTGCCCGTTGTCATCGTCGCGCAGCAGCACTTCGACGCCAGTTTTCGTCAGCCGCGCGGCGAAGTTTTCTGGTTCTTTCAGGCCCGCCAACGGCAGGTTGGCTTTGGCACTCCAACCCTCTCCCTGTTGCTGATACACATGCAGTTGCGCCGCTTCCGGGTCCAGCCCCAACAGGCCTCCCGGCAACACGGCCATGGCGCCGGCGCTTTGCTGGAGGTCGCCGAACGGTGCACGCATCGCTACGGGAACCCTAACGGCCTCGGCCTCCGAGGATGCCGGATAAGCCCACCAGCCCACCCGTTCTTCGTTGACGAACAATTGATTGGCGTTGTCCTGCACCTGGCAGGTCTTGGCGTCCGGCGGCAACGGCAGGCCGCGCACTCGTTGCGCGGTGTCGCCCAAACGCTCGCCATTGCCTACCCACCATTGCTCGCCCTTGCCCTCCTCGCCGACCAGAAACACAAACAGGTTGCTCGCCTCGTCGCGGTACAGGCACAGGCCGTTGACCGGAAAATCCCGCGCGGGCAGGTACAACGGCAGGCCCCACTGACGGTGTTGCGGATTGAGGCTCACGACCAGGGCTTGCTGGCGCGTGCTGTCGAGGCTGGCGACCAGCACGTTCGCGCCCTGGCTACGGCTGTCGAGGCTTTCGAAGGTGCCCTTCAGGCGCGTCAGTTCGCGACCTTGGGCATCGAGCAAGAACAAGCCTTCGCGGGCACTGGCCAGTCGCTCGGTCGTCGAAGGGCCGGGCAGGAATGCCAGGGCGTTGATCGACAATTGCTCGGCTTGAGACCAAGGTTGCAGCTTGAACTTGGGCGCTGGGGAAGCCGCCAGGGCGGCGGCTGACGCCAGGCTGATCGCCATCGCCAGTAGGTAGCGCTTGGGCAGGAAAAACATCGTGTTCAACGGGAAAATCCTTGTCGTTCAGTCAGATTCAAATGGGCTTGCTGCTCACTTCTGTGGCATTGCCACACGTGATCAGCCTCGCAATCTAGAAATGGGTAAAGGTCAGTCCCAGCTTGTAGGTCGGGCCGTACTCTTCGTACTGGCCGTTGTAGGAGCGGTGGCCGGTGTAGACGAAATAGGGCTCGTCGGTGAGGTTCTGGGCTTCCAGGCTGACTTGCAGGTTTTTGGTCAGCGAATAGCGCGCGCTGAAATCGACGAAGGTCTGGGCGTCGACGTACAGGTCATGGTCGCGGTCGCCGATGGATGCCAGCTCGAACAGGTACGCTGACTTGTAGTTGGCCGACAACCGCAGGCTCAGCTTGTCGTTTTCCCAACCCAGCATCAGGTTGCCGACCGTGTCCGACTGGTTTGGCAGGTCGATGCTGCGTTTGCGCTGGGTACCACTGGCTTGGTCGAAGCCCTCGATCTCGGCGTCCGAACGGCTGAAGGTGGTGTTGGCGCCGAGCAGCAGGCCGTTCCAGGGCGCCGGCAGCCAGTCGAATTTTTGCGAGTAGGCCAATTCCAGGCCATACAGCTTGGCGCTGTCGCCGTTGGCGTAGCTGTGGGCTTCTGAAAAATCGGTCCAGGCACCGGTGCCGGCCAGGTCGGTGTTGTAGACGAAGTTCTTGATGTCCTTATAGAACACGAAGGCCGAGACCGTACCGGCGTGGCCCATGAAGTGCTCGATGCCCAGGTCCAGGTTGCTCGACTCCAGGGGTTTGAGGTCCGGGTTGCCGAAGGAGGCCTCGTCATCGTCGATGACAAAACCCGGTGCCAATTGCCCGAAGGTCGGACGCACCACGGATTTGGTCCACGCCGCACGCACCTGGGTGTTCTTGTCCAGTTGGTAGCGCGCGTGCAGGCCCGGCAACCAGTGGTGATACTTGCGGCGGGTCTCGGTGTCGGTGAATACGCCGTCAGTGACGCCGGTGCCCTTGGCGTCGAATTCGGTGCCCTCGTAGCGCATGCCGGCGATGAAGCGCCAGTCATCGATATCGACTGTGTTCATCAGGTAGGCGGCGTTGATGTCCTCGCTCATCTTGAAGTCGTTGACTCGCGACTCCTGCTCGTCAAAGAACTCATCGCGATTCAGACCGCCCAGCAGTTGCTTGATGGCATCGGCGCTGATGCCCGGGCCGAAGCGGCCGAGGCGATAATCGACGTTACCTTTCTGGAATTGCCCGAGGTTGAGCTGGTCATCGGTGAAGCCCAAATCATCGAAGTCTTCGTAGACCCAGGCATCGAGGTCATTATCCTTGTCGCGTCGACTGACTTTGCCGCCGAATTTGACTTGGGAAGCGTAACCACTCAAGTCATAGTCCCGGGCCAGGTCCAAGCGCAGGTTTTTCTCTGTGTCGGTGGTCTTCTGCTCTTCCCAATCGACCTTGTCGAGGCTGAAGTTCGCCGGATCATAGAACCCCGAGCCAATGATCGGCCGCGGTTTGTCGTTGTCGTAGAAGCCGCCGCTGAAATCGTCGATGCCTTTGAAGGTGGCACCGGCGATGTGGCCGGGGCTGTCTTCGCTGGATTGGCTGTAGCCGCCCTGGCCACTCAGGGTCCAGAGCCCGAACAGGCGCTCGCCACCGAGCACGTAGGATTGGATCTCCTGGGTTTCTTCACGTTGCTTGAGTTTGCGCTTGCCCTCGGCATTCCCCAGTTCGCCGGCTGCTTGCGGGTCCTCGAAGGCAATGCTGGCGGCGTTGCGGGTTTCGCTGTCCTTGTAGCGGCTGTACAACGTGCGCAGGTAATAGCTGCTCAAGTCATCGGGCTTGTAGTCGAAGTTCAACCCGCCACCGGCACGCTCGCGACTGATGTCGTAGTCGCGCTGTTCGAACTCTTCGAGGCGCGAGCCTTGCTCGAAGTCCCAGGCGCCGCCGGTTTCGACGTTGTCCGAACCGAAGTCACGCTTCTGCCAGCTCAGTGCCGCGGCCACGCCGAAGTTGTCGATGCCGTCGCCGAGGCTGAAACGGTCGCTGATGGCGCCGGAGAATTTCGGGCTGGTCTGGCTGGTGTTCTTGTCGTAGCTGGCTTCGCTGCTGCCGGTGTAGAACAGGCCTTTGTGGTCGAAAGCCGACAGGCTCTTGACGTCCACCGTGCCTCCCAGGGAATTGGCGTCCATGTCCGGCGTCAGGGTCTTGATCACCGACAACGATTGCACCAGTTCCGAAGGCAGCACATCCAGGGCAACGGCTCGACGCTCGCTTTCCGGAGCCGGTACCAGCGTGCCGTTGATGGTCACACTGTTGAGGTCCGGCCCCAGGCCGCGCACGCTGACAAACCGGCCTTCACCCTGGTCGCGCTCGACGCTGACGCCGGGCAGGCGCTGCACCGCTTCGGCGACGTTTTCATCCGGCAACTGCGCCACGCCATCGGCATGCACCACGCTCTTGATGCTGTCGGCGCTGCGCTGCTCCTTGAGGGCCTGGTCGATACTGGCCGCCTGGCCGACCACTTCAACGTGTTCAGTGGCCGTCTGCTCGGCGGCGCTCAGTCGCTCACTGGCAACGGCCATCGCCAATGCGGTGAACGTGAAACCGACGAGCCCGGCAGTGCTTGTGCGGTGATACATGGTGATCCTCCCCAGGAATCCGGAAATCCGCCAGGCAATGGCCCGGCAACTGGGAGGGCACGCTAGGGGTGGGGAATGACGGTTCTGTGACAGGGTTTGGCTGCAGGGGCTGCAATCGGCTGATTTAGGGGGGCTTG
This sequence comes from Pseudomonas sp. PF05, assembly GCF_056521845.1. Taxonomy (NCBI): domain Bacteria; kingdom Pseudomonadati; phylum Pseudomonadota; class Gammaproteobacteria; order Pseudomonadales; family Pseudomonadaceae; genus Pseudomonas; species Pseudomonas sp. PF05. The sequence goes on along the minus strand of NZ_JBWLPW010000002.1, from coordinate 82,003 downwards.
CGAGCCGGAATGAGCTGAAATGACCTTTTTACAGGCTCAGGGAATCTGAAGGGCGAAGGAATTTGGCGAAACGTCGCACCGCTGTGGGAGCAAAGCTTGCTCGCGATGCAGGCGCCTCGATTCCCTGAAAAACCGCGTCGTCTTCATCGCGAGCAAGCTTTGCCCCCACAAAATCCCCTCGCCACAACTGAGATAGGTGGCGATGTCATGAATGAAAAGTTCAGACAATGCATGAGCTGATTCGACCTCCCCCACCCCATCCCCTGCCGTCACCGCACTGTCACATTCATCTGCTGTGCTGGGCCGCATTCCGCTTCTGGCAAAGGATTCCGGCCATGTTCTCCGTGCTGCGCCCGCACCGTCTCAAACTCGCCCTGCTCCTGCTGGCGGCCAACCTCGGGTTGATGCTGCACTTGGCCTGCGGCGAACTCAAACCCGTCAGCGAATGGGTCTGGCTGGACATCCTCGGCGAAGGTGGCTCGGCGCTGCTGGCGCTGGTCTGGCTGGGGCTGGTGCTCAAAAGCCGGCCGGCCGGACGGGTGACCAACTACTTGATCCTGGGCCTGGGCTGCATCTTTTTTTCCTGGTGGATCGACAGCCTCGACGAATTCATCCGCCTGCCCGACAGCATCACCTGGGACCACTGGCTCGAATCCGGGCCGATGCCGGTGGGCATGATCCTGCTGACCCTCGGTATCTATCACTGGCACCGAGAGCAACTGGCAATCAACGGGCAGATGGAGAAGCGCGAGCGGCTGTTCCGTGAGCATCGCCTGTTCGACAAACTCACGCCGTTGGGCGGCGCCGACTTTCTCAAGCACGAACTGTCCGCCAGCCTGGAAGACAGTCGACGCCGCCAGCAACCCTTGTCGCTGCTGGCCCTGGACCTGGACAACTTCACGGCCATCAACCAGCGTTTCGGCCACGGCGAGGGCGACGCGGTACTGCAGGCCGTCAGCCAGTTGTTGGTACTGAACCTGCGGCGCCAGGATCTGCTGTGCCGCCTGGCCGGTGATCGCTTCGTGGTGCTGCTGCCCGACACCGGCGAGAGCCAGGCCCGGCGCCTGGCCCTGGAGCTGGAAATTGCCATTCGCAGCCTGGCCCACAAGACCCGGCAACACAGCGAACGGTTGCAGCTGGTCGCCAGCACGGCGGTGGTGATGGCGTTCGACGAATCCCCCGAGGCCTTGCTCAAACGCCTGAACCTGGCACTGGCCCAGTGCCGGACCACGTTGGCGAAAAGCGCATGACACTCAAGACCTGCTGGTACGAAACCGACAGCCGCTTCATTCCGGGGCACTATCAACCTGCCGCGCTGATCGACCTGGCGCTGTCGCGGGACATCGACAGTCATCGCCTGCTACGCGGCACCGGGCTGTTCCATGAGGATATCCTCGCCGGACAGAGCCGCATCAGCCCGCAACAGTTCCTCGGCCTGATCGACAACAGCCGGCGCCTGCTGGATGCCAGCGACAGCAGCTTTCTGTTTGGCCAGCGGCTGTTGCCGGGCCACTACGGGCCCGCGAGCCACGCCTTGCGTCACGCACAGAATCTGCATCAAGCCCTGCAAACCCTGATCGACCAGCAGGCGCTGCTCAGCCCGTTGGCCGCCCCGAGACTGCTGTTGGACGAGCACTATGCCTATATCCATTGGCTCGACAGTTGCGGTGCCGATGAACAATGGCGTTTCGTGCTGGAGGCGAGCATGACCTCGATGGTGGCGATGAGCGCCTGGCTCAGCGGCGAACGCCTGCCCTGGCAGTGCAACTTTCGCCACAGCGAGCCGCGATACGTCGAGCAATATTGGGTGCACCTGGGTGAGCACACCCAGTTCGACCGTCCCCTGGACCTGATGCGCCTGCCCCGCCACTGCCTCGCCCAGCCCTGGCCCAACGTGTCAGTCACCGCCGGCCAGGTGGCGCGGATCGAAGCCCGGGAACAGCTCGATCAATTGGGCTTCACATCAAGTTTCCTGGATTGCCTCTACGACTATCTGCACGCCCATGTGCAGCAGACGCCCAGCCTGGAACAGACCGCCCAGGCCTTCGCCATGAGCCCGGCGACCCTCAAGCGCAAGCTGCACAAGCACCACAGTGGGTTCCAGCAACAGGTGGACCGGGTGCACACCCATGTGGCCTTGTATCTGTATCAGGTCAAGGGGTTCAGCAACGAGGAAGTGGCGCAGTACTTGCGCTTCAACGATACGGCGAACTTTCGTCGCTCATTCAAGCGCTGGACCGGCAGTACGCCGAATCTGATCCGGCAGTTGCTGATGTTGGGCTGAACGGTGGGAGCAAGGCTTGCTCCCACCGATAAATTCCCTGTGGCTCAGTGTCCGCGAATGTAGTGCTCCAACTGCCGGATCAGATCCGCCTGCTCGACAATCGCCTCCTTCACCAGGTCACCAATGGACAACAGGCCGATCAACTGCCCGTTATCCAGCACTGGCAGGTGTCGCAAGTGGCTGTCAGTCATGACTTCCATACAGCGATCGATGCTCTGCTGGCTGTCGGCGGTGACCACCGGCGCGCTCATGATGGTGCGCACCGTCGTCCCCACCGATGAACGCCCCTTGAGCACCATCTTGCGCGCGTAGTCCCGCTCGCTGAACACACCCACCACCTGGCCGTCCTCGATCACCGGCAGCGCGCCGACATTTTTCTCGGCCATGATTTGCAGTGCTTCGAGCACCGTCTGCTCGGGGGCGATGCTGTGGACCTGCTGGTTCTGCACACTCTTGAGTCTCACCAGTTGGGCGGCGGTTTTCATTACTAATCCCCAGGTTGCGAATCAAACAATAATTCGAGCTAAACCATTCCTGTGGCGAGGGGATTTATCCCCGCTCGGTTGCGTAGCGACCGTAAGATTTTTTGGGCCGCTGCGCAGCCCAGCGGGGATAAATCCCCTCGCCACAAATGGGTAAACTGGTCAGTCCTGGCCAATCTCAACCACATCACCATTGAGCCGCACCGGCCATACCCGCAGGCTTTGCTCCGGGTATTCCAGGCATTGGCCGTCTTCCAGGCGGAAATGCTGCTTGTACATCGGCGAGGCAATCACCAGGTCACCCTTGATGCTGCCCAACAAACCGCGGCCGATGACGTTCGCACCGGACTTGGGGTCGCGATTGTCGATGGCGTACAGCGGCTTGTCCTGATGCTCGGGCAGGTACAGCAACGCCACTTGGCTGCCGTCGTGCCAGGCGACCACGCCAGAGTTGGGCACCAGATCGTCGCGGCTGCACAGGGCGCGCCATTGCAGCGGTTGTTGGGCGACATCGCGGACAGGAATACGAACGACGTTTGACTGGCTCATCAGAGCACCTCCTCGGTAACGGGAATCAGGTGGAGTTCGTGGGCGTGAACCGGCCGGCGCTGGCCGCGTTCCCTGACGAAATGAACATCCGGATCGCCGCGCCCGTCATTGACGAAGGTGCGGAAACGCTTGAGCTTCTCCGGATCCTTGAGGGCATTGGCCCATTCGCATTCGTAGCGGTCGACCACCAGTTGCATCTGGGCTTCGAGCTCGGCGCCCAGGCCCAGGCTGTCGTGGATGATCACGTCCTTGAGGTAGTCCAGGCCGCCTTCCAGGCTTTCGCGCCAGACCGAGGTCCGTTGCAACTTGTCGGCGGTGCGGATGTAGAACATCAGGAAGCGGTCGATGTAGCGGATCAGCGTGGCGTCATCCAGGTCCGTGGCAAACAGCTCGGCGTGACGTGGGCGCATGCCGCCGTTGCCGGCCACGTAGAGGTTCCAGCCCTTCTCGGTGGCGATCACGCCGACGTCCTTGCTCTGGGCCTCGGCGCACTCGCGGGTGCAACCGGACACCGCGAACTTGAGCTTGTGCGGCGAGCGCAGGCCTTTGTAGCGATCCTCGATGGTCAGGGCCATCTGCACGCTGTCCTGCACGCCGTAGCGGCACCAGGTGCTGCCCACGCAGGATTTCACCGTGCGCGTGGATTTGCCGTAGGCATGCCCGGTTTCGAAACCGGCTTCGATCAGCTCGGCCCAGATGTCCGGCAACTGATGCAATTGGGCGCCGAACAGGTCGATGCGCTGGCCGCCGGTGATCTTGGTGTAGAGGTCGTATTTCTTGGCGACCACGCCGATGGCGATCAGTTTGTCGGCGGTGATTTCCCCACCAGCGATACGCGGCACCACTGAGTAGGTGCCGTTTTTCTGCATGTTCGCCATGAAGGTGTCGTTGGTGTCCTGCAACGGCACCAGGGACGGGTCCATGATCGGCTGGTTCCAGCACGACGCCAGGATCGAGCCCACCGCCGGCTTGCACAGGTCGCAGCCAGTGTGACCACGGCCGTGCTTGGCCAGCAGTTCGTCGAAACTGATGATGCCTTCGACCCGCACCAGCGCATACAACTCCTGGCGGGTGTAGGCGAAATGTTCGCACAGGCTCTTGTCGACGCTGACGCCGCGGGCCGTCAATTCATGCTCGAACACTTGCTTGACCAGGGCCGCGCAACCACCACACCCGGTACCAGCCTTAGTGTCGCATTTGAGCTGGCCCAGATCGGTGCAGCCACCGTCGATGGCTGAGCAGATCGAGCCCTTGGTGACGTTGTGGCACGAGCAGATTGTGGCGGTTTCGGGCAGTGCCGCAGGGCCCAGGGTCGGGGCGCCTTCGGACGATGGGAGGATGAGGCTGGCAGCGTCCTTGGGCAAGGCGATGCCGTTCTGCATGTATTGCAGCAAGGTGTCGTAGTAGCTGTTGTCGCCTACCAGCACTGCACCAATCACACGCTTGCCGTCGGCGTCGACCACCAGTCGCCGGTAGCTGGCGCTGGTTTCGTCGATGAATTGAAAGCTGCGCGAACCCGGCGTGTTGCCATGGGCATCGCCGATGGAGCCGACGTCCACGCCGAGCAACTTGAGCTTGGTGGACATGTCGGCGCCGGTGAACGCTTCAGCGCTTTCGCCGCACAGCCGGGCCGCGACGTTGCGGGCCATCTGGTAGCCCGGGGCGACCAGGCCGAAAATGCTGCCGTTCCAAGCCGCGCATTCGCCGATGGCGTAAATGTCCGGGTCGCTGCTCTGGCAATGGTCGTCGATTACCACGCCACCGCGCGGGCCGATCTGCAGGTCGCTCTGGCGCGCCAAGGCATCCTGGGCACGGATGCCGGCGGAAAACACGATGAGGTCGGTTTCCAGGAAATCGTCGGCGCCGAAGTTCATCCGATAACGATACTGCTCACCGGCGCTGATGGACTGGGTGCCCTTGGACAGATGCACGCCGACGCCCAGCTTCTCGATACGGGCCTTGAGGGCCAAGCCGCCCTGGGTGTCCAATTGCACCGGCATCAGTCGGGGGGCGAATTCCACCACATGGGCTTCGAGGCCCAGGGTCTTGAGGGCATTGGCCGCCTCCAGGCCCAGCAGGCCGCCACCGACCACCACGCCACGGCGCGCATTGCTGGCGGCCGCGCGGATCGCGTCCAGGTCCTCGAGGGTGCGATAAACCAGGCACGAATCGCCTTCGGCGCCTTCAATCGGTGGCACGAACGGGTAGGAACCGGTGGCGAGCACCAGCTTGTCGTAGTGAAGGCGATCATGGGCGGTCACCACTTGATGCGCGTCACGGTCGATTTCCAGTACCGGCACACCCAGGTGCAACGTGACGCCGGGAGTCTGGTACAACGACGCTTCGCCAAGGGCCAGGGACTCGGCATCGCGGCCGGAGAAATACTCGGACAGATGCACGCGATCATAGGCACGCATCGGCTCTTCGCTGAATACATGCACGCGGTAGTGATTGAGGGCACCGCGCTCGATCAATTGCTCGACGCAGTGATGGCCGACCATGCCATTGCCGATCACGATCAGCGTTTGCAGCTTGTTCAGAGAAGCAACGTTGGAGTTCATAAAAGCACCCGACAAAAGCCCATCACGATTTTGAAAGCAAAAAAAAGACGCCTGAAACCTTGCGGTTCCAGGCGTCTTTGCCTGTTCTGTGCGGTATCGGCCCGGCGACTGCGCCCTGACCTACCGTTGTCCCCCGGCCTGCTGGCACTCGATCTTCGTTGACCGACGGGGTTGCCCACTCGACTGTATTCGCGGCGGGCCTGGGTAGCCTCTTGCAGCGAGCGTGCCAAACCTCCTTCACAACCCTGTTCACGCCCTCCCGATCAGCCACACCCCCCTGTGGGAGCGGGCTTGTCCGCGAAGATGCCAGCTCAGTCACCGCAAGCCAACCGGCGCCCACCTCCGCTGCGCAAGCCCCGCCAACTGCCTTGCGATGGTGCGATCACCCCGCCTGCGGCTTCATAAAAGTGCAGCCAGCCCTGAGGAGAGGCTTGCTCGCGATAGCGGTGGTTCAGCTTGAAGAGGTCTCGACGGTCCTGGTCACCATCGCAACGATACTGACCAGCAGCTCTTCCTTCGCCTCGTGAGCGCTGATCTCCCCGGTGGCAGCAGCATTGGACAGGGCCTCTGCCGCCCCCAGCATCGCCCGCAAACCGGCCTGGGTGATGCCCTTCGTGCCGGCGAACGGTTCCAGCACGGCGCGGCACTTGTCGAGGAAAATTCCCTCGTATTCCCGCTTGATGCGTTCCAGTTCCGGCGAGCTGGTCAACGCCGCGATCACCCCGGGAATCTCTCGACCTTGCAACAGCACACACTCGACGTAGGAACAAGCAATCACCGAAGCCCTGCTTTGCAGGGTGGCGTCGCTCGCGTCCAGGGCCGCGTCCATCAGCGCGGTCTGGCGGGCGTCGAAATCCTGGTACAGCGCCGCCAGCAACCCGGACCGGGTGATGAAGTGGTCGTAGACGATGGGCTTGGTCACCCCCGCCTGGTCCGCCAACCGAGCCAGCGTCAGGGCGTCGCTGCCCTCCTCGCGCACCAGTCGCCAGGCGACATCCAGCAATTGTCGTTGCCGGTCATGCCGGGATAAACGACGACGGGGTGAAGACTGCGAATGTTCGTCAGTGCTTGACATGCTAACTTTACCAATCGTAACTTACTAATCGTAACTTAACCCAGCATACCTGTCTTCCAGACTGCCTGACCAGAAGGAGTTTCGCCATGCATGCACTCATCGTCATTGCCCATCACGACCCACGCTCCCTCACCCACAGCCTGGCCGGAGAAATCGCCGAGGGCATTACCCGCGCCAACCCCGCCAATACGCTCGAGATCGCCGACCTGGCCGCCGAAGGCTTCGATCCGCGTTTCAGTTTTGCCGACCATGCGGTCCACCATCGCGAGGCCGCGCCGCCTGCGGATGTGCTGGCCGAGCAAGCCAGGATCGACCGTGCCGATGCGTTGGTGCTGGTCTATCCGATTTACTGGTGGTCCATGCCGGCGTTGCTCAAGGGCTGGATCGACCGGGTGTTTTCCAACGGCTGGGCGTTCGATTTCAGCCTCGACAAGCCGTTTGCCCAACAACTGCAGCACTTGCGGGTGCACTTGGTGGCAGTCGGTGGCGCCGATGCCGACAGCTTTCAGCGCCACGGCTACGGCGAGGCGATGACCACGCAGATCGACCATGGCATTTTCGATTACTGCGGCGCCCGCGTGGTGAGTTCCCAACGTTTGCTCGAATCGGAAACCGCCGATCCGCACCTGCACTTGCAGGCCGCTCGCGTCATCGGCCAGCGGTTATTTGCAACGCTCGACGAGACCACGCACGGGCCAATCGCCACTGCCTGCGCTTGATCTCAGAGTGCGCGGCCATGGGCAGCAGACAGTCTGGCGTCACGCCCATAGATATCCGGGATATACATCGCCTGGCCCTGACTGTCCGCTTGTACTGTCCAGTACCCCAGCAGGATCGGCACGGGCCGGGCCAGCCTGAACTCATGGGTCGTCTCAGTGGCCAGTAGCGTGTCGGTGCGTGCACGCTCGGCCGGGCTTACCAGCAGGTCGCGCAAGTGCATCGCTTGTTCGATTCGCACACAGCCCGAACTGAAGGCCCGCGGACCTTTGCTGAACAGCGCCTGGCTCGGTGTGTCATGCAGATACACCGAGAACGGGTTGGGAAAGCGGATCGCCATTTTGCCCAACGGGTTCTTCGGACCTGGATCCTGGCGCAACATGAGGTTGCCCGGATGATCCCAGTCGACATCCTCGGCCTGCAACGGCAGGCCATCACTGTCGAGGATCCGCAGGTTGTTGCGGCGGAGAAACTCCGGATCACGGCGGATCTCGGGCAATTTGTCTTCACGCATGATGGTCGGGGGTACGGTCCAGCTCGGGTTGAGCGTCAGTCGGGTGATATGGGATTTGAGCAACGGTGTCTGCCGTTGCGCACGGCCTACCTGGGTGCGGGTTTGCCAGACCGGGGCGCCGCCTCGGTAAACCGTCAACTGGGCCGCCGCTACATTGACCAGGACGCTGTCGGTTTCTACGTCCTGAGCCAGCCAGCGCATGCGCTCCAGATTGATGCGCAACTGCTCGCGACGCATGGCCGGGCTGATGTTCAGCTCGGTAACGGTCCACGGTCCCACCACCCCATCGGCCTGCAGCGAATGCTGGGCCTGGAAGCTTTTCATCGCGTCCACCAGCGTGGGGCTGTAGTGCTCGTCGCTAAGCAGCGGCGGCGCGCTCAGGTAACCTTCGTTGAACAGTCGCTGGGCCAGTGCGGGTACGCGGGCGTCCTGCTTGTCCGGTTGCAGCAGCGGCCCACCCGGCACGGGTTGCCAGTTGGACAAAGGCTGTTGCCGCAGCCGGGCATAGAGGTCGCGCAGGTTGCGATAGAGGTCCAGGTTCGGCCGCGCCTGTTCAAAGGCATCGGCGACGTTCTGCAGGCCTAGCCCGGCGATGGCGAGCACCACGGCCTGATGATCCTGTGGCGGCGGGTTGGCCCTCCATACTGGCTCCAGCCGGTCTTGGGGCAAATAGCCGAAACGCAGGTCATGCAAGGCCTGCAGATAGCGCTGGCTGGTGGCGATGTCGATGCAATGACCGCCCTGGTCTGCGCCCTGGGCCGGCAGGCCATAGCTCGCGGGATCCAGGCCGTCGTCGGCCAGTTGTTGCAACTGGACCTGCAACGTCCTGCGTCGTTCGTTGTCCGACCAGACTTCCTGGCCTGCGTTTTGCTGATAGAACGCCTGCAAGTCGAGCAACGTCGGAAAGTCGCCGTCCGCCACCACGCCCGGGCAAGTGACCGCCAATTGCGCCAATGTGGTCTGCACGAGTGCCGGATCGCTATCTTCGGCTGTCGCGACCAATGGCGCAGTGAGCAATAAAAGGCTCAGGTAACATGCGGACTTTTTGAACAACTGCTTTACTCCAATCCATGGCCGTCTCGTTGACGGTGAATTTTGCGATAGGTACGACCCGCCATCATGCATACAAACAAAATCGGACGGGATGCCGCGAACGAACACCACGCTGGAAACGCTTCGCCTGTACAGGGCTTTTTGCGCCGAGTCTGTCTGGTCATCCTGGGCCTGGGTGCCATTTGCAGCCCGGCGCTGGCGGAAAAAAAGGCGAATTCGCAAACGCTTTACAACAGCCTCTCCCACGTAGCGCCGGAACTCAATCCCCTGGCGCTCAAAAGTGCCTTGAGCGCCATGCAATGTGCGCTCGCCAATGGCGCCAGCCAGGCCCGCCACCTGGCGGTCATCGACTACTCGCAACCCTCCACGGCCCGTCGCCTGTGGATCTTCGACCTGCGCCAGAAGAAGCTGGTATTGCGCGACCTGGTGGCCCACGGGCAAAAATCCGGGGAAAACTTCGCTACGCAATTTTCCAATCGCCTGGGCAGTTACCAATCCAGCCTTGGCCTGTTTCGCACCCAGGAGAGCTACCAGGGTGCCCACGGCTATTCGCTGCGCATGGACGGCCTGGAGCCAGGCTTCAATGACCTGGCCCGTGACCGAGCGATCGTGATCCATGCCGCCGACTATGTGAACCCGTTATGGAGCGTGCGCCAGGGACGCATCGGACGCAGCCAGGGTTGCCCTGCCGTACGCCCCCAGGTGGCGCGCCAGGTGATCGACAAGCTCAAGGGTGGACAATTCATGTTTTCCTGGTACCCGGACCCAAGGTGGCTCAAGCGTTCGGCGTACCTCAACTGCCAGCCGCAACAGGTTGCCAGTATTTTGGCTACAAGCGGCAGTTAGGTAGCACCTTGTTCCTGCTGGTTGTGTAGGAGCTGCCGAAGGCTCGGGCCGCGTTCGGACGATCTTTTGATCTTTCGCTTGGGATTTAAGTGTTGGGGGAAAGATCGCAGCCTCGTTGCACTCGACAGCTCCTACACAGCTCCTACACAGCTCCTACACGGGTCCTACACGGGTCCTATGGACGCCGCGCAGCGGGAGCAAGCACCCTCTCCACAGGGATTGCGCCGGGTACAGCTGCGGTTAAAATGCCGGCCTTTCGAATCCCTGGCGTTGCCTGAATGAATTGCGTAGCCCTTCAAACCCTTCACGTCCATTTGCTGACAGCCCTGGAGTCGGTGCCAGAAGAAACCCGGCGCCTGTTCCACGGCCGCGGGCGCTGCTGGCCGGGCCTGGAGCAGGTCACGGTCGACTGGTTGCAAGGGGTGGTGCTGGTCTCGCTGTTCAAGGAGCCGGAACCCACGCAGTTGGACGACTTGATCGCCACGTTGCTGGCGCTGACTGCATCGCCGGCCTGGCAACACAGCCAGGCCCATACGCTGGCGGTGCAGCACCGCTACCTGCCGCAAAGCGTCACCCAATGGCTGGTGGGCGAGCCCATTGACGAATGGACCCTGACCGAAGACGGCCTGCGTTACCGGATCGACCTGGGCAAGAAGCAGAACAACGGCCTGTTCCTCGACATGCGTTATGGCCGCGAATGGGTACGGGCCAACGCCGATGGCAAACGGGTACTGAACCTGTTCGCCTACACCTGCGGCTTCTCGGTAGCGGCCATTGCCGGCGGCGCGCAACATGTGGTCAATCTGGACATGTCCCGCGCGGCCCTGAGCCGAGGCCGCGACAACCATCGCCTCAATGGCCACGACCTGAGCCAGGTGAGTTTCCTCGGCCACGACTTGTTCAAGTCCTGGGGCAAGGTGATCAACAGTGGCCCTTACGACCTGGTGATCATCGATCCACCCACCTTCCAAAAAGGCAGCTTCCTGCTGACCAAGGACTATCAGCGGGTATTGCGCCGCCTGCCGGAACTGCTGACGGCCCACGGCACAGTCCTGGCCTGCAGCAACGACCCGGCCACCGGTTCGGACTTCCTCATCGACGGCGTTACCCAGCAAGCGCCGGGGCTGGTCTTCGAGAAACGCCTGGAAAACCCACCGGAATTTCCTGACGTCGACCTGGAATGTGGCCTCAAGGCGCTGGTCTTCCAGACGACGCCTGGCCACTGACGCCGCTAGGCTATGTAGGAGCTATGTAGGAGCTATGTAGGAGCTGTCGAGTGCAACGAGGCTGCGATCTTTCCCCAGTCCCCCGTATCTCAAGCGAAAGATCAAAAGATCGCAGGCTTCGCCAGCTCCTACCGGGCCCCGCTGTGTAGGAGCGCAGCTCCTACCGCGCTCCCGTCGTCCACCAGGCGCTGACCAACTCAGTGGTTATCCGGCGCACCAATGCTTCGACCTCCCGACTCTTGAGCGAGCGGTAGATCGCCATGGTACGTCGCAACTGATCTTCAGTGAGCGTCACCGGCTGGTTTGTGGCCCAATCCACATCCGCTACGGCCTCCAGGCCCACGCGGTGCCAGACGATGCGGTCACCCTGCATGAACGACTCCAGCGGGCTGGGCAGGTCGGCATCCGGGTGCGCCAGGTTATCCAACAGAACCTGGGGCCAACGGGATGGATTCACCGGCCCACTGAACGCATCCACCAAATCGTCATCGACCACATCCCAGATCGCCAGCCCTTCGGACCAGTCCTGGGACATCAGCCCCAGATAGGGCCGCCAGGTCATCTCTCCGGTACGGGCGGTTTGATCATTGTTGTTGAAGGTGTCCTGGGCATCGCAGAGCCAATCAATGAAAGTCTCGCGGGTCATTTGCGCCTGATGCAGCTCGGCTAGCGGATAGCGCTGCGCCAGCCCGTAAGTCCAGAAGGCGTACTGCTCGAACAGGAAACCTTCAAAAGGTACGTCGCGTTGCGCGAGACGAGCGCGCTGGACCGCTTCGAACATTGAGAAATGCAGTTCCAGCTCAGCAAGATCTGGCGGTTGTCGGTCCAGGCTACGCGCTTGCAGGCGCACGCGCAGTTGCCTCAGTTGTTGGTCGAAGTCCCCGATCAGTTCCGGCAAGGGCGAATAAGCGTCCTGATACCCGGTATAGCGCCGCAAAACAGTAGCAGCCCGCTGGCGATCCCCGAAGGCCACCCCGACGGGCGAGCTTATATCGGCGTCTCGCAGAGCGCCGGAGAACCAGTCGATGAATCGTCGGTCTCCGGGGTCGTCGCGAGCAACTTCCAGGGCCCGCTGAAAGTCGGGGGAGAGATACAGCCAGTCGTCGACGGTGTAGCGGAAAGCTTCCGGCGCCATTGCCCGAAGGGCTTGGATTTGTGCGCTTGGCAACGGATTGTCGTCCAGCCACAGCCCAACGGTATCGTCTCTTGGGCGCTCGACCAGGGCAGGCAGCAGGTCATCCTGAATGTTGGCGATACGATTGTTCCTGAGGTCCAGGATAAGCATGTCGGATGAAGGTCTCGATAAGACCGTCAAGACCAACGCCGGCACTCGATCAAGCCCGGTATTGGAAAGCTCCAGTTCCTGCAGGTTTACAAGTTCCGGCAAGTCCGGCAGGTCCCGGCAATTGTTGCCGCTCAGACGCAGGTCCTCCAAGCCAGTGGCCCTGCGCAGGAACGCACTGCCCTGCTCGTCCAGGCGTAAACCGCAGCGCACCAGGTCCAATGCACGCAACCGGGGTAAGGCGGTGATGGCCTGTAACTCCTGGGGCGTGAAATGCAAGTTGTCAGCCCATACCAGCTCACGCAGGGAGGACAATCCGCTCAGACGGTCGATGGCCGCGACCATGGCTGCACTGGCCCCGGCCTCCCCGCCGCTGCTGATCCCCGATAGATGCAACATCCGCACATGCAGCGCAGAATCGGCACCGAGCAAAGGAGCAAATACATCCGCGTCCATATTGAGCGGATTGTTGCTCAGTGACAGCTCTATCAGCGCTGGCAATTCGCTGGCAGCCATGGGCACCGCGGTGAGGCTGTTGTCGTGCAGGTGCAGCGTATCCAAATTGGGGAACATCCGCAGGAATGCCGAAGGGTCCTCGCTCAGCCCCATGTTCACCAGTACCAGCTCTTCTACATGTTCGAACCGCACACTGATCGGCGGCAAGCGGCCGATGTTGTGGCCCACCAGCCGCAACGACTGCTCGCCGCCCTCTTGGTCCGGATCCGGTGCGCGTCGCCAGGCACGGCGAATTTCTGCCGCAACGTCCTGGCGCAACGAGCGCCGCGTCTCGGCCTCGATACCGCTCTCGGCCGGGTGGTGAAGGCCCTCATGGATCTCCCATTGATGCAGCTCCTGATCCAACGTGGTCCATTGGTTTTCCCGTTGGGTGACCAAGTTCTCCACGCTCAAGCCCTGGCGACTGGCCTCTCTGGCCAGGATCTCTTGAAGCCTCGCCAGTTCTATTCCGGCATGGCTGGGATAGAGTCGCTCGAGACGCGCTTGCAGACTTGTACTCCAAACCTGCAACGGAAGCCGTCCACGCCCGCTGAATGGGTAACCCAAGCGCCCGTTCAGCCATTGCGGACGGACGCCACGAGAGCCCAGGGGTTTTATCAGCAAATAGGGACGCAGGCCTGGTCGATCATCAAGGGCTTGTGCGAGCAGCCAACTGCGAAGCGTGGCACCCTGCCAGATGTTCAAGCCAAGCGCCTGGCGAGCGTCGTCCGGCAGCGCTCTGAGCAAGGCATCTTCCAAGTCCAGGGCATTGGCCAGCTCATTACCCTCATCGTCAAAAGGGCGGTACTGTTCGCCTTCCTGGCGAATGATTTTCAACGGCCCTGTTTCCCCCGCCTCCAGCGGGTTTTCAAGCTCGCGCAAAAACAGGCGCAGGCGCACCCGGCCTTTTAGTTGGGGAGCGCTACCGACCAGGCCCATGATGATGCGATCCCGATCAACACCACTTTCACCGCGATCCAGGGCCCGCAAGGCGCGGCTCAGGCGCAGCTCGCGCAGGGCTTCGGCGCATCGAGAGCCCAAGCCCTCTCCCACCCGTCCGTCATACAGGCGCACCCGGTCCTGGCCAAGGGCCTGGCTGGCAAGCTCGTTGGCGATGGATTCGGGCAAGCCTGGGAAAGCCCGGGCCACAGGGCCGGCCAGTGGATCGGCCTCAGTGGAACGGGTCATGGCGTCGACCACCCGCCGTGCATTGCGTTGCAGATACCGGCCCCAGCGCCCGGCCAACAGTCGACTGCGCTCCAAAGGCGACAAACTGAGACTGGCTTGGCCCAGCAATGAGGTCTGTTCAGGCGTGCTCAGCCCCGCCAGGATACGCTCCGCCCAGGCGTCATGTTCCAGGTCCGCCTTGTACAGGTAGAGCGAGCGCGTGTCGGCCATGTCTCCAATGGAATGCAGGGTCACGCCATCGTGGTAGCGCAACGTCAGGTCGCTGGGCCAACCCGGCAACTCCGCAACCGTCTGGACGATGCGCAAATGCCCGGCTCGTGGTGTTTCATTGCGCAGTAGCCGTCCAATGGTGTACTGCACTTGCTGCCAACACCTTGCCTCATCCAGTGCATCGGCGAGTATCGCCGGCATCGGCTGCCCCTCTACTTGCAGGTAACGCAGATGCGCATCGCTGATGCCGACCTGGCGCTGCAGGATAAAGATCGTATTGTCATCCAGTTCGGTCGGCGTCTCGGCGAAGTTGCGCAGCAGTTCCAGGCGGGCCCGTTGCAATGGGTTGCGATGTGCCCATTGCCAACCACGGGCACGGCTCCATTCCAGGGGCGGCCGCACGCCTTGATGCCCCGCCGGCAGGCGCAGGTCCAAGGCATCGTTCGTGCCTTGGACCTCGAAGTAGCGGTCATCGATTCGCACCCACGCCTCGTTGGTCGTGCGCCAGACACCCCAGGCGTCTTGCTCCGCTTCCACAGGAGGCAAGCGCCTGGCTTCAAAAGGCCGGACATCGCCATTCCACAGGCGTGTGGAGCCGTCACCCACAGGCATCGGCTCCACCGTCCCACCGACGAAACCCAGGTAGGCACCTTGGGCGATCCCGAATAAAACGTTGAAGATATGTTCGATACCTTCTTGGGCATGACCTTCATTGAACGCCTGGATACCTTCGAAGATGTCATACACCAGCCGCACGCCCCCGACCGCTGCCGCCGTCATGCCGATGGGCGCGCAGAACGGAAAGAACGTCGCCGCGAGCATGAGCGTGCGCTCGACAAGGCTTTCCCAGTAAGCGAGGCGCGCCATCAGCGCCTCCCGGTCCTGGGCCTCGGTGGAGACCATCAGCGCACTGGCATTGGCAAAGGCATGGGCACGCCATTCGTGATAACAGGCCGGCCAGGGCGCCTCTCGCAGATCACTCAAACTCCAGGATACCTTGGGCATAGGTACCCGAATACGGCCGCCGTCCTCGCCCCGCTCGCCCTCGCGCCATCCCGTGATACGGGCATAGATTTCCTGGATCACGTTGGGGTGAGTATCCACCTCCCACTCCACCTGATCATGCAGGGCCGCTCCCAGCCAGGCCTGCAAACGCAGCGGTAGGTAGCGCATCAGGCTTTCTCGATAGCTGCGTCTGCGTACCCGCTCGGTCAATTCAGCGGACATGGCTTGCAAACTGCTGAATTGCTTGAGCGGTGCCACCACATCATGGGGCATGTGCAGGACGATCGGGCGCACGCCTTGGGCGTCTCCTTGCACGCCCCAATACACCCGGGCCCCGAACAGCGGCACGGACAGCAGCTCCAGCGACTTGACCTCACAGGCCAAAGGCGCAACGGGCCGGGCTTGAAGTTGAATGCCGACAGAGGCCAGCAGCCGCTCACCGGTTTCATCGAGGCGCCCGTCCAACTTCGCCTCGTAGGCGTCATGAGTGAGCAGGCTGCGTGCATACGCCATATAGGCGCTGGCGATGGCAGGTACCTCGCCGCCAATGCGCGGCAGACGCCGTTCAAGCACCTTGCGGTAAGCGCCGCCGGCATCCATGCGCCGGCACAGACGCGCGAATTCGGCCGGGGTCGTGGGTAACAGGGTAGTGTCCGACGGCACGCCCCATGGGCGGAACTCTTGCGGCTTTCCCTGAATGAACAACTGGCCCTTGTTGTCGAAATCGCTGCCAGTGACCGCCTCGTCGGGCGCGTAATTGCGCATGGCCGCTTCCACCACCGACAGCGAGGGCTCATAGCTGTAGGGGCTGCGCCTGACCCTTGCCCGGCGTATGGCGTCGCCAGCACCGCCGAAGCCATTCACCGCAGGCCAGGCCTGTATTTCCGGCTGGACCTGCAGCAGGTTGCGCGTGAAGGTTTCCGGCGCGGGCAGGTCGACAAGCCGTGCGTTGAGTGCGTCGCTGTCGCGCTGCAATTGCTGGGTCAGGCTCTTGAAGCGCTGCTGTCGTTCTCGCGACGCTCGTTTCAGCCAGATGGGTAGTCTGGCCTGGATAAAATCGACATGGGTATCTTGAGTGGACACGATGGACCTCCTTCCTTGGGGTCGATTGGGCTTTCGAAATGCTGAAGCACACGGGATTGAAGTGCCTGCGATGCTCGCCAAAACAGGGGCTCTTTGAAACCGTCCAACCGTTGCAAGGGGTTGCGGGGCCCGTCAGTACGCCGCTTTTTCACCCGCCCGGCTGCGCAGCAGATCAATGAACAAGCCCAACTCCCGGCTCACCGGTTCGCCCTTGCGGCGCAGCAACCCGAATGGCGCCAGTTGCACATCCAGCGCCACCGGCAACGCCACCACCAGGCCCATCTTCAGGTAATCGCGCAAGGCGGTTTCCGAGAGCACCATGATCGCGTCGGTCAGTTGAATCAGTTGCTGCATGGAATACACCGAGCTGCACTCGATGATGTCCGCCGGCGTTGGCAGCGCCAGGCGTTGCAACGCCTGATCGAGGCCGATGCGCGCCGGGCTGGTTTCCGGTTGCAGGATCCACGGCCAGTCGCTGACCAGTTCGGCCAGCGCCAGTTTCTTGCGTCGCGCCAGGGGGTGGCCGGCGTGGACCACCACCAGCAAGCGTTCGTTGCCCAACTGTTCGAACGCGTAGTGCTCACTGTCGGTGGCCGCGTTGCGCCGGGCGATGGCCAGGTCGATGCGGCCCTGTTCCAGCAACTGGATCACCTGGTCGCTGGTGTCGCCCATGATGCGGATCCGCAGTTGTGGGTTGAGGGCCTTGATGCGGGCGATGGAGTCCATCACCAGGTCCGGCGCGGCGCCCATGATGGTGCCGATCGACAAATAGCCGTAACCGCCCTGCTGGCGCGCCAGCAGGTCTTCGGCGCAGCGGTCCAGGCCGCTGAGGGCCAACTCGGCGAAACGGATCAACTCCTGGCCCAGGGCGGTCGGGCGCATCCCCCGGGGCAGGCGCTCGAACAGATCGCAACCGAACATGTCCTCGATCTCGTGCAGCATCCGGGTCGCCGCCGGTTGCGACATGTTCAGGCTCTGGGAGGCGCGATGCAGGTTCTGGCTGGCGCTCAGGGCCACCAGCATGTGCAGGTGTTTATAACGCAGGCGGTTGAACAGGCTGCGGGACAGCACGGGATGGGTCATCGAGGGCCTCTTGTATCGATACCGTAAAGGTATCGCTTGTTAGCGAGATTCGATTTGTAACGCATCGTTAGCCGGCCGTACAGTCCAGCCCATAAGAACAAATACCTGCTAAAGGAACCCCGCGATGAAGACTCTTCCTGCGTCTGTGCTGGCCAAGATTTCCTGGCGTCTGCTGCCCTTCCTGTTGCTGATGTACATCATGGCGTTTCTCGACCGCGCCAACGTCGGGTTCGCCAAACAGGCCTTCCAGGCCGACACCGGTATAGGCGATGCGGCCTTCGCCTTTGGTGCCGGGGTGTTCTTTGCCGGCTACGCGCTACTGGAAGTGCCGAGCAACCTGATCCTGCACCGCGTCGGTGCCAGGTTGTGGATGTGCCGGATCATGGTCACCTGGGGCCTGGTGTCGGCCGCCATGGTCTTTGCCCACGACGAAACGAGTTTCTACGTGCTGCGCTTCTTGCTGGGCGTGGCCGAAGCCGGGTTCTTTCCCGGTGTCATCCTCTACCTCACCTATTGGTTCCCCTCGGCGGCCCGGGGCAAGGCCATGGGCTTCTTCTATTTCGGCGCGCCGCTGGCGTTCATCTTCGGCAGCCCGCTGTCGGGCCTGTTGTTGGAGCTGGACGGTTTTGCCGGTGTTCAGGGCTGGCAGTGGTTGTTCGCCGTTGAAGGCCTGATGGCCTCGGCCGTGGGCATCTGGGCCTATTGGTACCTGGACAACCGTCCCGCCGATGCCAAATGGCTGACGGCAGAAGAACGCCGTCAGGTCCAGGCGCTGCTCGATGCCGAGGACCAGCACAAACAATCCCACGGCCGCGGCTTGCTCAGCGTGCTGTGCCAACCCTCCGTGTTGTACCTGTGCCTGATTTATCTGCTGATCCAGGCCAGCGTCTATGGCGTGGTGTTTTACCTGCCGACCCAGGTGGGCGGCCTGATGGGCAGCAAGGTCGGGCTGATGGTGGGGCTGGTCACGGCAATTCCGTGGATCTGCGCCCTGTGCGCGGCCTATCTGATTCCCGGTTACAGCGACCGCACCGGCCAGCGCCGCCGTACCGCCGCGTTGACTTTGCTGATGGCAGCCGCCGGGATCGCCTGTTCGGTGAGCGTGTCCAGCCCATTGCTGGGGATCGTTGCCCTGTGCTTCGCCGCTTCCGGCTTCATCGCCGTGCAACCGGTGTTCTGGACCTTTCCGTCCAGCTACCTGGCCGGCAGCGCGGCAGCAGCGGGCATCGCGTTGATCAATTCCTTTGGCGCCCTCGGCGGCTTCATCGCCCCGGTGCTGAAAAATTGGGCCGAAGGCGCCTTCCACTCCCCCGCCGCGGGCCTCTACCTGCTCTCCGTTACTACCGTTATCGCCGCGTTGCTGGTGCTGGGTATCCACTCGCCCGGCCAACGCGCTTCGAAGACGCCTGCCACTGTTTAACTCAAGGAGCTGCACACATGGGTATTCCCACAATCAAACACGTTCGCGCCTTCGTGCTTCGAGGCGGCGGCGCGGATTATCACGATCAGGCCGATGGCCATTGGATCGACGATCACATCGCCACACCCATGAGCAAGTACCCGGACTACCGCCAGAGCCGTCGCAGTTTCGGCATCAATGTGCTCGGCACCCTGGTGGTGGAAATCGAAGCCAGCGATGGCACCGTCGGGTTCGCCGTGACGACCGGTGGCGAGCCTGCGGCCTACATCGTTGAAAAGCACCTGGCACGATTTGTCGAAGGCGCCCGGGTGACCGACACCGAGAAGATCTGGGACCAGATGTACCAGTCGACGCTTTACTACGGTCGCAAGGGCCTGGTGATCAACACGATATCCGGTGTGGACCTGGCGCTCTGGGACTTGCTCGGCAAGATCCGCCAGGAGCCGGTGCATCAATTGCTCGGTGGCGCGGTGCGTGACGAGTTGCAGTTCTATGCCACCGGCGCGCGGCCGGATCTGGCGCAGAAAATGGGTTTCATTGGCGGCAAGATGCCTTTGCATCACGGCCCAGCCGAAGGCGAGGAAGGCTTGCGCAAGAACCTCGAGGCGCTGGCGACCATGCGCGAGCGGGTCGGCCCGGACTTCTGGCTGATGCTCGATTGCTGGATGAGCCTGGACCTCAACTACGCGACCAAACTCGCAGTCGGCGCCCATGAGCACGGTTTGAAATGGATCGAAGAAGCGCTGCCGCCCGACGACTACTGGGGCTACGCCGCGCTGCGCAACAACGTGCCCAAGGGCATGCTGGTGACCACCGGTGAACATGAGGCCACCCGCTGGGGCTTTCGCATGCTGCTGGAAATGGGTTGCTGCGACATCATCCAGCCGGACGTTGGCTGGTGCGGCGGCCTCACCGAACTGGTGAAGATCTCGGCCTTGGCCGACGCCCACAACGCGCTGGTGATCCCCCACGGCTCCTCGGTCTACAGCTATCACTTCGTCGCTACCCGACATAACAGCCCGTTCGCCGAGTTCCTGATGATGGCGCCCAAGGCCGACGAAGTGGTGCCGATGTTCCATCCGCAACTGCTGGGCGAACCGGTGCCGGTGGAAGGCCGCATGCGCCTGTCGGTCCTTGACCAGCCTGGCTTCGGCGTGACGCTCAATCCCGATTGCCAGTTGCATCGACCTTATCACCGCGAAAGGAGCACGCCATGAACATGCCCCGCAACGCCTTCAAGGCCGCGCTCAGCTCAACGCAAACCCAATACGGTATCTGGGCCGGTTTCGCCACCGGCTATGCCGCCGAGATCATCGCCGGCACCGGTTACGACTGGATGCTGATCGATGGCGAACACGCGCCCAACACCGTACCCAGCGTACTCGGCCAGCTCCAGGCCGTGGCGCCCTATGCCACCTCGCCGGTGGTGCGGGCGGTGACCGGCGATACCAACCTGATCAAGCAGTTGCTGGATGTCGGTGCCCAGACCCTGATGATTCCCATGGTCGAAACCGCCGAGCAGGCCCTGGCCCTGGTGCGCGCCATGCGTTACCCGCCCCATGGCATTCGTGGCGTGGGCGGCGGCCTGACCCGCGCCACTCGTTGGGACGGTGTGGCGAACTACCTCACCACCGCCCATGAAGAACTGTGCCTGATCGTCCAGGTGGAATCGCGCACGGGTGTGGAAAACGTCGAAGCCATCGCTGCAGTGGAGGGCGTGGACGCGGTGTTCATCGGCCCCGCCGACCTGTCCATCGGCCTCGGCCATGCAGGCAACCCGGGGCATCCCGAGGTACAGGAACGCATCCGGCACGCGGTTGACGCCACCCTCGCGGCGGGCAAGGCCTGCGGCATCCTGGCGCCCAACGAAGCCGATGCGCGTCGCTATCAGGCTTGGGGCTGCCAGTTCATTGCGGTGGCCATCGACATCAGCCTGCTGCGCCAGAGCGCCCAGGCCACCCTCGCCCGCTATCGCGAACCGAGCGCCCCCCAAGCGCCATCGCGCACGTACTGAAAGGAGCTGTCCATGTCATCCGTTCCCGTATTCCAGAACTTCATCAACGGCCAGTTCACCCACAGCGAAACGCACCTGGACGTGTACAACCCGGCCACCGGTGCATTGCTGTCCCGGGTCCCGGCCTCCACTGCCAGCGACGTTGACCGGGCCTTGGCTGCCGCCCGCGCCGCGCAGCAAGACTGGTCAGCCAAACCGGCCATCGAACGCGCCGGCTACCTGCGGCGCATCGCCAGCAAACTGCGGGAGAACGTTGCGCACCTGGCACGCACCATCACCCTGGAACAGGGCAAGATCAGTGCTCTGGCCGAAGTGGAGGTGAACTTCACCGCTGACTACCTCGACTACATGGCCGAGTGGGCCCGGCGCATCGAAGGCGAAATCATCACCAGTGACCGCCCTGGGGAAAACATTTTCCTGTTCCGCAAGCCCCTGGGTGTGGTGGCGGGCATCCTGCCGTGGAATTTTCCGTTTTTCCTGATTGCTCGCAAAATGGCCCCGGCCCTGTTGACCGGCAACACCATCGTTATCAAGCCCAGCGAAGAAACCCCGAACAACTGTTTCGAATTCGCCCGGTTGGTGGCCGAAACCGATTTGCCACCCGGCGTATTCAACGTGGTGTGTGGCGACGGCCAAGTGGGCGCGGCCTTGAGCAGTCACAAAGGCGTGGACATGATCAGTTTTACCGGCAGCGTTGATACCGGCTCGCGGATCATGACGGCGGCTGCGGCGAACATCACCAAACTCAACCTGGAGCTGGGCGGCAAGGCCCCGGCCATTGTGTTGGCAGACGCTGACTTGGCGTTGGCGGTCAAGGCGATTCGCGACTCGCGGATCATCAACACCGGTCAAGTCTGTAACTGTGCCGAGCGGGTCTACGTGGAGCGCAAGGTCGCCGATCAATTCATCGAACGCATCAGCGCGGCCATGTCCGCCACTCGCTACGGCGACCCGCTGGCCGAGCCTGATGTCGAAATGGGCCCTTTGATCAACCGCCAGGGCTTGGACAGCGTCGAGCGCAAAGTGCGGACCGCCCTGCAGCAAGGTGCCAGCCTGATCAGCGGAGGCCGCGTGGCAGACCGCCCCGACGGCTTGCACTTCCAACCCACCGTACTGGCCGGTTGCAACGCCTCGATGGACATCATGCGCGAGGAAATCTTCGGTCCGGTATTGCCCATCCAGATCGTCGACGACCTGGACGAAGCGATCGCCCTGGCCAATGACTGCGACTATGGCCTGACCTCTTCGGTCTATACCCGGGACTTGAGCCGCGCCATGCACGCCATTCGAGGCCTGGACTTTGGCGAGACCTACGTCAACCGCGAAAACTTCGAAGCCATGCAAGGGTTCCATGCCGGGGTGCGCAAGTCCGGGGTGGGCGGGGCCGACGGCAAGCATGGTTTGTATGAGTACACCCATACCCATGCGGTGTACTTGCAAAGCTGACCTGCGATAAACCAAGGCCTGGCGAGAAGCGCTTGCCCGTCAAGCTAAGCGCCCTGCCAGGCCGTGGTCATCAAGCTGCCATTCGCTCACACGCGTCGGCACAAGACCGGCAGGCTTTTGCACAATCCTGGCAGTGTGTCGATTCGTGTTTGCCACACTCCTCACCACATGCACGGCAAATAGCCGCGCACACGCTGCACAGTTGTGCGGCGACGCGGCTGTCGCGCTTCATGAGCGTGGCGGCAAGCCGACAAAGGTCGGCGCAGTCACGGTCCAGTTCGATGCACTTGGCCATCATCTGTACGTTCTGCTCACGCAGGCAAGAAGCCGCGCAGGTTTCACAGGCCATGGCGCAGGCGATGCATTCGGCTATGCAGGCTTCGTAACGACTGTTCATGGAAATCTCCTGTTGCGAGGTCGATTCAAGGGAGTTGTACCGCGCCTGAACAAGGGCGATATAAGGTCCGACTCAGCCTTCAGTCCGGAGGTTTCGAAAAAAAAATTACAATTTTGTCAGTCGCTCAGACCACCAAGGTCAACCACGCCGACACCAGCAGCATCACCGCCATGACCCGATTGAACCGTCCCATCGCCACGGCGGAACGGCAGAACCGTGCGGCGCCGCGGCCCAGGCAGGCCCAGACGATCATGCATGGGATCGAAATGGCGAAAAATGCCAGGGACAGCCAGAGGACCCGCACGGTGCGGTCGGCCTCGGCACCCGCGAAAACGCTGACCACCGCCAACGCCATCATCCAGGTTTTCGGGTTCACCAACTGCAACCCGGCGGCCCCTGCCAGGCCCAGCCGCGGGCCTTCGACGGGACGCTGCGGGTCGATGGCCTGGGCCGGCGCGCTGAAAATCTGCCAGGCCATCCAACTCAACCAGGCGATGCCCGCCCATGAGAGCAGCGTCTGAATCGTCGCATGGCGCGCCAACACGTCTCCCAACCCGGTGCCGACCAAAAGCACCAACAAGGCCGCCGCCGCGCAGGCGCCGAGGATGATCGGCACGGTGGTTGCCAGGCCGAAACGCGAGCTATGGCTCAACACCAGGATATTGGTCGGGCCCGGGGTGATGGAGGCGACAAACGCGAACAAGGCAAACGGCAGTAACTGGTCCATGGAGCAACGTCTCGGTGAATGATCGATCGCTTGATCATCCCCATGAAGCCGTGGTCAGTCTGGAACAATTGAGCAGCGCTTGCGGTAGTCCGCCGGGCTCAGGCGATAGGCGCGCTGGAACCAGCGACCCAAGTGGCTTTGGTCGGCAAAACCGAGCATGGCCGCCACTGCCACGGCGCTCTCGCCACAGGCCAGCAGGCGTCGGGCGCGGGCCAGGCGCAACTGGATCAGATAGGCATGGGGCGCGAGGCCGAAGGCCGCCTTGAACGCACGGGTCAAGCGGAAACGATCCACGCCGGTGACCTGCGCCAGGTCATCCAGGCCGATGTCTTCGCTCAGGTGACTGTGCAGGTAGTCTCGGGCCTGCTGCGCCACCAACGGCAGCCGTGGATCCGGGTTGATCCGCGCCCGCCAGTGCAGGTGTTGGGTCAGGTTGGCCAACAGGGTATCGAGGGCCGTCTGGCGCACGATGCGGATCTCCTGCTCATGCAGGCTCTGGAAGGCCATGGCCGTGGCACTCGCCAGCCGCGCGTCGTCAGTCAGGGTGGCCGCAAACCCGAGTTGGGCGTTGTCCGGTGCCACGTCGAACAAGGAACGCAATTCACGTTCCAGCCATCGGGGTTCCAGGTACAACGTACGGTAGGTAAACCCGTGTTCATGGGGGGCGTTGCCGTCATGCAACTCGCCGGGCTCAAGCAGGAATACTTTACCCGGCGTGCTGTTGTGCTGCTGGCGCCGGCAATGAAACTGCTGCACGCCCTGCTCGGTCACACCCACCAGATAAGTGTCATGCCAGTGGGGATCATAGGCATGCCCCTCGAAATGCGCGTGCACGGTCTCGATACCGGACGTGGCGTCCTGCTTGAGATCGATCCAGTTGCGCGCTGTCATGCCCCGATCCCGCTGAGTGAATGTGCTCTTGGCAGATTAACTGCCGATGAGGAGAGTGTCTGGAAGATTTGTGCACACCTTGTGGAATCGGGTCTGTTGACACCTCCACCGCTATCGCGAGCAAGCTTTGCTCCCACAGGAGAAACGCGGTCGCCACCAAAACCACCTTAAGCCTTCCTCATACCAATACGCCTACGCATCTCAGCAGTAATGCTCTGGCGAGTTTTCTTCAGCCCAGCCCAAGGCTCATGCCCCACTTCCGCCAGCCGCTCATGAACGTTGTGCACATTCCACAAATTCGCCCCCTTGAGCTCGGCCACCTCCTCGCGAAAGATCGGCACCGACACCGGCAACCCTTCCCGGGTCCGGGCGGCATAGGCGCAGATGGTGGTGGCGCCCAAACCATTGCGCAGATAATCGATGAAGATCCGCCCTACCCGGTTCTTCGGCCCGGACACCGCCGAAAAACGGTCCGGCAGCAGCTTGGCCATGTGGCTGACAATCGCATGGCTGAACCCCTTGACCTCGTCCCAACCCAGTTTGCGCGTCAGCGGCACCACCACATGGATGCCCTTGCCACCGCTGGTCTTGAGGAACGCCTTGAGCCCCAGCTCATCGAGCACCGATAACGTGAGCTGCGTCGCCTCGACCATGCTCTTCCAGGGCAACGCCGGGTCCGGGTCAAGGTCGAGGACGAAGCGGTCAGGCTTGTCCAGGTCGACGGTGGTGGCATTCCAGGTGTGCAGTTCCACCGTGCTCATCTGCACCGCGCCAATCAACGCCTCGGCGTTGTTGATGATCATCACCGGCTGCCCGGTCAGCGCCTTGTCCAGACGGGTGATGCCGGGAATCGCCAGGTGCTCGGCGTTCTTCTGGAAAAACAGTTCCCCGGCGATGCCATCCGGCGCCCTGACCAAGGCCACCGGGCGATCCGCCAATTCCGGCAGGATGAATTCGGCCACGCTGGCGTAGTACTCGGCCAGTTGCAGCTTGGTGGTGCCGCTGCTGGCGTCAATGACCCGGTCTGGGTGGGTGATGCGGACCTTGCCGGCCAGGGCCGGTGCCTTGGTCTTGGCTTTAGCCGGTGTCGCGCCAGGTTCATCCTTGGCTTTGGTTTTTTTTGCCGCAGCGTTTTTTTTCACGGGTTTGGCCAGCTCCTGGGTGATGTCCTTGGCCGGCTTGTCGTTGCGCAAGCCATGGAAGACCGCATGGCGCACCGAGCCGTCCTTGGTCATTTCGGCAAAGGCCACTTCGGCCAACAGCGTCGGTTCGAGCCAATGAACGCCCTTGGCTTCATGACCGGTGGGCGGATTGACCACGGCGGCCTTTTTCGTCTCCAGGGGCAGCAGTTGCTGGTAGATGCTTTTAAGGGTGGTTTCGTTGAACCCGGTGCCGACCTTGCCGGCGTAGCGTAACTGGCCGCTGTCGGCATCATGCAGCCCCAGCAGCAAGGCACCGAAGGCGCTTCGGGCGCCCTTGGGATCGCTGAAGCCCACCACCACGAATTCCTGGCGATTTTTGCACTTGAGCTTGATCCAGTCGTTGCTGCGCCTGGACACATAGGCACTGCCGATGCGCTTGCCGATCAGCCCTTCCATCTTCATCTGGCAGGCGCTGTTGAGCAACGCGTCGGGGGTTTGCTCAAAGGCGTCGGAAAACCGCAGCAAGGGGCTTTCGTTGGGCTCCAGCACCGCAGCCAATGCGGCCCGGCGCTCTTGCACCGGCACTTTGCGCAAATCCATGCCATTGAGGTAAGGCACGTCGAACAGGTAATAAGCGATCTTGCCGCTGCTACCGGCCTCGAAGGCGTTTTGCAGGGCTTGGAAATCCGGGACGCCCTCGTCATCGGCGACCACCATCTCACCGTCGAGCCAGGCCGATGCCAATCCCAGCGCGGCCAGGGCCTCGGCCTGTTTGGGCAACTTGTGGGTCCAATCATGGCCGTTGCGGGTCAGCAGCCTGACGTCGCCATTTTCGATGCGCGCCATGACCCGATAACCGTCGAACTTGATCTCATAGAGCCATTCGCCGTCGGGCGCGCTTTCCACCAGTGTCGCCAGTTCCGGCTTGAGGGTTTGCGGCAGCAGCCCGGCGACCGCACCGGTGAGGGTGGTTTTCGAGGGGCGTTTCGGCGATTTCGGCCGGGCGGCCTTTTCCGGTTGTTTCACCGCGTTGGCTGCAGCGGCCTTGGCGCGGCGCTTGGGCACCAGGGTGCGATCGCTGAGCACGCTGTTCGGTTCGGCCTGGACCACGTCGTATTCGCTCTCGGGGCGGGCGGCCTGGTCTTGATGCTTGATGAGGAACCACTGCTCCTGTTTACCGGGCATGTGGGTGCGCACCAGGTTCCACAGGCCGCTGAGCTTTTCGCCTTGCAGCTCGAACTTTAGCCGGCCTTTTTCATAGGCCTCATGGGGATCTCCTTGGGGTATCCAGACGCCCCGGTCCCAGACGATAACGTCACCGGCGCCGTAATGGCCCTCGGGGATGTTGCCTTCGAACGTGGCGTACTCCAGCGGATGGTCTTCGACATGCACTGCCAGGTGCTTGACTTTCGGGTCCAGGGAGGGGCCTTTGGGCACCGCCCAACTCTTGAGCGCGCCGTCCAGCTCCAGCCGAAAGTCGTAATGCAGCCGCGAAGCGTCGTGTTTTTGAATGCAGAACTGCAAGGCATGGGCCGTCTTCGCCGATTTGCGCGAGCGCTTCGCCGCAGGCTCCGGAGTGGCGGCGAAGTCACGCATGCGGTTGTAATCATCCAGGGTCTTGCGGCTCATGGACCACCTGCCACCTGTTGCAACGCCGGATCGGCGACCGGCAGCCCGGCGGTTTCCGCGAGCAATTGATCGACCACGCGGCTCAAGGCCTGTTCGACGGAATCACCCAGTAGCAGTCCCTGTTCGAAGAGGACGATCTGCCGGTCGGCGCTGGTGCCTTCCTGCACGATACGGCGCGCCTGCTTGAACACGTCCTGGACACCCAGCTCTGCCGCGGTCTCACCGAAGGTTTGCTCGGCCAGCGTCAGCCATTCACCGATCAGCATCGGCTGTTCCTGCCCCTCGACGATAAACTCGGCGAGAATCCCGTGACGCTTGGCCCGCCAGCGATTCTCCTTGAGAATCCACTGCGACATCTGGCTGTAGTTGGCGCCAGGCCG
Organism: Pseudomonas sp. PF05; assembly: GCF_056521845.1. Lineage (NCBI taxonomy): Bacteria > Pseudomonadati > Pseudomonadota > Gammaproteobacteria > Pseudomonadales > Pseudomonadaceae > Pseudomonas > Pseudomonas sp. PF05. The sequence continues at coordinate 54,304 of NZ_JBWLPW010000002.1, read as the reverse complement.
GCGCTGCGCCACGGCATGGGCCACCATCAGGCGAAACAGCGAGACCAGACACAGGACGTCGTCGACCCGCGGACAGGCATCGCAAATGCGCAGTTCCAGCGTGGGATAGCGTGAGGAAGGCCGTATTACCCACCAGCAATCGCTGGGTTGGCGAATGGACCCGGTACGCATGAGCATGTCGACGTAGCTGGCGAACGCCGACTCGTCCTCGAAATACTCTGGCACGCCCATGCGTGGCCATTCATCGCAGGCCACTTGCCGGTAGCTGCTGAAACCGCTGTAGCCACCGTTCCAGAACGGCGATGAAGCGCTCAGGGCCAGGAACATCGGCAACCAGGGCAGGATTTCATTCATCACCCGCACCCGGTCCTGGGTGGCCGGGACTTCCACATGGACATGCAGGCCCGACAGCACGCTGCGCCGCGCCACCCGCTGGTAGTCATCGAACAACTGTTGGAAATGCAGTTCGTCGGTCGGTTGCAGCACTTGGGTGGCCATCGGGTGTGAACCGGCGCTGAGCAGGCCCAGGCCATACGGTGCCAACCGCTGGTTCAAGCCCGCACGTACCTGGTTCAGGTAGTCGGCGGCTTCGGACAGGCCACGAAAGATGGGCGATGCCATCTCCACCTGGCACAGGAACATCTCATGGGCGAAATGCTTGCCCAGTTCGGCCTGACAAGCAGCGACCGCTTGGGCGGGTGGCTCGCCTGGCATGCAACGGGTTTGCAGATCGGTGATGAAATACTCCTCTTCAATGCCGAATTTCATGCGCCTGTTCATCGATAATCCCTCCGATAACCCCGCCGATACCTGCGCCAATGCGGGTTACAACCAACGCCACCACGGCGATCCTTTCCACGTCCTGATAACCCGGTGTCAGCAATTCCTCACCGAAAACGTCCGGGTCCAATTCCTTGTAGGTCCAGCCGAAATCCGCCGAGTCACGCCATTGCTCCAGCGCTTCCAGGAACGGGTCGCGTCCATCCACCATCGCCACCCCGGTGTAGAGCACCAGCGAGCCGCCAGGTGTAAGCCGAGGCAAGGCCTGCTCGACAATGCGCAACGACAGCCCCGCACCCAGTGCGCCGCCTCCATGGCGATAGGCGCGCTCGGACGGATCGGCCATGTACGGCGGGTTGGCGACAATCAGGTCGAACTGGCCTGGCACGTCCTGCAGCACGTCGCTGCGAGCGACCTCGACGTTGGTCACTTGCGCCAGCGCGGCGTTCACGGCGCAAAGGCGCAGGGCTTGCGGGTTGATGTCCACCGCCAGCACTTGCGCTTCACGCCGGGCACGGGCAATCACGATCGCACCGACGCCGGCACCACAACCGATGTCCACGGCGCGATGCACCGCCGTGAAGTTCTGTTGCAGATGAGTATGGATCAGTTGGGCGAAGCGGTAGCTGTCAGGGCCGAAAAACACCGCGTCGGTGGCCTCGGTGGGGAACTGCGAATGAGCGAACAGCAAGCCATCCAGGCTCGACCAGCGCACCCGGCTGCGCAACAAGCCGTCGTGTGCTTCCAGCACCTGGGCGTCTTGCAGTTGTCGCTGTTCGTCGGTGCTGATCAGCCCCGGCGCAAATGGCCGTGACCAGCCGAACACATCCCGCAGAGTCTTGGCGCGCTCATTGCCGGGTCGCTGGTTGACCCGTTCATGGGTCAACGGCGTCGGGGTGATGAAACGGTAGCCGTCGGCTTGCAGGCGTCGACCCAATTGCAGCAGTGCAAGGTCCGGCTCGGACAGGCGTTCTTGCTCATTCATGCAGGGCTCCCTAGCGAAGTGCGGATTTGAGTTCGATGAACCGACGAGTCGCCAACAGCCCGGCCGGATGGCTATGACGCCTGGCACAGAGCCAGGGCATCAGCACCTGCATCTGCTCATCGGGCGCCCGGCCTTGCAGCGCCTGTTGCAGGCTTTGCACATCGGGATCATCCATCGGCGTCGCAGGCTCGCAAGCAGCAGCCGGGGCGCGTCGGGCACTGGACCTTGTGCCCTCGTCCAGCCAATCACCGGCAATCCAGTCATGCAGCAGCTGTTTTTCGTAGGGGCTGAACACCCCGAACATGGCTGCGCCAGCCCCGTTGATCAGCGTCCAGAAGCGGCTGTTCTGCGGGTCTTCATGGCGTTTGATCCAGCCCTTGTTCTGCATGGCCGCCAGGAACCCTTCCAACTGGCCTGGCGCCGAAAGCCACTGGTTGACGGTCTTGCCTTCGAACTTGCAGTAATCGGAATGCATGTGCTGGCCGAAGGGGCGTTTGCGTTCAAGCATCTCCAGCACTTCGCGATCCAGGTCGAACGAGCCGATGATGTCCCGGCTGCCCTGCCCCAGGTCGTTGAGGCGATAGCCCAAGGTGACCCGGTGCCAGAAGGCTTCACGGTCGGCTTCCATCGGCATCAGTTGCAGCAACGCTTGCACGGCTTTATGGGCGTGGCCGGTGCTGGCGTTGTCGATGGTGACGTGAAGGGTGAAATAGTACGGATCGATGTCCAGTTCGCTCAGCTCATAGGCGCTGATCAACAGATGTAAGGGCAATTGTTCATAGCCCAGGTTGTAGCCGATGACCTCCGGCAGGTATTCGTCGCCGGCGTAACCCAAGGCCAACTGTACGGCGCCTTGCAGATAACGGTCGTCGTCGATGTCCGGGGCGTCCGACAAGTCGTGCTCGGCGAGCAGCTTGCGATAGAGCACCACGTGGTTTTGCGCGGGATGACCGTCCCCCAATTCTTCCAGGTAGGTGCACAGCAACCCTTCGAAACGGTGGTCTTGCCAGTGCTTGACCACGCCATACAGCCAGGCGCCGTCGACCCGTTTGGTCGGCGCCACAGCCTGCAGGAAGTACAGGGCATGGGCCTTGCCGCTGAAGAACTCGCGCGCGCCGCCACTTTTGCGCCGCTCCAGGTAGTCAGCGTATTGCCGGGCCACGCCGGCGCTGTGCTGCTCGACCCAGGCCTGCAACGCCATGGGGTCATCGGGCATCTCCTGGGGAAGCGTCGCGGCTTTTGCGATGCATTCATGGAGGAACGCTTGGGCGAGCGCTTGCTTGTCTGCGTCGTCGGGACCCTGGAACAGTCGTTCATAACATTGGCGTACGTGGCCCTCAGGAATAACAGGGTGCACGGTGGCCGGCTGGGATTGGAGGGGTGTCAGCGCAGTCATAAGGGCCTCTTGGGTTTTCGGCGGACGCTGGATCAGCACGTCTCTTTTGTTGCAGAGCGCCGGAAACGACGAAAAATTCCGTTGGGTTGAAAGGCAGGCGGATAAACGGGCTGTCCGTTAATGGTGGGAACCCTCGCTTCGCTCCGGGCCTCGAATGATTAACAAGTGCGCCAAATACCAACGAGTGAACACCTTGTGGCGAGGGGATTTATCCCCGCTGGGGACGCGAAGCGGCCCCATGGCGCTAACGCTCGGTGTATCAGGTTGAATGAGGGGGGCTGCTGCGCAGCCCAACGGGGATAAATCCCCTCGCCACACAATTATGCTGGATGGACCTACAGGGTGTTGCAACTGGCTCCCTGCTACCCAAGGAGCAACGATGACGTTCACATTATGGGTAGCGGTGCTCGGTGCGGTGTTGCTGACGCTGGCCCTGACCTCCTCCTATCTGCGCTGGATGCCGGTCACCACCTCGGCGATGTGCCTGGTGCTGGGTGTTGCCATCGGGCCGATGGGGTTGGATGTGCTGAAGCTGGACATCAGCGACTCGGCGGTCTGGATGGAGCACCTCACGGAAGTCGCGGTGGTGTTTTCGTTGTTCGTCAGCGGCCTCAAGTTGCGCTTGCCCCTCAAGGACCGTACCTGGCGCGTGGCCTTTGGGCTGGCCGGGCCGGTGATGATCCTGTGCATCGCCAGCCTGTGCCTGGCATTGCATTATCTGTTCGGGCTCAGTTGGGGGGTGTCGATGCTGATCGGCGCGATACTGGCGCCCACCGATCCGGTGCTGGCGGCGCTGGTGCAGGTCAATGATGCGCGTGATAAAGACCGGGTGCGTTTCGGCCTGTCGGGTGAAGCGGGACTGAACGACGGTACGGCGTTTCCCTTCGTGATCCTCGGCCTGTTGATACTGCGCGAAGATGGCAGCGGCTTTCTCGATGATTGGCTGCTGCGTGATGTCCTGTGGGCCGTGCCGGCCGGTTTGCTGGTCGGCTATTGGATGGGCCGCGGCATTGGCAAGCTGACCTTGTCGATGCGCATCAGGAATGCCGACAGCACCTTGTCGCCCAACGACTACCTGGCCCTGGCGCTGATTGCCCTGGCCTACGTCGTGGCCGAGTGGATCCAGGGTTATGGCTTTCTCTCAGTGTTCGCCGCCGGCCTGGGACTGCGCCAGGCCGAGGTCAAATCCACCGATGAAGCGGCGACGCCGGCGGAACACTTGGTGCAACCGGTGGTGGGCCACGAAACCGTCGAGCCCCAGCAGGCTGTCGTGGGCGATACCGAGTCGCTGGACGATGGTCAATTGGCCGCCGGGGTGATGATGAGCGACATGCTGGCCTTCGGCAGCCTTGTGGAGCGGTCGATGGAGGTGTTCCTGGTCACCCTGCTCGGCGTTGTGCTGGCCAACCATTGGGACTGGCGGGCCCTGGCGATCGGTGCCCTGTTGTTTGCCGTCATCCGCCCGTTGAGTGTGCTGGCGCTACCTTGGGGGCGACTGCTCGACGGACCGCAACGGCTGCTGATCGGCTGGTTTGGCATTCGCGGGATCGGCAGCCTGTTTTATCTGTTTTACGCCTTGAACCATGGCCTGCAGCCGCCAGTGGCGCAACTGTGCATCGACCTCACCTTGTCGGTGGTGGCGTTGAGCATTCTGGTCCATGGTGTTACGACCCAGCCCACCCTGGCATGGTATGAGCGCCACAAGCGTGGTGGCTGAGACACGGGTGCCTCAACCGCCCGGATCACCCACCTGGATATAAACCGAATACACGCCCAGCAATACCCAGAAGGTGGCGAAGATCCACGGCGTACGCACCGAGAACAGCAACGACTTGCGGTAGCCCTTGTGCGTCGACTCCTGCTCGTTGAACAACGGCGACTCGTCGTAGGCCAGGCCCATCAAGGGTTCGGCGCGCAATAACTCGCTCTGTTTGAAATGCCAGTGATCGATGATCTCGTAGGCCGCTCGAATGCCCGGCCAGGCATTGAGTGAACTCAAGAACCCTAGCAAAGCCAAAAATGGCGGCACGATCAGCGTGAACAACTTGCCCCACTCCGGGTTCAGGTTGGCCATGCACGAGGCAAAGGCGATCACCAGGAACGATTGGGCTGCCAGGTAAGCATCGGTTCGGTTGGCCAGGATGCTGGTTTCGTACTGGATCTCCCGGCGATAGAAATCCAGTCGTTCCTTGGGCGAGCCGAACAGTTTGGCGTTGTGTTCCGTCAGTTCTTCTTCCGGGGTGGGCCCGGTGAGTATTCTGGGCATTGCGCAGGCGGTGCCTCGGTGATGATCAGGACTCTTTAGAAAAACCCGGTGCGCGGCAAGTTCAAGCCAATGGACAGCAGGTGCATCAAAGTCCGAGGAAACGCTCCCTCACTGCCAAGGTCTTTAGTTCGTAAGGGCAAGAGGATGTTTGTGTGGATTATCTTGGATGGGTGCAATGGCCGGCGATGCTCGTCACGGTGCTGGCCGCCTGGCTGATCGGCTCACGCCAACCGCAACGCAGGGTGGCGGGATTCAGTTGTTTTATTGCGAGCAATATTCTGTGGGTGGTCTGGGGGGTTCATACCCACGCGTATGCATTGATCGTGTTGCAGTTTTGCCTGTGCGCGATGAATTTGCGTGGGTTCAAGAAGAACACTGAATAAGCGACTGCTCTTGTGCTGTAGGAGCTGCCGAAGGCTGCGATCTTTTGATCTTTTGATCTTTTGATCTTTCGCTTGAGGCTCAAGTGTCTGGGGAAAGATCGCAGCCTCGTTGCACTCGACAGCTCCTACACCGCTCCTACACCGCTCCTACGCAGCTCCTACGCAGCTCCTACACAGAGCCCTCGCCACAGGAGGCGGACGTTGTGCTCCTGACTATTTCATCGTCTGCCCAATGATCTGCACCAGGTCAATCTGCTTGAACGGCTTGATCAACCGAGGCAATTGCGTGGCAGAACCTTCCAGGCGTTCGGCATAACCGGTGGCCAGGATGATGGGCAGGCTCGGTTGGCGGTCGCGCAGCAGTTTCGCCAACTGCGCACCGTCCATCTGCGGCATGGCCATGTCGGTGATCACCAGGTCGATGTCCGGGTTGCGCTCATGCAACTCCAGCGCCTGGGCGCCCGAGGCGGCGCAAAGGACCCGGTGTCCGAGGTCTTCGATCAACAGGCGCGTGCTGGTCAGCACCAGGCTGTCATCATCGACCACCAGCACTTTCAACTCGTCGACCGGCTGTGATGTTTCCTGGATCGACACTTTGCCCGGTGCCGGGTTGTCAGCCACCGGTAGCCACAACTGCGCGGTGGTACCGACGCCTTTGCGGCTCCTGAGCGTCAGGCGGCCACCCAACTGTTCCGCCAGGCCGTGCACCATGGACAACCCCAGGCCCGTGCCCTTGCCGACCCCCTTGGTGGTGAAGAACGGTTCCACCGCCGAGGCCAGCGTGGCTTCGTCCATGCCCTCGCCTTCGTCGGTAATCGCCAGGCAAATGTAGCGCCCGGGGGCCATCGGCTCGTCCGGGGGCGCATCGCACCCTTGCCGCTCATCGGCTGTAATCATGACCTGGCCGCCGTGGGGCATGGCGTCCCGGGCATTGGTTGCCAGGTTTAGAATCGCCAGTTCCAGTTGGTTGACATCGGCCAGCACCGGCGACAGTGCCTCGGCGAAACGGGTCTGGACGTGTATCGACGGGCCCAGGGAGCTTTGCAGCAGGCCGCTGATACCTTGCAGCAGGGCCGACAGCTCGACCGATTCGTAGGTCAGTTTTTGCCGGCGGGCAAACGCCAGCATGCGCTGGGTCAGCGAAACCCCGCGTAGCGCGCCCTGGGTCGCGTTGTCCAGCAATTGAGTGAGCTTCGGCTCGTCGGGCATGCGCTTGCGCACGATTTCCAGGTTGCCAAGGATGACCGTCAACAGGTTATTGAAATCATGGGCGATGCCGCCGGTGAGCTGGCCGATGGCTTGCAGTTTCTGGGATTGGAACAGCGCCTCGCGGGCCTGCTCGAGGGCCTGCTGGGCCTGGGTGGCATCGGTAATGTCGCGGGTGACCTTGGCAAATCCCAACAGCGTGCCGGTGTCGCTGCGGATCGCATCGATGACCACGTGGGCCATGAAGCGCGTGCCATCCTTGCGCATGCGCCAGCCCTTTTTCTCGAAACGCCCTTCGCTGGCAGCGATGCTCAACGCGCGTTGTGGTTCGCCGGTATCGCGATCTTCGGGGGTGTAGAACATCGAAAAATGCCGGCCAATGGCTTCCGTCGGAAGATAGCCCTTGATCCGCTGCGCCCCCAGGTTCCAGTTGGTGACCTGGCCCTGCGGGTCGAGCATGTAGATGGCGTAATCGGTGACGCTTTGCACCAGCAGGCGGAACTGCTGCTCGCTTTGCTTGAGGGTTTCCTCGGCTATCTTGCGGTCGGTCAGGTCGCGGGTGATCTTGGCGAAACCAAGCAAGGTACCGCTCTGGCTGTCGATGATCGGATCAATCACCACATGGGACCAGAACAGCGTGCCGTCCTTGCGCACCCGCCAGCCCTCGCCTTCGAAACGCCCCTCATGCATGGCTGTATCCAGCGCCCGTTGCGGCAGGCCGGCGGCGCGGTCGTGATCGGTGTAGAAACGGGAGAAATGCTGCCCCAGGACCTCGGATTCCTCGTAGCCCTTGAAGCGCCTGGCGCCGGAGTTCCAGCTGGTGATGATGCCAGACGGGTCGGTCATGTAGATGGCGTAGTCGACCACAGCGTCGATGAGCAGGCGAAAGCGCTCTTCCTCGTTCATGAGTGGGGTCTTGGGGTCTTTCTCAAGCATCTGGCCGGGGCATCCGTGTGGACTTTTGCGGAGTATGGAACAAGTCTGGCGCCAGGAAAAATTATTGAGCGTTGGGAGCGCAATACGCAGGTCTCCCAGGCTATTCACAAACCCGAGCCCTAGTGGGCTCCCTGTGGGAGCTTGCTCGCGATGGCGGTGTTTCAGCCAGCCCTCATGTCACTGACAGACCGCTATCGCGAGCAAGCTCGCTCCCACAGGTGGCGGGGTGTGTTTCCTCGGTGACCGACCACCAACGCGGCAACAATTGCTGCACCCGGGCCTCGCCAAACCGGTCGTCGATCAGCATCACCACCCCGCTATCCTGTTGGGTGCGGATGACGCGACCGGCCGCTTGTACGACTTTCTGCAGGCCGGGATACAGGTAAGTGTAGTCATAGCCATCGCCGAAGATCGCCGCCATGCGTTGTTTCATCTGCTCATTGACCGGGTTGAACTGGGCCAGCCCCAAAGTGGCGATGAATGCGCCGATCAGGCGTGAACCTGGCAAATCGATGCCCTCGCCGAACGCGCCGCCCAGCACCGCAAAGCCAATGCCTTGGCTGTGTTCCATGAACCGCTCGATAAACGCCTGCCGAGGCGCTTCGCCCATGCCGCGCGATTGCGTCCAGAGTGCAATGTGCGGGTACCGCTCGGCGAACAGCCCGGCCACTTGCTGCAAGTAATCGAAGCTGCTGAAAAAAGCCAGGTAATTGCCCGGGCGCTCGCCGAACTGGCGGGCCATCAACGTGACTATCGGCTCCAGGGACGCCTGGCGATGGGCAAAACGAGTGGAAATGCGACTGACGACCTGTACGTCCAGTTGTTCGGCCTTGAACGGCGACTCCACATCGATCCACACCGTGTCGCCCGGCGTCCCCAACAAATCTGCGTAGTAATGCCGAGGGCTCAGGGTCGCCGAAAACAGCACCGTGCTGCGGGCCGCCGTCAGCCTGGGCCGCAGGAATGCAGCCGGTACCACGTTGCGCAGGCACAGCGTCGACAGGCTGCGCTGGCGGCCGAGTTCGCGCTTGTGGATGTCGAACAGGAAATGTTCGTCGAAGGTTTCCGCCACCCGGCCAAACTGCAAGGCGTCGAAGTAAAACGCCTGCAATCCGCTGTCCAGGCCCTGGGGATGGTCGTTGAGGTAATCACCGATGGCTGTGGTACAGGTGGACAGGGCCTGGAGCAGTTTTTCGGGCAGCTTTTCATAGGCCTGATAGGCCGCCACCTGGGGCGAATGCAAGGTGTTCCACTGGCGATTGACCCTGTCCAGGGATTTTTTCAGCGGTTCGGGGGCGGTTTTGCGCACGCTGGTCAGCGTGGCCTGGTCGAGGGTCGCGCTGTACATCTGCCGCCCCCGCTCCACCAGGTTATGGGCCTCATCCACCAAGGTCGCGACAGTCCAGCCATTGGCCTGGGCCAGGCCGAAAAGCAACGCACTGAAATCGAAGTAATAGTTGTAGTCGGCCACCACCACGTCGGCCCAGCGGGCCATTTCCTGGCTGAGGTAATACGGACAGACTTCATGGGCCAGCGCAATCTCGCGCAACGCCGCCTGGTCGAGCAACGTGACCTGGCTCGCCGCTGCCCGGGCGCCCGGCAAACGGTCATAGAAACCACGGGCCAGCGGGCAGGATTCGCCATGGCAGGCCTTGTCCGGGTGTTCGCAAGCCTTGTCCCGGGCAATCATCTCCAACACCCGCAATGGCATCGACGGCGCGCCGTGGGTGATCACGCGCGCCGCATCCAGGGCCAGCTTGCGCCCGGGGGTCTTCGCCGTGAGGAAGAACACCTTGTCCAGTTGCTGCGGCGCCAGGGCCTTGAGCATTGGGAACAGCGTACCGACGGTCTTGCCGATGCCGGTGGGCGCCTGGGCCATCAGGCAGCGGCCGGTGCTGACAGCCTTGAACACCGATTCGGCCAGGTGCCGTTGCCCGGGCCTGAAACCCGCATGGGGAAACACCAGCGATTGCGCGCCGAGGTTGCGTGCCTGTCGATGGGCCATTTCCTGTTCGGCCCAGGCCAGGAACAGCGCACATTGCGCTTCGAAGAAGGCTTGCAGCTGTGTCGCCTCGAAACGTTGGGTGATACAGGTTTCCTTTTCGCTGACGATGTCGAAGTACACCAGGGCCACGTCGATGTGCGGCAATTGCAGTTTTTGGCACATCAACCCGCCGTAGATTTTCGCCTGGGCCCAATGCAGCTGGCGATGATTGGCCGGCTGCTTGGTAAGGTCACCCCGATAGGTCTTCACTTCTTCAAGGCAATGGCGAACAGGGTCGTAGCCATCGGCCCGGCCTTTGACTGTCAGTGTCTGGTAATGCCCTTCGAGGGCCACTTCAGCCTGATAACCCTCGCTGCGTCGCGAGGCCACGGTGCGATGGCCGGCAATGCCTTCCAGGGCCGTCGGTGACGGTGTGAAACGCAGGTCAAGGTCGCCCACCTTGGCGGTGAACTCACACAACGCTCGCACGGCAATGCTGTAGCTGGGTGCAGGGTTCATGGGGCCTCATCGCGAGCAAGCTCGCTCCCACATTTGATCTGTGGTGACTCATCCCCTGTGGAAGCGAGCTCGCTCGCGATGGCTGACTCCGCCCATTGCACATAACAAACGGCCACTGGCATCTGGTGTTCATGGCAGAACTCCAGCCAACGCAGTTGGTTGTCTTGCAGGCGATCGCCGGGGCCTTTGACTTCGATCATGCGGTAGGTCTTTTGCTGCGGCCAGAACTGGATCAGGTCTGGCATGCCGGCACGGTTGGCCTTGATGTCCAGCAGCAGCCGGCTAAACCACTGCTTGAGGTGTGCGGCCGGCAGGCAATCGAGCGCCTGGGCCAACAATTCTTCGGTCAGCGCGCCCCAGAACACGAAAGGCGACTGCACGCCCCATTTTTCTGCATAGCGGCGGCCAATGGTGTCCCGATAGCGCCCGTCGTCCAGCTCGGCGAAGCAGGCCGCGAACAGCTCGGCACGGCGGGCATGGAAGTCTTCGTTGAGCAGGTCGACCGGTCCGCGCTGGAATGGGTGGAAAAACGCCCCCGGCAACGGCGCAAAAATCGCCGGCCAGCACAGCAGGCCAAACAGCGAATTGATCAGGCTGTTCTCGACGTAATGCACTGGTGCGGTTTCGTCGTGCAGGTGGGCCTGGACATGGTACTCCACCGACAAGGTCGGATCGACGCGAGGCAGCTGCAGCTCCAGGCGTTCCACTTCACAGGCCAGGCTCCGTGGCACCGGCGGCCCGCCCAACTTGCGCCGAAGACGGGGCACGATCCGCAGCAAGGCTTGGGTTTCGGCAGCACTTTGCGGTGCGAGGACCGCCGCCTCGCCCAGTTCCAGGGCCAGAGCGTATTCGCCGATGCGCTCCAGCACCCGGACCATCCGCAACCGCGCACCTGGGTAGGTGCAATCGCGATAGATCCTCAAGGCCAAGGCGAAGTCGCCGATGCGCTCGCCGTGCTGGCCGATGTGGAACAACAACTTGCCCCGTCGCCGCTCCAGCCACGGATTATCCAAGGACAGTTCATTGACCTGGGCGACAATCGCTTCCAGGGGCTCGCCGGCTTCGAAGCGCTGTTGGCAGTCGTGCAGGAACAGGCAGGCATCGACGTCCTCACGATTGCGCAAACCCCGTGACTCGGCGCTGAACTCGACGGTTTCGTAGGTGAAGATGCCCAGGTCCGCCAGTACGAACTCCGACCAGTCCTGGTAAAGGTTGCCGAAGAACATCAGCCGCAGTCGGTCGCACAGGTCCATGATCGTCAGGCTGAACAGGCGGTCCTCAAGTTGCGGGCACCAACTGCCAAAGGGCTGTGGTTGGCTCAATGGCTCATTCAAGGCCTGGAGCCATTCGGTTTTTTTCGCCTTGGGTTGTTCGATCAGGTGGCCCAGGCACACCAGGATTTCCGACTTGAGCAGTACCTCGAACAGCTCGACAAGGCTCAGCGGCGCCTGTTCCTCAACCCAGCCCAACGCCAGCAACGGCTCGACGGCGCTGCCAATATCACCGATTTCCGGATAACTGAGCTTGCTGTGGCGAAACCGCAGCCCTTTGCGCATCACCATCCTTACCAGCAAGCCCTGTGACGCACGCGGCAGTGCGGCAAACTCGCCGATAAACAGTTGCTCTTCGGGGCTGAGCACGTCGGCATAGCGTTGCTCCAGCCAGCTGAGCACGCGCTGGAAGTTGTTCAGATAGTAGAAGGGATCGTCGAGGGGGTTGGCTGTCACGGAAAGAAGCGCCACGGATGCTGAAGTACTGGTTATGCGTACAGATATCAGCTGCGACCGCTCCAGGCAACTGCAAAAGATGAGCGGTCTCCTATATTTAGAGATGAAATCCCTCAGTGAGCGATGAACTTTCCTACGGCAAGCGAGACCAATGGCGGTTAGCTAATGTGATGGCGTGGTCCAATCAGCTGTCCGCGTACTTTTGATTGAGAGGTTATGGATATGAACATCAGGTTTCTGGGACTGCCTCTGGCTGCCGTAGCATTCATGGCTCTGGCTGGCTGCGCGTCGCCTACCGTGGTGACCTTGCAGAACGGTACCCAGTATTTGACCAAGGACACCCCCAATACCCGCACCGCCGACGGTTTCTACGAGTTCGAAGATATTTCCGGCAAGAAAGTCCGGGTTCGCGCCGATGACGTGGCGACCATCCGCAAGGAAGACTGAGCATCTGCCCGCCCTCTCCCCGCAGAGGGCTCGCTTTTAAATCATTGGGAGAATCCCCTGCTTCCCCCTGGCATCGGGCCGCTCTCCTGACAACTGATCATCGCGCCTTTGCGCCGCAACGAATCACCTTGCAGTCGCAGGCAACGTTCATGCTCCTGCTGATTGGAACGATCGATGCTGAGGTTTCCGGTGGTGTCCGGCTTCTTCGTTTCCCCGAGGCTTACCGACACCCAAGGCTTTTCAGGCTGTACTTCGAAGCGCGACCTTGGCGTTGGCGCCTCCTCGGGTTTGCCTGCCTGGGCGGCGGGCAACTGATCCGACGTTATGCCGTAGCGGGTCAGAATCGACTGATCCGGCAATTCCGCCAGTGCGCTGCTGGAGACCAGGCCACAGATCAGGCCGACGATAGTGCTTTGTTTACTGCTCACTGCTTTACCTCCCCTAGCGCTAACAACTGTGCCGAGGGCGCTCGCTCCCGCTGCGCTGCTGGCCCTTAACCGGTAACGTCCAGACAGACGCCAGATTTAGGGCCGCTTCGCGCCCGGCACGAGCAAGCACCCTCGCCACAGACTCAAACAACCTCAGTTCAGGCGAACACGATGCCCTCGCCTGCAACTTGTCCCAGGCCAACACCCACCAAAGTCACGGAACTGTCGCCGACCTTGAGCAGCGTGTCGTTGCCCACCTCGGTCATGTGCTGGCTGTAGTCGTACCCCGACCCAGCGCCCTCGACACCGAGGAATACCAGTTTGTCGCCTGCATCATAACCGCTGATTCGATCCAGGCCGAATGCGCCATTGAAGACGAATGTGTCATTGCCACCACCCGATTGCATCAGGTCATTGCCCGTGCCGCCGATAAAGGTGTCGTTACCCGCACCGCCCACCAGCACATCGTTGCCGTCCTGGCCGAACAGCCAGTCGCCCGTAGCCCGCGCCACCAGGGTATCGTTGGCCGCACCGCCGTTGAGCGACGACGCATACGCGCTAAGGTGGCCCCCGGTGAGCAAACCGTTGGTGGTAACGCTGTGGCTCACTTCATCCTTGAACAACCCCCAAAGCAGACCGGGCTCTTTGCTGACCAGCGTGCCGATGTCCCGTGTCATGCTGATCCCGCCCTGGGCATCGCGAACATACAGCGTCCCCATCCCGTCGTGGGCGAAGCTGAAGTCCTTTATCGATTGCTGCAGTTGCAGGCTGTTGCTGCCCTGCCCGCCCACGATCACGTTGTAGCCACCGCCATCGCGAAAGGTGTCGTTGCCGGCGCGGCCTTCCAGGTAGTCGTTGCCCTGGCCACCCTGGATCAGGTCATTGCTGTCGCTGCCGATGATGAACGTGCTGCCGGTGTGGGTTTGCGCATTGCGGTTGAGGTCCTGCACCCAGGTATTGGCGCGCGCGGGGTCCGACAGGTTGGCAACGATGATGGTGGAGTCTTTTTCGGTGAGGTCGTAGAACACCGAGCCCATGATCCGGCCCATGCCATCGCCATAGCCGGTCGGCAGGTGGGAAATCCAGGTGGGGATGTTGAGGATTGAAAATGGCAACACGTTCCATGCCGTCGAAGCGTAGTGGTCGTTGAAGCTGACGATGTTGTTGGTGGCCGATTCCTGTTGCCCATCGTGCACACCCACCGACGCAAGGTTGAACGTCGAGCCGTCCAGGGCGCGGAACACCGGATCGTTCTCGTAACCGATGTTCAGGACCTTGTCGGTACTGCTCTGGGTTGGCGAGGCGTAGGCGATGTAGTTGGCATTGGAGTAGAACCCTGACCATTTGCTGACGCTCAAGTCCGCCAGGCTGTTGACCGCCAGCCCGCCCAGGCTGTGACCGCTGACCAGCACGTCGTTGCCCGTCAGGCCATTGGCCTGGGCAAACTTGGCGACGTCCCCCAGCAGGTTGCCAAAGGCTTCGCCGACGTAGTTTTTCGCATAGTCCTTGGGGCCCAGCGCGGCCATCAGGTCGTTGATCACGTCGCCGATGGAGTCGCCAATCAGGTTTTCCCGAGGGCCGCTGGTGCCGCGAAACGACACGCCGATTTCCTGCAAGTGACCCTCGGCGTCGTACTTGCCGAGGATCTCTACCTGCGCGGTGGTGTAGCCGGCCTTTTCACCGAAAAACGTCCCGCGGCCATCCACCTTGCCGGCGTAGCCCAGTTGCTCGGCGCTGATGGGCGTCCAGCCGGCCTTTTGTACCGCCTCCAGGGCCAGTTTCTCCGAGTCGGGATTCCACGGCACGCCGGGAATCACCCCTTGGGAATCGGTGCCCCCCAGCAGCGCGGTCACCAGGGTCGCCGGCAGGCCGGCACCGAAGCCGTTGTGCTGGTAACCGGCGGCAAAGCCGTTGTCGAGATTGTGGTAGGAATACAGCATGATCGCCATTGCATCGCTGACCAACGCCTTGGATTCGGTGGTGCCGAGGTTCTTGTAATCGTAGATACCCATGGTTGTTGCTCTCTTTTGTTGTTGGAATATTGGAAGCGAGCGAACCCTGTAGGAGCTGCCGAAGGCTGCGATCTTTTGATCTTGATCTTGATCTTGATCCTTGATCCTTGATCTTTCGCTTGAGATTTAAGTGGCTTTGGAAAGATCGCAGCCTCGTTGCACTCGACAGCTCCTACACAGCTCCTACACAGCTCCTACATAGCTCCTACGTAGCTCCTACGTAGCTGCTATACGCCATAGAAGTGCGTGTTGAGTTCTGCATTTGGGTCAGAACTGCCAGTCCAGCGTCAGGCCCACGCCATGGGTTTTATCCCGCGAGCCGAGCAAGCCGTTGTAATCGAGATTGACCCGCACATCCTTGGCGACCGCGAGGCCCGCACGGGCGCCGATCACGGCGGCGTTGCGGTCCATGGACACGCTCTGCACCGCGAAGGTGTGGCTGCTGTCGGCAAATGCCAGGTCTTGCTCGGACGTGGTGCTGCTCAGGTTGTGCTGCCAACCGAGGGAGCCGGACAGCTGCAGTTGCTGTTGCTCCGACAGGGCCAGGGTGTGGCTGGCCCGCACGCCCAGGGTCGAGAGCACCGCATCGCGGCGGTCGTCGCCCGCGTGCAGGGCTGCGTTGTCGCCTTTCTCATGGAAGCTGTCGCTGTCCAGGTGCACATAGGCCAGGTTGGCAAACGGCTCCAGGGCTACCGGTTGCAAGTCGAGGCGATACGCCGCTTCGGTGAAGAGCTGGGTGGTCCGGGCATCGCGCTTGGTTTTCTCCCGGCCGCTGACGTCGCCCCATTGCAAGTCACGCTTGACGTCGATGCGATGCCAGCTGTGAGCACCGCCGACGGTCAGGCGCAGCGCGTCGATTTCATGCCCCAGATAGACACCCAGGTGATAGCTGTCGGCCTTGGCCGAGGAATGAGTGCCGTCGCCCATGCTCAACGAACTGTCGCTGTAGCCGGTGACGAAGCCCAGTCGCGTCTGGTCGCTGATCAGGCCGTCGACACCGGCCAGCAGCCCGCCGATGGAGCTGGTCGTACTGGCGTGATCATGTCCGCCATCGTTCTTGCCCCAAGCGCCCAGCACCTTGAACCAGGCATTGCTGCTGGCATCGCTCGGCGTGCCGGCGTCGTACAGCGCATCCTGGCGCAGGCGATCACCCATGGCGTCGCGCAATTGACGGCTGTCATTGATCAACAGCGTGCCGATGGCCGGATGGATTTCACCCGACAGTTGCTGGAATGCCTGTTGCGCCACGGCGGCGCTGGGCGAGAGCAGCAAGGCTTCATAGAGTCCGTTGCCCGCGCCCAGTTGTTCGGCGGCCGAGGCAACGGCGCGCTGGTTAGGCGTCAGGCCGAGGCTGGCAAATGACGCGTCGTTACGCTCGACCGCCAGTTGAATGCCGCTGGCGCTGTACGCCAGGTCGCCCCCCAGAAACGCATAGTTGGGCAAGACTTCAGCAAAGCGCCCGTCAATACCATCGGCGGCCTGCAGGATATTGAACTGCCTGCCCAGCAGGCTTTTCACTTCGCTGGCCGTCAGCAGCGTCGGGCTGTTTTCCAGGGACAGCGACACCGTCGCCCCGTCAATGGACGCCTTGCCATCGGCAACGATCAGGTCGCTGGAGGTGGGCGAGACTTCCACCGCGTAGTTCGAGCCAGGCTGGAACGTCACATCGCCGGCCACTTGCAACGTGCCGATGGAGTTACCCGGCGCCACGCTGGCGCCACGGTTGGCGGTCAGGCTGGCGACGCGCCCGTTGCCGCCGAGGATGCCGCCGTCGTTGACCGTCACGGCCGACGCCAGCGAGCCATTGATTGCCAGTCGTCCTTGATTGACCAGGGTTGGACCGCTGTAAGTGTTTGCGCCGGTGAGCACCAGGGTGCCGATGCCCTCCTTGGTCAAGCCACCGTGACCGGCGATGTCGTTGCGCCAAACGTCCAGGCCACATTGGATGCCGCTGCACACCCGCTCCGTGGGTTTACCGGCATCGATGATCGCGCCGATACCCGGCAGGTCCGCCACGAACTGACCGGAGCCATAGGCGCCCTCGATGCGAAATGCCTCGGGAATGTCCTGCTCGGTCACCAGCATCGCGGGGCCGTCGATGGCCTTGCCCAGGTTGATCATGCCCCAGCCATACAACGAATCAACGCCCGGCGCGCCCATGTCGGTGGCGGTGGTGCGCAGCACGCTGGCGACCTGGGCGCCGGTCATGTACGGAAAACGCTCCATCAACACCGCCACGCTGCCGGCGACATGGGGCGCGGCCATGGAGGTGCCGCTCTTGTTGGCGTAGCCGACGGTCAGGTCGTCGGCACGGGTGCCGCCGATCACGGCGCTGTAGACCCGGGTACCGGGTGCCGACACGCAGAAACTGGCGGTGTAGCCGCAGCGCGACGAGAAGGTACTGATGGTGTACGGATCGGCGCTGGCGGTGTCGGGGTTGATTTGCAGCGCCGCCACGGTGAGCCAGTTCGGCGCGATATCCGGCACGAAATACGCCAAGCCCGCAATGGCATCGGGGTTATTGAGGTTGTAGTCGTTGCCGGCGGCGAAGATCGTCACGATCCCGCTGCGGGCCGCGGCGATGGCGCCCTCGTAGGCGCCGCCGGGCTTGGTGCCCAGCAGCGGCTTGATCTGGTCGAATTGCAGTTGCGCGTCCTGCACGGTGAAGTGCGGGAACGCCGGATCGCGGCCGCCCTGGTCGAAGCGATCGGTGATGCCGATGCCCCAGCTGTTGTTGATGATGCGGGCGCCGCTGGCGATCAACGCGTCCCAACCTGCCTTGTACACCGCGCCATCGTTGCCCAGGATGATGCCGTCCTCGGGGCCCGGGTCGCCGTTGTCGGCGCTGATGATCTGCGCATCGTACGCCACGCCGTGCATCGGGCTGCCATCGCGACTGCCGGCAGCGATTCCGCCGACATGGGTGCCATGGGAGCCCAGCTTGCCATCGGAGCCCACGGTGGGTGAACCGTCGTAGCGGAACGCATCACCGGCCTTCACCGGAATGTAGGGATCGGTGTATTCACGAATGCCGCTGGTGACCAGGGTCACGACTTTGTCGGTGCCGGAGAATTCCGGGTGAGCCGCGTAGACCGGCTGGTCGAAAATCCCCAGCTTGACGCCCTTGCCGGTATACCCGGCGGCGTAGGCCTGCTGCGCATTGATTGCCCCCAACCCCCATTCGGCGTTGAATTCACTGCTGCGCCAACTGTCCGGGTTGCCCGCCCTGCCGCTCTCGACATAAGGCGCCGCCTGGGCCGTGCCCAAGGTTGCCAGGGCGCAGAGCACGGCGCGATTGAGGACCTTGGGCACAAACACGCGGCCCGTCTGTCCGGGTTGTTTTTTATTATCGACTTTCATCACGAACCATCCTTAGTAACGCGTTATGGATTGCTACAACAACTCACCTGTGGCGAGGGGATTTAGCGAAGCTGCACCGCCTGGCGCGCCTGTAGGAGCTGCCGAGTGCAACGAGGCTGCGATCTTTCCCCTAACACTTGAGTCTCAAGATCAAAATCAAAAGATCGCAGGCTTCGCCAGCTCCTACAGAACACAGCGGCAGCAATCTTTGGCCACAAAAGCAACGCGCCGATCATTGAATTGGCCCCCGGGACACAAACGCCTCATCCACCTTCGCCAAGTCCTGCGCGCCCAAGGTGCCGGCGTAGTAATGCAGCTTGGTCCAGGCCATGAGGTAGTCGTAACGGGCCTGGGCCAGGTCGCGGCGAGTGGTGTAGAGCTGTTGCTCGGCATTGAGCGCGTCGAGGTTGACCCGCTCGCCGCCCAGGATGCTTTGCCGGGTCGAGACCACCAGCGCTTCGGCGGAACTCAGGGCCTTCTGGTAGGCGCGCAGTTTGTTCACCCCGGACACGCAGGCGCTGAACTGGCGACGCAGTTCGATCAGCGTCTCGCGGGTCTTGGCATCCAACTCGTATTCGGCCTGTTCCATGTTGCGGCTGGCCTGGCGGGTCGACGCCGAGACCCCGCCACCGGCGTACAGCGGCACGCTGACTTCCAGGCCGATGGTGTTGGTGTCGTAGCGCTGGTTGTAGGTGTTGCCACTTTCCGACTCGTTCTGGCGCATCGTTGCGTAGGCACTGATCTTGGGCAGGTGCCCGGCGCGGTTTCGCTCCACCTCGAAACGCGCCACGTCCACCGCTTGGCGCTGGGACGCCAGGCTGGGGTTGTTGCTCACCGCCAGCTCGTGCCAAGTGTCGAAACTGGCCGGCTGCAGGGTAAAGGTCTGGAAGCTGTCGTTCAGGGGTTCAAGGTCACCGATATTCAGGGTCGGAACGCCAATCAGTGCGCCAAGCTCGCGCAAGGACGCGTCTTGCTCGTTGCGGGCCTCGATTTCTTCGGCGGTTGCCAGCTCGTAACGCGACTCGGCCTCGAGGATGTCGGTGCGCGTACCTTCGCCCTGGCGAAACAGATGTTCGTTCTGGCGAAATTGCTGCTCGAACGCCTTTTTCTTGGCCTGGGCAATGTCGATCTGGTCCTGGGCGAACAACGCCTGGGTGTAATGACTGAGCACCCGCACCAGCAGCTCCTGGCTCTTGCCACGAAAACTTTCATCAGCGAACAACGCCTGGGCCACGCCCTTGCGGTAGGCCGCGTACGCCTCGTAGTCCAGCAGCGGTTGTTGCAGCGTCAGGCTGGAGCCGTAGCTGCTGTAGTTGCGATCGTCATGCTGGCTGGCCCCGCGATCGTTGAGGTACGTGACCTTGGATTGGTTGCGACCCTTGTTGTAGCTGTAGCCCAGGTGCGGCAACAGCCCGGCGCGGCCAATGGCGCGGTTTTCCAGGCCCGCATCACGCTCCTTGATCGCGCCCAGGTAGACCGGGTCATTGCGCAGGGCCTGCTCATAGACCTCGAAGGGCCCCATGGCCCAGGCGTTGTTGCACACGGAAACGGCCAGTACGGCCAACCAATGGAAACGCTTCATACCGCCGGACATCCTTATTCTTCGGTCAACGCAGAGCCGGCTCGGTCGAGCAGCGGTTTGAACAAGTAGTTGAGCAACGAGCGCTCGCCCGTGCGCACGAACATCTCGGCCGGCATGCCGGGCTTGATCACCAGGCCGTTGAGCTTGTCCATCGCCACGTCGCTGACACTGCTGCGCAAGACGTAATACGGCGCGCCGGTTTTCTCATCGAGCATCTGATCGGCAGAAATCAAGCTGACCTCCCCCGGCACCCTTGGCGTGCGGTTCTGGTTGAAGGCGGTAAACAGAATGTCCACCGGCAAATGCGGGCCGACCTTGTCGACCAGGTGCACCGGCAAGTGCCCTTCCACCTCCAGCCGCGCGCCCTGGGGCACGATTTCCAGCAAGGTGTCGCCCTGGCGCACCACCGCGCCCTCGGTGTGCACACCCAAGTTCACGGCGATGCCATCGGCGGTGGCGAGGATTTCGCTGTGTTGCAGCTCGAAGCCGGCGGATTTCAGTTGCTGTTGCAGGGTTTCGCTCTTGAGCTGGGCGTCGGCCAACTGGCTGCGTACCTCTTTCTGGTATTCCTCGTTGTGCTGCTGCAACTTCAGGCGCGACTCGACGATCCCTTGCTCCACCCGCCCGCTTTCGCCGCTGTTCTGCGCCAGTTCCTGCTGCACTTGCGACAGCTGGCGTTGATAGTCCAGCAACCGGTTGCGCGGGATGTAGCCGTTGTCGGCCAAGGGTTGCAGGTTGCCCAGTTGCAGGCGCAGGGATTCGGCCTGGGCGGTCAAGTCGCTGCGGGCCCGGCGCATGCCCGCCAATTGCGCCGCAGCCCCTTCGATGCTGGCGCGCAACGCCGCCTGCTCCCGGGCGAAAGCTTCGCGGCGGCTGCTGAACAGTTGTCGCTGGCCTTCCAGCACCAGGGCCAGGCGCGGATCGGGGTCACGACTCAGCTCAGCCGGGAAACTCACCTGCAACAGATTGTCCCGCTCGCTTTGCCAGCGCGCCAGGCTCGCCCAGGTCATCCGGTACTGCGCCTGCAGCGATTGCACATCGGCGGCAGCCTGGGTCTGGTCCAGGCGAAACAACGGCTGGCCCTGCTTCACCGCTTCGCCTTCGCGTACCAGGATTCGGTTGACCACGCCGCTGCTCATCGACTGCACCGCCTTGCGCTTACCTGAAACCACCACGGTGCCCTGCACGGGGATGCCCTGGTCCAGCGGCGCCAGGCTGGCCCAGGTGAAAAAACTGCCCGCGCCAACAAGCGCCAGTGCCCAGCCCATGCGCGTGAAGAAACGAGCGTCGCGCTCCGGGTGCTCAACGTCCTGAGAATGTTCAAGATTCATGTCGCGATCCTTGCTCATGCGCCACCGGGTTTGCTGGCGGCCTGGTACTGGCGACTCATGCTTATTCCGTTGGGAGTCGCCTGGGGGCTGTGTGGCGGTGAGCTGCGCGCCGCGTTGCCCTGCGAGTCCGACTGGCCGGAAAGCGCCCGCAACACTTGCTGGCTCGGGCCGAAGGCTTGTAGCCGGCCTTCGTCGAGCACCAGCAATTTGTCGGCCTGGGCCAGTGCCGAGGAGCGATGAGTGACCAACACGACGCTGGTGCCCTGGGCCTTCATCTGCGCAATGGCATTGGCGAGCGCCGCTTCGCCAACGGTGTCGAGGTTGGAGTTGGGTTCGTCGAGCACCACCAGGCTCGGCCGGTCGTACATCGCCCGGGCCAGCGCAACCCGTTGTTTCTGCCCGCCGGATAAACCACCGCCGTCCTCCCCCAGCACCGTGTCATAGCCCTGGGGCAGGCGCAGGATCAGCTCATGGACCCCGGCCTGCTGCGCGGCGGCGACGACTTTTTGCGGATCGGCCTGGCGAAACCGGGCGATGTTCTCGGCAATGCTGCCGCTGAACAGCTCGATGTCCTGGGGCAGATAGCCGATGTGCGGGCCGAGTTGCTCGCGATTCCAGCGATGAATATCGGCCCCGTCGAGGCGCACCGCACCCGCGAGGGCCGGCCACACGCCCACCAGGACTCGGGCCAGGGTGGACTTGCCCGACCCCGAGGCCCCCAGCACGCCAAGCACTTCCCCGGCAGCCAAGCTGAAGCTGACCTGCTGCAACGTTGCGTTACGCTGCCCCGGCGGCCCTGCGCTCACGTGTTCGAAGCTCACCTGGCCCTTGGGCGCTGGCAGCGTCATGCCGTCATCCTGAGGCGCAAACGCCTGTAACAGCGCATCGAGACGCCGGTAAGCCAGCTTGGCGCCGCTCCACTGCTTCCATACGGCGATCAACTGGTCGATGGGACTCAATACCCGTCCCATCAGGATCGAGCCGGCAATCATCATCCCGGCGGTCATGTCGCCCTTGATTACCAGCAGTGCCCCCAACCCCAGCACCAGCGATTGCAGGCACAGGCGCAGGGTCTTGCTCAAGGAGCTGATCACCGCACCGGTATCGCTGGCCTGGTTTTGCAGGCCGAGAAACCGTGAGTGCACGGCGAACCAGCGGCTGCGCAGCGCCCCGAGCATGCCCATGGCCTGGATCGTTTCGGCGTTGTGCAAATGGCTGGTAGCCAGTTGGCTGGACTGTTGTGAGTAGACGCTGGCCTGTCCCAAGGCTTTTTTGGTCATGGCCTCGTTCAGGCAGGCCAGGCCGATCAGCAGCAACGTGCCGACGGAGGCAAACACGCCGAGCCACACGTTGAACAGGTAGATCACCAGCAGATAGATGGGAAACCACGGTGCGTCGAAGAAAGCGAACAGCGCCGGCCCGGTGAGGAATTGACGAATATGCGTGAGGTCGCCCAGCGATTGCCCGGCGTTGCCTTCCCCCTGGCGCAGATTGCGCTCGAACGCGGCCTTGTACACCTG
Source organism: Pseudomonas sp. PF05 (assembly GCF_056521845.1). NCBI lineage: Bacteria > Pseudomonadati > Pseudomonadota > Gammaproteobacteria > Pseudomonadales > Pseudomonadaceae > Pseudomonas > Pseudomonas sp. PF05. The sequence goes on along the minus strand of NZ_JBWLPW010000002.1, from coordinate 31,442 downwards.
GAGATTGAAACGTCTCTCCAATTGGCTGCCGATGCGGATGACCACGAAGCTGCGTACCATTTCCAGCAGCCCGATGAATAGGAAGAAACCGACGACCATCAATGACAGCATCGCCAGCGTGGTCTCGTTCTGTGATGACAACCCGCGGTCATACACTTGGAGCATATAAATCGAAGGCGCAAGCATCAGCACATTAATCAGTGCGGTGAAACATCCAACACTTATCAGAATATTTTTATAATCGCCCAGCGCCTTAAACAGCGGCGCCGCGGCAACGCTCCTTACCCTATTCATGATCATCCTTGCTGTTGGCTTCGCCAGCAAACTGGCCGTTATTCAACTTACCAATCTTTGTTTTTCGATTCAGTCCACACCGAAACGCACGCCTGTTTAAACAAGCGCACTTCGATCAAGACTCAACTGCACTCACTCGTTAATGAGCACTCTGGGACTTATTGCGCTCAAGCCTGAGTATCAAACCGGACTTCAGCGTCATTTGATAATGACCTCCCTGACGCAGCCCCAAGTGAGTCCTGGAATTTTGTTTACCGATCAGGGAAAGACCGTCGGGCTCGGTGAACCAACGAACCGGCTCATCCCCCAGCCACTGGCCCAGGCAATCGGTTTGCCCGCCCAGGGTCTGGTCCACCTTGAGTTCGACGAGGCACCTGTTGGACGGTTTGTCCTGCATCGTCCGGGTTTGCGCATCGTCCTGCGGGCTCGACAGAACGGCCTGCCACTGACCGGCCAACTGCGAGGGATCTGCTAACAACAGGCTGCGCGCCATGGCGACTTCTCCACAAAACATCATCAGCGTAGCGAGCAACCCGGTGGTTACTTGAGCGCTACTGGGCATGAATTTCCGACGCATGTCCTTCACCCTCGCCGAGGTCCTGTAGGAGCTGTCGAGCGAAGCGAGGCTGCGATCTTTTCGCTTGAGACTCAAGTGGTAGGGGAAAGATCGCAGCCTCGCTCCGCTCGACAGTTCCTACAGGAGTTTTGGCATTAGGCCACGATATCCGAGACCGCTGCCTGGCCAACGGTGCTGACCAGGAAGTCGGCTACGCCGTGCCCGGAGAAGTCCACCGACAACAGGCTGTTGCCACCCGATGTCGACAACACCGCATCGCCCGCCGCACCGCTGAAGGCGCTTACGAAGTGCAGGCCTGCGCCCTTGGTGATACCGGTCAGGTCGATCTTGTCCAGGCCGCTGACGAAATCGAGGATCTGGTCCGTCGCCCCCGGTCGCGAATCGGAACTGGCGGCGAACACGAACGTGTCCGACCCCGAGCCACCCCAGAGTTTGTCTGCACCGCCGCCGCCCCAAAGGATATCGTTGCCCGCGCCGCCCTTGAGCTCGTTGGCCACGGTGTTGCCGATCAGCAGATCGCTGCCCGAGCCGCCGATGGCGTTTTCGATGACGGCACCCTGGGCGATGGACACGTTGCCGACCATGCCGCCCACGTCGGAAAACGAGGCGTCATTGAGGTTGATTTTCTGGTTCTGGGTGAAGCCGGAGAAATCCAGGGTGTCACGTCCGCCCGCGTCCCATACCGAAAACACCACCTTGTCCGAGGACGAATACGCACTGAGAAAATCGCGACCGGTGTTGGAGTTGAAACCGTAGGTCGAATCGCCAGTACGGGTCGTGGTGTTGGCACCATAGAGTTTCTGGATGGCCGCGATGTCATCCATCAGTGGGCCGGAGGCATAGGCTTCGACGCCACCCTTGCTGAAGTTCTGGTCGGTATTGCTTTCGCTCCAGTAGCTCATGATGCTGTAGCCACGGGTGTCCTGGCCATACGTGGCGTCATCGTAGGTCGGGCTGCCTTCGCCCGCGTTGTAGTCACCCGGGTGGGCCAGGCCGAGGGTATGACCGATTTCGTGGGTCAGGGTCTGGCGACCGTAGTTGTTCAGGCCCGGGTTCTTGTTCTGGGTGTAGCTGTTGTTGATCAGGTACCAGGAGGTCCCGTCATAGCCGGCGCCGGTCCCCGGCAGATAAGCGAATGCCGCCGCGCCGTCCTGCCCGCTGCTGTAGTTGCCGAAGGTCATGTGACCGTCGCCGCCGCTGGCTCTTTCAGTGAAGGTAACGTTGGCGACGTCCGCCCAGGATTGCATGGCCAGGGCCGCTTGGCCTTTCTGCTGTGCACTGAACTGGCTGAAGCCGCTGATCCCATGTTTGTACAGGGTGCTGGAAGAGGCGGACGTCAGGAAGGTGTAGGTCAGCTCGATCTTGCCGCTGCCATCCCGGTCCTGGTAAGCCGCACCGTCGCGCAACAACTGCGTGGCCGCCTCGTCGACGGAGTACGACGGTTTACCGTTGACGGTCAGGTTACCGCCCCGGTCGTATTGGTGGCTGAAACTATTGATCTGGTTGAACGCATTACTGGGAGCCGCCAATGATTGCGGCGCCCAAAGGAGTTGTTCGGCAGAATCAATAGCGCTGCTTTTGACTTTCGACATAAACACACTTCCTTGTTTGCAAATGGAACAGTTCTAGTCAGACAGGCAATCTCTGGCGAGATCGTCCTATCACTCGCCCAATGAGGACGTAAGAAACCTGACACAATTGGAAATCAAACGTCTAGCAATTTTTTCGCATAATTTCGTGGTCAGCCCTTTAACGCCCATAAACAATAGGTTTCTGCCTCTTTAATGCGCCCATTGAACTGCCCGAGTTACAGATTGTCGGACAAAATTCTATTTAAATATTAAATATCGATAACTAGCAATTTGCGGATGGCGTCGCACTTTCGCCAACTAAGTGCCAGCGAAGTGCTATTAATTAATAACGACTAAACCTCTACCGATTTACGGGCGCACACTTCCCGCAGACAGCCTCGAAGCCAGCGATGCACAGGGTCGGCGTCCATCCGCGGATGCCACAGCATGGCGATCGTGAACCCAGGCACCGCAAACGGCAGCGCAAAGCTGTGCAGGCCAACCCGCAGGCTCCCGGTGTAGCGTTCCGGAACGCTGGCAATCAGGTCACTGGCGCGGGCCAGCCCCAGCGCCGAGGAAAAGCCTGGCACGGTGGTGACGATTTCCCGGGACAAGTTCAACGTCGCCAGGGCCTGGTCGATGAGGCCATGATCCAGGCCGCGCATCGAGACACCGACATGCCCACCAGCGGCATAACCGGTGGCGCTCACCCCTGCCTGGCTCAGCGGGTGACCCGCGCGCACCACGCCAATCAAGCGGTCGTTGAACAACGCCTGGGTTCGCAGTTCCGGGCTGGTGTCCTTGTCCACGACGGCGGTCTCCAAGTCCGCGGAACCTTCGCGCAGCGCCGTGCTGTCCCGGTCGGTCTTTTCCACGAAACGCAGCCGCACGCCGGGCGCTTGCTCGTGGATGCGGGTGATCAGATCTATGGCAAAGTTTTCCACGAACCCCTCACGGGTGCGCAACGTGAACGTTCGGCTCAGGCGCCCAAGATCCGGGGTCATCACTGGCCGCAGCACCGCCTGGGCCTGCTGCACCAGGTGGCTGACCTGTTCGCGCAACTCCAGCGCGCGGGGCGTCGGCACCAGCCCTCGCCCGGCCCGAACCAACAGCGGGTCACCGGTAGTCTCACGCAACCGCGCCAGCGCCCGGCTCATGGCCGACGGGCTGAGCCGCAGCCGCCGGGCGGCCCGGGCCACGCTGCCTTCCGAGAGCAGCACATCAAGGGTGACGAGCAGATTGAGGTCAGGCGAGGACATGGTGGTATCTCGAATTGAATAGATGGCGTTTGTTGCAGCTATAACGTGCAAATGCTGCGCCTTCCGCCATGTTATGCCCAGGCGTAACGTTCTGACAGCTCCGTTTTCGAGCGCCACGGATACAGGTGACACGATGAACCCTATCAACACGCAACCAAACCGGCCGGCAACCGCGACCGCACACCGGCTCTTTTCACCCCGCTGGGCCCTGGCCAGCCTTGCGCTCTCGACGCTGCTGGCCGCCCTTGGTGCCAGTGTGGCCGCAGTGGCACTGCCGACGCTGGCCCAGGCGCTCGGCGCCTCTTTCCAGCAGGTCCAATGGGTGGTGCTGGCCTATCTGCTGGCAATCACTACGCTGATTGTCAGTGTCGGTCGCTTGGGAGACTTGATGGGCCGGCGCAAGCTGCTGTTGGCCGGTATCGCCCTGTTCACCTTGGCATCGGCGGTATGCGGCCTGGCGCCCTCGCTTTGGCTGCTGGTCGCAGGTCGGGCGCTGCAAGGCCTGGGGGCCGCCATCATGATGACGCTGACGTTGGCCCTGGTCGGCGAAACAGTCGCTCAGGAAAAAGCCGGCAGCGCCATGGGCCTGCTGGCAACGCTGTCGGCGGTGGGCACAGCCCTTGGGCCGTCCGTTGGTGGCATGTTGATCAGCGGGTTCGGTTGGCCAGCCTTGTTCCTGATCAACATACCCCTTGGCCTGCTGACGCTAGGGCTGGCGTGGTACTCGATCCCGGCGGGTGAAGTACCGCCGAAGCCCGCAAAAACCCGCTTCGATGTAACCGGTACATTGCTGTTGGCAATGACGCTCGCCGCCTATGCCTTGGCCATGACCTCCGGGCGCGGGAGCTTTGGCGGACTGAATATTGCACTGCTGCTGATCGCGCTCGTGGGCGGCGGACTGTTCATTCGGTCCCAGTCCCGGGCCGTATCGCCGCTGATTCCCTTGACAGTGTTTCGCGACAAATCATTGGTCTCAGGCCTGGCGACGAGCGCGCTGGTCGCGACGGTCATGATGGCGACGCTGCTGGTCGGGCCTTTTTACTTGTCCATCACCCTCGGACTGCCAGCGGCCTTCGTGGGGCTGGTGCTGGCCGCGGGGCCGTCCGTCGCGGCGCTGACCGGGGTGCCTGCCGGACGCCTGACGGATCGCTTCGGCGTGCAGCCCATGCGGCTCGCCGGCCTGGCGACCATGGCCCTCGGCTGCCTGATGCTGTCGCTGGTTCCCCCTGCCCTTGGCATCGTCGGCTACCTTACGGCCATCGTGGTGACGACCCTGGGCTACGCGTTCTTCCAGACAGCCAACAACACGGCAGTCATGGCCAATGTGGCTGCCCAGAGGCGAGGCGTCATCGCCGGTCTGCTCAACCTGTCACGCAACTTGGGTTTCTTCACCGGAGCTTCCGTGCTCGGCGCAGTGTTTGCGGCCGCAGCGGCGACGAATGACATCACCCGCGCAAGCCCCGAGGACGTGACGAACGGTCTGCACACAACCTTCGCCGTTGCCCTGGCAATGATGATCCTGGCCCAGTTCATCGCTTGGAAATGCCGTGTGCCAGAGCCTTTGTCCATACCCCAGGGCAATCCCAACCAAGCGTAATGGCATTTTGAAGATTGCCGCTTAAGTCGTGATCCAGATCAAAAAAAGTGAACCAATCGCAAAACGGACTGAAAAAATCCACATGAGCTTCATTTTCAGGTGCTATTTTTAGTTCTCACTGGTAGAGCCATGATGGCTCTTCCTTCCTGACATGAGCAAAAGGAAGCGCTCGATTGAAGAAGGCGGGCAACACATGAATAAAGGATCTTTCAGCAAGGTTACGTTCCCCAACGCTTGCCAGTTGATGCGCTGGCACTTCCATCCCATGGGATTCGAAGCGAGCATGGATGCGCCTGGCAGTATGGTTGCCCGGCTGTTTGACCGTGCCAGCGGCGAGACCATGATCGCCATTGCGGGTATCCCCTGCGCGACTGTGATGAATGCCCCGGATGTTGAACGAATAATCGAGGCGGTGGAGGCCGAACTGGAAGCCTTCGTGCCACCAGTGGGATTGCGGCGGTTTGCCTCTTAAGTCCACTTCATGTGGCAATCCGCTCACCCACGCTCCAAAAGCGGCACCTCCCTTTTTCCAAGGGGAGGTGCCGTTTTTTTTGAGAGGGCTCGGTTTTTTTGCGTTGGTGTGTATATCCATTTCTGCGGTAACGGCGGCTTAGGGTTCCGCCCAACGGCGGCTCACTTTTGAGAAGCGCAAAAGTGAGCCGCTGTAGGAGCGAAACCGCCAGCCGCCGTTACCGCAGAAATGGATATACCCCCCAAAAACGCACCTAAAAAACCAAAAAAACGGCGCTTTTCATTTCTGAAAAACGCCGTTGTTTCTATGTGAACAGCATCACGCCGAAGCGGGCTTCTCACTCATCGCCAATGCAATCAGTCGTCGCGACCCATCAGGCCAAACAGCTGCAGCAGGCTGACGAACAGGTTGTAGATCGATACATACAGGCTGATGGTAGCCATGATGTAGTTACGCTCGCCGCCATGGATGATGGCGCTGGTCTGGTACAGGATGCAGACCGACGAGAACAGCACGAAGCCGGCGCTGATCGCCAGTTGCAGGCCGCTGATCTGGAAGAAGAAGCTGGCCAGCACTGCCCCCAGCAGGACAAAGAAGCCTGCGGTGATGAAACCACCCAGGAAGCTCATGTCCTTGCGGGAAATCAGCACGTAGGCCGACAGGCCACCGAACACCAATGCGGTCATTGCGAAGGCCGAGCTGACCACTTCAGCGCCACCCTGCATTTGCAGGTAGCGATTGAGGATCGGGCCGAGCAAAAAGCCCATGAAGCCGGTCAGGGCGAAAGCCGACACCAGGCCCCAGGCCGAATCACGGAGTTTGTTGGTGAGGAAGAAAAGGCCGTAGAAACCGATCAGCACGACGAAGATGTTCGGGTAACCCACCCGCATCTGTTGTGCGACGTAGGCCATCACACCGCTGAAAGCGAGTGTGAGTGCCAGCAAGCCATAAGTGTTGCGCAGGACGCGGCTAACCTCTAGCTGCTCAGCCTGCACGTTGTTCACTGCGTAATCCTGTTCGCGCATGGCGACACTCCTCCGGTTTTGAAACATTCAGTGGCAAGGATCATAACAGACGCTCTGTAACAAGCTACGTAGAGAGTTTGACAGTGTGTTTCATTCGGGTATTATGGCGCCCGCAACGCAATACGGAGGTGTGGCCGAGTGGTTTAAGGCAACGGTCTTGAAAACCGTCGACTGTAACAGGTCCATGAGTTCGAATCCCATCGCCTCCGCCATCTTCTAACGTTAAAGCCCTGATTATTCAGGGCTTTTTCGTGTCTGGCATTCGCAATACCGATGCAGCTTCAACACTGGACGCAGCTATGGCAAACCCCATCCAGCCACTCAAGGAAAGAAAAGTGACCCGTAAAACCATCGGCTCCATCGTTGCTGCAATCGTGGGCATTCTCCTGTTGTGCGTCTTCTTTGGCAGCTGGTACACGGTCGACGAAACCGAGCGTGGCGTACTGCTGCGCAACGGGGCGCTGGTCGGGGTGATTGAACCGGGCCTGTCCTTCAAGATGCCATTTATCGAGTCGGTACGCCTGATCAGTGTCCAGAGCCAAGTCACGGCTTATGAAGACCTCCAGGCCTACAGCAAGGACCAACAGTCCGCCCAGCTCAAGGTGTCCGTGTCCTGGCATATTGCGCCTTCCGATGTAGCGAAGGTCTATACCCAGTTCAAGGATCTTGAAGGCATCCGCGACCGGATGATCAGCCGCCAGGTGCCGACACAAGTGGAAAACGTATTCGGCAAGTTCAACGCCGTGGCTGCCGTGCAGAACCGCGTCCAACTGGTCAACGATATTTCCACAGCGATCAAGGCCAGCATTACCGGGCCGGTGATCATCGACAGCGTCCAGGTCGAAAACATCGACTTCAGCGACGCCTATGAAAAAGCCATCGAAGCGCGCATGGCTGCGGAAGTCCAGGTCAAGACCCGCGAGCAGCAACTCGCCACCGAACAGGTGCAAGCACAGATTCGTGTGACTCAGGCCCAGGCGGAGGCCGATTCGCAAGTGGCGCAGGCCAAGGCAGACGCACTGGCTACCGAGTTGCGCGGCAAAGCCGAAGCCGAAGCCATCAAGGCACGGGCCCAGGCCCTGGCCAGCAACCAGAATCTGGTGGAACTGACCAAGGCCGAGCGCTGGAACGGCGTCTTGCCAACCACCGTGCTGCCAAACGGCGCCCTGCCCTTCATCGACATCAAGTAATGCCACCGGCGCGGCCTGCCCGGCCGCGCCTGCTCCACTTCGGCGCATTTTCGCTGCAAAGTGCCCCGCTCGTTAGCGCTACACTCAGCCATGAACCCGACGTTCATCGTTAGCAGGGAGCCCAACGTGTACCCAGGCAAAAACAGACCGGCACGACAAACCGTACGACAATTTCCTTTTTCCCCCTTCGGCTCACGCCTTGAGCCCCTCCCTCCCCTCGAAAATTCACCGACTCCTTCGACAAGCCCCCTGAACAGGAGAGTAGAGTGACCACCATTATTAAAAAATATAAATGGCCCGCCCTGCTGGCCGTCGCGTTTGTCGTGTTTTCTGCCCTGATATTCTTTTTAATCAAGTCATACACGTACGACTCATCGACCTATTTCGAATCTCGTGACTTCATCCGACAACTCAAGCAGGCCGACGCGAACTGGAACGGCAAGATCCTCAGGAAGAAGATCGGCGTCAACAACAACCTGTCACTGGCCCCGCCGGCAGAGGCGGACAGTCGCTGGCAGCAGCTGGAACGACTCAATAACTCCGGCCCCTTGGCGGCGCTTTGGGCATCCAGGCGCAAGGGTTATGTGGACGCCGTCAAGAACAAGACCTTTTTGGTAGAGCAATTCGAACAGCACAACGCCAATCTACGCACGTCCCTGGATGCGCTGCCGCTGGTTGAAGACGAAATTCAAACGCAGCTCAAGGAGATGAGCATAGAAAGCCCCATGGAGCGCCTGACCGCAGCGTCCAATGTGCTTGAATTGACCCTGACGACACTGGAGTTCGCGCTTTATGTCACCTCTGAAAAAGCCCGGGAAGTGCAAGGCAAATTAACCGAGCTGGAACCCTACATCGATCAGTTGCCCCCGACCTATCAGACGCCCTTCACTACCTTGACCCAGCACGTCAAGACCATCGTCCAGGAACAACCTGTCGTCAATGACCTGCTCGATCGCATCAGCGTCATTCCGGTTGCCCAGGAACTGGATAGCATCAATGAGCTGTTGAACGAGACACAGCGCAGGACAGCCGCAACGGACCGCCAATATCATATCTACCTGGTCGTACTTGCTGGCCTGATGGCAATTCTGATGATCTACCTGGCGGTGCGGCTGGTTCGCAGTTACGCCGTCATCAATCAGATCAACCAGCAACTGCAAACGTCCAATGAACGACTCGAGGAACGCGTGCAGGAGCGTACCCGAGAGCTGAAGGAGGCCGAACGCGAATTGGTGGATGCGGCCCGCATGGCAGGCATGGCCGAGATTGCCACGAACGTGCTGCACAATGTCGGGAATGTGCTCAACAGCGTGAATATTTCAGCCGAGGTCGTGACCCGCAAGTTGAGGAACAGCAAGACCGTTGGGCTCACCAAAGCGGTCAAAATGATGAATGAGCATGCCGAGGATCTTGGCCAGTTCATCACCCTTGATGAAAAAGGCCGGTTGCTACCGCGTTATTTCAACGAACTGGTCGACTCCATCGCCGCGGAACAGGCAGTGCTTATCGATGAGCTGGCACAGTTGACCAAGAGCATCGATCACATCAAGGAAATCGTCACCACTCAACAAACCTATGCAGGAGCCGCCAGGCTGATCGAACCGCTCAATGTCAGCGATCTGTTCGAAGATGCGCTACGCATGAACTCGGGCGCGCTCAGTCGACATCATGTCACCGTCATCAAGGACTATCAGGACGTTCCTGCGATCATGGGGGACAAGCACCGGTTGCTGCTGATCCTGATCAACCTGATCAGCAACGCCAAATTCGCGATGTCGCACATCAGCGAGCACCCGCGGGAAATCACCCTGGGGATCCGCATCCTCGACGAAACAACGCTCTGCCTCAGCGTCAAGGACCGAGGCGAAGGCATTTCTGCACAGAACCTGGCGCGCATCTTCAACCACGGTTTCACGACCCGCAAGGACGGCCATGGGTTTGGCCTGCACAGCTGCGCTCTGGCAGCGGTTGAAATGAATGGCCGTCTTTATGTTCATAGCGACGGACCGGGGCAAGGCGCTCTGTTTACCCTGGAAGTCCCGCTGGAATTGGCACGCGTCTGATCACCGTGATGGGCCCAGGCTGACCCCATCGCTCCCACAGGTTTTTTTTGGTGAACACTCGAAACGCTGTGGGAGCGAGCTTGCTCGCGATGGGGGTGTACCTGTCACCGAGAGATTGGATGCACCGCCCACCACCTATTTTGTGTTCACAGGCCGGCCGCTACTGTTTCTCCGTGTTGGCAACGCGGCAGCGTAGGCCAGGGCTTCCTCACGGGAAGCAAAGGAACCCAACCGGTCAGCCTGGGTACAGACCCTCCAGGGACCGCTGTTTACGCTAAGCACGTCATAACCGTTGATGTGCATTTTCGTCAGCATCGCAGTACTCATTGGTCACCTCCGACTTTAACCAAGGGTGCACGGCCTACCATACACGCTGATTGCCCAGGGCGGCCAACCGAACGTCGCGTCACCCGCCGCATTCGTGGCGCATCAGTGCGAATCCGAATCCCACAACCAATCCCACAGCCCCGGCAGATGCACGGGCTCTGTGCTGTGGTCGACCGTCCGAGCCAAGGCCGCTCTCGCCAGTGCCTGGTGGTCATCATAGAACGGCTTGGCGGCAGTCCTCACGCCGGTAGCCTTGGCACTGTCGAGCAGGATTTGCAGGTATTCGCGGGCATGCCGGGCGGTGTAACGGTTGATGTCGTGAAACGTCACCACCACCGGAATGACCCCATCGACCACCGGCAATTGCCCGGCGGCAATGCGCTCGCGCACTTCGGAGAGTTGCCGGGTCAGGTTGATCCGCCGCCGCGGGCTCATCGTGATGCCCCAGACTTTGCCGTCATTTGCGCTCAAGTCGGTCAACAGAATGTGCAAGCCATGTTGTCGGTAGGCGGCGGAAGTGCGCCTGTCGAAGCTCCAGAATGGCGGCCTTACCAAGGTCGGCGGCGCACCTGTGATGGAGGCGATATCGCTTGCGCCATGGGCAAGCGATTGTTCCAGCTCATCAGGTTTGAGGAACCGGTGGTTACTGTGCCAATGGGTCGCCGTATGAAAGCCCAGCACATGGCCTTCCTGCTGTTGACGGCGCATTATCGAGCGGCCAATGTCACTGCCACCGGCACGGGGGGCGCGGGTCTGCAGGAAAAACACCGCCTTGATACCGGGCTGTACCGGGTTGTCTGCGAGTGCGTCGAGCACCTCCAGGCTAGGGTTCCAGATAGACGAGGCGCTGGGCCCATCATCGAATGTCAGCAGGAAACGGATCGGAGGTTGTTCACGCAAGCGTTGCTCGGTTTGCGGCGTCAGTTCGATGGGCGCGCCAATGCAGCCCGACAAACCGATGGCGAGGGCTGCAATGAACAGCACCCTGGCGGTGTTTTTCATGTTGTGCCTTTTGTTGATGCCGCACTGCGTCGCCTTTGATCCCTGGCCTACGGTGTTGAAGCTCACCTTGGAGAAGGGTAACCGGGTTTGGTTCCTTGCCGTGAGTTCCGGCTGGTTGCAAATATTTCCGTTGCCCCGAGCTTGAGCCTGGGCGGCATCAATTTAACCATCTGGAAATTCGATGGAATTTTCCGAGTGCCTTTGTATCCATCCGTATAGAACTAATTAGGGAGGATTTATGGGCGGGCCATCGCTTTACATCATTGACTACATGCTCCATGGCGAGCCCAAGTCATTCATTATTCGCGCTGAAGTGATGAATAACTCCGAGGCTTGGCATTGGGCCAGTTGCGACGCGGGGGTCGGGCGCATACCGAAATTCGGGAGAGAGAAGGTCAAGCGGGTCTCCAAACCCCTTGCTGAAAAATACGGTATTACCGACGTGCGTTGGCGGGCGAGCGTCACGCCGTCCTGGGTCAAGGAGTCCGGCTAACGCCACTTGCATTGTTTCCGGCGCACCGGCTGTCTAGCCGGGCGCCGGATTCTTCCACAGAGCTTGAATAACTCAACTACGCTTAAACCACGGCATGGCCCGCCCCTGGCGGGTCTTGTGCTGTCTCATCAACCCTGAATGGAGGTGTGACATGTCCGAAAAAGAGTCCATCACCACCCTGCTCACCTTGCTGGAATCGCGTCAGACCAGGCTCACGGCAGCCTGCAAGGAAATTGCCGATTGGGTCGACCACCAAGGCGGGCATCCCACCGCAGTGCGCATCCGGGACCGGCTCAACGACATCGACAAAGACGCCCCGTCGATCCAAAGCGCGCTAACGGCGCTCAAGCCTGCCGAGCCCCCTCTGCCCAAGTTCCGCTGACGCGCAGCGCCTGGCTGTTCCCCCTGAGTTCTACCGGTTGGAAAACTGATGGAACGCGGGCTTTTTTTGCACCTCGAAATGGATAGGCACCGGTGCAGAAACCGCGAAGGGAGAAACTCATGAATGCCAGAATCCTGTTGTTGATCGTTTGTGCAAGCCCCACCGCCGTCCTGGCCCAAGGCTGCGACGTCATCACTCGATCCCAAAGCCAGGCCGTTCCAGTGATCGAAAACCACAGCTGTTACGAATACAAAGGCATCCCCACCGAAACCCTCGATTGGTCGTGCAGCAATGAAAGCAAGGGAATGCTCACAACCCAAAAGCGTAAGGTCGAACGTTGCGCCGAGGGTTACGTAGCGACATGCCAGGCGAGGCTGACCCAGGAAGCGTTGGCCAACCCGCACTCAACCAGCAGGGACAAGCACGGCGGGTCAGCCAACCTTCCCGACAATGCAAAGGTGACCTGGTACTACTACAGTATCGAGCAGCTACAGCAGGCCCAGGAGGATTGCGAAACCACCGGCGGCGATTGGACCAACCAATGAAAGGACGGCCCGTACAGCCGCTTCCTGGCTAACCTTTGCTGTGCTCCGGCGATGACGGCCCTTCCTTGACGCCGCGAGGGCCGGCTACCCCCCAGATGACCAGGCCCAAAACCGGCAGAATGATCAGCAACAGGGCCCATCCAGCCTTGGTACCGGCCGACTTGTCGCTTCGAAAGACGCTGACAATCGCCCACAAATCGACGAGCAGCAAAAGCACCGCAACAGCGATCCAGAAATAACTGGCTAATTCAGACATGGCCTAATCCTCTTGTTGGTCTAAGGATTAGGCATAGCCGTCGAGGCGCCGTTCAAAGAAATTGCCCCCGCACTTATCCCCGCTCGTTCAGATAAGCAACCCACTGCTCATAGGCTTCATGTTGACGCTGGACTGCTTCATCCCAGGTCGATCCGCTCATTTGATGGACACATATGAGTTTCATCATCTCCGATGTTGCCGTATCGAGCTCCACCAGGAGCTCGTGGGATTTAATCTTGAAGTCTTCAACGGTGGTCATTTCTCGCTTCCTTCCCCTACGGGGCCGGCCAGTGCACCCAACATGGATTCATTTTTTTGAAGCTGATTCAATTTGAGGCGATAACCGGTCGAAAGCTTGGCGCTGGCGGTTGGACAGAGGGCTGGAGCGATGACTGTTTAAAAAAAGCTCAGTCTTTCCCGCTCTGTCGTGGTCGTAAGGGATAAGACCTTGAAAAACCTGCCATTGAACGAAGCAGATAATGCCAGGCTCAAATATTGCAGTTATATTTCAATCTAATGACAGTCACTGATCGAGCACGGCCATGAAAATTCGAGCGACCGTCATCTGCGAGGAAAATCGCCACATCTTGCTGGTGCGTAAAGCCAATAGCCGTTGGGCGTTGCCGGGCGGTACCGTCGAGCGCGGCGAAACCCATGCCGGGGCCGCCGTCCGGGAATTGGCAGAGGAAACCGGGCTGGACGTCGAGAATCTGCTCTACTTGATGCGAGTCAATGACGGGCAAACCGAACATCATGTGTTCGAAGCATCGGTCAGCGACTCGACGGTGGCCAAGCCACAGAATGAAATCAGCGATTGCCTCTGGCATCCGTTGGACGCCATTACCCAGCTGCAAATGAAAAAGGGGATGAGGGACATTCTCGAGGCGTTTCGGCGACGGTTGTGAGGCACCGGCACTGATGACCAACACCGGATAGGTTGCATGAGAAATATCATGCAACCTATTGTTTTATAAATACTAGATGATCAAAAAATTGCCCGAAATCTGCCATCAAACCGCTGAGGGCAACGGGCTCACTTTTTCTGCCAGGCGGTGCTGATCGGATTGACCACGGTATTTTCTTCCTGCGTATAGGTCCCGTTCTGCTGGGCTATCGCCTCGCCGGTGTCGACAATTGCGTTCTGGATAAATACGTTTTGTGCATCACCTCGAATAAAGGTGAGCTGGTGATACGCTGTTTTATTGCCCCAGTCAGCGGAAGGCAGGGAGATGAACTTTACGGTGTATGTCTCGTCGGTGTGCTGGCCCTGCAAGACGTAGACACCGTAATGATTTTCTCCCTGAGAGATGATTTTGTACAAACCGTTGCTGTAGTAATAAATTTCCGCGTCGGGAAAGGGCTTCTTATCGTACATTTTCCGATAGTGCAGAACCTGCTTGACGGTCGGCTCGCCAAAGTTCACGGCCAGCGTTTTCCCATCAACGGAGGTTGTCTCCCCAGCGCATACAGCGCTGCTGCTCATCAAGGCCAACAGACTCATCGTTGCGATCGTTTTCACGCGTTACCTCTCCATGGTCAAAGGATTAGCGTACTGGGCAAGGGCTGGAGGACGTAACCACCAGCCACTCACCTTGCTAATCTCAACGCCGAGTGTAGAGGCTTGCGCTTGAAAATACCCGCAGGCTTGGACTCCGCTTCCGCAGCAGTTTTCAGAAGCGGAAACGAACAAGGGTTTGCATTAGCTTTCGCTCGCAAACCCTTGATTTTAGATGGTGCCCGAAGCCGGAATCGAACCGGCACGCCCTTACGAGCGGGGGATTTTAAGTCCCATGCGTCTACCAGTTTCGCCATTCGGGCGGTAGCGCGGTTAGCCTTGGGAACGTCGGCAAAATCCAGTGGCCGATGTTCTGGCTGGTGCAGCAAGAGGGGGAATATATACATCCCTCCCCTGCGAAGCAAGGTAGCTCATGCCCTTTTCAATACAAAAGCTTTCAATGCTTCGAAAATAAAAAAGCTCTGTAAATCATAGATCTACAGAGCTTTTTAAAAGTGGAGGCCGAAGTCGGAATCGAACCGGCGTAGGTGGATTTGCAATCCACTGCATAACCATTTTGCTATTCGGCCTCAGAACGTTTGATGCAATGCAGCCACATCAACCGCGGTACAAACCTGATCAGGATACAGGGCATCTAGGCGCCGCTATCTCCTTGAAAACATTGAGATTTTTTACGTCCCAGTGCGTTCGATGGGCGCAATTATGTACTCATTTGCCTAGGCTGACAACCCCTTGATTTCAAAAAAAAATCGTCCAGCGGTCTCGGTGTGCCAGGCAGATATCAGGAAGCCTTTTGGGACTGCTGCGCAGCCCAGCGAGAGCAGGCTCCCACGCCACGGGCGATTTGTGGGGTTGTGGGATCTTACAGTGCAACGCCCCAACCGGCTGTCGCAGCCCTGCACCATTATGGGTAACATACCGGCCCTCCCCGCAGCCCTTCTGCGACCTGCCAAATAAGCCTATTTCATGCCTTTTGAACTCAGCGTTGACCTCACTACCCTCGCTATCCTTGCTGTTGTCGCGTTCATTGCCGGTTTCATCGATGCCATTGCCGGTGGCGGTGGGTTGCTGACCACGCCAGCCCTGCTGACGGCAGGCTTGCCGCCTCATCTGGTCCTGGGGACCAACAAACTCAGTTCGACCTTCGGCTCGGCGACGGCCAGCTTCACCTTCTACAAGCGCAAGTTGTTCCACCCAAGGCAATGGACCCACGCCCTCGTCGGCACCCTGGTCGGGGCCCTGACCGGCGCTATCGTCGCCCATTACCTGCCTGCCGAGTGGCTGAACAAGATGCTGCCAGTGATCGTCTTCGCCTGCGGTCTGTACCTGTTGTTCGGCGGCACGCCCAAGGCACCGCTGGACAGTGACGCGCCGATCAAGAAGACATGGCAATCGCCCCAAGGCTTCAGCCTGGGTTTCTATGACGGCGTGGCCGGGCCGGGTACCGGGGCATTCTGGACGGTCAGCAGCCTGCTGCTCTACCCCATCGACCTGGTCAAGGCCAGTGGCGTGGCCCGCAGCATGAATTTCGTCAGCAACATCGCGGCGCTGTCGGTGTTCATCTTTTCCGGGCAAGTGGACTGGGTCATCGGCCTGAGCATGGGCCTGTCGGTGATGATCGGCGCGTTCTTCGGCGCTCGCACCGCCATCAGCGGCGGCGCGAAATTCATCCGACCGGTGTTCATCACCGTGGTGCTCGGCTTGACTGTGCGCCTAGCCTGGCAGCACTGGTTCAGCATGGCCTAGGCGCCGCGCCACATACAGGTCGATCAGGTAGCGGGCAATGGAGCGCGAGGCCGGCAGCGGTGGCAGGTCATGGACGTTGAACCACTGGGCGTCCTCGATTTCATCTTCCTGGGGCACGATGTCGCCACTGGCGTATTCAGCGTGGAAACCCAGCATCATCGAATGGGGGAACGGCCAGCACTGGCTGCCCATGTACTGGATGTTCTTCACCTCGATGCTGACTTCCTCGCGCACCTCTCGCACCAGGCAATCCTCGGCCGACTCGCCCGGTTCGGCAAACCCCGCCAGGGTGCTGTAGACGCCCGGGACGAAACGCGGCGAACGGGCCAGCAGGACTTCATCGCCTCGAGTGATCAGCACGATCATGCTCGGTGAAATCCGCGGATAGTGCCGCAGCTCACAGGCCTCGCAATACATGGCCCGCTCCAACGGAATCTGGTCCATGCGCGTGCCGCAACTGCCACAGAAACGATGCTCCCGGGCCCAGGTGCCGACCTGCGCGGCATAACCCAGCACTTTGTACAGCGTGTGGTCCTCCTCGAGCATGAACGCCCGCAGGCCTTTCCAGTTACAGCCAGGGATGTCCAGCGGGCTGTGCAATTCCAGCAGGTAGACCGGCTCGCCATCCAGGTGACCGATGCCGTGCTCGGCGAGGATCGACAAATCCTGGCGCTTGAGCCATTCGCGGGGAAACAGCGCGCCGTTGTCATCGAACAGAAAGCCCTCAGGGCTACGGGCGACGGCCCAGCCACCAGCAAGAGCGGTATCGAGTACTGCGGTGGTCCAGCGTGAAATCATGGTCGATCAATCCTGAAATTCAGGTTTCTGTTTGCTCATATGGGCGGCCATGGCCACGCGCAGGTCGGTCGATTGCAACATGGCGGCGTTCCAGGTGGCGACGTATTCCAGGCCGTCGTCGATGCGGTGGTCGCGCATGTAGCTGATCATTTCCTTGGTGCCGGTCACGGCAATCGGCGACTTGGCGGCGATTTCCCGGGCGATGTCCATTACGCCGTCGAGCAGGCTGGCGGTATCACTGTAGACACGATTGACCAAGCCGATGCTGCGCGCTTCGTCGGCACCGAAGGTGCGCCCCGTATAAGCGAGTTCACGCAGCATGCCGTCCCCGATGATTCGGGGCAAGCGTTGCAATGTGCCAACATCGGCGGCCATGCCGATATCGATTTCCTTGATGGAGAACTGGGCGTCCTGGGCCGCGTAACGCATGTCGCAGGCGGCAATCAGGTCGATGGCCCCGCCCAGGCAGTAGCCCTGGATCGCCGCGATCACGGGTTTGCGGCAGTTGTCCACGGCGTTGAACGAGGCTTGCAGTTGCAGGATCTTGCGTCGCAGCAGGCGTGCATTGCGCCCGACGTCCTTGCCCAGCTCGTTGGCCACGCCCGCCAGCATCATCAGGTCGATCCCTGAGGAAAAATGCTTGCCGGCGCCGCTCAACACCACCACCCGCACGGCATCGGTGTCGTCGATCCATTGGAAGATATCGATGATCTCGCTCCAGAACGCGGCGTTCATCGAATTGATCTTTTCCGGGCGATTGATCTGCACATGGGCAATGTTGTCTGCAAGTTCGACATTGAACGCTTGGTATTGCGACATGGCAGTGATCCTTTACCGGCTGAAAAGAGGCTCGAACTATAACAAGCCATCGCGACAGGACGTAGGCAGTGCATCGGCCAAAAGCGGGACTGACCGCCGACATGACCACGGAAGTCTTTATTGAAAATGGGGAACCCTGTGGGAGCAAGGCTTACCCCATCAACAGTGATCAGGGCTTCTCGTGCGCCTGCGCCTGCAACTGCCCGTCCCAACCACCCCCCAGCGCCGCAATCAACTGCACACTGGCAATCAGGCGGCTCTGCTGCAGGCTCAGCACACTGCGTTCATTGCTCAAGGCCGTGGCCTGGACGGTCACGACATCGAGGTAGGCAATCAACCCTGCCTTGTACTGGTTCTGCGTCAGGCGCAGGGATTCCCGGGCGGCGTCCAGGGCTTCCTGGCGCACGCGGGCTTCGTCTTCCAGCACCTTGAGCTGGATCATGTAGTTTTCTACCTCGCGCAAGCCGTCGAGCACGGTCTGGCGATAGGTGGCGACGGTCTGGTCGTAGGCCGCGACAGTACGGTCGACCTCTGCCGAACGCTGGCCACCATCGAACAGCGTCATCGCCAATTGTGGCCCTACCGACCAGAAGCGGTTCGGCACGCTCACCCAGTTGTCGTAGGTACTGCTGCTGTAGCCGCCACTGAGGCTCAGGGTCAGGTCCGGGTAATACGCGGCCTTGGCGACCCCGATGTTGGCGTTGGCGGCCATCACCGAGCGTTCTGCCGAGGCGATATCCGGCCGGCGTTCGAGCAACTGCGAAGGCAGCGCCACCGGGATCTGCGGCAGCGACGGGATGTCCTGGGTCTCGGCCAGGTTGAACTCGGCCGGCGGCAGGCCGATCAGCACGGCGATGGCGTTTTCAAACTGGGCCCGTTGCCAGATCAGGTCGATCAGGTCGCCCTGGGCGGTCTTGAGCTGGTTCTGTGCCTGGGCCACCGCGTCCTTGCCGGACACCCCGGCACGGTACTGGTTTTCGGTCATTTTCAGGGAGCGCTGATAGTTGTCGACCGTGGTCTGCAACAGACGCTTCTGTTCATCGATCACCCGCAACTGCAAGTAATTCTGCACCAGTTCCGATTGCTGGCTCAGGCGCATCGCCGCCAGGTCGGCAAAACTGGCTTGCGCGCTCGCCTCGTCAGCTTCCAGGGTGCGGCGCAACTTGCCCCATACATCCGCCTCCCAACTGACGCCAGCCTGGGCGTTGTAGGTGTCGCGAATGCCGCTGGATGAACTGCTCAGGCTCGAACTGCTGCTGCCGGTGCCCTGGCTGGAGCGCGTCTTGCCAACGGTCAGGTCGACGGTGGGGAAAAATGCGCCACGGGCATTGCGCACCAACGCCCGGGCTTGCCGGTATTGGGCGGCGGCCTGGGCCACGGTCTGGTTGGACGTATTGAGCTGGTCCACCAGGCCATTGAGTTGCGCATCGCCGTACAACTCCCACCAGGCGCCCCTGGCCATTGCATCGCTGGGATTGGCCTGTCGCCAACCCTGGGCTTCCTTGTATTGCACCGGGGCGGCAGCCTGGGGACGTTGATAATCCGGCCCGACGGCGCAGGCGCTGAGCATCGCCACGCACAGCACCAGGCTCAGCACCCGCGAGCCACGGGCGGTTGCCAGCGTCGCGGCAAGATTGAAAGGCGAACGGTCGGTCATAGCGGAGTTTCCAGGGCAGCATCAGTGCGCACGCCGCGCCAGCGATTGAAGCGATGGCGCAGTTTGTCGAGATAAAGGTAAACCACCGGGGTGGTGTAGAGCGTCAGTACCTGGCTGAACACCAACCCACCAATGATGGTCAGGCCCAGTGGCTGGCGCATTTCCGAGCCCTCGGCAGTGCCGAGCAACAGCGGCAAGGCGCCAAGGATCGCCGCCAGCGTGGTCATCAGGATCGGCCGCAACCGCAGCAGGCAAGCACTGCGGATCGACTCCTGCGGCGTCTGCCCGGCACGTTCCAGTTGCAGCGCCAGATCGATCATCAGAATGGCGTTTTTCTTCACCACGCCGATCAGCAGAAACAGCCCCAACAGCGAGATCAGGCTGAACTCGCCACCCAGCGCATAGATCGACAGCAACGCGCCGACCCCAGCCGATGGCAACGTGGACAGGATGGTCAACGGATGGATGTAGCTTTCATACAACACCCCCAGCACCAGGTACACCGCCAGCAATGCTCCGAGGATCATGAACGGCTGGCTCTTCTGGGTGGCGGCGAACGCATCGGCGGTGCCGGCCATTTTCGCGATGACATCCTCGGGCATGCCAAGCTTGGCGATCGCCCGCTCGATGGCCGCGGTGCCCTGCTCTACCGTGACGCCTTCGGCCATGTCGAAGGAAATGTCCTCGGAAGCAAACTGGCCTTCATGGCTGACCCGGTCGTCCTCCAGGCTTTTCTCATAGTGTGCTATGGCCGACAGCGGTACGCGCGCGCCATCGGCGGTGATCACCTGGACCTGCTCGAGGGTACTCGGGTCCTGGGCATACTTGGGATTGACCTCCATCACCACTTGGTATTGGTTGAGGCTGTCGTAGATGGTCGAGATCTGCCGCTGGCTATAGGCGTTGTTGAGCACTGCAGTAACCATGTCCATGTCGATGCCCAGGCGCTTGGCCTGGTCGCGGTCCACCATCAGCGTCACCTGCTGTGCCCCACCACCGTCACGGGCGTCGATGGCGGTCAGTTCCGGCAAGGCCCGGAAGGCCGCCACGACCTTGGGATACCAGGTACGCAGCGACGCCAGGTCGGCGCTTTGCAGGATGTAGGAATACTGCGAGGTGGTCTGCTCGCGACCGCCACCGAACTGCAGGTCCTGGTCGGCCATTAACATCAGCTGAGCGCCGGGGACCTTGGGCATTTCTTTACGAAGGCGCTCGATGACCTTTTGTGCAGAAATATTACGCTCCTTGATCGGTTTGAGGCGCACCAGCATGAAAGCGTTGTTGGTGCCGTTGTTGCCACCGATGAAACCGGCGACGCTTTGCACCGCCTCGTCCTTGAGCACGGCGCGGCGGAAGATTTCCATCTTCGGCTGCATCACGTTGAACGACAGCCCGTCGTCGCCACGCACGAAACCGATCAACTGACCGGTGTCCTGCTGCGGCATGAAGGTTTTCGGCACCACCACATACAGCGCAACGTTCACGCCGATGGTCACCAGCAGGCTCAGCAAGGTCAGGCGGCGATGACGCAGCACCCAGTCCAGGCTGCTGGCATAGCCACGGACCATCCACTCATTGAGCCGCTGGCTCCAGCGCTGCAAGCGGTTTTCCTGCCCCGGCACGTGAGGCTTGAGCCAGCGGGCGCAGAGCATCGGCGTGAGGGTCAGCGAGACCACCAGCGAAACCACGATGGACGCCGCCAGGGTGATGGAAAATTCGCGAAACAGGCTCGCGATGATCCCGCCCATGAACAGGATCGACAGGAACACCACCACCAGCGAGACGTTCATCGACAGCAGGGTAAAGCCCACCTCCTCGGCTCCCCGGTATGCGGCCTTCATCGGTGGCATACCTTCGTCGATATGCCGGGAGATGTTCTCCAGCACCACGATGGCATCGTCCACCACCAGGCCGGTCGCCAGGATCAACGCCATCAACGACAGGTTGTTCAGGGAGAAACCGTACAGGTACATCACCGCAAACGTGCCCACCAGCGACACCGGCACCGCCAGGGTCGGGATCAGCGAGGCGCGGAAGTTGCCGAGGAACAGGAACACCACCAGCACCACCAGGGCCACGGCGATCAGCAAGGTCATTTCCGCTTCATGCAGGGTGGCCTTGATCACTGGCGAACGGTCCATCGCCAGGTTCAGCTTGACGCTGGCCGGCAGCACGGCCTGCAACGCCGGCAGCTGCGCCTTGATCTCATTGACCGTCTCGATGATGTTGGCCCCGGCCTGGCGGTTGATCACCAGCAACACGGCGGCATCGTTGTTGAAGAACCCGCTGTTGTAGCGATCCTCGACGCTGTCGGTGACTTTCGCCACGTCCTTGAGCCGCAATACCGAGCCGTCCTGGTAGCGGATGATCAGCGTTTCGTAGTCCTTGGCCTTTTCCAACTGGTCGTTGGCCTGGACCTGCCACATGCGCTGATCGTCCTCTACCGACCCCTTGGGCCGGCGCACGTTGCTATCGGCAACGGCGGTGCGCACGTCATCGAGGGCCACGCCGTACTGGTTGAGCAACTGCGGCTCCAGTTCGATGCGCACCGCCGGCAACGAGCTGCCGCCGATCTGCACTTCGCCGACGCCCGACACCTGGGACAGGCTCTGGGACAGGATGGTCGAGGCCAGGTCGTAGAGCTGGCCTTTTTTCAACACATCCGAGGTCAGCGACAGCACCATGATCGGCGCCTGGGACGGGTTGACCTTCTTATAGGTCGGCATGCTGCGCATGCCGCTGGGCAACAGGTTGCGCGAGGCATTGATGGCCGCCTGCACTTCCCGGGCGGCACCGTTGATGTCACGGTCCAGGTCAAATTGCAGGATGACGCGGGTAGAGCCCTGGCTGGAGCGGCTGCTCATGGTGTTGACCCCGGCGATGGCGCCGAAGGAGCGCTCCAGGGGCGTAGCCACCGTCGAAGCCATTACCTCGGGGCTGGCCCCGGGCAGGTTGGCCTGGACCACGATCACCGGGAAATCCATTTGCGGCAGCGGCGCAACCGGCAGCAGCCCGAAGCTCACACCACCGAGCAGTATGATGGCGAAGCTCAGGAGCATGGTCGCGACCGGACGCTTGATGAATGGGCCGGAGAGGTTCATCGGCACAAGCTCCGGACTGCACATGACAAACCGATAGTAGTAGCTGGGCTTTTGTGGCGAGGGGATTTATCCCCGCGGGGGTGCGCAGCAGCCCCTTCGGTGAGTGCTGCGCACTCAAGCGGGGATAAATCCCCTCGCCACAAAAACCCGCTGCATTCCAGGGAAGAGGTCATACCTGCACCTCATTCGCATCAGGCCTGGCAAACCGCCGTCCCAGCCGATCGAAATACAGGTAGATCACCGGGGTGGTGAACAACGTCAACACCTGGCTCACCAACAACCCACCGACCATCACCAAGCCCAGGGGCTGGCGCAGTTCGGCGCCGGAACCGGTGGCGAACATCAGCGGTATCGCGCCGAACAAGGCCGCCAGGGTGGTCATCAGGATCGGACGGAAGCGCAGCAATGCAGCCTGGTAGATCGCCGTCTGTGGGTCCATGCCCTGGTTGCGTTCGGCGTCGAGGGCAAAGTCGATCATCATGATCGCGTTCTTCTTGACGATGCCGATCAGCAGAATAATGCCGATGATCGCGATCATGCCCAGGTCATTGCCGCTGAGGATCAAGGCCAGCAAGGCGCCGATGGCCGCCGAGGGCAAGGTTGAAAGAATGGTGATCGGGTGGATGTAGCTCTCGTACAGCACGCCCAGGACGATGTACATGGTCACCACCGCCGCCAGGATCAGCAGCAAGGTACTCGACAGCGACGCCTGGAATGCCTGGGCTGCGCCCTGGAACTCGGTCTGCACGCCCACCGGCATGCCGATGTCCCGCTGGACCTTTTCGATCAGATCCACCGCGTGCCCCAGGGCCACGCCCGGCGCAAGGTTGAACGACATCATCACCGCCGGGAACTGGCCGATGTGGGCAATCGCCAGTTGCGCCTGGCGTTCTTCGACCCGGGCCAGGCTCGACAGCCGCACCTGCCCGCCGTCGGTGGTCTTGACGTGAATCTGGTCCAGCGCCTGCGGCCCGATCCGCTCCCCGGCCTGGGCCTGCAACACCACGCGGTACTGGCTGGCCTGGGTGTAGATGGTGGATATCTGCCGCTGGCCGAAGGCGTCATACAGCGCATCGGTGATGTTCGACACCGAGACGCCCAGGCGCGAGGCAGCATCGCGGTCGATCACCAGGTAGACCTGCAGGCCCTTGTCCTGCAGGTCGCTGGCCACATCGGTCAGCTCCGCCTGTTGGGCCAGGGCTTCAACCAGGCGCCCGCTCCACAGGCTGAGCAATTCGGCGTCCGGCGACGACAGGCTGAACTGGTATTGGGTCCGGCTGACCCGATCTTCGATGGTCAGGTCCTGCACCGGCTGCATGAACAGGCGAATGCCCACCAGCCGATCCAGTTGCGGTTGCAAGCGGGCAATGATCTCGGTGGCGCTGTCATCCCGTTCGCTGTGGGGTTTGAGGTTGATCAGCAGGCGACCGCTGTTGAGCGTGGCGTTGTCGCCGTCCACACCGATGTAGGACGACAGGCTCTGCACCGCCGGGTCCGCCAGGATCACTTTCGCCAGTTGTTGCTGACGCTCGCTCATGGCGGCAAAGGAGATCGATTGCGGCGCCTCGGAAATGCCCTGGATCACCCCGGTGTCCTGCACCGGAAAGAACCCCTTGGGCACGGCCAGGTACAGCACCACCGTCAACACCAGGCTGCCCACCGCCACCAGCAGGGTCAGCGGCTGATGCTTGAGCACCCACTGCAACTTGCGTCCGTAGGCGGCGATCAACCAGTCGATCCAGGCGCCGCTGGCGCGGTAGAAACGGCCCTGCTCCGCTTCCTTGGGTTCACGCTTGAGCAAGCGGGCACACATCATTGGTGTCAGGGTCAGGGACACCACCAGGGAAATCAGGATGGCCACAGCCAGGGTGATGGCGAACTCGCGGAACAACCGCCCCACGACATCGGCCATGAACAGCAACGGGATCAGCACGGCGATCAGCGACAGCGTCAGGGAAATCAGCGTGAAGCCGATCTGCTTCGCGCCTTTGAGCGCGGCCTGCAGCGGACTGTCGCCCTCCTCGATGAAACGGGCGATGTTCTCCAGCATGACGATGGCATCGTCCACCACGAAACCGGTGGCAATCGTCAGGGCCATCAAGGTCAGGTTGTTGATGGAGAAACCAGCCAGGTACATCACACCGAAGGTGCCGATCAGCGACAACGGCACGGCCACCGAGGGAATGATGGTGGCGCTGACACGACGCAGGAACAGGAACGTCACCATGACCACCAGGGCGATGGCGATCAGCAATTCATGCTGCACGTCGGTGACCGACGCGCGGATGGTCTGGGTACGGTCGGTCAGCACAGTGACGTCCAGGCCGGCCGGCAGGTTGTCAGTGATGCTTGGCAGCAGGGCCTTGATCCGATCCACCACTTCGATGACGTTGGCTCCCGGCTGGCGCTGGATGTTCAGCAGCACGGCCTGGTTTTCGTTGGCCCAGGCGGCAAGGCGTTCGTTTTCGGCGCCGTCGACGATCTGCGCCACGTCCTTGAGCCGCAGCGGCGCACCGTTGGCATAGGCCAGGATCAGTTCGGCGTAGTCCTTGGGCGAGGTCAACTGGTCGTTGGCGTCGAGCATCGAGACCCGGGTCGGGCCATCGAAGTTGCCCTTGGGCTGGTTGACGTTGGAAGCACCGATCAACGTGCGCACATCGGCCAGGTTCAGGCCGTTGGCCGCCAGGGCCTCGGGGTTGACCTTGATTCGCACGGCCTGGCGCTGGCCACCGGCGATGCTGACCATGCCGACGCCGCTGATCTGGGCGATTTTCTGCGCCATGCGGGTGTCCACCAAGTCGTTGAGCTTGGGCAGCAGCATGGTCTTGGAGGTGATAGCCAGGGTCAGCACCGGGGTGTCGGCCGGGTTGACCTTGTTGTACACCGGCGGCGCCGGCAGGTCCTTGGGCAGCAGGTTGGTGGCCGCATTGATCGCGGCCTGCACCTGCTGCTCGGCGACGTCCATGTTGATGTCGAGGTTGAAGCGCAGGGTAATCACCGAGGCGCCACCGGAACTGGTGGAGGCCATCTGCGTCAGGCCCGGCATCTGCCCGAACTGGCGCTCCAGGGGCGCGGTCACCGCGCTGGTCATCACATCGGGGCTGGCGCCCGGGTACAGGGTCATCACACGGATGGTCGGGTAATCGACCTGGGGCAATGCCGACACCGGCAGCAGCCGATAGGCGATCAGGCCGGCCAGGATGATCGCCAGCATGCTCAGGGTGGTGGCGACCGGGCGAAGGATGAACAGCCGCGAGAGATTCATGCGCCGCCCTTTTTCGCCTTGTCAGCCGCGACCGGCTCAGTGGGCACCGCTGCGGACTTGCCCTGCAAGTGTTCGGTCGGCGTGGCAGGCACTGCCTGGCTGTCGCTGACCACTTCTACTTCACTGCCTTCCTTCAAGCGATCGGTGCCTTCGAGCACCACCCGGTCACCGGCGGCCAAACCTTCGGTGACCACGGTGTTCGCGCCGTCGCTGGCACCGATCTTCAGTTTTTTGATGGTGACCTTCTTGTCGCCATCCAGGGCATAGACGAAGGTGCCGTTGGTGCCGAACTGGATGGCCGCCGTCGGCGCCAGGGTCACGCCTTTGAGGGTGTCCGCCAGCAGGCGGACATTGACAAACTGGTTGGGGAACAGCGACTGGTCGCGGTTCTCGTAGCGGGCCTTGAACTTCAAGGTGCCGGTGGTGATATCAATCTGGTTGTCCAGGCTTTGCAGCACACCGCTGGCCTGCAGTTTCACATCGCTCCGGTCCCAGGCTTCGACGGGCAGTTTCGCCCCGCTGCGGTAACGGGCGAGCACCGTGTCGAGGTTGTTTTCCGGCAGGGTGAACACGACGTTGATGGGTTGGGTCTGGGTGATGACCGCCAGGGACGTGGTGTCGTTGGCCGCCACCAGGTTGCCGGTGTCCAGTTGCCGCAGGCCGACCCGCCCGGAGATGGGCGCGCGGATCTTGGTGAATTCGAGGTTGAGCTTGGCGTCATTGACCGCCGCCTGGTTGGTCTTGACCGTGCCCTGGTACTGCCCCACCAGCGCGGCGGCGGTGTCGAGGGTCTGCTTGGCAATACTGTCTTCAGCGTACAGGCCGCGATACCGCTCAAGGTCTACCTGGGCGTTTTTCAACTGGGCCTGGTTCTGCAACAGCGTGCCTTCGGCCTGGAGCAAGGCGTTCTGGTACGGACGCGGGTCGATCTCGGCCAGCAGGTCCCCGGCCTTGACCATTTGCCCCTCTTCGAAGGCGATCTTGACCAGTTCGCCACCCACGCGGCTGCGCACATTGATGGTATTGAGGGCCGTGACCGTGCCCAACGCCTTGAAGTACAGCGGGAAATCGCCGGTCACCGCCGGCGCCACCCGCACCGGAATCGGCCCCGTCGCCCCACCGAACCCTGGCCGCATGCTGCCCGAGCGCCCCACGTGCCCCGCCGCCGCTTTCTCCCCTGCTCCAGGCTTCTGCGCCGAGCCACTGGGCCAGAACTTCCAGGCTAGCGCCGCGACGACCAATACGATGAACAGGCCAAACAGCCAGCGAAGGGAATTGCGGGAAACAGAGGATTGCATGGAGTGATCAACCATTGGGCGCGTGGACTTCTTTTACGGGAGGCTGAACGATAAGCACTGACGGGTGTTTAGCAAAGCGCCTTTACCGGCAATTTACGTTGGGCTTATCTGGCACATAGTCGGCTAACGCCTTGAAGCACAAAAGAAAACGGCCTGGACAGGGCCAGGCCGTTAACAATTGTAATAAATACCTTATTTCAGAACGGCCAGCGCAGCGTCGTAGTTCGGCTCCTCACCAATTTCCTTGACCAGTTCGCTGTGCAGCACAGTGTCGTTTTCGTCCAGCACCACCACGGCACGGGCGGTCAGGCCTTTCAACGGGCCATCAGCAATTGCCACGCCATAGTCCTGGATGAACTCGGCGCCGCGCAGGGTCGACAGGTTCTGGACGTTTTCCAGGCCTTCGGCGCCGCAGAAACGCGCCTGGGCGAATGGCAGGTCGGCGGAGATGCACAGCACCACAGTGTTGGTCAGATCATTGGCCTGGGCATTGAACTTGCGCACGGAGGTGGCGCAAGTCGGCGTGTCGACGCTTGGGAAGATGTTCAGCACTTTGCGCTTGCCGGCGAAGTCTTTCAGGGAAACGTCCGACAGATTGCCGGCAACCAGGGAAAAGGCTGGCGCCTTGGAACCGGCTTGTGGCAACTGGCCGTTGACTTGGACCGGGTTGCCTTTGAGGGTGACTTGAGCCATGAACGGATTCCTTCTGACAGGTTTGAAAATGGTGAGGCCGGAGTTAACCACGAAATGCCTGCGCGACCTACCGCTGGACATAAAAAGTCGTAGCTTCGCCATCCTGTGTGGGCGCTGGCGAAGGCTGCGATCTTTTGATCTTTTGATCTTTTGATCTTTCACTTGGGATTCAAGTGTCTTTGGAAAGATCGCAGCCTCGTTGCACTCGACAGCTCCTACATGGCTCCTACATGGCTCCTACATGGCTCCTGCATGGCTCCGCTCCCATAGGGGGATTCGTGGCTATTTGGCCTTGAATTTCAGAAACGACTGATGCAAATCCGACGCCCAGCCATCGATGACCCCTTTGACGTCATCGGGCTTCATCACCTGGGACTCGTTGGACAGCGGCTTGCCCGTGCCTTTGCGCACCACTTGTGCGACCACCGCGTTGTTGCCGCCGTCGAGAAAAACCGCTTCGGTACCCAGGGTGGTTTCCTGGTCGCGAATGCCGCTGGCCGTGCTGACAGCGGCCGCCACCAGCGCAATCGGGATCACCTCATACGGTTTCAAGCCTTCGGTCTTGCTGCTGACAGCGGTGATGGCCGCCCGCATCACCAGAACGCCCGGCCCTGGACTGGTCGCCAAGGGCAAGGATTTCCCCGCTTCGCGCTTGAGGGCCTGGTCGTAATAAGCGGTGATGCCCGACAGCGTGGCCTGGGGGATCTTCGCGGTCGGCTGCGGCTTGGGGTAGAGCTGCGTCGGCTCGATATACAGACTGGTGTACTTGCCCGGATCGATCTTCGGATCGACCCAACGCATCACCACGGCCCCCGACGGCGACTTCTCCTCCTTGAGCCGGCTGTAATCACCCAGGAACCCGGAGTACTCATCCGGCTGGGTAACTTTGCTGGAGCAACCCGCCAAGGCGAGCGAGGCGATGCAAACAGTGCCTATCATCGACGAAAACTTCATGCTGTCACTCCTATAAGCCACACCAGGCGGGGCCGGAACTACAGGTATAGCCGATGGGCAGGTTTTTGCCTGCTC
This sequence comes from Pseudomonas sp. PF05, assembly GCF_056521845.1. Taxonomy (NCBI): domain Bacteria; kingdom Pseudomonadati; phylum Pseudomonadota; class Gammaproteobacteria; order Pseudomonadales; family Pseudomonadaceae; genus Pseudomonas; species Pseudomonas sp. PF05. The sequence continues at coordinate 2,467 of NZ_JBWLPW010000002.1, read as the reverse complement.
GGAAAAGAATGCATGATTCAGTTGCGCTCGCGCGGTATCAGGCTCTGCAATTGTTGTGCAAGGAAGTTGGCATCGAAAGCAAACGTATCGGGGTCCTTCAAGCCGTTGGTCCGACGCCATTGCCATTGCGTCGATGGCGGTTGGCAAACCAGGGAAATACTGCCGTGACGGGTCGCGGCAAGGCCCATGATCGACAAGGATATCTGCCCGCCCGCGCCCATCACCTCCGGCACGAACTCCACCGGTTTCCCGGTAATGGTCAAGGTCAATTTTTCCGTCTTGAAACTGGATACCTCTACCGGAACGCTCGGCCCGTGAGCCACATACCCCTCACGGCTCAACGTCAAAAGACCGGGCGCCAGGACTGGCGCCAACCATTGTTCGATTTGTCCATACAACGCCTTGATCTGCTCGGCCCAAACAGCCGACTGGGCCTGGTGCAATTGTTTCTTGTGCGCTTCGCTGTCGGCGTAGTGACGAAGCATCTCGCCCAATTGCTGTACGTCGTCCATGGGCCGGTCCTCGATTAAGGGAGTACTGCGAAACGCGATGATGACAGGTTCAAGACGTTGGCGTACGTAAAAGCCCTCTTTGCCTGCGCGACGGATCCTTCAGCGCAGCCGCGCCATCGCCAGGGTGTCCACCCAGCGCCCGTCACGCACGGCATAGTCGCGCATCAGGCCTTCGGTTTCGAAGCCGAACTTGCGGTACAGCCCGATGGCCGCCTCATTGTCCGCGTAGACCGTCAGCTCGACCCGCCGCAGGTTCATCCAGTTGTCCGCGACCTCCAGCGCGGCGGCCAGCAGCATCGAACCCACGCCCTTGCCCTGCCAGGCGACAGCCACGCCCATGCCGAGGCTGCCGCAATGGGCACGCCGCACGCGCGAAAACTGCTCCAGCCCCAGGTTGCCGATGACTTCACCCTCGTGCAGGGCCACCAGCTTCAACAAGCGCTCGTCTTCCATTGCCAGGCGCTTGCGCCAGATTTCGGTGGACTGGAACGGCATCTGCAGCACCTGGCGAGTCACCGCCGGATCGTTGTAGAGCGCGGTGACACCGGCGATATGGGCTTCGGTGAAGCGTGCGAGGGTGATCGATGATTCGGACATGCGGCTCCTCCCTGGAGGCGTGACAAGGCCGATCACTATAAGCCGTGCCAGGCTCTAGGGCGAGCCTGTGAGAGCGAGCCTGCTCGCGATGAGGCCCTTTCAGCCGGCGTCGGTGTTGAATGAAAGACCGCTATCGCGAGCAAGCTCGTTCCCACAAGAGGGAGACTTCCTTTTTCGGTTATGTTTGGAACCAATCCCGGCGCTCATCCAGCGTGTGATGGATCAGCTCACGAAGCATCTGCACCTCTGGCGAGCCTTCGGCCTGGACATTGACGGCCATCCACAAGTACCGCTGCATCGACGGACCGAATATTTCCGGCAAGGCGACCAGGCCTCGGTCGAAACGGCTCATGTACAGCGGCAACAGGCCGATGCAGGCGCTGCAGCGAATCATTTCCAGCATCAATTCGTAGGATTGCACCTGCACCACGCCGGCCCGGCGCTGGTCTATCAGGGCGTTCCACGGGGCAAAGCCATCTACGTGTCGGTCCGTCTGCCATTGCACCAGCATGTAGTCGTTCAGGTCGTCCAGGCAATCCGGGCGTGTGGCCGATCGTGAGTAACGCTTGGCGATGTGCGGCACATAGTCCAGGCGCGCCAGTCGGTCCGCTGGCAACGTAGCGAAGCTCGGCCCTGACACCGACACGTGGGCATCACTCAACCAAAGCACCAGATCGGCGCTGACGGCTTGCAGCGCCAGTTCACTGTCCAGGGTGATGATCTGCAGTCGCACGCTGGCATTGCGCCGTAGCAACGAGATCAGGTCGCGGCCCAGGATGTCATGCAGAATCGACTCGGCCACGGCGAGGCGAATCAACGGTTGATCGTTCAGCGGCGGGGCACTTTCGTGGGCCAGAGTGATCAATCGCGCCTGCAACTGCCGACCTTCACGGGTGAGAGTCAAGGCGCTGCCCTGGAAGCTGAACAGCGAGCGTTGCAGCCGCGTCTCCAACTGCGCCAACTGCTTGCGCAGCCAGGTTGCCTTGACGTTGAGGCTACGGGCCGCTTGCATGAAGCAGCCGCAGCGGGCACTGACCAGAAAACACTGCGCCACCTGCGGCTCGATACCGCCGGCCAATGTCAGCCAGGGATCGGGGACACGCAATGGCGTGCGGTATGCGGTGACAGCCTGGCGTCCTGCGGGCTCGGTGAAGGTCATGGGTGACTCCCTGTCGGTTGTACGAATGCGTGGAACTGTGTAGGAACTGCGAAGAAACTGCGAAGAAACTGTATGGGAGCTGTGTAGGAGCTGTGTAGGAGCTGTCGAGTGCAACGAGGCTGCGATCTTTCCAAAGACACTTGAATTCCAAGCGAAAGATCAAGATCAAGATCAAGATCAAGATCAAGATCAAGATCAA